>JAZQFD010000029.1:0-317765 GCA_045539335.1 Eubacteriales bacterium
TGCAGAAGTGGACTTTACCACTACCTCCGGCGAAAAATTAAGAGTGTATACCACTCGTCCCGATACCTTATTTGGCGCAACCTATATGGTAATCTCTCCCGAACATCCTTATATTGAAAAATGGGCAGATAAGCTTAACAATATTGACGAAGTAAGAGCATATCAGACCGAAGCTACCAAAAAATCCGATTTTGAAAGAACTGAACTTGCAAAGGATAAAACTGGTGTGGAATTAAAGGGCATTCGTGCCATTAACCCGGTAAACCAGAAAGAAATCCCGATTTTTGTATCTGACTATGTATTGATGTCTTACGGTACCGGCGCTATTATGGCGGTTCCTGCCCACGATACTCGTGACTATGAGTTCGCAAAGGTATTTGATCTGCCGATCATTCAAGTGGTGGCCGGTGGGGATATTTCGGAAGCGGCCTATACCGATGTTGAAACCGGAATCATGGTCAATAGCGGATTTTTAAATGATCTTTCGGTAGAAGAAGCAAAGAAAAAGATTATTGAATACCTGCAAGAAACCGGAAAAGGGGAGCCCAAAACAAATTATAAACTGCGTGACTGGGTGTTCTCTCGTCAGCGTTATTGGGGTGAGCCCATTCCCATTGTACATTGTCCCAAGTGTGGCCCTGTTGCTGTTCCCGAAGAGCAACTCCCGTTGCTGTTGCCGGATGTGGAAAGCTATGAGCCCACCGATAATGGCGAAAGCCCGTTGGCCGCTATGGAAAGCTTTGTAAACACCACTTGCCCTGTTTGTGGTGCTGCCGCTAAGCGTGAGACAGATACGATGCCTCAATGGGCAGGCTCTTCTTGGTATTTCCTGCGGTATATGGATCCTCATAATGAGGAGGCTTTGGCATCTGAGGAAGCATTGAAGTATTGGGGACCTGTGGATTGGTATAATGGTGGTATGGAGCATACCACTCTCCATTTGCTGTATAGTCGCTTCTGGCATAAGTTTTTGTATGACATCGGCGTTGTAAAGACGGCTGAGCCTTATGCAAAGCGTACCTCTCATGGTATGATTTTGGGTGAGGGCGGCGAAAAAATGTCGAAATCTCGTGGCAATGTGGTGAATCCCGATGACATTGTTCGTGATTATGGCGCAGACACCCTGAGAACCTATGAAATGTTCATTGGCGACTTTGAAAAGAGCGCTCCCTGGAATACCTCCAGTATCAAGGGTTGTAAACGCTTTTTGGAGAAGTCATTCGGGCTGTTGGATATTCTTGTGGATGGAGATGAAATCTCTGCCGAGCTGGAGAGAGTTTTCCATTTGACCATTAAAAAGGTCGGCGACGATATCGATCATCTTAAGATGAATACCGCTCTGGCTTCCTTGATGAGCTTGATCAATGAAATCAGTGCAAAAGGCTCCATTAATAAAAAAGAACTTGAAATCTATATTAAGATGATTTATCCCTTTGCTCCTCACCTTGGTGAAGAAATGTGGGAAATTGGCGGCTTTGATGGGGAATTGACCTATACTACATGGCCTGTATATGATGAGGCAAAAACGAAAGCATCTGTGGTTGAGATTGCCGTTCAAATTTTGGGCAAAATCAAGGGGCGTGTTATGATTCCGGCAGAGGCTTCGGAGGAAGAAGTGCTTGAGATTGTTCAAAAAGATGAAAAGGTTAGTGCAGCAATCGAAGGAAAATCCATTGTCAAAGTGATTTATGTAAAGGGAAAGTTGATCAATTTGATTGTTCGCTGATTCCAAAAAATAAAACAGCACCGATCGGTGCTGTTTTATTTTTTTCAGGGTTCGAGCCCCCGCAAGCAAAAAAGCAGACCACTTAAAGTGATCTGCTTTATGGCGCGCTTGCAGGGACATGTCGGCTACGCCGCCAAGCCACTTGATCGACCGCACGCAAAGCGTGCAGTACCTGATCAAGTGCACAAATCTAAAAAACACTCCACCGGAGTGTTTTTATGAACGATTTGTACCCTCTCAGGGTTCGAGCCCCCGCAAGCAAAAAGAAAAGCAGACCACTTAAAGTGATCTGCTTTATGGCGCGCTTGCAGGGACTCGAACCCCGGGCCTACTGCTTAGAAGGCAGTTGCTCTATCCAGCTGAGCTACAAGCGCATATGGAGCGGGTGATGGGAATCGAACCCACCTCCTCGGCTTGGAAGGCCGATGCACTAGCCGATGTGCTACACCCGCAAAGAACGCTCAAATATATTAGCACATTTTGAATACGGTTGTCAAGTGTTTTGGAAAAATAAATATATATTGATTTTAAATAAAATCAATGCTATAATTGCACCGATAAATATTTGGAGAGATGAATCATGACAAAATTAATTCTTATCAGACATGGACAAAGTGAGGCAAATATAAAAGAACTCTTTGCGGGGCATTCCGATGCACCATTATCAGAACTCGGTCAACAGCAAGCAAAGGTGACGGCTGAGTATATTCATAATACATATCATGTGGATCATGTTTATTCCAGCGATCTTCAGCGAGCTTATTACACCGGAAAAGCAACTGCAGACCTTTTTGGTTTAGAGGTTGTTCAAACTGCTGAATTGCGTGAGATTTTTGGTGGTGACTGGGAGATGATGAGCTATAGCGCATTAGAAGAGTCTTATAGTGAGGCTTATGGCATATGGAAAAAAGACGTTGGAAATTCACGCTGTATTGGTGGAGAGTCCGTTGCTGAGCTTGGAGCTCGGATTTATAATTCGGTTTTAGAAATTGCAAAGAAGCATGAAGGACGAACGGTAGTGATTGCGACTCATGCAACGCCGGTTCGTGTGTTGGAATGTCTTTGCTGTGGGCTTTCGTTGGACGAGATGAAAAATGTGCCTTGGGTATCTAATGCATCTGTGACAGAATTGCGTTATAACGATGGGGAATGGACCTATATTAAACGTGGTTACGACGAGCATTTGCGTGATTTTAAATCAAGCTTGCCGGCAAATGTGTAAAGTAAAATAGCTTCACACTGATTGTTTTGGGGGATGACGATATGGGGTTGATAAAAATAGAAACTCGGCCAATTAGCAGCAAACAAGCGGGTTTTCTGATGTTTTTATGTTGGCTTGCCTACACAACTGCATATCTGGGACGATTAAACTACAGCGCCAGTTTGATTCAGATTATGGCGGATCTTAATGTTACCAGAGATTTAGCCGGATTGGTTGCATCAGCCTTTTTCTTTGCCTATGGTGCCGGTCAAATCATTCATGGATTGTTAAGTAAATATTATAACCCACGCTGGGCGGTGGCTATCGCTCTGATTCTATCGGCACTTTGGAATACGTTAATGTCCTTTAGTTGTCTGCCGATGATGATTGTATTTTGGCTGCTGAACGGTCTGACCCAATCGGTCCTTTGGACCACCTTAACTCGAGTGCAGTCTATGTATTTAGGGGACAATGCTCTTCGTAAGGCCGTTGTTATCATGGGAAGCTGTGTGGCATCCGGTACATGCCTCACATATGCATTCAGTGCGTTGTTTGTTGAGTTTTTAAACTGGAAGTTTTCCTTTTACTTAGCGGGTTTTCTTCTGGCCCTTGTTGGTAGTATTTGGTTCGTTTTCTACGGCCGTGTAACAAAAAATGTTGCCGTAAGAAAGCCAAAAGTCATTCAAAAAGAGAGCAAGAATTCTTTGTCTTCCGGTTTGATTCTATTCTTTGCTGTGATTTTTGTTTTTGCCTTGATTCATCACTTGATTCGTGATGGCTTGACCACATGGACGCCTTCCATATTCAAAGAGCTTTATGGATTGCCGGATTCTTTTGCTATTTTATTTACATTAGGCTTACCTTTGATCTCTCTTTTGAGTTCTGCTCTGTGCGTTGCCGTGAATCGACACATAAAGAATCATGTATATCTCAGTTGCTTCTTTTTTTGTGTTGCTTTGGTTTTTGTTGGGATTACGATCCTTTGCTTGCCCACAAAGATCTGGTGGATCACTTTGATCTGTTTTGCAGTTTCTTCCTTGGCCATGGCAGCATTGACCAATATTATTACCTCGCTGATTCCTTTGCAACTTCGTGATCGGGTGGATAGTGCTCGTTCCGCCGGTTTTTCCAACGCTTTTTGCTATTTAGGAAGTACTATTGCTACCTATTCTCTTGGAGCAATTGTGGATCGTACAGGGAAGTGGGATAGTGTTTTCTATCTATTCATTTTGTTGCTGGCATTTTCTTTGTTGGTTGGGTTGATCTATACTCTTTTAAAAAGAAAGTTTCCGCTTGACAAATAATGGAATAAATGTTATGATTACTTCAAGTTAAGGGAGTAGTCAACGCTCTTTATAGTGCGTGATGAGGCCAACATCTTGAAGGCAGTTTGTTCTTCTGGCTTTATTCGTAATTGACGAGACTTATCTGCTGTTTTTTTCGGCAGATAAGTCTTTTTTCTTGTCAAAGTGTGCAGACTATTTTCGAAAACGAAGACGAATGGAGGTCTTTATTTCATGAAAGTGTATTTAGAGGAATCTAAAAAGGTTCTGGATGGGGTGAAGTCCACAGTAAACGGACTGTCTGCCTCGGAAGCCGCTGACCGTTTGGCCAAGAATGGCCCCAACAAGCTTGCGGAAGGCAAAAAAGAGACGATGTTGCATCGTTTTCTGAAGCAGCTTGCTGAGCCGATGACGATTATTTTGATCGTTGCTGCGGTAATTTCCGGTGCATTGGCTATCGTTGAACATGAATTCCCCTCAGATGTGATCATCATTATGGCCGTTGTTTTGATTAATGCCATCCTTGGTGTTTTTCAGGAGAGCAAGGCTGAAAAAGCAATTGAAGCATTGCAAGAGATTGCGGCCGCCACTTCAAAAGTAATTCGTGACGGACATCAGATTTCGGTCCGTAGTGAAGAATTAGTGGTCGGCGATATCATTGTGTTGGAAGCCGGCGATGCTATTCCTGCTGATGCACGTATTATTGAATGTGCCAGTTTGAAGATTGAAGAGGCTGCTTTGACCGGTGAATCTGTACCGGTAACCAAGCAAGAAGAAGCCCTCATTGCCAGCGTAAACGGCGATGTTGCGCTGGGCGATCGTAAGAACATGGTATTCATGGGCAGTACGGTTGTGTATGGCCGTGGTAAAGCTGTGGTTGTCGGTACCGGTATGGATACTGAAATGGGTAAGATTGCGGATGCGCTTGCTCAGGCAGAAGAAGGTAAGACTCCTCTGCAGCAAAAATTGGCCGGTCTCAGCAAGATTTTGACTTATCTCGTTATCGGTATTTGCGTTGTCATTTTTGCGATTAACCTGATCCGTGCCATTTCCGGCGGTGAATTTGGCGGTGCTGTTGTGTTGGATACCTTTATGGTTGCGATTTCCCTTGCAGTTGCTGCGATCCCCGAAGGTTTGGCAACAGTGGTTACCATTGTCCTTTCCATTGGTGTAACCAACATGTCTAAGCGCAATGCCATTATCCGTAAATTGACCGCAGTTGAAACTCTGGGCTGTACGCAGATCATTTGTTCGGACAAGACCGGCACTTTGACCCAAAACAAAATGACGGTTGTGGATCACTACGGCGAGGATGAGACTTTACTGGCTACTGCCATGTCTCTTTGTTCTGATGCAGAATTGGATACCGAAAGCCATGAGGCAGTAGGTGAGCCTACCGAGTGTGCCCTGGTTAACTATGCCTATAAACTGGGTCTCGACAAGAATGTTCAAAAGAATGAACTTGTTCGTGTGGGTGAGGTTCCTTTTGATTCCGGTCGTAAGATGATGAGTACCGTTCATAAGGATGCCGAAGGTCAGTTGATTCAGTTTACAAAAGGTGCACCCGATGAAGTACTGAAGAGATGTACCATGGCATTGGTAAACGGTGCAGAAGTTGAGATGACCGATGCAATTCGTACGGATATTCTCACTGCCAATAAGGCAATGGCAGATAAAGCGCTTCGTGTTCTTTCTGTTGCCAGAAAGAGCCTGACTGCAGAGCCTTCCGTTTATGAGTCTGAAACGGTAGAGTGTGATCTTTGCTTTGTGG
This sequence comes from Eubacteriales bacterium, assembly GCA_045539335.1. Taxonomy (GTDB): domain Bacteria; phylum Bacillota; class Clostridia; order Oscillospirales; family QAKW01; genus QAKW01. The sequence goes on from JAZQFD010000029.1 coordinate 5,982, forward strand.
GTCTTGTTGGTATGATCGATCCGGTTCGCCCTGAAGTGAAACCTGCAATCGATGAATGCCGTACAGCCGGTATTCGTGCAATTATGATCACCGGTGACCATAAAGATACTGCTGTTGCTATCGCAATGCAACTTGGCATTATCAATTCTGCCGATGAAGCAATTACTGGCGCTGAGTTGGACAAGATTTCCGATGAAGAGTTCGAAACTTTGGTTGAGAAATACTCTGTATACGCCCGTGTTCAGCCGGAGCACAAAACTCGTATTGTAAACGCATGGCGTAAAAAGGGCAAGGTTACCGCAATGACCGGCGACGGTGTAAACGATGCACCTTCCATTAAAAACGCTGACATTGGTGTTGGTATGGGTATTACCGGTACCGACGTTACCAAAAATGTTGCTGATATGATTCTGGCCGATGATAACTTTGCTACCATCGTTTCGGCTGCAGGGGAAGGCAGAAGAATTTACGATAACATTCGTAAGGCTATTCAGTTCTTGCTGGCATCTAACCTCTCCGAAGTGTTGACCATCTTCTTTGCAACCTTGTTTGGTTGGACCATCTTCAAGCCGGTTCACCTTTTGTGGATCAACTTGATCACCGACTGTTTCCCCGCCCTTGCTCTGGGTATGGAAAAGCCGGAAGCAGATGTAATGAAGAGAGCACCTCGTGATTCCAAGGAAGGCATCTTTGCCGGCGGCTTAGGATTTGCAGTTGGTTATCAAGGCTTCTTGGTGACCTTGATTACCCTGGCCTCTTATGTAATCGGTCGTTATTGGTTGGCTGATCTGCATCATGCAGAGGCGATTGCTGCAGGTCATTATAATGCCGCAGACTTGGGTACCAGCATGGCATTCTTGACCCTTTCTATGGCTGAGATTTTCCATTCCTTTAATATGCGTTCTCTTCATGGTTCCATCTTTGCTATGAAGAGCCAAAACAAGTGGCTCTGGGGTGCCGGAATTCTTTCCTTCCTCTTGACCACCGTTGTTATTGAGATTCCTTTCTTGGCAAATGCTTTTGAATTGGCACATCTGGATTTGATGGAATATGGTATTGCTCTTGTGCTTGCAGTTTCAATTATTCCCATTGTTGAGTTTATTAAAATCTTCTCTCGTATGCACGATAAGAAGCATAATAAGTAAGCGAAAAGAAAGGCCTCCTATGGGTTTCCATAGGAGGTCTTTTTTATATGCTTAGTATTTGCAGTGGGGTATCGAATAGATAATCAGCAGAGGCAAGTTCCTCTTTGGAACCATAGCCATAAGTGAGGCCGGCTGCCGATAGGCCACAGGTGTGAGCACCTTCAATATCATAAATACGATCCCCGATCATTAGCGTTTCGGCAGGGTTTAGATTGTTTGTATCTAACACGTATTGAATCACTTCATCTTTTTTTGTCCGTGTTTCTTCCATGGTGCTTCCGCCAATGAATATAAAGTATTTGGCTAAATCAAAGTGCTCTAAAATTTGCTTAGCAAATTGTTCCGGCTTGCTGGTGGCAACATAAAGTCGCATGCCCCTTTCTTTTAAGGTGGAAAGCACCTGAGGAATTCCATCGTAGACCGTGTTTTCAAAGAGGCCTTGGGTGGAAAAATATTCACGATAATATGCGAGCAATACTCTGGCTTCTTCAGGGCTTGCACCGTTGTGCTTTATAAAGGAATCGATCAGCGGTGGCCCGATGAAACAGTATAATTCTTCTCGAGGCAGTAAGGGAAGTCCGAACTTTTTTAAAGCGTAAAGAATGGAATTGGTAATGCCGAGCCCGGGGTCGGTTAAAGTGCCGTCTAAATCAAATAGATAGTTTTTAAACTTCATCGTATCACTCCTTGCTAATAGTTTAGCGTATTTATCGGTCCTTTTCAAGTAGTGTAATAATTTATTTTTTTTGGATGATACTGAACTTAGGGTGATGAAAATGAGATTTGAAAACAGTTATACAGCAAATCTTGAACTTTTTCAAAAAGCATTCGAAAAAGACGGGACGTTTAAGCAAAAACCAATTCGCAACCCGAAAATTCCGACCACTCCAATCATCGCACTTCTATCCGGTGCAATGGTCAGCAACGAAGTGGTAGATCGTGATGTGATCAGAAGCTTGGCGACTCAAACCTTTGAACCGACTCCGGAAGGGGCATTGGCGGGAGGAATAGTGAATCATACGGTTGAGATTACCGATGATCCCATGAAGGCGATGATCCAGATTGCTTCCGGCGATTGTGTTGTTTTAATTGGTGATGCACCCAGATGCATCATTATTGATACAAAAGGAATGCCGACTCGTGGCACTAAAGTGCCGGAAACAGAAGTATCCTTGCTGGGGCCCGAGGACGGTTTTGTTGAAAACATCATGGCAAATTTGGCACTGGTGAAAAAAAGGATTTCAACCCCGTTGCTGAAATGTGAGTTTATTGTTGTGGGTAACCGCTGTACCAACCGTGCAGCGATTTGCTATTTGGACGGCATTGTTCGATCGGAATTGGTGGAAGATCTGCGTAAGCGATTGGGTCAGATCGATATTGACTTTGTTCCGGATGGAAATATACTGGCGGAATTGGTACGAGATTGTCCCCATGCTTTATTTAAAACTGTTGGAAAAACCTCAAGGCCGGATGTACTGGCATCCAAACTGGTGGAGGGAAGAATCGGCGTGATACTGGATGGATCTCCCGTGGTCATTACAATGCCTTATATTTTTGCAGAAGCATTTCAAAGTCCTGATGATTATTATCAAAGTTATTGGTATGCCAATGTTGGTAGAGTGCTTCGCTTTGCAGGGTTCATCTGTTCGGTGTTTTTTCCGGGGTTCTTTCTGGCGGTGGTTAATTATAATCCGGGTGTTCTTCCTGCCCATTGGTTATATACGGTTCTTGCAACCTCCGAAGGGGTTCCCATTACCACCCTTTCCGAAATGCTTCTTTTATTCTTTTCTTTTGAAATCTTACGAGAGACCGGAAGCAGAATGCCTGCTGGTTTAGGGCTTGCGTTGAATGTAGTGGGAGCGCTAATCTTAGGGGATGCGGCGGTTTCCAGCAACATTGTGTCAACGCCGATGGTGATTATTGTGGCTTTTTCCGGCGTCACCGGATTGATGATAAAAGATTTGAAAGGGCCGGTTTTTTATTTTCGGCTTATTACAATCGCATTGGGGGCGGTTTTTGGCCTTCCCGGCATTTCCATCGCTGCTTTGGTTTTGATGATGCATCTGGCCGGAATGCATTCTATGGATGTGCCTTATTTATACACGCTGGGAAAAGAGAGCGGAAAACAAGATACTTTGGTGAGAGCCCCTTATTGGAAAATGATATGGCGGCAAAGTTATTTTACTCATAATGGGAGGAGACAACGATGATTATCAAAGTGTATCGCATAATTATGGCGGTTTTGCTAATCATATCTGTGGTTGCTTCCGATGAGATTCCACGCCGAAGCTTGAGACAAACGGCGCAAGTGTCGGGGATAGCCTTGGATCGTCAAGGGGATCAGATTAAAGCAACATTTGAATTGTATGATCCGGCGGTCGATGATCCCATTGGTGAAAAGCAAAAGACGGTATTTGGGGTAGGGGAGAGCATAGAAGCTTGTATTATTGATGCGAGCAAAAGGCAGGGAGGGGAATTGTTTATTGATGATGCGTCTGCATTGATTATTGAGGGAGAAAATAGAATGTTCATTGTCAGCCGCATTTTGGAGTATTATCGAGAATTGAAACACGATCATATGGATTTAAAGGTTTTTGTGGCTGAGAATCAGCGAGCAGAGGCGGTATTTGAAGGTGCGAAGAGTGTGATATCGGCGGGGTTATCAAAAAGCGCTGAAAACTTAAATGCGATTCTGACTGTTAAGGATTTAATGAACAACCAAAATAATTGGGTGAAAATAAAAGGGGAAGGATCTTATGAAATTGTTTCGTAGTTCGTTGTTGTTGCTTGGAGAAACGGCGGCATTGGGGTGGTTTTTACTTCGTGATATACCGGCGGTTGCTTTACTTCCGTTGATTCCGTTAGGACTCTTATACTGTCGTTTTTCTATCAATATAGGCTCTAAGATCCTCTGCCTGAATGGTATAAGTACTCTTTTTGGCCTGATTGTCACCTCAATGGTGGCGTCAGAGGGATTATTTGACGGGAAAGGCCTACTGACACTCTTATTATTGTCTGTTACAGTGGGATTAATGGGACTTCATGTTCGGCCATACGAACTGGAAAGAATTTCCGGTTGGTGGATGACCTTGTTTTTGGGCGTTTTTATTCTTATGTTTTTTGCGACCATATCCGGAATTCGCTATTCAAGTTTTGATGTGAACTTTGGTGATTGGAAAGATGTTTTTGTTTTCTATTTACTGGTTATTCTAGAGCCATTTGGCATGGGAAAAGATTATCGTGCTGCACCCTTGGCTTTAGGGATTGTGTTGATTCCATTTGGCGTTGCATCCTATTTTGCTTTGGGGAAAGGCGCTTTTGCAATGGCTGAATTTCCTTATTTATCGGCATTGTCCGGTGTGTCGCTCTCTGCTTTTCATCACATAGAGGGATTTGTGTTGTGTCTATTCTACGGAGCCGGCGTGCTGCGTGTTGCTTACTTTTTTTGTCGATTTAAGAAGCGATTTGTTATTCAAAAGGCAGTCTCTTAAGACTGCCTTTTTGTTTTGTAAAAACACTTGATTATTAATGGTAAATTTAGTATAATATCTTAAATATAGTTTTACTTAGGAGAACCCATGGCTGAAATTAATATTCTCGAAAATAATAATACATTGCAACAACACCCTCTTATTCCTTCCAGAGGGATCGTTGTGTTTCCCGGTACTACGGTCACCTTAGATGTGGTGAGAGACTTTTCTGTTTGTGCCGTTGAGGCGGCCGCAAAACACGATGGTCTGCTTGTGATTGCATCTCAAAAAGAGTTTTCCATCGAATCTCCCACTCCAAAAGACATTTGTGATGTTGCAACCTTAGTAAAAATCAAGCAGGTCGCAAAGTTGCCTGACGGGGCGGTCCGCATCATGGTGCGTGGTCTTTCTCGCTGCGATCTGCTGAAGGTCGATAAAAAGCAAAAGATGTATCTTGGTGTTTTGTTTCCCGTTAACGAAATTGAGGCATCCGCCGAGTCCACGGAGCGTGAAGCTTTGCTTCGTTCTCTGAAGGATGCTTTTAACAATTATTCCTCACTTTTGCCGAAGTTGGGTGAGGAGCGGATGCCTGAGATTTTTACCGAAACTGATATGGGGCGGTGCGCAGATGAGATTTGCGCACAGAGTCTGCTGAATCCGGAATATAAGCAAGAGATTTTGGAAATTCTGGATCCGGTAAAACGTTGTGAGGAACTTTTGGAGATTCTGGTTCGAGAGATCGAGGTGCTCAAAATGGAGCAAGAGATTCATGCTCGGGTGCGGGAGTCTATTGAGGCCAATCAGCGAGATTATTATTTGCATGAGCAAATGCGTGTGATCCAAGATGAATTGGGTGAAAATGAAAATGCCGATGATGTGGATGTCTATTATGAAAAAGTAGAGTCCCTCAAAGCCTCGACTGAGATTAAAGAAAAGCTCACTAAAGAGGTGGATCGATTGGCGAAAATGCCGCCCCTTTCCCATGAAGGTGCAGTTATTCGAAATTATCTTGATTTGGTTTTGGAAGTTCCCTTTGGAGTTTATACCGAAGAAAACATGGATATTAAGGAAGCTCGAAGAATTCTCGAAAAAGATCATTACGGGCTGGACGAAGTAAAGACTCGTGTGTTGGAGTTCTTGGCAGTACGCTCGCTGAATGCAGTTGGCGGTCAGATTCTTTGCTTGGTGGGGCCTCCGGGCGTGGGAAAGACATCTATTGCTCGCAGTATTGCAGAGGCGACAAATCGGAAATTGGCACGGGTCAGTTTGGGTGGCGTGCATGATGAGGCGGAAATTCGTGGTCATCGCAAAACCTATATTGGTGCCATGCCCGGTCGCATTGCCGATGCGGTTATAAAAGCAGGGAGCAGCAATCCGCTGATTCTTTTGGATGAAGTGGATAAAATGTGCTCCGATCTGCGAGGGGATCCTGCTTCTGCATTGCTGGAAGTGCTGGATAGCGAGCAAAACTGTAATTATGTGGATCACTATATTGAAGTTCCGATGGATCTTTCGCAGGCATTCTTTATTATGACGGCCAATTCCTTGGATACCATTTCCAGACCCTTGCTGGATCGTATGGAAGTGATCGAACTATCCTCTTATTTGGATGAAGAAAAATACCATATCGCAAAGCAATATCTAATTCCGAAGCAGCGCCAGAATCATGGTCTGAAATCATCTCAGGTTAAGATCAGCGATGTTGCGTTGCGTGCTTTGATTGATGGATACACCAGAGAATCCGGTGTTCGTCAGTTGGAGCGTTGCATTGGAAAAATCATGCGAAAAGCCGCTCTTCTGATTGTGGAAGAAGGGCAAAAAACATTGTCGGTTGGCGAGGGGCGCTTGGAAAGCCTGTTGGGACCGAAAAAGTATAAAGATGAGCCGCTATTTGATCCGGATTGCTATGGAATTGTAAATGGACTGGCTTGGACGGCAGTTGGCGGCGAGATGCTGATGGTGGAAGTCTCGGTCTTAGAAGGAAGCGGCAAGCTGGAGTTGACCGGTAGTTTGGGCGATGTGATGAAAGAAAGTGCTCGCACAGCTGTTTCTTATTTGAGAAGTGTGACCGATCGAATGAACGTCAGCTATGATTTCTATAAAACGAAAGATATGCACATTCATTTTCCGGAAGGTGCGATTCCCAAGGATGGCCCCAGCGCCGGTATCACGATTGCTACAGCAGTTTGCTCAGCGCTTACAGGAATTCCTGCAAGTAATAAGGTGGCAATGACAGGGGAAATCACCTTGACCGGTCGGGTGTTGCCCATTGGCGGATTGCGTGAAAAAACCATGGCAGCGTATAAGCATGGAATTAAAACCGTTTATATTCCGAAGGACAATGTGGCGGATCTGGAAAAGATTGATCCTACTGTGCGTAAGGCCATCACCTTTATTCCGGTGGCTCATGCTGATGAGGTTTTGAAGGGTGTCCTTGGCATTGCGGAAAAGAGGAAGAAAACATTTGTTTGCCCGCCTCAAAAGGTTGGTAAAAAAGAAACGGGGAAAGAAGTATGGGCTTAAATCTTCAGCAGGTTCAACTTAAGATTTCAGCGGTGCGTCCCTCGCAATTTCAAAGCGGGTTGCCTGAAGTACTTTTTTGCGGTCGTTCCAATGTTGGGAAAAGTTCGATGATCAACTGCCTTTTGGGCAGAAAATCTATGGCAAGAACTTCGGAAAAGCCGGGGAAGACTGCCACGATCAACTATTACGAAATCGACCGTAAGCTTTATCTGGTTGATCTTCCCGGATATGGATATGCTCGGGTTTCTCAGAAAGAAAAGGAGCGATGGGCCAAGTTCATGGAAGCATACTTTGCCTTTTCGGGCGATAAAAGATTGGCCATTTCATTGGTTGATTTACGCCATCCACCAACGGCCGACGATATCAATATGGCTGAGTTTTTAGAGGAGGCTGGCCTTCCTTATTGGATTGTGGCCACCAAGGCGGATAAGCTTTCAAAAACAGCAGTGGCTGAAAACATTGAAGCATTAAAGGCCACATATGCAAACTTTCATCCCGAGCGGATTTTGGCGTTTTCTTCCAAAACCAAGCAGGGGCGTACAGAACTGGTGGATGCTTTGACGCAAATCGTTGAAGGAGAATAAAATGAGCGAGTTATTAGCACGGTTTGGTGAATACTTATACTTACTGCCTGCAGTTGTGATTTCGCTGACGATTCATGAGTTCAGCCATGCATTTGTGGCAAACAGACTAGGAGACCCCACTCCCAAAGAAGATGGACGACTTTCTTTGAATCCGTTGCATCATATTGATATTTGGGGTTTCATTGTTATGCTGCTGGTTCGCTTTGGGTGGGCAAAGCCTGTAAGGGTGAATCCGATGTATTTTGAGAATCCCCGAAAAGGGATGCTTTATACTGCGATTGCAGGGCCTTTATCGAACTTGGCACTTTGCTTTATTTCATCTTTTTTCATGGCTTTGGCGTTGGTTTTATCTGCCCCGATGTGGCTGACCCAGATCCTGCTTTATATGGTTCTTTTAAATGTGGGTCTTGCTGTATTTAATCTGATTCCGATTTATCCCTTTGATGGATCTCGGGTGGTTAGTTATTTCTCGCCGGGGTATGCGTCTTTTATGGCGGAATATGGTGATACGGTCCAGATTATATTTATGGCCATACTCATTATTCCTCGCTATCTGAACTTTCCGGATTTGATCGGTGGTCTCATTGGCTTTGTTCAATCCGGGGCGTTAACACTTTTACTGAATTTGTGGTCTGCAATATTTGGATTATTTATTTGATTAAGGAGATATATGGAACAACTGAAGTTTTCTTTAGAGGTTTTTGACGGACCGTTGGAGCTTTTGCTTCATTTGGTTTCCAAAAACAAAGTTTCGATTTATGATATCCCTATTTCTTTGATTTTAGAGCAATATATGGAGTACATCGAGGATCTTAAAAAAATGGATCTTGAGGTTTCCAGTGAGTTTATTGAGATGGCGGCACATTTGATGCTGATTAAATCTCGGATGCTTTTGCCCAAAGCCGAAGAAGAGGATGATGATCCCCGTATGAGCCTTGCAGAGGCTCTGGCTGAATATAAGCGTTATAAAGCGATTTTGGGTAAACTCCGTGAGGAACAGCAAAACGCAGGTATCACATATGTGCGGAGAACGGAGCAGCTGGAGTATGATAAAACGCATAAACTGTCTTATGAAACTTCGGTCTTGACCGAAGCATATCGAAATGTTCTTGTGCGTAGTTCCAGAGCGCTTCCGCCGCCGATTAAAAGCTTTGCAGGAATTGTGGGTAGACCCATCGCCAGCGTTCCTGCCCGCATTTTGGGTGTTTTGCGCACACTGAAACGTCAGATCACCTGTAGCTTTCGCAGTTTGTTTAAATCGGCGAAGACCCGTTCGGAAATCGTTGCTACCTTTTTGGCTGTATTAGAGTTGTCGAAATCTAAGCATGTAGAGATGGAAAGCCGTAGTGACGATGTTTATCTCACCTTTAAAAAGGAGAAATAAGATGGAATTGAATTATATGACCGGAGCCGTTGAGTCCATTCTTTTTGCCAGCGGGGAGCCGATTGAGCGAAAAAAATTGGCGGATGTTCTTGAGATTGAACCGGAGCGTTTGGATATGATAGTGGACGAGCTTCGGGAGAGCTATAGAGCAGAAAACCGTGGCTTTGAGATTTTGTTTCTCGACAATACCTATCAAATGTGCTCTTCCCGCTATTATGGGGAAATTACAAAAAAGGCATTGGATCATCGTCGCAATACCCCACTTTCCAATGCAGCGTTGGAGATTTTATCCATCGTTGCCTATAATCAGCCGGTAACCAAAGCGTATGTTGAGCAGATTCGTGGCGTCGATTGCTTTTACGGCATCAATGCTCTGGTTGAAAAGGGCTTGATTGAAGAAAAGGGAAGAATGGATGCACCCGGTAGACCGTGGCTATATGGAACAACAACGGATTTTCTCCGTTGTTTTGGCTTGCAATCATTGGATCAGCTTCCCGAGCTTCCTCGCTTGGAATTGCCCGGGGATGAAATTGAAGGGCAACAAACCTTTGATGATGTGTTGAGCGAGGGAGAAGTGCATTTGGAAAATGTAGAAGCTTCTGCCGAAGAATTAACGGTATGAAACTATTAATCATCATTCTTGGGCTGATTCTATTGGTGTTTTTGATGCCGCTTTCTGTTCGGATTTGCTATGATAATGAACTTTCGATAAAAGTTGGCGTTGTATTTCCGATGATTCGTTTGTATCCCACCGAGAAGAAAGAAAAACATCAAAAGAAATCAATAAAGGACAATTCAAAAGAATCTGTTGATCTTCGGCTGATTTGGAATATTGTAAAGCAGGTGCCTCGTCATATTCGCCGCCTGCTGACGATTCATAAGCTTCAATTAAGATTGCAGATTGGTCATGAAGATCCCGGCGATCTTGCTTTGCTTTACGGCTCTGCAAGTGCGGTTTTGGATTCTTTGGCGGCGGTATTGTCTCCTATTTATCCTCGGGAAAACTGGAAGGTCGATCTTTTGCCGGATTTTGATTCCGATCAAACCATCATTTCCGGAAAGGTAGAGGCTCGTACCAATTTATGGCGAATAATTTATGTATTGATTTCTTTGCTGATTTGCGGTATACTACCTGTGTACCGCAGAGTTGATAAGTAACGTAAAGGAGCTTGAAACAATGGACAATAAAGTTGAAAATGTATTAAATGGTGCCTTAGACGGAGTGAAAAAACTGGCTGGCGTTGAAACAGTGATTGGCGATCCGATTAAGGTGAACGATGATATTACCTTGATTCCGATTTCAAAGATCTCCTGCGGTTTTGTCAGTGGCGGAAGTGGCTTTGGATCTAACCCTCAAAAGGATCATTTTGGCGGCGGCGCCGGGGGGAGCGTTAAGGTTACACCGGTTTGTTTTTTGGTGATCCGTGGTGATAACATTCGCATGCTACCCGTTTGCGAATCAGAGTCCGGCACTGATAAACTGATTGACATGGTTCCGGACGTTATTGATAAAATCTCCGCTCTTATCAAATCAAAAAAAGCCGATCAAGAACAAGAAGCATAAAGTATCTTCACCCACCCGTATATTTAGGGTGGGTGATTTTTTTTGAAACGACTATTTGCTTGGTTATGTATCATACTTTTGGTTTATTTGTTTGTTCCGTGCGCTTTTGCTGAGAGTGGGGCTTTCTTGGTGATGGACGGCCGAACATCTCAAATTCTGGAGGGGGAGAATCACGACACAAAATTACCGATGGCCAGCACAACAAAGATTATGACAGCTCTGGTTGTACTTGAATCCGTCTCTTTAAACGAATCTGTTGAAATCACCGCTGAATCGGTTGGGGTCGAAGGTTCCTCGTTGTATGTTAAAACCGGAGAGCGCTACACAGTAGAACAGCTGCTCTATGCATTAATGCTTCGCTCTGCCAATGATTGTGCAGTGGCGCTTGCAATTCATTGCGGGGGAACAGTAGATGCGTTTGTTGAAATGATGAATCAACGAGCATACTCTATTGGGCTAACGAACACTCATTTTAAAAATCCAAACGGATTGCCTGTAAATGGACATTATACAACGGCGAAAGAATTGGCCCTTATAATGCTTGAGGCGATGAAGCACCCTGATTTTCGCAGCATTACAGGATCAAAATACTATGAGATCAATGGTCAGAGAATTGTGAATCATAATAAACTTCTTTCTTTGTATAAGGACTGCATTGGCGGGAAGACCGGTTATACCGTGGAGGCGGGGCGATGCTTGGTAACAGTGGCTCAGCGTGATGGTGTGCCTTTAATTTGCGTGACTCTTGGAAGACGGGATGATTGGAATATTCATGCATCTGCTTATGATCGTTGGTTTTCCGACATCCAGGATGTGGTTTTAGCGGAAAAAGAGTCGTTGTATTTTGATCTGCCCATAGCCGGTGGAGGAACAGTTCAAGCCTTCAATTGCAATCGAGTAAGTGTGAAGATGTTTGATTCCAATACTACGGTTGATAGAATCGTGAAATCAGGTCCGTTTATCTATGGAAATAAGGTGGCGGGCGATGTGGTTGGGACGGTGGAATTCTGGTGTAATGGTGTGAGAATCAGCGAAAGTCCTTTGGTGTTGGCTCAAGAGGTTCAAGTTTTGGTAAAAAAAGAACTGTTTATCACGAGAATATTTCGTTTTTTTCGACGAATATTCTTGAAAAATGCCTAATAAAAAGGTACAATAAAAAGAGAAAACTGGAAAAGGAATTATTATGGAAGAAAAAAAGATTCGAATTCAAAAATATATTGCCGATTGTGGCGTTTGTTCTCGTCGTGCAGCCGAGGCACTGATTGAAAGTGGTAGAGTAACCTTAAATGGGAATCCGGTGCAGCTGGGCGATAAAACTGACGGAAATAAAGATCTTGTTCGTGTTGACGGCAAGGTTATCAAGCCTCAAACTCGGAATAAGCTGACGATTATGCTTTATAAGCCTCGGGGCTATGTTACTACTATGAACGACGAACAGGGGCGGAAATGTGTGGCGGATTTGATCCGGAAAGAACGGATCCGTGTGTATCCTGTGGGGCGTTTGGATAAAGACAGTGAGGGGCTTTTATTGTTGACCAATGATGGTGAGCTTGCCAATAAACTGACTCATCCTGCCAATCATATTCCAAAGACTTATCGTGTGATTGTGCGTGGTGCGGTTCATCGTGAGCACATTAAGGCCTTTGAAACCGGCATTTATATTGCAGAGGATGATTATACCACTCGTTCGGCAGAAATCGAGATCTTGGAAGCCAAAGAAGATCGTACGGTGTTTTATCTGACGATTTACGAAGGAAAGAATCGAGAGATCCGTAAAATGTGTGAAGCCTTAGGACTGGAGGTCTTGCGCTTAAAAAGAGATAAGCTTGCTGATCTTTCGATTGGTACTCTGCGTGCCGGTCAGTATCGCACTTTGACTCAAAAAGAATTGGATTATTTATACAGTCTGTAAGGAGCATGTATGAAAAGAATCGTTGTTTTATTGACTCTGGTGGCAACATTATTGATGATGTCTGCTTGCTCGGTGCCGATCATACAAGATATAATTGGCAGTGAAAACAGTCTTGGCAAAACAAATAATACCGCTGTAACCATTGCAACGGCCATGAATGAATTTCTTGCTTCAAAGAAGAAAAGTGACTTGGTGCTTTATGGAGTGGACATGGTATTGAATAGCGACAGCAATGGTGCAGTCCTCCTTTATTATTCTGCCGCTTTGCCGGAGGTTTCTGAGTATTCGGATATCTATATTGCTGAAGTAGATTCCAAAACCGGGCATGTTGAGCGTTTCTCCAAAGCAAACTATTCAAAAGATGGCATCAAGCCTTACCAAACGGTAAAGGAAGGGCGTGCCATTAATGTGAGTGCTTTGCCTATCGATAGTGGGATTGCCATTTCAAATGCTTCGAAGGCATTTATTTCAAATGCAGATTTTTACTATGATTATATCGAGGTTTGCTTAACTGCTGCAAATAATGAGCAGTATAGCATTCGCTTTATTTCCATGCTGAATGATATGGTATACTCCTGTACTGTGGACGCAGTAAGCGGTACCGTACTTGAGTCCTCTTCAGAAACCCTTTGAAAGGTATGGTTTTTTAAATGAGACGTTTATTTGCATGTGTTTTAGCGGTTGTTTTGGTCACTTCAAGCGGGTGCAGCTTTGAGGTTCAAAAAGATACATTTAATATTCCTTCAGAAATGGTTGGGTCGATTGAACTTCAAAAAGAGTATAAAAATGATAAGGACGAATCTTACTTTTTATCAAAAGTTGTGGATGAACGTGCCGACATTGAAGAAATCTGCGAAATGATTAAGAGTTTGCCTGTTGCACGTGCTTCTTCTGAAGAGCCTAATCCGATTCGAACCATAAACTTGATTGTGATCATTAAGGGGGAAAAAGAGCATCGCCTGATTGTTAACCAAGATCTGGTTTTCTATGACAAGGTGGCATATAATTATAAAAATGCTGACACTTTTGATTCTTTGATGAATCTCTATGATCGTTTGGAATATACTGAAAATGAAACAGAAGCCAAGCCCTTTTGATAAAAAATGTCTTATACAATCGTATAAGACATTTTTCGTAGGGAATAAGGAGCGAATATGAAGCGAGTTCTATCAATATTTTTCATATGGGTTCTTGTCCTCTCCAATATATTCGTGCTGACAACCAGTGCAAAGGGGGAAGAAAGAGAAGAGGTTCGAGCATGCTGGGTCGCTTCGGTTGGCAATTTGGATTTCCCCTCCGATATGGGGCAATCGGTGGCAGAACTAAAAGCAGAGATTGAATCTATTGTTTCCCATTGTCGGGCAATGGGGCTGAATACGATCTTTTTTCAGGTCCGCCCCATGGGGGATGCACTTTATCCCTCTGAGGTTTTTCCATGGAGTGTTTATCTTAGCGGAAAACAAGGAGTTCCGTTGAAGGAAAATTTTGATCCACTTCAGTACTTTGTGGAAACGGCTCATCGTGCAAAGATTAGATTACATGGTTGGATTAATCCCTATCGAATTGGTGCAGGAAATGATGTTTGGAGTAAGCTTTCTTCCAATAATCCCGCAGTACTTCATCCGGAATACACGGTAGAGACTGTTGATGGTCTTTATTATAATCCCGGACTGCCTGCGGTGCGAAATTTAATACTGGATGGAATTGCGGAAATTGTCGAAAACTATGATGTGGATGGTATTCATTTTGATGACTATTTTTATCCATACAATATGGAAGATTTTGACGATTTGGATGCATATGCTCGTTATGGAAAAGGGAAAAGCCTCGATGATTTTCGTCGAGAGTCTGTTGATCAGCTGGTGAAAAAGGCGCAGTCGACCATACATAGCATTCGTAAAGATTGCCAGTTTGGGATTAGCCCTTTCGGCATCTGGGCAAACCGCTCCTTGCATAAGGAGGGAAGCGATACAAACGGTTTAAGTTCCTATGCAGCAATTTATTCGGATAGCAAAAAATGGGTAGAAAAAGGTTGGCTGGATTATATCTGCCCTCAGCTTTACTGGACCTTTGATCATGAGGCTGCCCCCTACGATGTGTTGGTGGATTGGTGGGATGATCTTTGCACCGTTAATGATACGGATTTATACATTGGTCTTGCATTGCATAAGGCGGGAACCGACGAGGCCGGCTGGGATGATCCCCAAATTATGAAGCGAGAGCTTGAGTATGCCTCAAAAAAGAAAAGCTATGGAGGTCACTGCTTTTTTCGCTATGGAGCGATGTTAGAAAATCCCAACGGGGCTTTAGATTCCGTTCAGGAATACTATAACAGCGGTCGAGAAAGAGAATATGGTTCGCTGAAGGTGTTGCCGAGCGAAAAAGATCTTTCTTTTCCAAGCGTTTCTTTAAAGACGGCTGATGAATTAAAGATCACTTCGCCTGCTGATGGTGCGGCAGTTTCTGCATCGGCAATTTCGATTACCGGCACTGCTCCTGCGGGTCAACGTGTGTGGGTGAATAATGTTGAGGCGGCGGTCAATTCCTATGGTTTATTTTCTGCATATGTTCCCTTAAAGACAGGGAACAATCAAATAACGGTTTCGTCCAATGGACAAAACAAATCAATAAACATTCGTAATACTCCCACCGCCCCCCAGACGGAATTAAGCAACGCTTATCCTTATGGTATTTCTCATCGTGGGGCGGGAGATGTTATTGACTTTTATGTTAATGCACCTGCAAACTCGGAGATCACATTGAAAAATGAGATGATTTCTTTACCGCTTTATGCCACCGAGGAGCATTCGAATCTCTATCATGGTCAATGGACGGTTCCGGCGTTGTTGAACGATATGATTTTGGATGGGTTTTCCTATTATTGTGTTCTGGGGGATATGAGCACCCAATTGTCATTGGACCTACAGTTGCATCTTTATGCCGACGGCTATAATGTAAAACAAGTGTTGCAAACCTCTGCATATCAATTTGATTTGAGCAGAGAGGGTTCTCAAATGGATCATGATCCTTTGCCTCAGGGATCGGTGGTGTATGTACGGGCTATAGAAGGGAGTCGTGCCCAACTGGAGACAGGTTTCTGGGTGGAACAATCTACACTCGGTGATCAAAAAATGTCTCCACTTCACCCCTTGGATTATGTGTATGAAGATGTGATTATCTCTTTGAGCGGCAATAAGGGGTATTACACAGAGTTTTTCGAAAATGAACTGCGGTTAACACTGCCAACTGGTCGCCGTGATTCCTTGAAAACGGAATGTGAGCATGAAGATTTGATTATTGATAAAACCGTTGCATCGCATGAGTCGGTTCTTCGAATCCGCTCTCGTTCCGGTCGAGTGCTGGCTGGCTATGAAGTGTATCCGCAAAAGAATCGCTTAACTGTTCACTTGCGGTATTATTCTGATACCCTTAAAGGGAAAACGATTGTTCTGGATGCCGGACATGGTGGAAAGGACCCCGGTGCGCTCAGTGCAGGTGGCACCTTATATCCCGATGAAAGTGATTTGAATCTTTCAATTTGTCAATACTTGCAAGAGGAATTAAGAGCGGTAGGGGCAAATGTTGTGTTGTTGGCAACCACGTCGGAGGATCTTTCTTTGGATTCACGGGTTGCCTTGGCTCAATCCGTTGCTCCGGATTTATTCCTATCTATCCATCATAATTCCACGGATCTTTCTGCAGATTTTAATAAATCCTCCGGAGGCTTGGTGCTTTATTCATCGCCTATTTCGGAAGGTCTTGCCAAGCATCTTGGAAAATCAATGAGAGATGGCGTTGGCGATGAAGATGCAGAGTGTCGACGGCAAAGCCTGCGGGTCTGCCGCCAGACACGCTTTCCGGCTGTTATGCTTGAGGTGGGATATGTTTGTAATCCTTTGGAGTATGAATTGTTGTGCTGTAAGGATATTGAGCAAATAATTGCCAAAAATATTGTTGAGAGTTTAAACGATTATTTTGTTACAGTTTGTTCATGAAATAATGTTGTTCAATTCTTTTCTTTTTGAAAAGAATGTGTTAAAATATAATTTAAAGTTATAAAATTTGCGTTAGGAGTCACTATGAAGTTTATTCAAGAGCAATATCAGCGTGGTGTGATCTGCAATTGCGGATTGGCCGATCATTTTAAAACCGAATATTTATCGGTGGACTTTGTATTACCGCTGACCGAGGAAAATGCAACCGGTATGTCCCTTTTAGCCGGTGTTTTGAGCCAAGGCTGTAAAAAATATCCGGGGATCGATCAAATCAGCCGCTATCTTGCTCGATATTACGGTGCCTCTTTTTCTTTAACTGCCAGCAAGGCGGGAGAAATGGAACTATTAAGCCTTTCTTTCACCTATTTGGATAATAAGTTTGCTATCGATGGGGAAGACATCCAAGGTGCAATTTTAGAATTGCTCTATGAAATGCTCTTTCATCCCTGGATCGAAAATGACGCTTTCTTGACGGAGCATGTTCGCCAGGAAAAAATCAATCTTTCCGATAAAATAAAAGGGTTGTTTAATGATAAGCGGGTTTATTCTTTAGAGCGGTGCAAAGAACTGATGTGTGCTCAAGAGGCGTTCGGGGTCCACGAGACCGGCTCCATCGAAACTCTGGAAAAATTTGATGAAAAGCGATTGTATCAGTTCTTTCAGAAAATGATGAGTGAAGCTTATGTTGTGATCAGCTATGTGGGAAAGGGAGAGGCTCTCTTTTTAAAAGATTTGGCCGAAAAGTTTTGTGCCAGAAGCGGGGAAATGCCCTCGACCGATACACAGGTTTTCACAGTGAAAACCAAAGAAATCATCGAAGAGATGGATTTGAATCAAAGCAAGTTGAATCTTGGTTTTCGATTGAATGAAGCTTCTCTCAAGGATGGTGCGGCAAGTCGCTTATTTAATGTTATGTATGGCGGAAGCGCAACCTCAAAATTGTTTTTGAATGTAAGAGAACGATTGTCGTTGTGTTATTATTGTTCATCGGTTTTAGACCGTTTTAAGAACGTAATGTTTGTTTCCAGCGGCGTTGAAGCAGATAAGTATGAAGAGGCACGGTCGGAAATTGAATTTCAGCTGAAGGCCCTTGCCAAAGGGGATTTTTCAGATGAAGAGTTTGATAACGCCAAAAGCTATTTGATTGATAGCATTTGCGGATTTAAGGATAGTCAGCCCTCTTTGGCTTCCATGATGATTTCCGGTGCTTTGCGTAATGACATGAAGTCGCCGGAGCAAGAGATTGAAGAGATTCGAAAAGTAGATCGTCAAGCCATCATTGAGATTGCAAAAGGAGCAAAACTGGACACGGTTTATTTATTGAAGGGAGTTCACAACGAACAATGATTCAACGCAATACCTATGAATGTCAAATCATTGGGGAAAAGTATGAAAAACTGATTCATCCCAGCGGATTAACCATTTATTATATGAGCATGCCCGAAAAAGCAAAAAAAGCGGCAATGATTGCCACTAAGTTTGGCTCCATCAACTATTGTTTTGAGACTCTTGATGGGCGGCAAGTATCGGTGCCGAATGGGACGGCGCATTTCTTAGAGCATAAGCTTTTTGAAGGAGAAGCAGGAAATGCCTTTGATTTCTACGGAAAAACCGGCGCAAAGGCAAATGCTTATACCTCGAATGATAAAACGGCTTATTATTTTGTTTGCAGCGATCAATTTGAAGAAAATCTTGATGTTCTTCTCTCCTTTGTGACTCATCCCTTTTTAACTAATGAAAATGTGGAAAAAGAAAAGGGGATCATTGCACAGGAAATTCGGATGTATGAGGATGAACCCTCATGGCAGGGCTATTTCACAATGGTGGAGGGCTTATATCAAAATCACCCCATTCGGAGAGATATTGCCGGTACCGTTGAGGATATTTATTCGCTGACTCCTGAAATTCTGATGGATTGCTACAACACTTTCTATCACCCCGAAAACTTAGTTTTAGCAGTAGCAGGGGATCTTTCCTTGGAATCGGTCTTGGAGGCGGTAGATCGCTATTTTAAGGTAGGAGAGAGTCGCTCAAAGATCATCACTCCCATTGATGAGCCAGATGAGGCCGGAATTCACTATACCGAAAAATCAATGCTGGTATCTCGACCGATTTTTCATTTGGGATTTAAAGATAATCATACCGATGTGAGTGGCTTTGAATTAGCCAAAAAGGAAATGGAAGTTGAGATTTTGCTGGAGTATCTTTTTGGAAAATCTTCTCCATTCTTTAATGAACTTTACAAAGATGGATTGATCAATCATGAGTTTGATTGCTGGTATGATCTTTCTGATTATTTCTCTTTTTGCGTGATCAGTGGAGAGAGCGATGATCCTGAGGCTGTGGAAAAGCATGCCTTTAAGTGTATCGAAGAACTGTACGAAAAAGGTGTTGATGAGGGGCGTTTTAAAGAGATTCGCAACGGTTTATTTGGTTCTTTAGTCATCGAGACCGATCGTGCATACAGCATGGTTAATCGCTTGGTGGGAAACCATTTAAATGGAGCCAACACCTTGGATTCTATTGAGGCCTTACAGCAGATCACGGTTGATGATCTTTTGGAGCGTGCAAAAGAAATGTTTTCGAATGATTGTAGTTGCATGTCGGTAATTAATCCCCAAAAGGAAGGTAAGTAGTATGGATTATAAAATCGTATCTTTTCCCGGGCTTGGAATTGGTGAGTTTAAACTGAATCCAACCGCTTTTAAGATTACGGAAAATATCACAATCGAATGGTATGCGATTATCATTTGCGTTGGAATATTAACTGCATATTTTGTTTGTGATCGACTGGCTAAGCGATTTGATATTAAGAGTGATGATATTCTGGACGGATTGCTTTTTGGCCTTCCGGCCGGATTTATTGGCGCTCGTGTCTGGTACATATTAGGAGATCTGGATAGTTTTGATTCCTTCATGGATATGATCAGCGTTTGGAATGGCGGTCTTGCTATTTATGGCGGTGTGTTCGGTGCTGTAATCACAGTTGTGATTTTATGCCGTGTGCGCAAGATTTCATTGCCCAATCTTTTGGATCTGGTCTCTATTGGCTTTTTAATTGGACAAGCCATCGGCCGTTGGGGCAACTTTATGAATGTGGAAGTGTTCGGCGTTGCCACCAATCTTCCTTGGAGAATGGGCGTTGGTGTGGATGGCTTTATCTCAGAATGGGTACATCCGCTGTTCCTTTATGAATCTATTTGGAATCTGATCGGTTTACTTTTGGTATTTGGCTATTTAGATTTTCGCAAATTCAAAGGTGAAATTTTCCTTTTCTATATGGCATGGTACGGAATTGGGCGTGCATGGATGGAGCCATTAAGAGATACCGAATACAACCTTCATATTTTCGGATTGCGAATCAATATGCTGTTGGCAATTGTGCTTGCCTTGTTGGCCGTTGGCGGTTTGGTGTTCATCTGGCTGAAAAAACCTGAACGATTAAAGATTGCTGTGGCAGGTGCTGTCTCTAGAAATGAGTCCTACACTCCACAATTTGATTATGCTGTTGAGGATCTGGAGGAGGACACCGAGACTGTAGATTTCCAAGAGCCGGAACAGGATTCTCAAATAGAGGATAAGGAGAATGAGGAATAATGGCTAAGATTATTGACGGTAAAAAGATTTCTTTACAGGTACGAGAAGAGATTAAAAGAGAAACCGAGAAATTAGTAGTTCAA
This sequence comes from Eubacteriales bacterium, assembly GCA_045539335.1. GTDB lineage: Bacteria > Bacillota > Clostridia > Oscillospirales > QAKW01 > QAKW01. The sequence continues at coordinate 26,239 of JAZQFD010000029.1, forward strand.
TTCGGCATCAAGCCCGGGTTGGCCGTTGTGATTGTTGGGGAAGACAGCGCCTCGCAGGTCTATGTTCGCAATAAAATCAGAGGCTGTGAAGAGGTTGGATTCTATTCGGAAAACTATGCTCTTCCGGAGGAAACGGAAGAACAGGAACTTTTGAGTCTGATTGAAAAGTTAAATCAAGATCCTGCTATACACGGCATTTTGGTTCAGTTGCCGCTGCCCAAGCATCTGGATGCCAATAAGGTGATTGCCGCCATTGATCCCCGAAAGGATGTAGACGCATTTCATGTTCAAAATGTTGGCAATATCATGTTGGGTCAATATGATTTTCTACCCTGTACTCCCGCAGGTGTTATGAAGTTGCTGGAATATAGTGGCATTAATGTTGCCGGGAAAGACTGTGTAGTGGTTGGTAGAAGCAACATTGTGGGCAAGCCTCAAGCGATGCTTTTGCTTCACGCTAATGCAACCGTTCAAATCTGTCATTCCAAAACCAAAAATCTTGCCGAAAAAACATCGGCAGCAGATGTTTTGATTGTTGCGATCGGTAAAGCAAAATTTATTACCGGCGATATGATCAAAGAGGGGGCTGTTGTGATTGATGTTGGAATGGATCGAGATGAGAATGGAAAACTATGTGGGGATGTGGATTTTGACGCTTGCTTTGAAAAAGCATCTTATATCACTCCTGTTCCCGGTGGCGTTGGACCCATGACCATATCGATGTTGCTTCAAAACACACTGTCTGCAGCAAAATTATCATTAAAAAAGGATTGATTCGATGATTGATGCATTGTTGAAAAATATGTCGGTTGCCTGGCCTTCCATATTGATTGGAGCTTTGATTCCGTGCGGGGCTTTGTTGGCATTATACTGCAGCAAGGAACGCAAAAGTGTTGCTTTTAAGGCCACTCTTTATGGATTTGCTTCGTTCTTTATGTCATTGATCGCAGTTGTAGCCTTAGTGCTGTTGGCGGGAGATTTCTTTTTATCCGGTATTGCGATTACCAGCGAATCTGATGCGGAATCTTATATTAACATTTTTGGACTTGTCATCTTACTTTTATTTTATCTCTTTGCTGAGGCAATTAAGTATTTTACCTTCGAAAGCCTTGAAAAGCATGAGAATCGCCGATTTGCCGGGTTGACCTATGGTTGTGGGTTTATTTTGGCTCAAAACTTATTGGTGTTCGGCGTTGTTTATTTCGGAAATGCCGATATTAAGCAAGCCCTTGGCTTTGGCGTTTTGATGATGATCAGTGCCATTATTTATTTGTTGATCTCCATGGTGGGATACCAACTTGCGGTGGATCGCCATCGTGTGGTTGGTCCGGTTTTGGCCGTTTCGTATTATCTGATGTTTGCAGTGATGCTTCTTTTTGCCAATGTTTATGTCACCTATTCCTTCATTGCTGCAGTATTGCTATTCAATCTTATGATGGCCTATTTTATTTTGCCGCATCCCTTCAAAAAGAAAAAGGAGGCTTCTGTCGATGAGTGAGATCCTCCTTTCATATGCCGGCGTTGCATTGATTGCTGCAGCCGGATTATTGCTCGGTCTTTTGTTTATTGTTAAAAGGTTCAAGTATCCATTTAAGCTGGGTGCTTTTTCTGTGGGAATCATTTCTGCGATTGGTGCTTTTCTGTGCGTATTCTTGCTGTTTAAGATGCTTTTTAATACCAACGATTTTTATAACACAATGGTATATCGTGTGATTGTTGGTTTGGTCATATTATCGATCTTTGCTTTTTTACGGTTTCTTTTGGTCAGAGGGGTCTGCTTCAATCGATATCGTGAAGAATCCGGGGTATCTTTTTCCTTTGGATTTGGAATGGCACCTCTTGCATTATTTGGTATTTATTCCTTTATTTTGTTTTTGGTGTTGGTGTTTAATGTTGTATTTAACGCCCCATATACCTTTGGTGAAGATGGACTTACTTTTGCTGATAATACCATGATCAGCGTGCCGATTGAGGCAATTGGTCAAGTTTTTTATGCTTTGGCGTTATTGTTTTATGAGACCATAGTAATGGTTGTTGCTTTGTTTATGGATCGAGCAACAAAGCGACCTTATCGCACCTGGGCTTTTGTTGTGTGTGCTGTTTTGTTCTTTGTGTTGGAAAGTGCTGCTATTTTGCCTATTCCTTTTGCCGGTGCATTTGGATTACTACCTTGGCATATAGCTTTGATTCTTGGCATAATTGCTTTGGTGGCAATTGCTGTTTTGGCTGTGATACCGTCGCAGAAAACGAAAAAGTCTACTTATACAAAGCAGTTTGAATAATGGTGGGTAGGTTCTCTTTGAATGTGATTCCTTTTTCGGAAATCTCAATCTGCTCAACAGGTACTTCGAGAAGTGCATTCAAACCGGTATATTCTTCAATATAATCGGTGGCGACTCCGGCAGAAATCGTGACGCCCGAAACGGTGATGGTGTCAGCAATGAAGCAACCGTTACCGCTTTCGTTTTCTCCTAAATGACCGTTGATTGTTATCGCTTCGCCTTCCAAGGTGTTTAATATTTTCTCAAAGGGCTGAAGATCCTTGCATGCGGCGATTAATCGCTCTGCAGAAGAAATGGTGCCACGGATTGAAAAATGACCTTCCTTTTGGCTGCTGAAGGACACTTTTTCCACAAAGCCGAACTCGGCGATGTTGTTTTCGATTAATACTGAAAAAACCTCGTTGGTTAAGGTTCCGTTCGTGATTTCAAGAGACGGCTTCTCTTGGCTTTGATGATTTGTTGAGGTTGGTTCGGTGGTGGTCAGAAACAAGTATGCCATGATGAAGAATGTGATAGCAGACAGAATGACAAAGAACCATTTGATTTGTTTGTAGAGTTTAGAATTCATAATAAAAGTCCTTTCGATATTATATGGAGGTATTTATGAAAAAGAAAAACACGATTGCATTGGTTATTGGTATCGCTTGTGTGATGATTTTAACTATTGCTATGATCTGGAATGCGTTTGATAATTCCAAGCCGCCCGAAAAGGAGCCTTCAGACACTCCGGTTGTGGATCAAAACAACCAAATCGGCGATGAAGCGAATCCTTCCACGGATCCACAACAGCCCGATTCCTCTCAATCGGGTGACAATGACGAGCCAACTGTGCCGGAGGATGATGAAAAAATGCCAGCTCCCGACAAGGATGATGAATCTTCTGACGTAGATAAGGAGGAAAAGCCATCTGTTTCTGAAAAGGATGACACCACAGTTGATGCGAACCCTTCTGTTCAGCCGGACTCCAATGTCGATAAAATGAATCCCAACCCCACAACAGCTGAGGAGATTAAAGCAGTCTTGAATGACCCCTTCATGATCTTAGTGAATCGTGAGCGTAAGGTGTCCTCCGACTATGTGGGATCGGATTTGGTTACATTTGCCGATCCGTATAAACTGAATAAAACTTGTGCAGATGCTTTAAGACAACTGATGAATGCCGGTAGAAAAGCAGGTTACAGTTATACTTTGTACTCCGGATATCGTTCTTATTCCAGTCAGTACAATAAATATTACAATAAGATTAATTCGTATAAGAATAATGGCAAATCTGAAGACGAAGCCATTCGTTTGACCAATCAGTATTATGCGCCTCCCGGAGCCAGCGAACATCATACGGGGCTGGCGGCCGACGTTTGCATTCCTGCTATTGTGAATAAATATGCTTGTTTGCATGAAAACTATGATCAAACCCCTGAATTTACATGGTTTTCCTCCCATGCCCATGAATATGGTTTTATTCTTCGTTATCCTAAAGGTGATGAGGCAATCACAGGATATAACTATGAGCCTTGGCATTATCGATATGTCGGCGTAGAGATTGCTTCTGAAATCTATCGCCGTGGCATTACCTTGGAAGAGTATGTGGAAGAGTTAGAGGGACGCTTAGAAAAACTAGAAGCATAATAGAAACACCCGAAGGAGAGTTCTCCTTCGGGTGTTTTGCATAAATTTGGATTTTTTGCAAATAATGTCTTTGAGGTGTTGTTATTGGCAGTTAGTGTATTGCGGTGTATTATTCTCTATTTTTCGGTAGTTTTGGCTGTTCGTGTGATGGGGAAGCGGCAGATCGGTGAACTTCAGCCTTCGGAGCTGGTGATAACAATCATGATTACCGAATTGGCGGCGCTACCTCTTCAAGATTTGGACATGCCGTTGATTTGGGGAATTCTGCCCATGTTTTTGATGGTTGCCTTGGAACTGTTAATGTCTTGGTTGGCACTGAAATCTATGAAATTACGCAAGGCATTTTATGGTTCCCCTGTTCGGCTGATTTATAACGGAGTGGTTCAGCAGGATAATCTATTGCGTACCCGTGTATCGATGGAGGATATTATGGAGGCCATGCGTGGCAATGGAATTCTTAATGTTGAAGATATTGAAATTGCCATTTTAGAAACCAATGGTACCATTTCAGTTATTCCAAAATCCGATGCTGCTCCGCCCACAGCCAAGGATTTAAAAATCAAAACCAATAAGGATTGCGGAATTCCATCTATCATTGTAATGAACGGCTATATCATTAGAGAAAACCTTCAATCTAAACATTTAAACCAAAAGGATTTAATGAAGATTCTGAATGGCTACGATATTCATTTGAGAGATGTATTTATGTTGACGATGGACGATAATAAAAAAACGTATTTGATTAAACGTGAGGGAATATGAAGCGTACCATGACAGGCTTGTGCTTGATTCTATTTTTTATTTTGTTGGTGGTAGCGTTGGATCTATGGTTTATGACACGCTATGTTGGCGGCTTGGATCATCGGCTGGATCTTTTGAAGCAGACAGAAAATCAAATTGACCGAAAGACAGCAGCATATGAATTGGATGGATTCTTTAAAGACAACTCCTTCTTGGCACATCGTTTTATCCCAACCGATCGCTTGGATGAGTTGGAAATGCTTTTGCATAAAATGAACTCCTATATTTCAACGGATGATGCCCATGAGATTGATGCAACAATAGAGGAGTTTCGTGCCAGAATCCATCTTTTATATTCAACCTCATTTTACCATTGGTACCAACCCTTTGAGTTTCGCATAGAATAATTCGAAAGAATAGTTCGGAGGGAAGGGATAATGGTTGAAGCACGGTGAAATTCTAAAACTACTGGGTTGTATTGTTTCGTCGATCGCTCTTGGGATTTTAATACAGATTTTTTTGCCGAACATTCTAATAATTGCAGTGTGCTGTATCTTGATTGTTGTGATGGGTGTGGTCATTGCAAAATTTTCATAAGGGGGGATATTATGAAGATCGTTGTTGTTAAAGCTCCTAAATTTTTGGGGGGCATTTTAAAAAGAGTATTTAAGATACATAATACGGATTGATTTGCATATCTCTGCGGTTGCTTGCATAAGTAGTATAAAAAACAAAGGAGCCGTGGAGTATGGAGTGTAATCAGAAAAAAACAAAGGTAACAGCAATTAAAACATTGTATGAGAATTTTTGGGAGGAAAAGTGTGAAGGCGATCTTTTAATTCCTGATTACTTTCCGGCGGTTGAAAAAATCATTCAATGTAGTGCTGTGCCTGTGATTGCATCAAAAGAAATCGTGGGCGATCGATTATCGATACAAGGAACCTGCCGATTCTGCGTTATCTATCAAGGAGAGGAAACCGGAGAAATCAAGTCATTGGTTGAAACGGTACCTTTTGAAGAGAGTTTTGCTTTGAAAGAGAGCGGAACCGAGCCGTGGGCTCAAACTGTTATTAGAAGCACCGGGACTTCGTGTCGACTACTGAACCCAAGAAAGATCAACTTCAAATCGACTGTATCCATTGCATTAAAAGTGCGAGATCAATATGGGCATGAGGTCATCGAGGAAATTGATTGTAATGAAACTGAGGCGTTGTTTCAGCCAACCAATGTATATACCATAATCGAACATGTGGCAGATACCGTTCGAATACAAGGCGAAATTGATGTCCATACGGAAGTACAGGATGTTCTTAAGGCGGAAGGCTCAATCTGTATTAAAGATACGAAGGTATTGCCCGGAAAACTGGTGGTAAAGGGTGTGGCAAATATATTTGTTATTTTCACACCGGAATCCGATCCATGCGAAGTGGAACAAACTTCAACGGCGATTCCTTTTAGCCAGGTGATTGAACTGAAACCCCAAGAGGAACAATTACTTGCCGATGTGTCATCAACCATTTTGACGACTCGCTGTGATGTGGAAGCGGATGATGCCGGAAAGAACCGGTTGATCACGGTCGGAATAACCGTGTTGACAGAAGGGGAAATCTTCGAAAATCGTCATCAGAGGATGTTGAAAGATGTGTATTCTTTATCCTATCCGCTTCATTTCAAAAGCGAGAAGGTGTCGGTGGAAGAGGTTGTATATCGAGAGGATATTATCGATCATCTGCGATTTGAAATCCCTTGGGATGGCGAAGGTGTCAGAGTCATTCAAGCGATTGGTACACCGGTGGTACAAAGGGTGACGGGTCATGATAATTCGCTATCAATAGAGGGCGTTTTGGATGCATCTATGTTTGTCAAAATTGCCGACCAGTATCGTAGCTTTGACAAGGTGATTCCCTTTACACTTAATGCAAATGTGTCGAAATTATCAGGTAGAATGCGGTGTGAGGCCAAACCGTGTGTCTTGGGCATCTCAGGCGAGTACAGTAATCAGAAGATCGTTTTGAATGCAGAGATGCTCTGCTCAACATCTGTTTATTCAACAAACCAATTTGATGTAATATCAGAAATCTCTATGGATGTTGACCATCCCCTTGAGGTTCAATCCGGTGCATCGCTCGTGGTTTATTTTGCGGAAAAAGGGGAGCAGCTTTGGGATATTGCTCGAAAATACTCCACTTCGGTTTCAATGATAAAGGCAGTGAATGGAACCGATCAAGATATCCTTGATGAAAAAAGACTCTTGCTGATTTCACGAAATTAAATACAAAAACGTGCATTTAATTTTACTCAAAATGCACGTTTTTTTATATTATTTATTGAATCTTTAGAAATATAATGTTATAATAATTTATTATTTATTGAAAGGAGTCTCGCAAATGCGTGAGTGGAAGTTTTTTCAACAAGATGAATCCTTAGTTTCGTATTTATGCGAGGCTTTGAATTGCACCCATTTTTTTGCCCGTGTTTTGATTAATCGTGGTATCGATTCTTATGAAAAAGCCAATGATTTTTTAAATACCTCTGAAGACTGTCTGTTTGATCCGTTTTTGTTTCAAAATATGGATTCGATTGTTGAGCGAATCGGCAAAGCGGTACGTGATGGTGAAAGAATCACGGTTTATGGTGATTATGATGTGGATGGTATTACGGCCACGGGTTTACTTTTAGAGGTTTTGCAGGAACTGGGTGGCAATGCGGATTATTATATTCCCAGTCGGTTTACGGAAGGCTATGGAGTAAACAGCAAGGCGATCCAAAGCATTGCTGCCAAGGGGACAACACTTTTGATTACAGTCGATACCGGAATCACTGCTGTTGCGGAAGTGAGTGAGGCAAAGATGCTTGGCATGGATGTGATTATCACAGATCATCATGAGTGCCAAAGCGTTATGCCTGATACGCTGATTTTGAATCCGAAGTGTCGAGATTGCGATTATCCCTTTAAGGAGCTGGCAGGCGTTGGCGTTGTGTTTAAGCTTGCTTGTGCATTGCATCAAAGATATGGCTGTCCTAGCGGGATGGATCGTTTTATTTCTTTTGCCGCCATTGGAACGATTGCTGATATTATGCCCATGCGTGGAGAAAATCGATATATCGTTCGGCGAGGATTAGAGGTATTAAAAAATACCGATTGTCCGGGATTGAATTCGTTGCTGACTCGTTGCGTTGGCGAAAGACCCATTGATACCGGTGCAGTTGGTTTTGTTATTGCCCCTCGCATTAATGCTGCGGGGCGTATGGGCAGTGCCGAGGTTGGGGTTGAATTGCTGGTGACCCGAAATCCGCAGTACGCTGATCAATTGGTAGAAGAGCTCTGCAAGGAAAACAACCGCCGCCAAGCTACCGAAAATGAAATTTTAGAACAAGCAATCAAAATGATTGAATCTGATCCTGAAAGTCATGATCGCCCTGCCATTGTTCTTTGGCATCCTGATTGGCACAACGGTGTGATCGGAATCGTTGCTTCTCGATTGAAGGAACGGTACGGTAAGCCTTGTGTTCTGTTTACAGTGAACGGAGAAATGGCCAAAGGTTCCGGTCGGAGTGTTCGCCCCTTTAATTTATTTGATGCTTTGGAGCGTATGTCGCCCTATCTGGAGCGCTTTGGCGGACACGCCTTTGCAGCAGGTGTTTTGGTTAAAACAGATCAGCTTCCTGCTTTCAGAGAGGCTCTTTGCAAAGAAGTTCGCCTTTTTCAAGAGAATGATCAATTTGACTATAGTATTCAGGTTGAATGCGAACTGAAAGAAATGGATCTTTCAGTGGAAAATGTTCGTCAATTGGACAAGCTTTCGCCTTTTGGACGTGGAAATGAAACTCCGGTTTTCTGCCTTCGTAATGCAGTTATTATGGAGGCGGTGGCAACCGCAAATAACAACCATATGCGGCTTTCCTTGCGCTGCGATAAAATGCGCTTTACCGCATTTTGCTTTAATGTATCGCCTGATCGTTTTTGTTATTGTGCCGGAGATGCGGTTGATTTGGTGTTTGAGGCAGATGTCAATACATACAATGGTCGCAGCAGCGTTCGGCTTTTAATCAAAGATTTAAAGCTTTCTGAAAGCCGCACTCGCAGTTTTCAAAAGGATTGGGAGCGAATTAGTTGTGGAGATACCTCCGCCGATGACCTGCCGAACAGAACTGAGCTTGCAACAATTTATCGCTATTTTCAAAAGTGTTGTCGAAATGATCAAAAGGTTTTTGATTTACTGACGTTGCCCGTTCGAATTTTTGATGATTCATCCGTTAGGATTTCCTTGAGTATTATTTATCATTCCTTGGAGATCCTGCGAGAGTTGGGTGTGTTTCAATATGCACGAAGTGGTTCGGTTTTATCGGATTTTCAAATTTTTAGCGATCGTAAGGTGAATATTGAAGATTCAGAACTGTTTAAAATTATTAAGAGTAAAGGGGGTGACATTGAATGAGTGTTGATGAAAAACTTTTTGCTGATTTAATTGCAATTATCAAAAGCGATGATAAAAAGAAATATGATTTTGAGAAAATCGAGCGTGCATACCAATGTGCAAAGCGCCAACATGAGGGACAAATTAGAACATCCGGGGAGCCGTATATTTGCCATCCTCTGGAAGTGGCAAAACTGGTTTATGAGTTCGGCTTAGACACTGATTCGATTGTTGCCGCTTTGCTCCATGACACCATCGAAGACACGGATTTGACCTTCGCTGATGTAAAAAAAGAATTCGGCGAGGGGTGTGCAAATTTGGTGGATGGCGTCACCAAATTGGGTCAGATTCCTTACACGTCCAAGGAAGAAGCGCAGATTGAGTATTTGCGCAAAATGTTTTTGGCTATGGCTAAGGACATTCGTGTTATTTTAATAAAACTTGCCGATCGTCTTCATAATGTGAGAACATTGGGGGCTCGTCCTCGGGAAAAGCAACTTCATACGGCCCGAGAAACCTTAGAGATCTATGCACCTCTCGCACACCGCCTTGGTATGCAGAAGGTCAAGCAAGAAATGGAAGATATTTCAGTTGGTTATTTGGATCCCGATGGATGCAAGATGATTGAGGATAAACTGAAAGCTGCAGAGGTCAGTGGGCATGAGTTTATCGAGAATACCAAACACAATATTTGTGAAAAACTGGAAGGATATGATATTCCGTTTACTTTGACCTGTCGTGTCAAGCATACCTTTAGCATCTATCGAAAACTTTTCACTCAAAATAAAACTTTTGAAGAGTTATATGATCTCTACGCCTTTCGCTTGATTGTTCACACGGTAAATGATTGCTATTATTTGTTGGGGTTGATTCATGATTTGTATAATCCTATTCCGGGACGGTTTAAGGATTATATTTCAACGCCCAAGCCAAATATGTATCAATCCTTGCACACAACTGTGATTGGAAAAGAAGGCGTTCCCTTTGAGGTGCAGATCCGTACTTGGGATATGCATAATACTGCCGAATATGGTATTGCTGCCCATTGGAAATATAAAAACGGAATTCAAAACAGCAAAGAATCCATCGATGATAAACTCAAATGGGTTCGTACCCTTTTGGAATCTCAGGAAGATGTTTCTGATACAGAGGATTTTATCAGCGCCTTAAAGATTGATTTGTTTGATGATGAGGTATTTGTATTTACTCCTCGTGGGGATGTGGTGAATCTTCCGGCCGGCTCTACTGTGATCGATTTTGCATATGCGATCCATAGTGCCGTTGGTAATCGCATGGTGGGTGCAAAGGTCAACGGTAAAATTGTTGGCATTGAGTATCAACCGCAAAATGGTGAGATCATCGAGATTTTGACTACTTCATCTGCAAACCATGGCCCTTCCAGAGATTGGCTCAAGATCGTTAAAACCAGTGAGGCAAAAAATAAAATTCGTCATTGGATCAAAAACGAACTTCGAGAAGAGAATGTGGAGACCGGCATGGAAGAGCTGGAAAAGGCTTTGCGTCGAAACGGGATTCGTCTTCCCAAGGAGACTCGTGATGATATTTTAAAGACCATTGCCACACAGCTTCATTTCAATTCTCTGGATGATTTATATGCCGCTATCGGTTACGGTGGAATGACGGTTTCTAAGGTTGAACATCGCATTCAGGCCTATTGTGATCAGATGGCCAAAGAAAATCAACCGGTCAAAATTGCTCCTATTTCCAAGCCGAAGGCAAGTGCCGGCGGTGTTGTTGTGGAAGGAATCGATAATTGCCTGATTAAGTTTGCAAAGTGCTGTAACCCGCTACCCGGCGATTATATTTGCGGTTTTATCACAAAGGGATATGGAGTTTCGATTCACAAAACAGATTGTCCCAATGCTCGAAAGGGAATGGAGATGGAGCCTGAGCGTTGGCTTGCTGCCCATTGGGATGTGGCAGAAACCAGTAGCTTTTCCACCACTTTGCTGATTCGTGTAAATGATGCCATCGGTGTTATGGCAAATCTCACTCGAGCCCTGGCGGATATGAAAGTGAACATTCGCAGTCTTTCCTCTCGTGAAGAAGAGGTGGGGATTTCCATTATTTCTATGGGCATTGAAGTGCACAGTTTGGATCACTTGAATTATATTGCTTCAAGAATTCGTAAGGATCCCAATGTGTTGGATATTCAACGTGCAAACCAATAGGAGGATGCTATGCGTGCAATCTGTACAGTTGTTCAAAATGCTGCTTTGCGTGTGGACGGCAAATTGATTTCTGAAATCGGAAAAGGAATGTTAGTATTCTGTGGATTTCATGAAAAGGATACAGAAGAGAGTATTGAAAAAGCCTTAAAAAAAGTGGCGGGGCTTCGTGTGATGGATGACCCTGATGGAAAACTGAATTGCTCTTTGGCCGATGTGGGCGGGGAGATGCTTTTTGTATCGAACTTTACCCTTTATGGTGATGTTAAAAAGGGATTTCGTCCATCTTTTGTTGAGAGCATGAAATATGAACCGGCAGAAGCGCTTTACCAATATGCCCTCAGCAAAATTGAATCTTTTGGCGTGAAGGTCAAAGGCGGGGTTTTTGGCGGGGATATGAAGATTGAAGCACAGTATGATGGCCCGATCAACATCATTATCGATAGCGAGGAACTCTAATGGAGCGAATTTGTTTGATTTGCGGTTCGCTGGAATGTAATTGCTATTTGTTGGTTAATGAATCGTTGGGTGAGGCTGTCTTAATTGATTGCGGAGACGATGCTGGAAAAATCATCAACTCCATTCAATCGAGAAAGGTTCGGCTGATGGGGATATTATTGACCCATGGCCATGCAGATCATATTGCCTCGGTAGAGGAGGTTTCCTCGAAATTTGATTGCCCAATCCATTTGCACCGTGAAGATGAAATGCTGTTGAAAAGGGCGCTCTACAACCTCTCGATACAAGTTCTCCGAAGAGCACTTACTGTTAATCGAGAAGTGTCCTTGCTAAATGATGGCGATCATATTCAGATTGCAGGATATGATTTCGAGGTGATTCATACGCCGGGACATACTAATGGTTCGGTGTGCTATCGCTGGAATGATTGTCTATTTACAGGGGATACGTTGTTCAAAGACTCGGTTGGCGGCGACTTTCCTCCTTTTGGAGATTTGAATAAAGAGATATGCTCCATACAATCTCGGCTCTTCACAATAGACCAAGATTTGATTTGTTACCCGGGACACGGCGAATCCACCTCGCTATATTACGAGAAAAAGAATAATCTATACTGCAGGATGTAAAATGGAAGTAAGAATCATCGGACATGAATTTGAATATGACATCACCGGAATGTGTCTTCTTTTCTTTCCCGGTGAGGCGGTGCGGTTTGTGAAAAGATCCAAAGAGGCTGTATGGCTTTCTTCACGTTTGGTTGATTCTGCACACGGTATGGTGGCAAGAGCAACGTTCTATTCAAAGGAACGAGTTTTTCGATGCGAGAAAAAGACTTTGACACTCGATAAAGAGGGACTTTTAGCTGCGGTGAAATATACGGTTTTTCAAGTGTTTCACAAAGCCACCGGAATCAATCCACCGTGGGGAATTTTAACAGGAATTAAGCCGACCGGAATTTATCGACGGATTCTAGCTGAGAAAGGGCCTGCAGATACCCGAGCATTTTTGTTGAATGAATATTGCATGCAGCCGGAAAAGATTCCATTGCTTCATCAGATTTGCAAGGTGATGGAAACGGTTGAAACGGATCCGAAAAAAGAGGCAAGCCTCTATATTTCGATTCCGTTTTGCCCTTCTCGGTGCACCTATTGCTCTTTTATCAGCGTTGCCGCTGAGCGGACCCATCGTTTGATTGAGCCGTATCTGTCTTATTTAAAAGAAGAAGTTCAGGCTAAATGCGAAGTGTTAAGAAAGCACAACCTTGCCATTAAATCGGTTTATGTTGGCGGCGGAACTCCCGGTATTCTAACGGAAGATCAAATGAAGGATCTTTTGGAAACAATCAGATGTTGTGTTAAAGATCCTTTAGCGGAGTTTACCTATGAATTGGGAAGACCGGATACCGTAAGTGAAGAAAAACTCAGATTGCTGAAGGAATATGGTGTTACCCGAATTTGTATTAACACACAAACAACCAATGATCGTATTCTCAAAATGGTGGGGCGCAATCATACAAAAGGGCAATATTTACAGGCGGTTTCCTTGACAAAAAAGTTGGATTTTGGTAGTATTAACACCGACTTAATCGCCGGCTTGCCCGGTGAAGATGAAGCCTCTTTTGCCCAGTCTTTGGAGGATGTAATGAATGCCGGTGTGGATAATATTACAATTCACACCTTATCGATAAAGCGTTCCTCCAAACTTCATGATACAAAGGATCATTTTAATCCCTCCAATGATCATGTTCAAAGAATGTTGGATCGGGCTTATCAAAAGCTTCTTTTGGCGGGCTATGTTCCGTATTATATGTATCGCCAGAAGAATACAGTTTCAAATGGTGAGAATATTGGATTTTCTCGTCCTGAGACCATCGGATTATATAACTTGTACATGATGGAGGATTTGCACACCGTTGCTGCATGTGGAGCAGGAGCATCTTCCAAATTGATTTTTTCCTCCGAAGGTCGGATTGAGCGAATAATCAATGTAAAATACCCTTACGAATATATAAACGAAAACGAACGAGTTCAGCGGAATACCATGTTGCTGGATCAGAAGCTTAAGGAGAATTTATGACCGCAGAAACGGCAAAAAAAGAAATTGAATTGCTAAGAACGCAGTTGAATGAGCATATTTACCGTTACTATGTTGAAAATGCGCCGATCATATCTGATTATGATTATGATATGATGATGCGTAAGCTTTCTTCTCTTGAGGCGGAATACCCCGAGTTTTATTCGGCGGTATCACCAACCCAGCGTGTGGGCGGGGAAGTGGCGACCGGTTTTGAAGAGTATCGCCATGAGGTTCCTCTTCAAAGCCTGCAAGACGCCTTCTCCTTTGAGGAACTGCTGGAGTTTGATCGACGAGTTAAGAAGATGTGTCCAGATGCCCGGTATGCGGTTGAACTGAAAATCGATGGCTTGTCGGTGGCTCTTCGTTATGAAAAAGGCGTTTTTCAAGGGGGTGCTACTCGTGGCAATGGTGAGATCGGCGAGGATGTTACTGCCAATCTCAAAACCATTGGCAGTATCCCTATGCAACTAAAGGAGCCTGTGGATATTGTTGTTCGTGGCGAGGTGTTTATGTCCCATGAAAGCTTTGAGCGTTTAAACTCTCAAGCAATTGCGGCAGGGAAGAAGACTTTTGCCAATCCTCGCAATGTTGCCTCCGGTTCTTTGCGTCAATTAGATAGCCGTATCACGGCGGAACGGCAGTTGGATATATTTGTATTCAATATCCAGCAGATGAATGGTAATCTGCCCTCGGGTCACGCTGAGAGTTTGGATTATTTGAAATCATTGGGATTTAAAGTCAGCCCCTATTATCGAGTGTTTGATGATATCACTGAAGCTTTTAAAGAAGTAGAGCGCTTTGATGCAATTCGCTCAACTCTTGGCTTTGATATTGATGGCGCAGTGCTAAAGGTGGATCGTTTTGATCATCGAGAGCAATTGGGGCAAACCTCCAAGGTGCCCCGCTGGGCGGTCGCTTATAAATATCCCCCGGAGCAAAAGTCAACATTGCTTAAGGATATCACTATTCAAGTTGGTCGTACCGGCGTGTTAACCCCCAATGCGGAATTAGAGCCGGTTCGTTTGGCGGGAACCACCGTTTCTCGTGCCACTCTGCATAATCAGGCATTTATTCGTGATTTGGATATCCGAATCGGTGATACAGTTGTGGTTCAAAAAGCAGGTGATATCATTCCCGAGGTGGTTCGTGTTTTGAAAGAAAAGCGAACAGACGGGTGCTTGCCGTTTGTTATGCCCGATGTTTGCCCGATATGCGGGGGAGAACTGGCGGCGGATGAAAGCGGAATTGCGCTTCGTTGCACCAGTTTGGAATGCCCTGCCAAGATTCAACGCCAATTAGAGCATTTTGCCTCTAAAGGAGCAATGGATATTGATGGCTTGGGACCGGCGATTATCGAGCAACTGTTGGAGCAAGGTCTTGTTGATAAGGCCGATGATCTTTATCGTCTTAGAAAAGAAGACCTGTCACGTTTGGAAGGTTTTGGCGATAAATCAGCGGATAATTTGTTGGAAGCATTAGAACTTTCTAAAAAAGCATCTCTGGATCGGGTTTTGAATGCTTTGAGCATTCGCAACATTGGTGCAAAGGCAGCCAAGCAGTTGGCTGATCATTTTGGCAGTATGGATGCAATTATGAACGCCACCATGGAAATGATTTCCGAAATCTATGATTTTGGCGACATTATGGCTCAGAGTGTTGTGTCTTATTTTCAAAATGAAGAAAACCGCAATCTGATCCAACGTCTACAGAAGGTTGGATTGGAAATGCCTTATGAAAAGAAACAGGCTTCCGATGTATTGGCCGGAAAGACATTTGTAATGAGTGGTGGACTGGATTCCATGAGTCGTGATGAAGCGGCTGCTATTATTGAGCGTCTGGGTGGAAAAGTTTCCGGTTCTGTTTCTAAAAAGACTTCTTATTTAATATTAGGAGACAAACCCGGGAGTAAACTGACAAAAGCTCGGGAACTTGGTATTCCGGTATTAGAAGAAGATGCGTTTATAAAATTGATTCAAGGAGAGGGAGAAGAATGAGAGAATATGAAGTTGTAATCGGCTTGGAGGTTCACGCTGAGCTGAATAGCAAAACAAAGATTTATTGCTCCTGTAAGAATAGCTTTGGCGGCGAAGTGAATACGCAATGCTGCCCTGTGTGCACCGGCATGCCGGGAGCGTTGCCGGTTTTAAATCAGAAAGTCGTGGAGTATGCCATTCGGATGGGTCATGCAACCGGTTGTAAGATTCATACTCTGTTGAAGCAGGATCGAAAGAATTATTATTATCCGGATCTTCCCAAAGCCTATCAGATTTCTCAATTTGATATTCCTTTGTGCTACGATGGTGCAGTGGAGTTCATGATGAATGGGGAGACAAAAAAAGTTGGCATCACCCGTATTCATATTGAAGAAGACGCCGGTAAGCTTTTGCATCAGGATGGAATTCCCTATTCTTTGGTAGATCTGAACCGTTGCGGCGTTCCTTTGATCGAGATTGTATCTGAACCGGATCTTCGCTCCTCTCAAGAGGCAAGAGAGTATCTGGAAACGATTCGCACTATCCTAATGTATGTTGGTATTTCGGATTGTAAGATGCAAGAGGGCTCCATTCGTTGTGACGTTAACGTATCGGTTCGTCCCAAGGGTTCTGATAAGTTTGGTACTCGATGCGAAATGAAGAATATTAATACATTCAGCGGCGCACAGCGTGCCATTGATTATGAGGCGTCTCGTCAGATTGCCATTCTTGAGCAGGGGGGCACCATTTCTCAGGAAACTCGTCGTTGGGATGATGAAAAGGGCGTCAACATTTTGCTGCGTTCGAAAGAAGATGCTCAGGATTATCGTTATTTCCCCGAGCCTGATATTCCGCCGGTTGCTTTGGAGCAAAGCTGGATCGATGAGCTGAAGGCGGAGATCCCTGAATTGCCCAATGCAAAGATGAAGCGCTATGTCTTGGAGTACCACCTTTCTGAAACGGATGCCGGTATTATCGCAAGAAACTTTGAGCGTGCAGTCTATTTTGATGAATGCACGGCGATCAATGCTTCTTTGGCAAAAAATGCAGCCAATTGGATTTTGGGTGATATTGCAAAATATCTCAATGATAAAAATGAAGAGATTAACAGCTTCCCCGTACAGCCTCAGCGCTTAATGGAATTGCTGCAGTTGGTTGAGAAGGGAACGATTTCCGGCTCTGCCGCCAAAAAGGTGCTCACAGCCATGCTGACTGATGATTCTGATCCGATGGTGATTGTGGAGCGGGAAGGCCTTATCCAAAACAGCAATGAGGATGAGATGGCGAGCATTGTAGATGCAGTGCTGGCAGCAAACCCCGCAACGATTGAGCAATATCGTGCCGGACGCACGAATGTGGTCGGTTTCTTGGTTGGGCAGTGTATGAAACAATCCAAGGGAAAGGGAAATCCTCAAATTATCAGCAAACTGCTTATGGAGCGTTTGAAATGATTTAAAAACCAAGGCACCGCAAGGGTTTGCGGTGCCTTGGAAATTTTTAAAATAATACTTGACTATGGGAAATACTTGTGCTATAATGCTTATACCTGCCGGAAGGGCTTATTTTTTTGTGCAAAAAAATAGCCACCAATAAAAATGCAGGGAGGCCAAAATAACAGGAGGTGCCGCAATAATGAGAGTCAAGATTACGCTGGCTTGCACAGAGTGCAAACAAAGAAACTATGACACAATGAAGAACAAGAAGAATGATCCCGACAGACTTGAGATGAACAAGTACTGCAAGTTCTGCAAAAAGCATACCTTGCATAGAGAAACCAAGTAAGTTTCCCAAAGAAGGAGGACGCTGTAATGGCTGAAAACGCTAACAAGAAGAAGTCCATCTTTTCCAGAATCTTTGGTTGGTTCCGTGAGGTTCGGATCGAAATGACCAAAAGAATCATTTGGCCGACCAAAAAGCAGGTTCTTAACAATACTATCATTGTTATTGCTTGTGTGCTTTTTGTCGGTGTGTTCATCTGGATTTTTGACTGGGCATTCTTAACCGGTATCAATAAGCTTACTGAGCTGTTGGCTGGTTTAATTAAGTAATTAAAATAGGAAAGGAGCAGAGTGTAATATGGCTGATAAGGCAAAATGGTATGCGATTCACACTTATTCCGCTTATGAAAATAAAGTTGCTACCAACTTACGCAGAATTATTGAAAATCGCAAGCTGGAAGAAATGATTCAGGATATTTCTGTTCCTACCGAAACCGTTGTTGAAACGACTGAAAAAGGTCAGAAGGAATACGAGCGCAAGATTTTTCCCGGCTATGTGTTGGTGAAAATGGTGTTGACTGATGAAACTTGGTATATCGTTCGCAATATTCAGGGTGTTACCGGTTTTGTTGGTTCTACCTCCGAACCCTTGCCGCTTACTCAGGCTGAGATTGAAAAACTGGGCGTTGAGAAGCGTGTGGTTCACACCGATTATAAGAAGGGCGATTCTGTTCGCTTTGTTGCTTCCAACATGAGCGGTTTTGTTGGTGTGGTGGAAGAGGTTTATGCCGAGGCCGCCAAGTTGAAAGTGGTTGTTTCCATGTTTGGTCGTGAGACCTCTGTTGAGGTTTCCTTCGAGCAGGTTGCACCCGTAGAGTAAGGCTGAATCGCACATTGGTGCGTTTTTGCAAGTGGGAGGAGAGTACTTTAATCTTTCCGCTATATTACCACATTGAAACACGAGGAGGTGTTTAAGATGGCTCAAAAAGTAACAGGGTACATTAAACTTCAGATTCCGGCAGGTAAAGCAACTCCGGCACCCCCGGTTGGTCCCGCTCTGGGTCAGCATGGTGTTAACATCATGGCTTTTGCTAAGGAATTTAACGAGAGAACCAAGAATGATATCGGTTATATCATCCCGGTTGTGATCACCGTTTATGCTGATCATTCTTTCTCTTTTGTTACCAAGACTCCGCCGGCTGCAGTTCTGATCAAAAAGGCTGCTGGTATCGAGAGTGGTTCTGGTGTTCCCAATAAGACCAAGGTTGCTACTCTTACCAAAGAGCAGGTTAAGAAGATCGCTGAGCAGAAGATGCCCGATCTGAATGCAGTGGATATTGAAGCTGCAATGAGTATGATCGCAGGTACTGCAAGAAGCATGGGCGTTACCGTAGAAGAGTAATGTCTCAAAATCTGTGGGAGGAAAATTCCGTAATACCACAAAGGAGGATTTATAGGTGAAAAGAGGAAAGTCTTATATTGAAAGTTCTAAGCTGATCGACTCTACCAAGCTGTATGATGTTGAAGAAGCTTTGGAAGCTGTTGTAAAGGCTGCACGTGCAAAGTTCGACGAGACCGTTGAAATTCACGTAAAGCTGGGTGTAGATTCCCGTCATGCTGATCAGCAGGTTCGTGGTGCAGTTGTACTGCCCCATGGTACCGGTAAAACTACTCGTGTTTTGGTTTTTGCTAAGAACGAGAAGGCTGATGAGGCTACTGCTGCCGGCGCTGATTTTGTTGGCGGTGAGGAACTGATTCCCAAAATTCAAAATGAAAACTGGTTTGAATATGATGTTGTTGTTGCCACCCCTGATATGATGGGTGTTGTTGGTCGTCTGGGTCGTGTTTTGGGTCCCAAGGGCTTGATGCCCAACCCCAAGGCCGGTACTGTTACTATGGACGTTGCCAAGGCAATCGCTGAGATCAAAGCAGGTAAGATTGAGTACCGTTTGGATAAGACCAATATTATCCACTGCCCGATCGGTAAAGTCTCCTTCGGTAAGGAGAAGTTAGTTGATAACTTCAACACTTTGATGGGTGCTGTTATTAAGGCTAAGCCCGCTGCTGCAAAGGGTCAGTATGTAAGAAGCTGTACCGTTGCATCCACCATGGGCCCCGGTGTAAAGGTTAATCAGGCTAAATTTATGTAAAAAGTCTTGACAAGCATGCTAAATAGTGGTATGATTGTCAAGTCTAAAATATACTTCGAAGACAGTTGGTGTCATTATATGGCTTAATATCCCGCCGAGGAGTGCTTTATATCTTATGGATATCTATGCTCTCAAAGGTGTTTTGCTGTCTTTGAGAGCATATTTTTTTGAAAATCTTATGGAGGTATTTCAATTCATGGCAAATGATAAGATCATTGCTCAGAAACAAGCGATCGTTGCTGAACTGAAGGATAAGCTTCAAAACGCAGTGACCGGTGTTTTGGTAGACTATAGCGGAATCAATGTTGCTGATGATACCGCTCTTCGCCGTCAGCTGAGAGAAGCTGGTGTTGAGTACGGTGTTGTGAAGAACACTTTGACCCGTTTTGCTGCTAAAGAAGCCGGACTGGAAGATTTGTCTGACGTTCTGAATGGTACCACCGCTATGGCACTCTCCAATGATGATGTTGTCGCTCCTGCTAAGGTTCTTTATGACTTCAGCAAGACCCACGATTTCTTCACCATCAAGGGTGGCTTTGTGGAAGGTAAAGTTGTTTCTGTTGCAGAACTCGAGAAACTGGCTACTATGCCCAGCAAGGAAGCTTTGCTTTGTATGTTGCTTTATGCCCTCAACGGAAATGTTTCCGGCTTGGCTCGTGCTTTGCAGGCAGTTGTAGATCAGAAAAACGAAGCAACCCCTGCGTAAACTTTTAATTTAAATTATTTTTTGGAGGATTTAAGAAATGGCTGATATTAAGAATATCGTTGAAGAAATTAAAACCCTGTCTGTTATGGAACTGGCTGATCTGGTTCATGCTATCGAAGAGGAGTTCGGTGTATCTGCTGCTGCTCCCGTTGCTGTTGCTGCTGCTCCCGGTGCCGGCGCTGCCGCTGCTGAAGAGAAGAGCGAGTTTGATGTTGTTCTGACCGAAGCTGGCGCTTCCAAGATCAACGTAATCAAAGTTGTTAAGGAAATCACCGGTCTGGGCCTGAAAGAGGCTAAGGAGCTGGTTGACAACGCTCCCAAGGCTGTTAAGGAAGGCGTTTCCAAGGATGAGGCTGAGGAAATTAAGACTAAGCTGACCGAAGCTGGCGCTACTGTTGAGCTGAAGTAATTTCTGCAATAAAACCCCTGATCATTTGGTCAGGGGTTTATTCATTCTAAAGGAGTACTGTTAATGAAAAAGATCCATACTGAAAAAGCACCTGCTGCAATCGGCCCTTATTCTCAGGCGGTAATTTCCGGAGGTTTTGTCTTCACTTCCGGCCAAATTGCTATTAATCCGGAGTCCGGAGCAGTAGAGGCTCAAGGAATTGAAGCTCAAACAGAGCAGGTAATGAAAAATCTAGGCGCTGTGTTAAATGCAGCGGGCAGTTCGTATGAAAAAGCAATCAAAACCACCTGTTTTTTAAAGAATATGAGTGATTTCTCAATCTTTAATGAAATCTATGGACGGTATTTTACTCAAAAGCCTGCAAGAAGCTGTGTGGCAGCTGCAGCGCTTCCAAAGGATGTCTTGGTTGAAGTGGAAGTTGTTGCTGAAATCGAATAATTTAAGCGGTAAATCATTGGATTTTCATAAGTTTTTTTAATGATTTACCGCTTTAGTTGTTTAAAGTGACAAAGAAGATAAAATGCTTAAAAAATCGGTTGTCTTTTTTTGTAATAATATATATAATACTTGTAAAGCGATGAAGGGAACCAAAGTGCATTCCGTGCTTTTCAGAGAGTCGGCGGTTGCTGTGAGCCGATAGGTGCGATGTATATAACTCATCCCGGAGCTGTCGGCTGAAAAATGATAGTAAGTGCGACCGGTTATCTCCCGTTATAGAGAATCGCATTGATGGATGCGTCAGAGTGGGCGAGTCATTCGCCAATAAGAGTGGTACCGCGGAGTATACTTCGTCTCTTTTACACAATGTTTTGTTTGGTTTTGTGTAAAGGAGCTTTTTTTATATTCAAAATCAAGCAGGGAAGGACTTTTGTATGAACGGTTATCAGAAGTACAGCAGACAATTTTTTGAGGCACCCGGCGTGTCTATGGATTGGACTAAGAAGTCTTATATTGATAAGGCTCCTATTTGGTGCAGTGTGGATTTGCGGGATGGGAATCAGGCTCTTATTACGCCCATGAGTTTGGATGAAAAACTTACATTTTTTAAAGAATTGGTGCGAATTGGTTTTAAAGAGATTGAAATCGGATTCCCGGCCGCTTCTGAAACAGAATATGAGTTTTGTCGGAAGTTGATCGAAGATAATTTGATTCCCGATGATGTTTCTATTCAGGTGTTGACTCAATCAAGAGAGCACATTATTGCAAAAACCTTCGAAGCACTTAAGGGTGCTAAAAATGCGGTTGTACATTTATACAATTCTACCTCTCTTGCTCAGCGTGAACAGGTGTTTAAGCGTAGCAAAGAGGAGATTATTGAGATTGCAAAGTTTGGCGCTAAGCTATGCAAAGAATATCGAGAGAAGACCGAAGGAAACTTCAGATTTGAATATTCCCCCGAAAGTTTTACAGGAACCGAACCCGAATTTGCGGTTGAGATTTGCAATGAGGTAATCGATATTTGGAACCCGACTCCTGATGATAAGGTGATTATAAATCTTCCTGTTACAGTTTCTCACTCTATGCCCCATGTATACGCAAATCAAGTGGAATACATGTGTAAACATTTGAATGATCGGAAGAATCTGGTAATCTCTCTCCATCCCCATAATGACCGTGGCTGTGCGGTGGCTGATAGTGAAATGGGTCTTTTAGCCGGCGCTGATCGTATTGAGGGAACCCTTTTTGGGAACGGTGAGCGTACCGGAAATGTCGATATTATCACTCTTGCAATGAATATGTATTCCCAGGGTGTTGATCCTTGCTTGGATTTCTCCGACCTGCCTCGAATTACTCAACTATATGAAGAAGTAACTCGGATGCATGTATATGAGCGTCAGCCTTACAGCGGTCAGCTGGTATTTGCGGCATTTAGCGGATCCCATCAGGATGCCATTGCCAAGGGAATGAAGTGGCGTGAGGAAAGGAAGCCGGAATACTGGACGGTTCCTTATCTTCCGCTGGATCCTACCGATGTTGGGCGTGTATACGAATCGGATGTTATTCGCATTAACTCTCAGTCCGGCAAGGGCGGTATTGGCTATCTGATGGAAACGCAGTTCTCTTACATTTTGCCCCAGAAGATGCGTGAAGAATTTAGCTATCATGTAAAACACGTTTCGGATAAGGGTCACAAAGAGTTGCTTCCTACAGAAGTTTTGGAGATCTTTACAAAAGACTATGTAAATCGAGAAGGGACAATTGCAGTAAACAACATTCACTTTACCCAGATGAACCCTGGCTTTAAGGCAACGGCAACGATTACTTATAATGGTGTTACCACAGAGGTAGAAGCAATGGGCAATGGGCGCTTAGATGCAACCGGAAACGCCATTAAGAAGGTAATTGGTGAAGTATATACCTTCGATTCCTATACCGAACACGCTTTAGATGTTGATTCTCATGCCAGTGCTGCATCCTATGTCAGCATTTTTGATCAAAATGGCAAGACCATCTGGGGTGTTGGTGTTGACGACGATATTATTACATCGTCGATTAAAGCACTTGTGAGTGCACTTAACCGAAAGTTTGACCAGAAAGTTTAAGAGGACCCTTTATGAAGAAAACAGGCGCACAAATTGTGATTGAAACATTGATCGAATTGGGTGTAACGGATGTATTTGGTTATCCCGGTGGTCAGGTTTTAAATATTTATGATGAGTTATATAAAAACAGTGACCGCATTAAACATTATTTGGCGGCTCACGAACAAGGTGCCGCTCATGCTGCGGACGGGTATTTCCGTTCCACCGGAAAGGTTGGAGTTGTAATCGCCACCTCCGGTCCGGGGGCAACGAACCTTGTTACCGGAATTGCAACTGCGATGCTGGATTCAGTACCGCTTTTAGCGATCACCGGAAATGTTCCATGCAGTTTGATTGGTAAGGACAGTTTTCAGGAAATTGATATTACCGGTGTGACTTTGCCGATTACAAAACATAATTATTTTGTAAATGATGTTACAAAGCTGGCGGATGTGATTCGAGAAGCCCACCGAATTGCTCGCAGCGGTCGTCCGGGACCGGTATTGATTGATATCCCAAAGGATATTCAGATTGCAGAGTGTGAGTTTGAGAATAAACCGGTAGCACCGAAATTTGAAAATAAGCTTGTTTCAGACGAGGATATTGCAAAGGTTGCCAAATTGATCGATGAATGCCAAAAGCCGTATATCTACATTGGTGGCGGCGCAATCGGTGCAGAGATCTCAGACGATCTGATTGCTTTTGCCGAGAAAATTGATGGTGTTATCGGTTGTACCTTGATGGGATTATCTGCGGTTGATTCTGATTGCCCTCGATTTTTGGGTATGCAAGGTATGCATGGCCATTATGCATCCTCTATGGCGCAGCATCATGCGGATTTGATTATTGCCATTGGCGTTCGTTTTAGCGATCGTGCAACCGGTAATAAAGATAAATACGCTCCTAACGCTAAGATTATTCATATTGATATTGACTTCTCAGAGTTAAATAAAAATATTCCGATTCATGCCGGAATCATTGGAGATGTACACGATACATTTGATCGCTTGGTAGATCATGTTCATCCTAAGAAACGACCGGACTGGATGACGTTTATTGATCAATTGAAAAAGGAAGAGGCTGCTACGATTGAAGAACGTGAGGACCTTAATCCTCGTGATTTAATTGGTATTATCAATAAACACATCAATCCTGAAACGGTTATTGCTACCGATGTGGGTCAACACCAAATGTGGGCAGCTCAATATTGTCGGTTTAAAAAGACTCGAAAGTTTGCCTCCAGCGGCGGCTTGGGAACCATGGGGTTTGGTCTTGGCGCTGCGATAGGCGCAGCGGTAGGCTCCAAGGAGCGGTCTGTATTGATCACCGGCGACGGAAGCTTTGGTATGAACTTGAATGAATTGGCAACAGCTGTTTCTTATCAAATTCCTGTTACCATTGTGTTAATGAATAATGGGGTGCTTGGTATGGTTCGCCAATGGCAGACATTGTTCTTTAACCAGCATTATTCCAACACTACGCTCAATCGTCAAACAGACTTTGTTAAATTGGCAGAAGCTTTTGGCGCAAAAGGCTTGCGGGCAACAACCCAGGAAGAGTTTGAAAAAGCCTTTGTGGAAGCTAAAAACAGCAATGGCCCTGTTTTAATTGATTGCTTGATTGATATGGATGAGTTCGTTTTGCCGATGCTGCCTCCGGGCGGATCTATGGACGATATTATTACCCGGAAAGGAGAATGAGCAATGAATAAATTCATTATTGCAGTTTATGTCGAAAATAAATTCGGCGTTCTCACTCGGGTGACTAGTATGTTTACTCGCCGAGGTTTTAATATTGATGCTTTAACGGTTGGGGAAACCGAATCTCCGGAGTATTCACGAATTACCATCTCCATGAGTGGGGATGGATATGCAAGGGATCAGATGATCAATCAACTTCGCAAGCTTTTCAATGTTAAAAAAGTTGAACTGCTGGAGCGTGAGAATTCCATTAATCGGGAGTTGCTTTTGATCAAGGTGTACAATAAAAGTGAAACCAACATCGATATCATGAATGCGGTCAATATTTTTCGTGCGAAGATCATCGATTATTCCTCAAAGGCCTTGTGTATTGAGGTGACCGGTGATACAGAGAAGATTGATGCATTTATTGAAGTAATGAAGCCGATAGGAATTATCGAAATGTGTCGAACAGGAATTGTTGCTTTGGAACGAGGCAACAGTAGCCTTTTAAGTAAATAACTATTATAAAGGAGATTTCAACAATGAATAGTGCAAGAATTTTTTATCAACAGGATTGTGATCTGAACAAATTAAACGGCAAAACCGTTGCCATTATCGGTTATGGCTCTCAAGGTCACGCTCATGCTCTGAATCTTCATGATTCCGGTGTGGATGTAATTGTTGGTCTGTATACAGGCAGCAAAAGCTGGGAGAAGGCAGAAAAAGCCGGACTGAAGGTTATGACCGCTGCAGATGCTGCAAAGAATGCTGATATCATCATGATTTTGATTAATGATGAGAAGCAGGCTAAACTTTATAAAGAAAGCATTGAGCCTAATCTGACTGAAGGGAAGACCTTGGCATTTGCTCATGGCTTTAATATCCATTTTGGTTGTATTAAGCCCCCCAAGAATGTTAATGTTATCATGGTGGCGCCTAAGGGGCCCGGTCATACCGTTCGCAGTGAGTATCAGGTTGGTAAGGGTGTTCCTTGCTTGATCGCTGTTGAACAGGATGCCACTGGCGATGCACTGGAAATTGGCTTGGCCTATGCACTGGGTATTGGCGGTGCCAGAGCTGGTGTGTTGGAGACCAACTTCAGAACGGAGACCGAAACAGACTTGTTTGGTGAGCAGGCCGTTCTTTGCGGCGGTGTTTGCGCTTTGATGCAGGCCGGTTTTGAAACTTTGGTTGAAGCAGGCTATGATCCGAGAAACGCTTATTTTGAGTGTATTCATGAGATGAAGCTGATCGTTGATTTGATCTATCAGAGCGGCTTTGAAGGAATGCGTTATTCTATTTCCAATACCGCTGAGTATGGTGATTATATCACTGGCCCTAAGGTAATCACTGATGAGACCAAAAAGGCCATGAAGAAGATTTTGGCTGATATTCAGGATGGTACTTTTGCAAAAGACTTCCTCTTGGATATGTCGGATGCCGGCTCTCAGGTTCATTTTAATGCCATGAGAAAGATTGCGGCAGAGCATCCCTCTGAGGTGGTTGGAAAAGAAATCCGCAAGCTGTATAGCTGGAGTGATGAGGATAAGCTGATTAATAACTAATCGGCAGGAGGTTTTCATGATTAAAGATACAATTGTGTGTGGTGCCAATAATGCACCACACCGCTCCCTTTATCATGCACTGGGACTGACCGAGGAGGAAACCTCTCGTCCCTTAATTGGTATTGTTAGCTCTTATAACGAGATCGTGCCCGGTCATATGAATTTGGATAAAATCACCGATGCTGTAAAGCTGGGTGTTGCCATGGCCGGTGGTACTCCTATCGTTTTTCCTGCCATCGCAGTTTGCGACGGTATTGCAATGGGGCATCAAGGAATGAAGTATTCCTTGGTAACCAGAGATCTGATTGCAGATTCTACCGAGGCAATGGTAATGGCCCACGGGTTTGACGGCTTGGTGATGATTCCAAACTGTGATAAAAACGTGCCCGGCCTTTTGATGGCGGCTGCTCGCTTGAATATTCCCACAGTTTTTGTGAGTGGCGGGCCCATGCTTGCGGGTCGAGTAAATGGCAAAAAGACCAGTCTTTCCAGTATGTTTGAAGCTGTTGGTTCTTATATGGCAGGTAAGATTGATGATGAAAAGCTGGAAGAGTTTGAGTGTAAGACCTGCCCTACATGCGGTTCTTGCTCGGGTATGTATACCGCAAATTCCATGAACTGTCTCACAGAAGTTTTGGGTATGGGCTTGCGTGGCAATGGCACCATTCCGGCTGTATATTCCAGAAGAATTGAATTGGCCAAGCATGCCGGTATGCAGGTTATGGAATTGGTTCGTAAAAACATTCGCCCGCTGGATATTATGACCGAAAAGGCATTCCAAAACGCCTTAACTGCCGATATGGCACTGGGGTGCTCGACGAATAGTATGCTGCATTTGCCGGCCATCGCCAATGAATGTGGCATTCAGTTGAATTTGGATATGGCTAATGAGATCAGCGCTAAAACACCGAATCTTTGCCATTTAGCACCTGCCGGCCCGACCTTCATGGAGGATCTTGAAGAAGCAGGCGGTGTATATGCAGTTCTGAAGGAATTAACCAAAAAGAATCTCATTCATACCGATTGTATGACCTGTACGGGTAAAACGGTCAAGGAAAACCTGGATGGCGTTTGCAATCTGGATGAACATGTGATCCGTCCTATTGATAATCCCTATAGCGAAACCGGCGGTATTGCTGTTCTCAAAGGAAATCTTGCCCCTAACGGATGCGTAGTGAAGCGTAGTGCCGTTGCTGCTGAGATGCTGGTGCATGAAGGACCTGCACGAGTATTTAACAGCGAAGAAGAGTGTATTAAGGTTATCTATGAGGGCGGCATTAAGGCCGGTGATGTAGTGGTGATTCGTTATGAAGGACCTTCCGGTGGTCCTGGTATGCGAGAAATGCTTTCACCTACCTCTGCCATTGCCGGAATGGGTCTTGATAAAGAGGTGGCCCTTATTACCGATGGCCGCTTCTCCGGTGCAACCCGTGGTGCATCCATTGGTCATGTTTCTCCCGAGGCTGTGCGTGGTGGCACCATTGCTTATGTTAAAGAGGGAGATTTGATTGCCATTGATATTCCGAACCATACCATTACTTTAAAGGTGTCTGATGAGGAATTGGCACGCCGCAAAGAAGAAATGCCCATCATGAAAAAAAGCGGCATTTCCGGCTATTTGAAGCGTTATGCCGATGTGGTAACCTCTGCAGATCGTGGTGCAATTATTAATATTAAATAACTTGGAGTTATACGAATATGGCTATGACAATGACACAAAAGATACTGGCTGCACATGCAGGCCTTAATGAGGTTAAGGCAGGGCAGTTGGTATTGGTTAACTTAGATCGGGTGTTGGGAAATGATATTACCTCTCCGGTTGCCATTCGAGAGTTTGATCGAATGGGCTTTGAGGGGGTATATGATAAAGATAAAGTGACCATGGTTATGGATCATTTTGCACCTAACAAAGATATCAAGGCTGCCGTTCAATGCAAAATGTGCAGAGATTTCTGCAATGAAAAAGAAGTGACTCATTTTTATGATGTGGGTCGTATGGGCATTGAGCATGCTTTGTTGCCGGAAAAAGGCTTGGTTGTTGCCGGTGATGTTGTGATCGGTGCCGATTCCCATACCTGTACTTATGGTGCGCTGGGCGCTTTTTCCACCGGTGTTGGTTCTACCGATATGGCTGCCGGAATGGCCATCGGCAAAGTATGGCTGAAGGTTCCTTCGGCAATTCGTTTTGTTTTAAAAGGCAAATTGAATCCTTATGTTTCGGGTAAGGATGTGATTTTACACATTATCGGTAAGATCGGGGTGGATGGTGCACTTTATAAGTCCATGGAATTCACCGGCGAAGGTGTTGCATCCCTTACGATTTATGATCGCCTTACTATCACCAATATGGCCATTGAGGCCGGTGCTAAAAATGGTATTTTTGAAGTCGACGATCAAACGGTTGCATATATTAAAGAGCATTCTGATCGTGAACCGGTGATTTATGCCGCTGATGCAGATGCTGATTACGATGAAACCATTGAAATTGATCTTTCGCAAATTAAATCCACCGTTTCTTTTCCTCATCTTCCCGAAAACACTCGTACTATCGACGAGGTGGGCGATGTCAAAATTGATCAGGTCGTGATTGGTTCTTGCACTAACGGCCATTATAAGGATCTGGAAGAAGCGGCGATGATCCTGAAAGGAAAGAAGATCGCCTCTCATGTGCGTGGAATTATTATTCCTGCAACACAGGATATTTACCTCAAGGCTATGGAGAACGGCCTTCTGAAGATCTTTGTTGAAGCAGGTTGTGTTGTTTCAACTCCTACCTGTGGCCCTTGTCTTGGCGGTTATATGGGGATTCTCGCCAAGGGCGAGCGTGCAGTTGCCACGACAAACCGCAATTTTGTGGGAAGAATGGGAGACCCCGAATCGGAGGTCTATCTTGCCAGCCCGGCTGTTGCCGCCGCAAGTGCGATTGCCGGAAGAATTGCCGGTGTTGAGGAGGTGCTTTAATGAAATTTGCAGGTACAGTTATAAAGTATGGCGATAACGTGGATACCGATGTTATCATTCCTGCTCGCTATCTCAATACGATTGATAAAAAAGAATTGGCTTCCCATTGCATGGAAGATCTTGATGTGAATTTCACTAAGCGTGTAAATCCCGGTGATATTATGGTTGCCGGTTTTAACTTCGGATGCGGATCTTCCCGTGAGCATGCACCGATTGCCATTAAGGAAAGTGGTATTTCTTTGGTGATTGCCAAAAGTTTTGCAAGAATTTTCTATCGCAATGCGATTAACATCGGTCTGGCAATTGTAGAATGTCCCGAGGCGGCTGAAGCAATCGCAGACGGAAATTCAGTTGAAGCCGATATGGATCTGGGTGTGATTCGTAATGTCACCACCGGAGAAACCTATAATATTGAACCGTTCCCGCCCTTTATTCAAGAAATTATTTCAAATGGCGGGTTGGTAGAATCCATTAGAAAGGGTAGCATTCGCTGAGTATTTTATGAATTACAATATTGCTTTATTAAAAGGGGACGGTATTGGTCCTGAAATCGTAGATAGCGCAGTCGCTGTCTTGAAAAAGATTGGCGAGAAATATGGCCATAACTTTCATTTTACTGATTATTTAATCGGCGGTGCTGCCATTGATGCTACCGGCAAACCTTTACCAGAAGAAACGGTAAAAGGTTGCTTGGACAGTGATAGCGTATTGCTGGGAGCTGTTGGTGGCCCCAAATGGGATACATTGCCCGGCGATCAACGCCCCGAGAAGGCTTTGCTTGGTATTCGTGCGGCTTTAGAACTTTATACCAATCTTCGCCCTGCTAAGCTTTATCCTGCTTTGAAGGCAGAGTGCCCGTTACGTGAGGATTTGGTTGAAAAAGGCTTTGACTTGATGATTGTTCGTGAGTTGACCGGCGGTATTTATTTTGGTGATCGTGGTTATCGCCAAGGTAAATACGGGGAAGAGGCCTATGACACAGAGTGCTATAGCCGCAAAGAAATCGAGCGGATTGCCAAGGTTGCATTTGAAACGGCGAAAAAGCGCCGTGGCAATGTGATCAGTATTGATAAGGCGAATGTGCTGGAAACATCACGTTTGTGGAGAAAAACAGTTCATGAAGTTGCTTCTGATTATCCAGATATAACCTGCAACGACATGTTGGTGGATAATGCTGCCATGCAGTTGGTGAAAAATCCGGCACAATTTGATGTTGTGGTTACCTCCAATATGTTTGGGGATATTCTTTCAGATGAAGCCTCTCAGATCACAGGATCCATTGGGATGCTGCCTTCTGCATCTTTGGGGGATACCACTCGAGGCATGTATGAGCCTATCCATGGATCTGCCCCTGATATTGCAGGTCAAAATAAAGCGAATCCCATTGCAACAGTTCTTTCTGCTGCCATGATGCTGCGCTATTCTTTTAATCTCAAAGAGGAAGCAGATGCTATTGAAGAGGCAATTGATCGTGTATTAAATGCCGGCTGGCGTACTGCCGATTTGGCAACGGCAGGTAAAGATCCCTTGACTTGCACCCAAATGACGGAAAAGATACTGGCGGAATTGGCTTGATGAAAGTGTGGCGTATTTAGAATGGATTTCAATTGGAATAATGTTGCGATGGCGCTCTCTTCGGTTGTTGTCTTTCGAAATGTTGTAAAGCAAAAGCCCTTGACAGCCCTGAAGGCGTTGCTTTTGCTAAAAACCAAAGATACGGTTACTTTAGCCGATGCCTACAGCAGTTTTGTTAGCGAATTATTTACCTATTCCTTTGATTTTGGTAGTTATTTAAAAAAAGCTCTATTTGAAGATGAAAATGAATATGTAATGGCTCGTGCACAAAATGAGGAGATAGCGCCTGTTTTGCAGTTCTGTGTTGATAGGGAATTGACAATGTTTTCGGCATTGACCCGCCTTAATCCAAAGGATCTTGCTGATATGATAGGGGCTGAAGGTTATATTGCTCCCTTTGAAAACACTTCTTTTGACTTTCAGGTGCAATATGAAGAACGCATTTCCAATGTTCAAAAATATGGCTATGGAATCTATGCATCAAATCGAATGTTCACGATTCATGAAGGTCATATTATTCCGGTTAGAAGTGCGGATCCAATTACCCTTGATCAATTAATTGGATATGAAGAGGAGCGCAAGCAAGTAATTGACAATACTCGTGCTCTACTTGCAGGAAAGCCTGCCGCCAATATATTGCTTTGCGGCGACGCTGGCACGGGCAAATCTTCCACGGTGAAGGCTGTTACAAATCTTTTGGCTGATGATGGTCTTCGGTTAATTGAGATTCGCAAAGAGCAGATTCTTCAACTCCCGATGATTATGGATGAGTTGAACCGTAATCCTTTGAAATTCATACTGTTCATTGACGACCTTTCGTTTAATAAGAACGATGATTATTTCGGTACGTTAAAAGCAATTTTAGAAGGTTCGGTATCTGCTCGAAATAAAAATGCTGTAATTTACGCCACCAGCAATCGTCGCCATCTGATTAAGGAAAGCTTTTCTGATCGCACAGGAGATGATGTTCATCAGAATGATACTATTCAGGAACTGATTTCCCTTTCGGAACGCTTTGGACTGACGGTTTTGTTTTCTAAGCCGAATAAAGATCTATATTTAAAGATCGTTCATCAATTGGCTGAAGATAAAAAGATTTTTATGGATCTCAAGGAATTGGATATCCTTGCTGAGGCGTTTGCTTTAAGAAAAGGCGGCCGTTCTGCCCGTGCGGCCGATCAGTTTACTGACTATTTACTGGCTCAAATCTGAGAAAAGGATATGAATGTATGTTAACACTCGATAAAATCTACCACGCCGGATATGTTTTGAGGGATGTAATACGCAAAACTGATGTAATTGCGGCTCCCCATATTAATTCGGAAGCTGAAGTTTATCTGAAAACGGAGAACCTGCAAATCACCGGCTCATTTAAAGTGCGTGGCGCCTATTATAAGATGTCGCAATTGAGTGATGAAGATAAGAAGCGTGGCGTTATTGCTTGCTCTGCAGGAAACCATGCACAGGGAGTTGCTCTCTCTGCGCAAAAGAATGGAATTAAGGCGGTTATCTGCTTGCCTGATGGCGCACCGATCTCAAAGGTTGAGGCAACCCGCAGCTATGGTGCTGAGGTTGTACTGGTAGAAGGTGTTTATGATGATGCCTATGCCAAGGCATTACAACTTCGTGATGAGATGGGTTATACCTTTATCCATCCATTTGACGATGAATATGTAATCGCCGGGCAAGGAACCATCGGGCTGGAGCTTTGCGATCAAATTCAAAATTTGGACGCAGTCATTGTTCCTATTGGCGGCGGCGGGTTGATTTCCGGTGTTGCCTATGCGGTAAAGCATTTGAATCCCAATATTAAAGTTTATGGTGTTCAAGCGGCCGGTGCACCAAGCATGTTTCAGTCTGTAAAGGATAAAAAGATCGAAGAACTCAAGGGGGTTTCTACCATTGCAGATGGTATTGCTGTGAAGAAGCCGGGCGAGTTGACCTTTGAGCTTTGCAGTAAATATGTAGATGAAATTGTTACCGTTAATGATGATGAAATCTCTGCAGCCATTCTTGCTCTGATGGAACAGCAAAAGTTGGTAACGGAAGGTGCCGGAGCTGCAGCTGCTGCAGCGGCAATGTTTAATAAGGTGCCGATTAAGGGAAAAAAGGTGGCATGCCTACTTTCGGGTGGTAATATTGACGTTACTATTTTATCTCGTGTGATTGATCGAGGCCTTTTAATGTCCGGTCGAACCTGCAAACTCAATATTGAGTTGATGGACAAGCCCGGCCAATTGAAGCATGTTTCTCGTATTATTGCGGAACTTGGCGGTAATGTGATTGGGGTTCACCATGAACATGCCAATGCAGGATCAGATATTAATGGCTGTTATTTACATGTTGTGCTTGAAACCAGAAACTTTGAGCATGTAGAGTTGATTCGTAATGCTCTTTCTGATTATGGGTTTAAACTATTAGATTAAAAAAGTGCTCCGATAAAATCGGAGCGCTTTTTTCTTTATGATTGCTTTATCGGGCGTAATGTGATACAATCAAAATATAAAAATTTCATGGAGTGTATGAATGTCAGAAATGAGTTACCTTGTTCCGGCAACGGAATGTAGAACCGAATTCATAGAGAGAAAAAGCCGCTTTATTTCCACCCTTTCTCGAGTGGAAACAGTTGAAGAAGCAGAGGCTTTTTTGGCAAAAATAAAAAAAGAATTTCCTGATGCAACGCATAACTGTGCCGCCTATCGGATTAAGATGCCATTGGTTGAGCGATTTTTTGATGATGGTGAACCGGGCGGAACGGCGGGAATGCCCATGCTGGATGTTTTGAAAAAAGAAGAGCTGTTCAATGTAGCTGTGGTTGTGACTCGCTATTTCGGTGGAATCTTATTGGGCGCCGGTGGTTTGGTTCGTGCCTATTCTAAGGGGGCATCAGATGCCGTTCATGCCGCCGGAGTCGCAACAATGGAAAAAGGAGTTCGCCTGATTATTACTTGCAACTATTCTTTTTATGATCGTTTGCAGCGGTTGTTAACAGAACAAGAGGTTGAGATACTAAATACAAATTTTGGTGAAAATATCTGTTCGGAAGTTCTGTTGAAAGCAGATAAAGAAGAACAGTTGAATCACAAATTAATGGATCTTTCTGCAGGGACAATCCAAATTGAACGGTTGGAAGAGTTGTATTGTCCCTTTGCTCATTAAAACATTTCTTTAAATTTGTTCATAATTTCTTCATCCATTTTCGTGTTATAACAGGTATACTGTAAGTATCCAATATAAGGAAAGGATAACTGATATGAGTAAAATCTTAGTTGTAGACGATGAACAGAATATTTGTGAATTGTTAACGTTATATTTAGTGAAAGAAGGTTATTCTGTTGAAACAGCCGGTGATGGAGAAGCTGCCGTTCAGAAGGCCGAATCATTTAACCCCGATTTGATTCTTCTGGATATTATGTTACCAAAAAAAGACGGTTGGCAAGTCTGCAGAGAAATTCGCAAAACTTCTAATGTACCTATTATTATGCTTTCCGCAAAAGGTGAGACCTTCGATAAGGTGCTCGGCTTAGAACTGGGAGCTGATGATTACGTAACCAAGCCCTTTGATTCTAAAGAAGTAATGGCACGGATTAAAACGGTTCTTCGTCGTGTTGGTGTGCCGGCAGATGAATCTCGTCAAGAAGTAGAGTATGAGAACCTGTATGTTTCTTTAACAAACTATAAGCTTGTGGTAAAGGGAAAGCAAGTGGATGCGCCGCCCAAGGAGATCGAACTTCTTTATCATTTGGCCAAAAATCCCAACCGTGTTTATACCCGAGATCAATTGTTGGATGAAATCTGGGGATTTAAGTATTTTGGAGATTCTCGCACCGTTGATGTGCATATAAAGCGAATTCGTGAAAAATTGGAGGGTGTTTCGGACCGTTGGGCAATCCGTACTGTGTGGGGGATCGGCTATAAGTTTGAGACGATAGAATAAGTGCATAAACGAATATTTTTTCGCTATTTCAGTGCATGTGCGCTGATTATTCTAATGACCGTATTTTTGCTCGGAACTGTGACGACAGGTGTATTTACATTGCAAAGTGTTCGAGAGCAGGATCAAAATATGGAAAGTGCCGCAAATAAAGTGGCATCTATGCTGGAGAATGTACCGGAAAACTATAAGTTTTTTGTTGGTACAATCGTATCCGGAGCCATAGACACAGTGAAGGAAACCATTGATTGTGATGTTATAATCATTAACCAATGGGGGCAAGTGATTCAAACAACGCTTAAGCACAATTCATTTTCTTTGCCTTCGGATGCAGTTGACACTGTTATGCAGGGCGGAACCTATCGGCGACAAGCAATTTTAATCGAAGATCTTGGAAACTCATATACTATTGGCGTTCCGGTGCGCAATGAGACTGAAAAGAGTGTTGGGGCTGTGTTTGTGACGGCAAGACAGATTCGTGTTGGATCTGCTATGCAAGAAATTTTGATGACCTTTCTATTGTGTGGATTCGC
Source organism: Eubacteriales bacterium (assembly GCA_045539335.1). Taxonomy (GTDB): domain Bacteria; phylum Bacillota; class Clostridia; order Oscillospirales; family QAKW01; genus QAKW01. Next base: position 61,758 of record JAZQFD010000029.1, read on the forward strand.
TGTTTTATTAGTTGCTTGTGTGGTTCTATATTTTATCACTTATCAGATCACAAAGCCACTGTATGAAATGTCTAGAGCGGCAAAATCATATGTAAAGGGCGATTTTTCACAGAGAATTAGTGTGTCACCGGAAGGAGAACTTGGTGCCTTGGCCACCACCTTTAACCAGATGGCTGACGGACTTGATCGCCTCGAGACCATGAGAAGAGGATTTATTGCCGATGTCTCCCATGAATTGAGAACCCCCATGACAACAATTGGTGGTTTTATTGACGGTATTCTGGATGGAACAATTCCTGAGGACTCCAGAGAAAAGTATCTTTTATTGGTTTCTGCGGAGGTTCGCCGACTTTCCCGCATGGTGAATAATCTTTTGGATGTTGCACGCATTCAATCGGGCGAGATTACTTATCAGATGATCCCCTTTGATCTGACGGAGGTGTCTCATCGTGTGTTGCTAACCATGGAAGACCGCATTAATGAAGCGCAAATCAAGTTATCGTTGGATTTACCGAATGAGTCGGTTTATGCTTATGGAGATCACGACGCAATTTATCGTGTGATTTACAATTTGGTTGATAACGCCGTGAAGTTTACGGATTTTAATGGTGAGATTTGTGTTTCCATTCAGCGCCATGAGGGGAAAATCTATTTTTCTGTTAAAAATACGGGCCAAGGTATTCCGGAGACTGAAGCAGGACGGATTTTTGAGCGTTTTTATAAAACTGATAAAAGTCGAGGTATCAGCAAAAAAGGGGTTGGACTTGGTCTTTATATGGTTAAGAGCATCATAGATGCACATGGCGAACAAATTATGCTTACATCAAAAGAAGGGGCATACGCAGAGTTTATTTTTACTTTAACCGAAGTTTCGGAGTGATCATAGGAGGGTATCCATGGAGGATCAATTCAATAATCAAATTCCTGACAAGAATCAATTGCCTCGGCATGATTCTGAAGAAAATGTTGCGGCGGAAGAAAAAACTCAGGCGGCAGATCTGCCGAACTATCATCATGTTGAACCAAACGCAATGAGCGAAGAGTCCGGAATTCAGAACACGCAGTCTCAGTGGCAAGGCGGATATTCTTATCCGAATCCACAGTTGTATCAAGTGTGTGACAAGCGGGAGAAGAAAAATACCGGCTTGGTTATTGCTGTTGTAACATCAGTGGTCATTATGTCACTTTGTTGTTTGTTGATTTCTCTTGCTTATATTTTAAATCTCACCGGAGTTTTGATCCATCAGGGAAAAGCCGAGGTTGAGACTGAAGTTAAGGAAGAACAAACCGACAAAATAGACGAAACAAATGATGCCATGCGGGATGAGGAAACTATTTACAACATGCCCGATATTTCAAAGGTTGATAAAACCGGTGAGGTTTTATCGATTGTTGAGATCAATAAAAAATTGAAGAGCAGCGTGGTTGCGGTTTTGATTTCTGCGGAATCAGATAGAGAAACAGAGTTTTCCGGTTCCGGCTTTATCATCAGCCAAGATGGCTATATTATTACGAACGCACATGTGGTTGACAGTGCTGTAAAAGTTGAAGTTGTGCTGGTGGATGGCATTTCAAAATATGATGCGACCATTGTTGGAAAAGATGATCGTTCTGATCTCGCAATTCTAAAGATTGATGCAACCGGGTTGGTTGCAGCTGAGTTGGGCGATAGTGATCAATTGGAAGAAGGGGAAGAGGTCGTTTGTATCGGAAATCCTTATGGAATGGAGCTAACCGGCAGTATCACCAATGGCATAATTTCGGCATTAAACCGAAAAATTGAATTGAATGGCGGCTTTATGACCTTGATACAAACTAATGCTGAGATCAATCCTGGTAATAGCGGCGGTCCGTTGATTAATAGTTATGGTCAAGTTGTAGGAATTACATCCTCCAAATTGGTTGCAACCGGATATGAAGGCATTGGATTTGCAATTCCCATTAATGATGCAGTTGAATTATCGGAAGAATTGATCAATTATGGCTATATTAAGAGTCGTGCATATATCGGCTTTTCCGGAAATGACCTGACGGAGGCATATGCTGAATATCGCAAATTACCGATGGGGGTTTATGTGGTTTACATTAATCCTGAAAGTGATGCAGCAAAGAAGGGTTTAAAGGAAGAGGATATTGTTGTGGGATTTGATGGTAAGGAAATCAAATCAATGGCTGAATTGAATGCGTTGAAGGATTCCTATCGCCCCGGAGATGAGGTTACGATTACCGTGTGGCGAAACAATAAAACCTTTGATTTAAAAATCAAACTAACAGAAGCAAATCAATAATGAATTTGAGCGGAAAACTTTGTTTTCCGCTCTTTTTTATAAAATTCTATATCTAATTCGTTTTATATTTTGTATATGTTTTCTATTGTTTCTGAAAAAACATTGTGATAAAATGTAGAAAAAATCTTGGAGGTCAACATGAATAAGTTAAATGACTTTTTAAAGAGAAAAGATATTGAACTGTCATGGAAGCGATATTTGATCGATGCCATGGGAGCGATGGCGCAGGGATTATTCTGCTCTTTGTTGATTGGCACAATTATTGATACGATCGGTGATCTCACAAAGTCCGAATTTTTAGTTAATGTTGGAAAATATGCCTCGGCGATGTCCGGCCCTGCAATGGCAGTGGCCATCGGCTATGCCTTAAAGGCCCCGAATTTGGTGCTGTTTTCCTTGGTTGCTGTTGGTTCAGCTGCAAACGGTTTAGGAGGCGCCGGTGGACCTTTGGCTGTCTTAATCATTGCGATTATTGCAGCGGAGTGCGGAAAACTGGTTTCGAAAGAAACAAAGGTCGATATCTTGGTCACTCCGTTTGTCACGATTTTAGCCGGTGTTGCTTTGTCGGCATGGATTGCCCCTTGGATTGGTAAAGGGGCTAGTGCTTTGGGACAATTGATCATGTGGGCAACAGAACTTCAGCCGTTTTTGATGGGAATTGTTGTCTCGGTTTTGGTGGGCATCTTCTTAACTTTGCCGATTTCCAGCGCCGCGATTTGCGCCGCATTAGGCCTTACAGGCCTTGCAGGGGGGGCGGCAGTAGCAGGCTGTTGTGCGCAAATGATCGGATTTGCCGTTATGAGCTTTAAGGAAAACCGCTGGGGTGGTTTAATTTCTCAAGGTCTCGGTACTTCTATGCTGCAAATGGGAAATATTGTGCGCAATCCTCGTGTTTGGATTCCCCCCATCATTACTTCGGCAATTACCGGGCCGCTGGCAACGTGCGTTTTTCAATTGGAAATGAATGGGCCTCCGGTTGCAAGCGGTATGGGAACCTGCGGCTTGGTTGGTCAAATCGGCGTCTATACCGGTTGGGTTGAAAACAATGTTTCAATCTCCGCAATGGATTGGGTTGGTATGCTTCTCATTTGTTTTGTTTTGCCGGCACTTTTAACTTGGCTTGGTGGATTCTTATTAAGAAAAATTGGCTGGATCAAAGAAAACGACTTGAAATTATAAAAATTAACCGCTTATTTGGAAGATTTTTTAATATCTCTTCTAAATAAGCGGTTTTGTTTTGTTTACTATTGACAAAATCTCTAAAATTCGGTAGAATATTAAAAAATCATTAAAACTAAGGAGTTGGTATTTTTTCCATGGACGCGGACAGTTGGCCTATTATTTTACTTTACGCTATTTGTTTAATATTGTGTGTCTACTTTGCTGCTGCTGAAACTGCCTATACTGCAATGAATAAGGTTCGTATTCGGACTCTTGCAGAAGAGGGGAGTCGAAAGGCGAAGCGGGCACTTTGGATTACCGATCGTTATGAGAAGTCCTTATCAACCTTGCTGATCGGCACAAACGTTTTGCACGCCTCTTGTGCTACGCTGACAACATTGTTTGTTGAAAGAGAGTTTGATACTTCTTATGTTTGGGTCGGTACTCTTGTGACGACCGTGATCATATATCTTCTGGGCGAAATGATTCCCAAAAGCTTTGGTAAGGCACGAAGCGAAAGTTGTGCTTTGAACTTTAGTGGGAGTCTTATGCTTTTGGTTAAGATATTGACCCCGGTTTCTTTTTTCCTTACGTTGATTTCGAATGGTATCTCCAAACTATTTAAAGCAGAAAAGCAAGACAATACCGTTACAGAAGAAGATCTGATGAATATCATCGAAACCATAGAAGATGAAGGTGTATTGGAGCCGGAAAAGCAAGCTTTGGTTCATTCTGCGGTAGAATTCAGCAGTAAAGTGGCGTCGGATATAATGGTCCCGATGGAAGATGTTGTGATGCTCAATGTGGCAACCTCTGTTGATGAGATTGCACAGTTTGTGAAAGCGCATCATTACTCCAGAATTCCGGTTTATGAGAATAAGGCCCAAAATATTATCGGTGTTTTGCAGGTAAATTCTTTCCTCAATAAGTACATTACAAAACAAAAAATTGATCTGAAAAAAATGCTCTTGAAAACCTATGTTTTTGAAGCAAACATCGAGATTTCCGAACTTTTGAGCCGTATGCGACTGAATAAATTACATATGGTCTTTTTACGTGATGAAAAGCGTAATAAGATCGGAATGGTCACCCTTGAAGATATTCTGGAAGAATTGGTCGGCGATATTCAGGATGAAACAGACCTTGGAGAAGGTCTGGAATTGGTGTGAGGGGGTGCAGAGAAATGATGAGTTATATTTTAATCGCTATTTTAATCTGCTTTTCTGCATTCTTCTCCGGTTCTGAAATTGCTTACACATCTTTGAATAAGCTTCGAATTAAAAAAGAAGCTGAGCAAGGGAACAAGTTGTCCAAATTGGTGGTTTATATTTGTGACCATTACCAGAATATTCTGTCTACTATTCTGATTGGTAATAATCTTGTGAATATTGCTGCCACCTCAGTAGCGGCGGTTATTGCCCTGCAGGTTGCTGATCGATTTGAAATTGAAGACGGAACGGCTGCAACAATCGTAACATTGATCATGACTGTATTAATCTTAATCTTTGGTGAGATTTCGCCGAAGGTGATCAGTGCTCGTAAGAATGAAACTATTTCAAAGTTTGCCGCATATCCCTTGCTTGTTTTAATGGTCGTTTTCTATCCTTTGGTTATGCTTTCAACCACCATCACTAAAGCCCTTTCTTTTATTTGGAAACGCCCCGGCGATGATGAGAATGTTACCATTACCGAAGAAGAATTTGCCACCATTCTGGAAACGGTTGAAGATGAGGGTGTATTGGATGAGGATCAAACTGAGCTTTTGCAATCTGCTCTTGATTTTCCGGATTTAAATGCTGAGGATATTCTGACCCCTCGCATTGATATGGTTTCTTTCGATATTGATGCGTCGTTGGATAAGGTGCTTGGTATTATTGCTGAAACGCAGTTTTCCCGTATTCCCGTATATGAAGAAACGATCGATCACATTATCGGTATTCTGCATGTGAATTCTCTTTATAAAGAATTGGTTGATAATCCAAACGCATCCATTCGGGAAATGTTGATGGAAGTTGTTTATATTCCTCAAACAATGAAATTGCCTGCTATCTTGGAAGAACTTCGTAAACGCCAAACTCACATGGCCATTGTTACAGATGAATATGGCGGAACCATGGGCTTATTAACCATGGAAGATGTTTTGGAGCAGTTGGTTGGCGAAATCTGGGACGAAACCGATGAAATCGTTGACGAACTCACTAAGATTTCAGATGAACGTTATGAATGTAGCGGTCAGATGAGTATTGCAGACTTTTTCGATGAATTGGAACTGGATGATCGTGATTTTGAAAGCGAGGCAACAACTGTTGGTGGTTGGGCAGCCGAAATGATTGGTTCCATGCCTGAAGTGTTTGATGCCTTTCATTTTCGTCGTTTGACTGTGATTGTGAAAGAAATTGAAGGCAATCGTGTGTCACGGTTGATTGTTTTAATTCGACCGCTGGTAGAAGAAACAGAGTGAACAGATTTTCTCCGTGTGGAAAAATAGGGCTTGCCCCCATGGCAGGACCCGGTGATAGTGGCTTCCGACGCATCTGTCGTGAGTGTGGCGCTGATTATACCGTCTCGGAAATGATCAGCGCTAAAGCCATTCGCTATAATGCTGAGAAAACCATTGCTTTGGCACGCCATACTGTAACTGAAAAACCAATGTTGGTACAATTGTTTGGTCAGGATCCTGAAGCAATGGAATATGCTTCTAAATTTATTTGGGAGCGTTTTTCGCCTGCAGGAATTGATTTAAATATGGGGTGTCCTGCACCTAAAATATTTAACAATGGAGACGGTAGTGCGCTTTTGCGCCAACCGTCTCTTTCTGCTGCTTTGGTAAAAGCGGCTCGTAAAGGATGCGCTGATGGACCGGTTAGTGTTAAAATGCGGATTGGCATTGATGAGATTGATCCAAAGATCGTTGAATTTGCTCAGGAGATGGAAAAGGCCGGAGCTGCATTTATTACGGTCCATGGGCGAACCCGAGAGCAATTCTATTCCGGAAAGGCAAGTTATGAGATGATTCGCCGTATCAAAGATTCAGTGTCAATTCCGGTCATTGCGAATGGGGATGTTGTGGACGGTACATCTGCACGTAGTATTTTGGATGATACCGGCGCTGATGGGTTTATGTTGGCTCGTGGTGCTTTGGGGGCACCGGATGTATTCTTGCGCATCAAAGATTATTTAAAAGGCAAACCTGAAAAAATACTTTCTTTGAGGGAGCGTTTTGATCTGTGTATAAAGCAACTGCTTTATACAGCTGAAGATAAAGGTGAAGAGCGGGCTTGCGTTGAATTTCGTAAGCACATGCTCTGGTATCTCAAGGGCATCAATGGCGCAGGTGTTTACAAGGCTGAAGCAGGACATATGTCTTGTATTGATCATTATCAAAAGTTGATTGAGAGAATTCTCGAGGAGCAAGAAGTATGAGAAAATCGGTTGCAATGGACATGTGTCATGGTCCGTTGTTTTGGAATATTGTCAAATTTACGATTCCGATTATTTTGAGCAGTGTTTTACAATTGTTGTTTAACGCCGCAGATTTGATTGTTGTGGGTCGCTTTTGTGGGAGTGTCTCGGTGGGGGCTGTGGGTGCTACCAGCTCTTTGGCCAGCTTATTTGTTAATTTTTTTGTAGGACTATCCGTTGGCGCAGGTGTTACGGTTGCTCAAGGAATTGGCTCAAAAGATGAAAAAAAGGTTCATTATGCAGTACATACAGCCATTCCGACTGCCTTAGTGAGTGGCGTCATATTAACCGTTTTAGGTATTTCACTCTCCAAGCAAGCTTTGATTTGGATGGACACCCCTGCAGAGCAGCTTCCGTTGGCGGCACTATACATGAAAATATATTTTGCCGGAATTATTGCCATGCTGCTTTATAACTTTGGCGCTGCCATTCTGCGAGCGGCGGGAGACACCAAGCGTCCCTTGATTTATTTGTCGATTTCCGGCTTACTGAATGTTGTTCTGAATTGTATTTTCGTTATTTGTTTTCATATGGATGTTGGCGGCGTTGCCCTTGCAACCACCATTTCCCAATGCCTATCTGCTTGTTTGGTTATAATCGCTTTGATGCGTCGGGGAGATGCTTGCAAGCTTTCCCTGCTAAAGATGCGATTTGATCGGATTGCGCTTAAGCGCATTCTTGCGATTGGTTTACCTGCAGGACTGCAGAGTTCATTGTTTTCAATTTCAAATGTTTTGATTCAGTCGTCCGTTAATTCCTTTGGGAACATTGCCGTTTCCGGTTGTGCCGCCGCTTCCAGTATTGAGGGGTTTGTTTGGGTGATTATAAGTGCGTTTGGTCAAACTGCCCTGAATTTTACCGGTCAAAACTATGGCGCCGGATTGTATAAACGTATTCATAAGGTGTTGCGATACTGCCTTATTACCGTGTTTATGGCGGGTATTGTCGCCGGAACAATTGCGTTTGTTTTTGCAAAACCATTGCTCTCTATTTATATCTCGGATTCGCCGGAGGCAATACAATACGGTGTTATTAAGATGATGATGGTTGGATTGCCGTATTTTATAGGCGGTCTGATGGAGGTTACGACCGGTGTGATTCGTGGTATGGGCTATTCTGTTGTGACTATGTTTGTGACGGTTTTGGGCGTTTGCGGATTTCGTGTGTTTTGGATTTATACAGTATTTCAGCAATACCACACTTTGGAATGTCTGTATTTATCCTATCCGATTTCTTGGACCATCACCTTCTTGGTTCAGCTGGGAATGTACTTCGTTATCTGTCGAAAACGAGATTTAAAAATTTAAAAAGGTGCTTCGTAAGAAGCACCTTTTATTTTAGTGGTTATCGGATTGTCCGTACACGAAGAACACCATCAACGGCAGCTAGCTTTTCAATCACTGTCTCAGCAACATCTGCGTTACAATCAATCATAGTGTAGGCAAAGTCCCCTTTGGACTTGTTCAACAGATTATCGATGTTTACACCCTCGGCGGAAACAAGCGCCGAAAGGGTAGCCAATATATTAGGAATATTGCGATGGCAGATGCAGATTCTCAGCGCAGAGTTAAAGGGAGCAGACACGGCGGGATAGTTTACAGAATTAGTGATATTACCATACTCCAGATAATCCCGAATCTCCTTAACAGCCATTACTGCGCAATTGTCTTCGCTTTCGGGAGTGGAAGCTCCCAAGTGGGGAATAGGCACTGCATTTTTCATCTTCAGGGTGTTGGCGTTGGGGAAGTCGGTTACATACTTTGCGACTTTGCCGCTTTCCAGAGCCGCAGCCATATCTTCATCGTTCACAAGATCAGCACGAGAAAGATTTAAGATACGAACGCCGTCTTTCATCAAAGCAATGGTGTCCTTGTTGATGCTGTGTTTGGTTTCGGCAGTCAAAGGGGCGTGCAAGCAGATATAGTCACACTGAGTGTAGATATCGTTGATATCGGTAGCCTTAATAACATGGTGATTCAAGTTCCAAGCGGACTGAAGGGAAATGTAGGGGTCATATCCATATACCTTCATGCCAAGATGTTGAGCTGCATTTGCCACCAGTACACCAATGGCGCCCAGGCCAATGACACCCAGCTTTTTGCCTAAAATCTCGGGACCTACAAATTGGGACTTGCCTTTTTCCACCTGCTTGGCAACGTCGTCGCCGGTCAGGGTCTTGGCCCAATCAATACCGCCTACGATATCACGGGATGCCAGAAACAGGGCGGCGATGGCCAGTTCCTTTACGGCATTGGCGTTTGCACCGGGGGTATTGAATACAACAACACCCTTTTCAGCACAAGCATCCAAAGGAATGTTGTTGACACCTGCTCCTGCACGTGCAACGGCCAGCAGGGAAGAGGGCAGCTCCATATCGTGCAAAGAGGCACTTCTTACCAAAATGCCGTCAGGGGCATCACAGGTGTCCATGACTTCATATTTGTTGTCGAAGCCGTCAAGGCCGATTTTTGCAATTTTGTTTAATGTTTGAATTTTCATTTTATTCACCTTACTTATTCTCTGCTTCAAACTTCTTCATGAAGTTTACCAAAGCTTCTACGCCTTCATAGGGCATTGCATTGTAAATACTGGCACGCATGCCGCCAACCGAGCGGTGTCCTTTGATATTCACAAAACCGTTGGCAGTACACTCGGCAATAAACTTTTTGTCCAACTCATCGTTGCCGGTAACAAAAGGAACATTCATCAAAGAACGGGATTCACCCATAACGGTGGGGCTGAACATTTCAGACTGATCCAGGAAGTCATAAAGAAGCTTCGCCTTCTTTTTGTTTTGAGCTTCCAGCACTTTAATACCGCCCATGTTTTCAATCCACTCTAAAACCAGCTTCAAAATGTAGATGGCGTAGGTGGGGGGAGTGTTGAACATTGAGCCATTGTCAGCATGTGTTTGATAAGTAAACATGGTGGGGGTGCAAGCTTGGGGCTCTCCAATCAAATCTTCACGAATGATCACAACGGTGAGTCCTGCAGGCCCCATGTTCTTCTGAGCGCCTGCATAGATGACACCAAACTTGGAAACGTCAATTTCTTCGCTAAGAATGGAAGAAGACATATCAGCAACCAAGGGCACATTGCCGGTTTCAGGCAATTTATAGAACTTGGTTCCATAAATGGTGTTGTTGTAGCAAATGTGGAAATAATCTGCTTCGGGGTCGAAGTCAGCGCTGTTCAATTCGGGAATATAAGAGAACGTTTTATCTTCGCTGGAGGCAACCGCACGGCAAGTACCATAACGACAGCCTTCCTTATAAGACTTTTTAGCCCATTGGCCGGTGATCACGTAGTCCGCCTTGCCATTTTTTGTCATCAGATTCAGAGGAATCATGGCAAACTGGCTGGAAGCACCGCCTTGCAGGAACAAAACCTTATAATTATCGGGAATCGAAAGGACCTTACGGAGCAGACTTTCCGCTGATTCGATGATGGCGCCGTACTCTTTTGAACGGTGACTCATCTCCATAACTGATTGGCCTGAAGTGCCATGTTCAGTCATTTCACTGGCGGCTTTTTCCAATACTTCAAGAGGAAGCATGGAGGGACCTGCGGAAAAATTGTAAACTCTCATTAAAAACACCTTTCTTTCAAAAAATATTATGTATATTATAAAATCTTTATTTAAAAAAGTCAATTGATTTTTCAAATAGTTATTGCTTGAATATCCGGAATGTATATGTTATAATAAAACAAATGACACACTAGGTTAAAACGTTGAAATATAAGTACAAAGGGGTACAAAAATGAAGCTTTCTAAAGTATGCGAATTGTTGGATGCAGAGGTGCTTTGCTGCGAAGAAGGATTGGATAACGAAGTGAAGAGTGCCTGTGGCTCTGATATGATGAGTGATGTATTGGCTTTTGTTAAAGACCAAGGGGTTCTGCTTACCGGACTTGTAAACCCGCAAACCGTTCGTACTGCCCAAATGATGGACATGAAATGCATTATTTTCGTTCGTGGAAAAAAACCGGATAACACAACGATTACCTTGGCTGAAAATAATGGTATTACTGTGCTGGCTACTGAGTATCGTATGTATACAGCATGTGGTCTCCTTTACGCAAATGGACTATTTAGTGAAGGGGTTGACAAAGTATAATGGAACCGATTGTATTAAAATTTCAAGTTGACGGTGATGATTTTGGATGTGCCGGCGAGGCATCATCGGCCGTAAAGAAGACATTGAAGCAATTGGGTTTTTCGCCGGATGTGATTCGTCGTGTGGCCATTGCAATGTATGAGGGTGAGATCAATATGGTGATTCACGCTGAGGGTGGAGAAATCACTGTTGAGATTTCTGAAGGTTTGATTCGTATTGTTTTGGCTGATCGTGGGCCCGGTATTAAAGATGTGAATCTTGCCATGCAGGAGGGCTACTCTACCGCCCCTGAAGAGGTGCGTAATCTTGGTTTTGGAGCCGGTATGGGGCTGCCCAATATAAAAAAATACTCTGATGATTTAAGAATTGACACCGAACTGGGTGTCGGAACAACTCTCACAATTTTGATCAACACTTGAGGTGATAGTATGGAATATTTCCACTCGGTGACACTGGACCCCGGTCGCTGCAAGGGATGTACATCTTGTGTTAAACGTTGCCCAACAGAGGCAATTCGAGTAAAAGACGGGAAGGCCACAATCATTAAAGAGCGCTGTATTGACTGTGGCGAGTGTATTCGTGTTTGCCCCCATCATGCCAAAAAAGCAGTTTTTGATAAATTAACGATGCTTGAAAATTTTGAGTATAATGTTGCTCTCCCTGCGCCCGCTCTTTATGGTCAGTTTAACAATCTGGATAATGTTGATTATGTATTAAACGGACTGCTTGAAATTGGCTTTGATGATGTTTTTGAAGTGGCTCGTTCTGCGGAACTGGTTTCTGAATTTACCAGAACTTACTTGGAGGATCCTGCTTGTCAAAAGCCGGTGATCTCCACGGCATGCCCTGCAATTGTGCGATTGATTCGGGTTCGTTTTCCGAAATTAATCTCTCATTTATTACCGGCACGAGCGCCGGTGGATGTTGCGGCAATGATTGCACGGAAAGAGGCAATGGAGAAAACCGGACTTCCTTCCGAGAAGATCGGCGTTTTCTTCATATCACCATGCCCTGCCAAGGTGACGGCCATGCGTCAGCCCTTGGGGTATGATTCGACGGCTGTCAGTGGTGTTTTGGCGATTTCAGATGTTTATAAACCATTATTATCAGCGATGAACAAGATCCGGCAGCCTGCCCCTCTTTCGGAGTGTGGTTTGACCGGGATCTCCTGGTCTTATACCGGAGGTGAGGCTACTGCTTTGCTGAGTACCAAATATTTAGCGGCCGATGGCATGGAAAATGTTATTAAGATCTTAGAAGAGATCGAGGATGACAAATTGCAAGATTTAGAGTTTGTTGAGCTTGGCGCATGTGTTTCGGGGTGTGTCGGTGGTTGTCTCACAATTGAAAATCCTTATATTGCCCGCACTCGTGTTCGTCAATTGCGAAAGTATAAGCCGGTTTCCTGCAATCGAATTAAGGATTATGATCTGACAATCGATGAGTATAAATGGAATAGTGCGATTGAGTATGATCCTGTTATGCAATTGGATTCGGATCTTCAGCGTGCTATGCAGAAGATGCAAGAGATTCAGCGGATTGAAAAGGATCTTCCGGGAATCGACTGCTCTGCTTGCGGTTCTCCGTCTTGCCACGCCTTTGCTGTTGACGTTGTCAACGGTACAGCTAAAATGGCTGATTGCTTGATTGTTTTGAAAAATCGTTTAAAGGATATTATGGACTAATGAATGTACATGAACTTGCTTCTGCGTGTGGCTTTGAATATTTGTGCGGAAAGGGAACGGAAGGGCGCACAGTGAGTGGTGCTTATTGTTGTGATCTGCTTTCTTGGGTAATTGGGCGTGCAAGAGAGGAGGATGCACTGCTTACGGTGATGTCTAACGCTAATGTTATTGCGGTGGCAGTAATGGCAGATTTACCTTGCGTTGTTTTAACGGAAGGTGTGAAACCGGATAAAACAACGCTGGACAAAGCAATCGCAAACGATGTGATTGTTTTATCCTCTTCAATGACGACCTATGAAACAGCGGTACTGATTGCAAAAGCACTAAAATAAGGAGATCGTAGGATGGAGCTTCGATATGATCTGCATATCCATTCGGCGCTTTCCCCTTGTGGGGATCCGGATATGACGCCGAATAATATTGTGAATATGGCAATGATCTGCGGGCTCGATATGATTGCTGTCTCCGATCATAACACCACCGGTAATGTCGGTGCAGTTATGGAGGTAGGAAAGGCTGCAGGGATAACGGTTGTTCCGGCGATGGAGCTTGAAACCGCTGAAGAGATTCATGTCCTTTGCCTTTTTCCAACCTTGGAGGCTGCTTGTGCTTTTGATCAAGAACAGGTAAGACCGGCTTTGCCGCCGATGGAAAATGATGTTGCGATTTTTGGCAATCAACACATAATGGATCATGAGGATCGAATTATCGGCGAAGATCCACGCTATTTAATCAATGCGACAAGTATTTCTCTGGATGGTTTACCAGAGATAATCGATCAATATGGCGGTGTTGCAATTCCCGCTCATATTGACAAATCAACCAAAAGCTTGGTGGGAAACTTTGGTATGGTGGGGGATTATATGGGATTTCAATGTTTTGAATTGTCTCGTAATCTGCCGGACTATTTTATCGATGCGACCCCCGGCCTTGGCGGCCGACCATATGTGTATTTACATGATTCCGATGCTCATTATCTTCAGGATATCGGGGAGCATTCTGGGGAAAATTTGTTGGATTTGACCGAAAACACGGCGGAATCCTTGATATTGTACTTAAAAAACAGAAAATAATTGACTTTTTTTGAAAAAACTGTAGAAATCTGTATGATTATATGTTAAAATTAATATGTTTGCTTAGGTAAATACTGCAACGCAGTCTCAATAAAAAGGAGGATATAAAATGAGCAACAAGTGTCCCGTTCCATTCAAGGGAACAAAAGAGCAAGAGCAGCAACTGCTCGAAGTGATCGCAAAGCATAAGGGTCAAGATGGTCCTTTGATGCCTGTTTTGCAGGAAGCCCAGGAAATCTACGGTTATCTGCCCATTGAAGTGCAGAAGATCGTATCTGAGGGTCTGGATATTCCTTTGGAACACATCTATGGCGTTGTTACTTTCTATGCGCAGTTTTCTTTGGCACCCAAGGGTAAATATAAAATTGGTGTTTGCTTGGGAACTGCTTGCTATGTTAAAGGCTCCGGTGATATCCTGAACAAAATCAAGGAGATCATTGGAATCGATGTTGGTGAGTGCACTCCCGACGGTAAGTTCTCTCTGGAAGCTACCCGTTGCATCGGTGCTTGCGGTTTGGCTCCTGTTATGACCATTAACGAAGAAGTTTACGGCCGTTTGGTCGTTGGTGATATTCCTGATATTTTGAAGAAGTATATGGACTAAGGTCTGTGTATGAAGGAACTGTCACTCAATATTCTTGATATTACTTATAATTCAATTAAAGCCAAAGCCAGTCGAATTGATATTCGAGTATCGGAGCGTTTTTCAACAAATCTGGTTGAAATTGTAATTAAAGACAACGGTTGCGGAATGGATGAGGCGTTTCTAGCCCAAGTTACGGATCCGTTTGTCACAACCCGCACGACAAGAAAAGTGGGGTTGGGGATTCCTCTGTTTAAGCAGAGCGCCGAGGATACAGACGGTCAATTTAAAATCTCTTCAAAGGTAGGGGAGGGGACAACGGTTTACGCATCCTTTCGATTGGATCATTTGGATCGTGCGCCGATTGGTGATATGGCCAGCACAATGATCAGCTTGATTCAAGCGAATGATCAAGTGCGGTTTGTCTATGACCATTCCACAGATCAGGGGTCGTTTGTGTTAGATACGGATGATTTACATGAGCAGCTTGGCGATGTTCCTCTTTCGGAACCGGCAGTGCTTAATTGGATCGGAGATTTTATCAAAGAGAATTTGGACGAAATTCAAGGAGGAAGAATTTAAATGAAATCTTTAGCTGAATTGCAGGCAATTAAAGAAAAAATGCAGAATAAAGTGAATCTGCGTGCTGCTGACAATGAAAACACCATTCGTGTTGTTGTCGGTATGGCTACTTGTGGCATTGCAGCCGGTGCTCGTCCGGTACTGAATGCTTTCTTAAAAGAGATTGAAGATCGTCGCCTGAACGATGTAATTTGCACCCAGACCGGTTGTATCGGCATCTGCCAGTATGAGCCGGTTGTTGAGGTAATTACTGCTGATGGCAACAAAACGACCTATGTTAAGATGACGGAAGATAAAGTTGCCAAAGTTGTAACTGAGCATCTTGTGAACAACAAGCCTGTTCAGGAATTCACCATCGGCGCTTACCAAAAGTAAGGGGGAGTTTAAACCATGATTAGAAACCATATTTTGATTTGTGGCGGTACAGGCTGTACCTCCTCCGGTTCTTTGAGCATTTTGGAAGCTTTAAATGCTGAACTGGAAAAGAATAACCTGCAAGATGAAGTAAAGGTTGTTATGACCGGTTGCTTTGGTCTTTGCGCTTTGGGCCCCATCATGATCGTTTATCCTGAAGGCTCTTTCTACAGCCGTATTGATGCAGATGCGATCCCTGAAATCGTTTCTGAGCATATCATCAAGGGCCGTATTGTTAAAAAATACCTCTATAGCGAAGTTGCTGAGATGGAAGAAAAGGGCGTTCACGCTTCTTTGAACGATACCAACTTCTACAAGAAGCAAAAGCGTGTTGCACTGCGTAACTGCGGTGTTATCAATCCCGAGATTATCGATGAGTATATTGCTTATGATGGCTATCAAGCTCTGGGTAAAGTTCTGACTGAAATGACTCCTGCCGATGTTATTAAGGTCATTAAGGACTCCGGTTTGCGTGGTCGTGGCGGCGGCGGGTTCCCCACCGGTCTGAAGTGGGATTTGGCTTCTCGCACCGTTGCTGACGTTAAGTATGTTTGCTGTAATGCTGACGAAGGTGACCCGGGTGCATTCATGGACCGTTCCATCCTGGAAGGTGATCCCCATGCTGTCATCGAGGCTATGGCAATTGCAGCTTATGCTGTTGGCGCTTGCAAAGGTTTTGTTTATATCCGTGCTGAGTATCCCATCGCCGTTAATCGTTTGCAGATTGCTATTAATCAGGCTCGTGAATACGGACTGCTGGGCAACAATATTTTCGGCACTGGCTTTAATTTCGATATGGAAATCCGTCTGGGCGCCGGCGCATTTGTTTGCGGCGAGGAAACTGCTCTGATGACCTCTATCGAAGGTAATCGTGGCGAGCCTCGTCCTCGTCCTCCTTTCCCCTCTGAAAAGGGTATTTTCGGCATCCCCACCATGAACTGTAACGTTGAGACCTATGCCAATGTTCCTCAGATTATCTTAAAGGGTGCTGAGTGGTTTGGCTCCATGGGTACCGAGAAGTCCAAGGGTACTAAGGTATTTGCGTTGGGTGGTAAAATCACCAACACCGGTCTTGTTGAGATTCCTATGGGTACTACCCTGCGTGAGGTTATCGAGGATATTGGTGGCGGTATTCCTAACGGTAAGAAGTTTAAGGCTGCTCAGACCGGTGGTCCTTCCGGCGGCTGTATTCCTGCTTCTTTGATCGATACTCCTATTGACTATGATAATCTGGTTGCAATCGGCTCCATGATGGGCTCTGGCGGTCTGATTGTTATGGACGAAGACAACTGTATGGTTGACATTGCTAAGTTCTTCTTGGAGTTTACTGTTGATGAGTCTTGCGGTAAGTGTACTCCTTGCCGTATTGGTACCAAGAGAATGCTGGAGTATTTGAATAAGATTACTTCCGGTAAGGCTACGATGAAGGATATTGATGAACTGGAAGAGCTGTGCTACTACATCAAAGCCAACTCTCTTTGCGGTCTGGGTCAGACTGCACCGAACCCTGTGCTTTCCACTCTGCGTTATTTCAGAGATGAATACGAGGCTCACGTTCTTGAGAAGCGCTGCCCTGCCGGCGTTTGTAAAGATTTGATGCGCTATGAGATTACCGATGAGTGTAAGGGTTGTACCCTTTGTGCTCGTAACTGCCCTGTTAATGCGATCACCGGAACCGTTAAAAACGTACACTCCATCGATCAAAGCAAGTGTATTAAGTGCGGCGTTTGCGTAAGCAAGTGTAAGTTTAAGGCTATTGTTCGGAAGTAAAGGAGAGGAGAAAGATGCAAATGATTAATTTAAAGATCAACGGCACTCCCATCAGTGTACCTGCCGGTACCACTGTTCTGGAAGCTGCCAGACAAATGAATATTGATATTCCCACTCTGTGCTTCCTGAAGGAAATCAACGCTATCGGTGCTTGCCGTATCTGCGTTGTTGAAAACAGAGTGAATGGCGTTGGCCGTTTGGTTGCCGCTTGTGTATTCCCCGTTGCTGAGGGAATGGATATCTACACCCATAGCCCCATGGTTCTTAAGGCCAGAAAGCAGACTCTTGAGTTGATTCTGTCCAACCATGATAAGAAATGTCTGTCTTGTGTTCGTTCCG
Organism: Eubacteriales bacterium; assembly: GCA_045539335.1. Lineage (GTDB taxonomy): Bacteria > Bacillota > Clostridia > Oscillospirales > QAKW01 > QAKW01. Next base: position 79,233 of record JAZQFD010000029.1, read on the forward strand.
GCGACTGTGAATTGCAGCGTCTTTGCAATGAGTACAAGGTGGAAAAAGAAGACGCTTATGATGGCGATGTAAACTTCTATGAAGTTGATGAAACCGCTGTTCATATGATTCGTAACAATAATAAGTGTATTTTGTGCCGTCGTTGCGTTGCTGTTTGCGATAAGCTGCAGGGTGTATCGGTGATCGGTGCAAACGACAGAGGCTTTGCTACCCACATTGGTTCTGCTTTTGACGATGGTTTGGGCTTGACCTCTTGCGTATCCTGCGGTCAGTGTATTGTGGCTTGTCCTACCGGCGCACTGGCTGAGAAGGATGATACCGATAAGGTTTGGGAAGCCTTGGCTGATCCCACCAAGCATGTTGTTGTTCAGGTCGCGCCTTCTATCCGTGTAACTCTTGGTGAGGCTTTTGACATGCCGATCGGCACCAATGTTGAAGGTAAGATGGTAACTGCCCTGAAGAAATTGGGCTTTGATAAGGTGTTTGATACCAACTTTGCTGCCGATCTTACCATTATGGAAGAAGCCAATGAGTTGATTGAGCGTGTCCAGAAGGGTGGCGCTCTGCCTATGATTACCTCTTGCTCTCCCGGCTGGATCAAGTTCTGCGAGCATTATTTCCCTGATATGATTCCTCATCTGTCTTCTTGCAAGTCTCCCCAACAGATGTTTGGCGCTCTTGTAAAGACCTATTATGCCGAGAAGAACGGCATTGATCCCAAAGACATTGTTAGCGTTTCCGTTATGCCCTGTACCGCAAAGAAATTTGAGGTCGGTCGTGATGATCAGGCTGCTGCAGGTGTTGCCGATGTTGATATCGCCATCACCACTCGTGAATTGGCCAGAATGATTAAGCGTGCCGGATTGTTCTTCACTAAGTTGGAAGACAGTGAGTTCGATAATCCTCTGGGTGTGGGCTCCGGTGCCGGTTTGATTTTCGGTGCTACCGGTGGTGTTATGGAAGCTGCTTTGCGTACCGCTGTTGAAACCTTGACCGGTGAAGAGTTGGGCAAACTGGAGTTCCATGATGTTCGTGGTACTGCCGGTATTAAAGAGGCTACTTATAAAGTTGGCGATCTGGATGTTAAGGTTGCAGTATGCTCCGGTCTTGCTAATGCAAAAGAACTGCTGAAGAAGGTTCAAGCAGGTGAAGCTGATTATACCTTTATCGAGGTCATGGCTTGTCCCGGCGGCTGTGTAAACGGCGGCGGTCAGCCCTTCCAGCCTGCTTCGGTTCGGAACTTTGAAGATTTGCGTGCACTTCGTGCCAAAGCTCTTTATGATACCGATGCTGGTATGAAACTGAGAAAATCTCATGATAATCCCATGATCAAAGAATTGTATGACGATTATCTCGAGCGTCCCGGTAGTCATAAGGCTCATAAGATTCTTCATACTACTTATGTTGCTCGCAATCGTTTTGGTGAGCAGTAATTGAAAAAAGACGGTCTTCGGACCGTCTTTTTTTCGTTATTTACACTTTTTTAATGAATTACATATTCACAAAATGGAATTTATGTAGTATAATATGAATATTGTAATTACGTTTTACGGAGGTACACCCCTATGGGTAAAGGACAACGGGTACGAGCAACTCGTGCCGCAGAAAAAGAGGCAATGAAAGCAACCTTGGCTAAGAACGCCAAAAAGAAGCAACGTTCTACTATTGCAATGTCCGTTATTGCAATCATCTTGGTGCTTTGCGTTGTTGGTAGTTTGGCATATAGCATTGTGCATGGCATCGCATTTGATCGTGGTGACATTCAGCGTAAGGCAGTTGTGTTGGAAACTGAGAATTATAAGGTCGACGCAGCGATGATGTCGTATTTCTTCTATTCTCAGTATAATTCTTTTGTGAGCTCTCTTGCTTCTTCTTCAGATGAGAATAATAACTATCTTTCTATGTATGGCTTGGATACCACCAAGCCTTTAAGATCCCAAAAAACGATCTTTAGTTCTGATGGCTCATCTTGGTTTGATTATATTGCATCTGAAAGTGCATCTCAGGTAAAAGAACTCCTTTATCGTGCAGAAAAGGGGATTGAGACCGGTAAGAAGCTCGACGACGCTGATCAGGCCAATATTCAAGAGCAGATCGATTATGTGATTGAAGCAGCGGCAGAGAATTCCATTAAGGAAAAGGATGCTTTTTCTGCTTATTTCGGCACCGGTGTCAAAGAAGGCGATGTTCGCAAGTGCTTAGAACTTGCCATGATGGCCAATAAATATTATGATGAATTCTCTGACGCCCTCGTGTACACTGATGATGAGATTGATGCTTATTATAAAAAGAACATTGATTCCTATCGCTATGTAGACTATTATAGTTATGATGTTGTTGCATCTGACACAAAGGATTCTAAAACCTATGCTGCTGCAAAAGCACGTGCTGAACAGTTGGCTGCTTTGAAGGATACAAAAGCCTTTGCTGCCTGGGTTGAAAAAGATTATCGTGACAACAATCCTGTTTCTGAAGATCTTACCGAAGAAGATTTAAAAGAAAATCTCGATGAAATCTTGACCGGCCTAAGCACAAAGAAGATGACTCTTCAGAAGGACGATGAAATTTCTGATTGGTTGTTTAATGATGCAAAGGTTGGTGATACCAAGATCAACGACGATGAGAGCGGCAAGTACACAGTTTATTTATTGACTGCTACGCCTTATCGTGATGAACAAATCACCAAGAATATTCGCCAGATTGTTTTCTTGAATTCTGCATATGACAAGAAGGATGAAACTACTAAAGCAAAAGCCGAGGAAGTAAAGGCTGCTTTGGAGGCTGCCGGCTATACCGAGGAAGCCTTCTTGGAAAAAGCAGAGGAGTTTAGCGCCGATTCTGCAACTGCATCTGTTGGCGGCCTTTGTGAGAACTATAAATCTAATGATTTTGATGCTACCGTTTCCACTTGGGTATTTGACGCTAAGCGCAAGTCTGGTGATGTAGAGATTCTTAAGATCGAAGATGGTTATGTTCTTTGCTACTTTGTTGGCGACGGTTTACCTGCTTGGAAAGCAGACTGTGTCTCCGCTAAGAAAGATGACGACTATTCTGCCGCTTATGAAGAGTGGGTTAAGAATATCCCTCTGACAGAGAACAAGGACAGCTACGATAAGATTCCTGATATTACGGATTAACAAAATAAAAATCCTTGAAACATGTTTCAAGGATTTTTATTCTTTCCAGCAGATTTTACAAGGAGTTTTTCCCGATTGTAAAGCCTCTTCTTCAGAAAACGGAATTGCTGATTTTCCGCCGTGTGTTATGGAACTGTGATATCGTTGGCCGGTAGGGGAGGCGTAAACAGTTTTGTTGGTTGCAGTATTGGTATTTACCTGTATCTGAATACTCTTTGATGTGTTTTTATAGTGTACAGTGATGGTGCATACACCGCTTTTTAAAGCGGTATAGAGATTATTCTTGACCGATAACACTTCAGAATCACTACAGGTAATGGCATAGTCTGCTATATAGTGATCGTTTGTTGAGATGCAGAAACCACCACTTTCTCCGACGGATAACTCCTTTCTTGTGGCAATGATTTCAAAAGTATCGGCACTTGGCTCCTTGTGAAAGGTTAACATCGCTGTCGATAGCAACGCAATAAAGATCAATAGTGATCCTATACTGATGATGATTTTATGAAAAATCTTTTGATCCGCCTTTAAAAGAAGCAGTAGACCAATCGGCCAGCATAGGCAGAGCATTGTGATTAAGAACGAACGGTTGTTTCGAAACTTCATACTTCACTTCCTTTCACTGCCTATATCATAGCATTATTTTATGTGAAATTCAATTGAGGTGTCTATGGAATTATGGAAATATTTAAAAAATAATAAAAAACCCCTCGTATTATACGGCACCGGAAACGGTGCGGATCGCATTATTGATGAGCTGAATCGACGTGACATCCCCATTCATGGTATTTTTGCCAGTGATGGATTTGTTCGCCATCAAAACTTTCGGGGTTTTACGGTAGGTAGTTATGGCGAACTAAAAGAAGAGTTTGGAGAGATGACGGTTCTTCTTTCATTTGGTACCCATCGACCGGATGTAATAGACAATGTATTAAAAATAATGACTGAGCAAGAGGTGTTTTGTCCGGATGTTCCGGTTGCGGGGGGAGAACTATTTGACGAAGCGTTTCTGGAAAAACATTATAGAGCATTTGAGCAAGTTTACATAATGTTGTGTGATGATCAATCCAGAAAGGTATATAAAAATGTTCTTCGTTCGAAGTTGACCGGTGAAATCATGCCGTTGTTGGAATGTGCTTCAGAACCTAAGGAAGCATATGAACTATTAAGCCTTTCAAGCGATGAGGCTTATCTTGATATCGGCGCATATACCGGAGACACGGTAGAACGTTTTGTTGAATGGACAAACGGATATTATAAACTGATCCATGCAGTGGAACCTGATCAAAAAAACTACAAAAAACTAATTGAAAATACGAAGCGTTTTCGAGATGTGTTTTGTTATAATTGTTGTTTGGGAGATCGTATTGGCATGGCAAATTTTTCCATGGATGGCGGACGAAAATCCCGTGCGATATCTGAAGGTGTTTCAGTTGTTGCTGAGACCGTTGATCATTTGCTTGATGATCAGAAGATTTCATTAATTAAAATGGACGTTGAAGGGATGGAAAAAAGTGTTATTCAAGGGGCGGCAAATATGATTAAACGCCATAAACCAAAAATGGATATTGCTGCTTATCATCGAGCAGATGATTTATTTGCCTTACCTTTGCTTCTCAAGAATATTCAGCCGGATTTTCAATTGTATTTGCGCCGTTTTAGCAGTTTACCTGCATGGGATATGAATTACTATATAAAGTGGTAAATGTCATTTTTAAAGTTTACATAATCTATCTGCAAATGATGATTTTAAATTTGGTCTTTGGTTTCATGCTTTGTGTTCGCGCATATTTTTTATTATTGGTGAATTGGAAAAATATTGACAAAGAACTATAAATTGTTATAATTAAATTATAAATATTATAGGGGGAAATTCTATGAAAGTCATTGAAACAAACAGTTATTTAGAAACAAGCGCATGTGCTGCTGAGATATTAGCAGAGCAGATTCGTAACAAACCAAACGCCGTTTTGGGCCTGGCGACTGGTTCTTCTCCTGTTGGGATGTATAAAGAATTGATCCGTATGAACAAGGAAGGCACTCTTGATTTTTCGAAGATTACTTCTGTGAATTTGGATGAGTATTATGGATTAGCCCCCGAGAATGATCAAAGTTATCGTTATTTTATGAACAACAATTTGTTTGATCATGTGAACATCTGCAAAGAGAATACATATGTGCCTGATGGTTTGACAAAAGATCCTGAGGCTGAGTGTGCTGCTTATGATAAGCGAATTGAAGACCTCGGTGGAATTGATCTTCAGGTTTTGGGAATGGGTTTGAATGGACATGTCGGTTTTAATGAACCTGATGATCATTTCCCTGTCGGTACGCACCTGGTGACCTTGGAAGAGTCTACCATTATTGCAAATTCTCGTTTCTTTGCTTCTAAGGAAGAAGTGCCTACTCAGGCGCTCAGTATGGGTCTTAAGGGGATTATGACGGCGAAAAAGATTGTCATGATTGTTCATGGTAAGGCAAAAAAAGAAACCTTGGAAAAGGCTCTTTATGGCCCCGTTACTCCTAAGGTTCCTGCTTCTATTTTACAGTTACATCCGGATGTAACCGTTGTTTGTAGTTTTAATGAGTGATAATTTTTGGAGGTATTCATAAGATGATTCGTTTCGGTACCGGCGGCTGGCGCGCTGAAATTGGTTCTGAGTTTATTAAAGAGAATATTTGCAAGGTCGGACAAGGCGTTTGTGACCTTATGAAAAAGGAAGGGAAGACCGGTAAGCCTGTTATTATTGGTTATGACCGTCGTTTCTTGTCTAAGGAAGCTGGCATGTGGCTTGCGGAAGTGTTGGCAGGAAACGGTGTTGAGGTTATTTTCTTGCGGCGTAGCGCACCTACTCCTTTGGTGATGCACACGGTAAAGAATCAAGAACTTTACTATGGCTTGGAAGTAACTGCATCTCATAACCCTTCAATCTACAATGGTATTAAATTGATTGTGGAAGAAGGACGTGATGCTGATGTCGACGTCACCAATTTGCTGGAAGAGTTAATTGATGCCGTTAGCGAATATAATTCCGTTTCCTTTGAAGAGGGAATTGCAAAAAAACTAATAACTTATTGGGAAAATCCCTTCAACGACTTTTTGGATGATATCATCGGCGTTTTGGATGTTGATGCCATTCGTAATCGTGGTCTTCGTATTCTTTTTGATTCGATGCATGGAAGTGCCACTTATCCTCTGATGACCATTTTCTATACCGCTCGCTGCACCTTGGATCTGATCCACGGTGATAAGGATGCTTACTTTGGTGGTATGATGCCCGCACCCACTCAAAGCACTTTGCGTGAGTTGGCCGAGCAGGTGGTTGATGGTGGGTATGATCTTGGTATCGGCGTTGATGGCGACGGTGATCGTCTTGGTATTATTGATCACAATGGTGCTTATATCAGTGCAAACCAAATCCTGGTCCTTTTGTACTACTACTTGCATGAATATAAGGGGTGGAAGGGCCCCGTTGTTCGCAATCTGGCCACAACCCATATGCTGGATGTATTGGCTGAGGATCTGGGTGAGAAGTGCTATGAAGTCCCTGTTGGATTTAAGTACATTTCGTCTAAGATTGATGAAGTTGATGCAGTTTTAGGCGGTGAGTCCTCCGGTGGTTTGACCGTTCGTGGACACATTCATGGAAAAGACTCGGTGTACGCTGCATCCCTCTTTGCTGAAATGATCTGTAAAACCGGCAAATCCCCTTGTGAACTTTTTGCTGAATTGGAAAAGAAATACGGTAAGTTTGAAATGGTTGAGTTTAACTTGCCGTTTGCTCCTGAGGCCAAAGATGAAGTGGTTGGCAAGGTTATGGTTGAGCGGTTACTTCCGGAGTTTGGTCAAAAAATCAAGTCTGTCAGTTATGAGGACGGCTGTAAGGTACATTTTGAAGATAATTCCTTCGTTATTTGCCGTTTTAGTGGCACAGAACCTTTGCTTCGCATTTTTGCTGAAGGAAAGACTGTGGAGCAAGCTCAAGGTTATATTGATGACTGGAAGGCTTTACTCAATCTTTGATTTTAATGAAAAAGACACCTTGGATTTCCAAGGTGTCTTTTTTTACATACAATATTCAGATTTAAAAGATACTGAAATTAACAACAAGTGCTGCAAATACGATGGAGACCATAGAGAGCAGTTTAATGAGAATGTTGATTGCAGGGCCAGCCGTATCTTTGAAGGGATCACCTACTGTGTCGCCAACGACACCCGCTTTATGTTGATCAGAGCCTTTGCCGCCATGCTCGCCACTTTCGATATATTTCTTTGCGTTATCCCATGCGCCGCCGGAGTTGGACATGAAGATTGCCATCAGAAATCCGGAAGCAGTTGCGCCGGCCAACATGCCGACAACGCCGGTACAGCCTAAGACAAGACCTAATACAACGGGAACAACAACAGCAACAACAGTGGGGAGGATCATTTCTTTCAAGCTGGATTTTGTACAAAGATCAACGCAGGAAGCGTAATCGGGATCAGCTTTCCCTTCCATCAGTCCCGTGATGGAGTTGAACTGTCGACGAACTTCCAGCACTACGGACTGTGCAGCTTTGCCAACAGATTCCATGGTCAAAGCAGCAAAAACAAAGGGTAGACACGCACCGATAAATAAACCGATAAGTACAGTGGGATTCATCAAACTCAAGTTAGAAACCTTTTCTGCGCCACCAATGGAATGCACCTTATCAATGTAAGAGGCCATAAGTGCAAGCGCAGTCAGTGCCGCAGAACCAATTGCAAAGCCTTTACCAGTTGCTGCGGTTGTGTTGCCGAGGGAATCAAGGGCATCGGTGCGCTTACGAACCTCGGGTTCTAAACCGGCCATTTCAGCAATGCCGCCTGCATTATCGGCAACCGGGCCATAAGCGTCGGTGGCCAGCGTAATACCTAAGGTAGAGAGCATACCGACTGCAGCTAAGGCAATACCGTACAGACCGAGATTTGTATCTGTGTTGCCGCCGGAAACAAAATAGGATACTAAAACGCAAACTGCAACAATTAATACAGGAAGGGCGGTAGAAAGCATTCCGAGAGATAAGCCGCCAATAATAATTGTTGCGGAGCCGGTCTCGGATTTTCCGGCCAGTTTTTTGGTGGGATTATAAGAATCAGAAGTGAAATACTCAGTAGATTGACCGATAAGAACACCGGCAAGTAATCCGGAAAGGATTGCAAAATACATACCAATGTGCTCCTTACCGAGCAGGAACCAAACTAAAGGAATTGCAATGATTGCAATTAAAATGGCGCTGAAGTTCGTTCCTCGACTTAGTGCACGAAGGAGACTTTTCTGAGAAGCTCCTTCTTTGGTGCGAACCAAGAATGTACCGAGAATTGAGCAAAGGATACCGATGCCGGCCATAGCCATGGGCAAAGCGAGGGATTGAATATTGCCGAAGGCGGCAACACCTAAAGCGGAAGCGGAGATGATAGAGCCAACATAAGATTCATAGAGATCGGCGCCCATGCCGGCTACGTCCCCAACGTTATCACCTACATTATCGGCAATAACGGCGGGATTTCTCGGGTCATCTTCCGGAATGCCGGCCTCTACTTTACCAACCAAGTCGGCGCCAACATCAGCGGCTTTGGTAAAGATACCGCCGCCCACTCTGGCAAAAAGGGCCATGGAAGAGGCTCCCAATCCAAATGTAAGCATGGCACCGGTAATTTCAGCGGGGGAGTACTTCATAATGTACTTCAGTATCATAAACCAAACCGAAATATCAAACAATCCAAGGCCAACAACGGTAAAGCCCATAACAGAGCCAGCGGAAAAGGCGATACGCAGACCTCGGTTGAGACCCTCACGACAAGCGTTGGCGGTACGGCTGTTTGCGGCGGTTGCGATTTTCATGCCAACAAATCCGGAAAGTGCCGAGAACACACCGCCGGTAACAAAAGCAAAGGGGACCACCCAATCCAAGAGTTTAAATGCAGCCATGATTCCCAATATAAAAAACATGCAAACAAAGAAAACAGCAACAATAGTATATTGACGCTTCAAATATGCATTTGCACCCTTCCGTATTGATTGTGCAATTTTCTTCATAAGGTCGGTTCCTTCTGAAAACTTAAGAACCTTTTTTGCAGTGAATACCGCAAAAAGAAGTGCCGCAACAGAGCAGACAAATGTAAGTACAACGATGTAATTTTCCAGTTTCATTTTGGTTTCCTTTCTCTTTGTTCATGAAAAAATAAAAAAGCGCACAAAAACAAGAAGGATCCGCCCTTCTTAACTTTTGTGCACTCTCAATATCTCATGTGCTTACTTTCATATATTATATCATCGAAATTAGGTTTGTCAATATTTTTTTAATTTACGATTGAATATCCAAAAAAATATGATATAATATCATCATAAAAATTAGGAAGAAATTGTACTTTTTTCCAACTTTAAATTAGAAGGTGTTAATTTTGAAAACAGAATTTGAATTAAGTTTATTGAATGATTTCTATGAATTTACTATGAGCAATGGTTTATTCAACGAAGGAATGGGCGAGAGAATTGTCTATTTCGATGTTTTCTTTCGCAGAATACCGGATCGTGGCGGTTATGCAATTTGCTGCGGCTTAGATCAGGTAATTGACTATCTCTCTAATTTATCCTATTCGGAAGAATCGATTGAATTTCTGCGTGAAAAGCATTTGTTTTCGGAAGGTTTTTTGGATTATTTAAGAAACTTTAAGTTTTCTTGTGATGTTTTTGCGGTTCCGGAGGGGACTCCAGTATTTCCAGGTGAGCCAATTTTAACGGTCCGTGGACCTGCAATTCAAGCGCAACTTTTGGAAACAATGCTTCTTTTAACATTGAATCATCAAAGCTTAATTGCTACCAAGGCCTCCCGCATTGTACGTGCTGCCGATGGTCGTGGGGTTAGCGAATTCGGTGCTCGTCGTGCTCATGGCACTGCTGCATCTGTTTTGGGGGCAAGAGCCGCTTATATTGCAGGATGTTCCGGAACTTCTAATGCATTGTGCGATAAGCTTTATGGTGTTCCCTGTACCGGTACAATGGCGCATAGCTGGGTACAGAGCTTCCCGACAGAATACGATGCATTCTACGCTTATGCACAGAATTATCCGAATTCTTGCGTTCTATTAATTGATACTTATAATGTACTGAAATCCGGCTTGCCCAACGCAATTAAATGTTTCGATGAGGTGTTGAAGCCCCAAGGGTGCAGACCGATTGCAGTTCGAATTGATTCCGGTGACATTACTTATCTTTCCAAGAAAATTCGAAAAGTTTTGGATGATTCCGGTTATACAGATTGCAAGATTATGGTTTCCAATTCATTGGATGAATATATCATCCGTGATTGTATTATGCAAGGTGCCAAGATTGATTTATTTGGTGTAGGGGAGAGGTTGATCACTTCTCGCAGCGAGTCAGTCTTTGGCGGCGTTTATAAATTGGTTGCTGTTGAAGAAGCGGACGGTACAATTACACCTAAAATCAAGATATCTGAAAACATTGAAAAGATTACAACGCCCTGCTTCAAGCAATTGTATCGATTCTTTTCCAAGGAAACGGGGATGGCGATTGCTGATCTGATTACACTACATGATGAGCAAATAGATGAGAATGAGCCCTATACCTTGTTTGATCCTGTTCATACTTGGAAGGAAAAGTTAGTGACAGATTATAGGGCAGTTCCTTTACTGAAGCCTATATTTCTAAATGGCAAATTGGTGTATGAGAAGCCTACAACCGGCGAAATCAGGGATTATTCTTTGGAGCAGGTTGGGTTGCTCTGGGATGAAGTGAAGCGTTTTGAAAATCCACACAAATACTATGTAGATTTCTCGTTAAAGCTGTGGAATATTAAAAATGATTTGTTAAAAAAGCAGCAATAATCGATTCGTCAAGTTTAACAAAAACACCGGTTGAATTTTTTATCAGCCGGTGTTTTTGTTAATGTTGCACATATGATTATGTAAACTTCATATTTTTGGCAAGTCATGACCTAGAAAAATTAACAATAAATTCGTAAATTTTTAAAAATATCATTGAAATTATATATATTATATGTTATAATTCATCCGATAGTATGGAGAATTGAGGCCAAAAGTGATTTGTGTATTTTGACTAAATTTAACTGTTCGAATTCACAAACATCTAAGTTTTACTTCTACGTACGGATCAATCTATTCTGGAGGTAGTTTATGAAAGACAAGAATGTTAGTTCTGTATTACGTTCTTTTCTTGCGGCATTGCTGGTTCTGACAATGGCGTTCACCATGACCTTCAGCGTTTTTGCTGATGAAGAGGTTATTGATGACGCTACTGACAGTTCTGCTGCAGAAGATGTTACGTTGGATACAGACGCCCCTGTTAACACAGGCGCTTCCAAGCCTGCCGCAACAGTCACGCCTGAAGGTGGTTCCAACCAATCTTCGGTTTCTGTTGTTGGTTTCTATCGTGAGGGCAGATATGTAGACTATTACGCCGAATATCAGGATTATGATAAAAAACTTCCTGAAATCGTAGTAGATGCCGATCTGTTTACCGCTGTAACAGCTCCTCATGAAATTGTTGCTTCCCATGAAGGTCGCACCAATGCCTTTGTTATGACGGATGTTGGTAGTGTTACATACACCATTACGGTTCAAGAAACCGGCATGTATGCCCTTAAACTTGACTATATGCCTTTGCTTGGCAATGGTAATGGCAAAAACTACGAGCTGTCGGTTATGATCGATGGTAAACTTCCGCACAACGATTCCGATCGTTTTGTTCTGAAGCGGAATTGGGCAGATGAGGATGAGGTTCGTCCTCAAGACTCTGCCGGCAACGATCTTTATTCGAAGCAGGTTGAGGAATCCAAATGGCTTTCCAAGGATGTGCGTGACCCCGACGGTGTATTTGATGATCCTGCTAAGTTTTATTTGACCGCAGGAACTCATACCGTTACCTTGAGCGTTGAAGCCGGCATTCTTGCTTTGGATATGATTCGTTTTTACAACGATGGCAAGACGATTAGCTACAATGACTACATCGAAATGCATGATGCAGAAGGTGCAACAGATGTCAACAATGCCTTCCAGCTTGAAATGGAGGATTATGACGATAAGAGCGAATCTTTGGTTCAGCCCGCATACGACCGTAGTGACCCGAAGGTAACTCCTTATAGCATCAGCAAAACTCGCATGAACGTTGTTGGCGGCGAGAACTGGAATACAAACGGTCAGTCTATTAACTGGACGATTGATGTTCCTGAGAGTGGATACTACACCATCGGTTTCCGTTATCGTCAGTCTTATGTGGAAGACTCGATCTCCTATCGTAAGATTTTGATTGACGGCAAGCTTCCTTTTGCTGAGGCAAGCCAGGTTGGCTTTATGTACGGAAGTGGCTTCCAGTACACGAAGGCCAGCGGTGTCGATGAAAACGGTAAAACCTTTGATTATAAGTTCTACTTAGAAGAGGGTACCCACTGTTTCACCATGGAGGCCGTCATTGGTCCTATGGCCAACGTTGGTCGTGTGGCTGAGGATATCGTTTATCAGCTTAACTATATCTATCGTAAGATTATTATTGTTACCGGTACCGAACCTGATACCTATCGTGACTATGAGCTGGAGAAGCGTGTTAATGGTCTGATGGATATGTTGAATTCTGTATATGAGAGCGTTAAGGGAATTCAGGAAGAAGTTATTGCAATCAACGGCTCTCTGGCTTCTGCTACAATCTTAACAACACTGCAGATGCAGCTTGAGGATTTTGTTGCCAAGCCTTATGTAATTCCTGATCGTCTTTCCGTATTTAAGGATAACATCAGTTCTCTGAGTTCCTGGATGTTAGATTTACGCAATCAGCCTGTACAAATTGATAAGACAATTTTCAATGGTACTGCAGCTAAAGAGGCTCGTCAAACCTCTAGTTTCTTGGAGGGTTTGGCTCATGAGATCCGTGCATTCTGGTCTTCCTTTGTAGATGACTATACCACCGTTGGTTCTGCCAATGAAGATGGTCGTACTTTGACTGTTTGGGTTGGTACTGGTCGTGACCAGGCAATGGTTCTGAAAACTCTTTGCGATAACTATTTCACCAAAGATACCGGAATCTCCGTTAATGTCTCTCTTGTACCTCTTTCTATACTTTCTAAAGCAATTGTTGCAAATCGTGGTCCTGATATCGCACTGCACGTATCTCGTTCTGAGCCTATGAACTTGGGTGTAAGAAATGCGGTATATGATATTAGTCAGTTTGAAGACTTTGATGAGGTTGCTACTCGTTTTACCAAGTATGCTTTGACTCCTTATACCTTGAGCACAACCGATTCCAATGGTAATGCAATTCAAAGGGTATTTGCTTTACCTGAGACCCAAAATTTCGACATGTTGTTCTACCGTACGGATATCTTTGCTGAGTTGGGCATTCAGGTTCCCAACACCTGGGATGATCTTGATAACATCTTGCCTTATATTCAGGCAAACAACATGACAGTTGGTTTGGACACCAACCTGGGCGGCGGTACGTTCTTCTCCTTGATTTTGCAAGGTGGTCACACTCCTTATAGAGAAGATGGTGCTGTTACCAACTTTACCCAGCAATATGCGATCGACGCTTTTGAAAAGTGGACTCGCTACTATCTCCAATACGATCTTCCCACTGACTATAGCTGGTATAGCCGTTTCCGTAATGGTGAGATGCCTTTGGTAAGTACCAGTTATTCCAACATTACCTATCTGCAGGAGTCTGCTCCTGAGTTGAACGGTCTTTGGTCTGTGGCACCCATTCCGGGTACTCTGGATCCCGATACCGGTCTTGTAAATCACGCCGAAGAATCCACTGGCATGAGTGGTGCGATGATCGTTTCTAAGACCATCAAGAGTGCTAAGAATCCCGAGCAGCAGCTAGAAGATGCTTGGACATTTATGAAGTGGTGGACGTCTGCTGAGATTGCCGGTGAATATGGTAACCGTATTGAGATGGCGATCGGCTCTGTTGCGAGATATACCACTGCAAACATTGAGGCTTTTGAAAAGATTAAGTGGACTACTGAAGAGGCTGCGATCATTAAAGAGCAGCGTCAGTGGATTCGTGAGAATCCCGAGTTGGTTGGTGGCTACTATGTGGGCCGTAACATTATTAATGCATTCCGTAATGTTACCAACAAACACACCAATCCTCGTGAAAAACTTATTTATTATAATGAACAGATTAATGATGAGATTTGGCGTAAGAGATCTGAATACAATCTTTCTGTTCCGGAGGAGGCGAATAAATAATGGCTAAAGCAAAACAAAATGATCTTGATTTGCTGAAGAAGAAAAAGTTAACATTTTCTGAAAAAGTTCGCTTTACCTGGAGACAGGTGATTGATAACCGTGTTAACTATTTCATGTTGACACCGTTTTTGGTTTTCTTCTTCCTGTTCACCGTGTTGCCGGTGTTGTCCTCCATGGTTCTGTCCTTTACACGCTATGATATTCTGAATAATCCTGTTTTCGTTGGATGGGATAACTACCTCAGAATGTTCTTGGAAGACGATGTATTTATGATTGCTTTGAAGAACACCCTTCAATTTGCAATTATTACCGGTCCTGTCAGTTATTTGCTGTGCTTCGTATTTGCATGGTTCATTAACGATTTGCCTCCGGTTGCCAGAGCGTTCTTTACTGTGGTGTTCTATGCGCCCACTTTGGCAAACATCTACTTCATCTTCCAGTACTTATTTAGTAGTGATATGTATGGTCTTGCCAACTCGATCCTGATGAACCTTGGTTTGATGGATGAACCGATTGCTTGGTTGACCAATACGGATTACATGCTCAACATCGTAATTATTGTTCAATTGTGGTGTTCTTTGGGTACCGGCTTCCTTTCTTTTGTTGCCGGTCTACAAAATTTGGATCCTTCCTTGGCCGAGGCCGGTGCCATCGATGGTGTCCGCAATCGTTTCCAAGAACTCTTCTATATCACCCTTCCTCAGATGGGCGGTATGCTGATGTTCGGTGCGGTTATGCAGATTTCTTCTGCGTTCGCAGTGGGTGGTATTTCCTCCGCCTTGCTGGGTAACCCCTCTGTTGACTATGCCGGTCACACTTTAGTTTTGCATATTGCAGACTTTGGTAATACACGTTTTGAACTTGGCTATGCTTCTGCCATCGCTGTATTCTTGTTTGCTTTGATGCTTATTACAAAAGCGGTCATTAATAAAATACTGGATCGCTTCTCAGATGATTAAGGAAAGGAGAGTGAATTATTATGTCAACTAAACTTAGAAGAACTAAAGTTTCCGTTGTCGGAGACATTACCACATATTTGTTACTCGCTCTCTATGCCAGCTTTATGGCGCTTCCTTTGGTTTATTCTGTTGCTCAGGCATTTAAACCCTACAACGAATTGTTCATTTTCCCGCCTCGTTTTCTTCCGAAGAACCCGACCTTGATGAACTTCAAAAAGTTGTTTGATCTTACGTCAACCGCTTGGGTTCCGTTCTCAAGATACGTGTTTAACACTATTTTGAATACCGTTGTTGGTACTGTTATTCATATTTTGTCTGCAGCAATGGCTGCATACCCCTTGGCTAAAAACCGTTTCCCCGGAAAAAAAGGCATCAACAAGGTAATTGTTTGGTCGTTGCTTTTTGCC
Organism: Eubacteriales bacterium; assembly: GCA_045539335.1. Taxonomy (GTDB): domain Bacteria; phylum Bacillota; class Clostridia; order Oscillospirales; family QAKW01; genus QAKW01. The sequence goes on from JAZQFD010000029.1 coordinate 94,981, forward strand.
GGTGGCGTTACAGAGATTCCTGTATACTTGGTAATGTCCAAGTTGGGTATCATTGATACTTACTTTGCATTCTGGCTTCCTGAGCTTTCCGCTACCATGGGCGTTTTCTTGCTCCGTCAGAACATTGCTCAGCTTCCGAATGCGGTGGTTGAAGCAGCTCGAATCGACGGGGCAGAGGAGTGGAAGATTCTTTGGTCGATCATCATGCCGGCTGTTAAGCCCGCTTGGCTGACCTTGGCAATTTTCTCATTCCAACGTAACTGGAATGCTACCGCTACTTCCTATATTTATACAGAGACTCTCAAAACTCTTCCTTCTGCACTTAGCCAGATTACCGCTGCCGGTAGTGTTGCTCGTGCAGGTGAGGCTTATGCAGCGTCGATTTTGTTGATGATCCCTCCGATTATCTTCTTTATCTTAGCTCAGAGTAGTACTGTAAAGACAATGGCTCACGCCGGTATTAAGGGTTAAGGAGGTGTATGTTAAGTGATGAAACAAAAGTTTATTAAAGTTTTGACTGTTGTGATGATTGCTTTGGTGCTTTCATCAATGACGGCAATCGTTGCTTCTGCATATACCCCTTACAATTCCTATAATTATAATTACTATGGCGAAGCAATTGAAACCCCCGCTTGTTATGCTCCTGAAGCTGTTTATGGCGGAACAGATCTTGGAATTGGCGCACTTGGCAAGGTAGTGGATCTTTATGTCAGTCCTCAAAACGAAGTGTATTTGCTGGAATACCACGGCGCTGATGGTTTGGTTCGTATTCATATCTTTGACGAGAATATGAAGCTCGTTAAAACGCTTAGTTCCTATACTGCAAACGGTCAACCCTATAACTTGTTCTTATCTGAAAGCTTGGTTGTTGACGATGAAGGCTACATTTATGTATGCGATACCGGTAACAATCAGATTGTTAAAATGGATCGTAATGGCGTGATTGTTCAGACGGTTGGCGCTCCCAATTCTGATATGTTTGAGGGTGCGTTTAATCCCCTGAGAATTGCAATCGCCAAGAATGGTTCTCTGTATGTTATCAGCAGAAGCACCTTGGATGGTATCATGGAATTTAATCCTCAAGGAACCTTCCTTCGTTACTTTGGTGCTCCTAACGTTAAGATGAGCGTTTCTGACATGGTTGCATTGGCATGGAGAAGAGTTTACCGCTCTTTGTTTGGTCAAGGCGTTGACGAATCTTTCGTAACCTTCGTACCCACCGAATTTACGAATTTGGTTGTTGATGAATACGGTTTCGTATTTGCAGTAGTTGCTGCCGCCGAAGACAATAGTGAACAGCTCTTCAAGATGAACTTCTTGGGTAACAACATTTTGGATCCTACAGCAAAGAGCACCAAGAAAGTCAGCGACTCTTTGTCTAAGACTTATGGTGACTTGGTTCGTCGTGCTACAGTTGGTACCGGAAACACCTTTACTGATGTAGCTGTGGACGATGAGGGCTTTTTCACCATGATGGACTATAACCTCGGAAAACTCTTCGAGTATGATTCCGAAGGAAATCTGGTATCAGTTTATGGTGGTAAGGGCTATCAGCATGGTATGCTGCAGAAGCCCAAGGCAATCGCAAAACTCGGCGATAAGACTCTGATTTTGGATGAGTATTATCAAACAATCACCGCCTATGATTTGACCGATTATGGCGAGACCTTCCACGAAGCGATTGTTCTGTACAATAAGGGTAAATATGATGAGGCTGAAGACCAGTGGATCGAAGTTCTCAAGAGTAATGCCAACTGTGAAATGGGTCACATCGGCTTGGGTAAGGTCTCTTATCAGCATGGTGATTATGCAAAAGCATTGTTCCACTTTGAAATTGCAAACGATCGTATGAACTATGAGAGTTCTTATTCTCTTTATAGAGAGCAGTTAATCGCTGATAACTTCGGTACTGTCATGACTCTGTTGGTTGTTTTGATTATCTTGGCCTTTGTATGGCGCTTGTTTGGTAAAAACATTATTAACGCTATTAAAGAAAGAAGACAAGGAGGTGGAAATGATGACGATGCAGAATTTATGGAGTAATCTTTATACATTCTGGAAAAAACTGAGTAATCGGCTGTTCGTTGGCAAAAAGAATCCCTTTTTAATGCTGGCACATCCCGCTGAAACAATGGAAGATTTAAAGCAAAAGAAGAACGGCTCCGTTGTTTATGCCACCTTGCTGTTGCTTGCATATTCCGTTGCGGCCGTTATTAAGGCTGTTGCTACCGGTTTTTTGTATTCCTCTGCAAGAACTGAAGATTTTAACATCATTTCCGTTCTTTCTTCCTCCAGTGTATTGGTTGTTTTATTTGTTGTTGCCAACTGGGCACTGTGTACATTGCTGAATGGTGAGGGTCGCATGGTGGACATTTATGTTATGACCTGCTATAACCTAACTCCGCTGATTATCGGTGACCTTGTTTCTACCTTTTTCTCCGGTTTCTTACTTCCGGATGAGTATGTGTTTGTGAATATCTTTGCCACCTGTATGAGTCTTTGGTTTGTAGTCTTGATGATTTACGGGGTTATGACCATTCACAATTATTCACTTTGGGGAACTCTTTTGAATCTGATTATTTCCCTTGTTGCAATGGCAGTAATCTTTTTCTTGATTTTCTTGTTTGTTGTTCTTGTTCAGCAGCTGTATGTGTTTATCTTTACGATTTTCACAGAATGCCGCATTCGGTTCTTGAGTTAAGAGGGGAGGAGTGATTATAATGAAAAGATTTATTTCGATTGTTGTAACGATTGTAACCCTTCTTTCTTGCATTGTTGTGGCAATTCCTGCCGCAGCAGCGCCTGCTCCTGAGCGTTTGGATGTTGAGGGCAACTATGTTCTGGTTGATCAAAACGATAAGTTGGCTCTTTATTTGGATTATGCGACCGGTATGTTTGGTGTAATGAATTTGAAAACCGGTACCGTTTGGTATTCCAATCCTATTGATCGTAAAAACGATCAGGTGGCAACCGGCGACACAAAAACAGAGTTAAATACCCTGATTGCTGTTAAATACCTGACCGCCAACTACGAGCAGCTTACAAAGAATTCCAGCTTTGCCTCTTTTGTTACAGAGTATAACGGTGATGATGTTATTCTCTCCTTCTACTTCAACGAGGTAAACACCAAATTTATCATTCCCATCAAATTGTCTTTGGAAGAAGATTATTTGAGAGTGGAATTGATGCTTGACCACATTAAAGAACTTGGCTCTTCTAAAGTGCTTGACGTTTCTTTGCTGCAGTTTTTTGGTGCTGCCGGCTTGAATGATACAGGCTATGCACTTTTGACCGATGGTTCCGGCTCTTTGATGGAGTTCAATATTGATGGTCAGCATTCCTATGAGTTTGGTGCAAGCAATGAAGGTACCTTCTATGCTGAAAACCCCACCGAGACTGCCAATCAGTCATACTATACTAACTGGAATGAACCTTTCCGGCTTCCTGTCCTTGGCATGGTTAAAAATGGCGAGGCATATGTTAACATCGTCGAAAGTGGTGCTGCTGTTACTGAGGCGCATGCTTATGTGAGTCGCTTCAAGAATAGCTACAATACCATTTATAACTCCGTTAACGTTCGTGATACTCAGAGCCGTATCAGTTCTGCCGGTAAGTCCGGTAAAGGCTTCTACTATACAGATGAGCTTCCCGAGAACTATATTGCTCGCTACTATTTCTTGGATGGTGAAGATGCTGACTATGTTGGCATGGCCGAAAAGTACAGAGAGTATCTGATTAATGAAAAGAAGATGGCCCCCATTAGCGAGAGTGTTGCCAACACTTTGTGTATTTCTCTTTATGGTGCCGTTAAGAAGTCCATGCATTTTCTTGGCATTCCTTATACCGGCGTTGAAGCATTGACCACCTTTTCTGAAGCAGAAGAATTGGTTAATCAGCTTCAGGCCGATCAGGTAAATAAGGTATTTCTGAATTATCTGGGTTGGAATGATGGTGGACTTGAGTCTACCCTCGAAACCGACTTTAGCATTGAATCCAAGCTTGGTAGTAAGAAAACTGTAAACAGTCTGATCAATACTGTTAATAACATTGAGAACTATCACCTTGCTTTTGACATGGATCTTCAGGCTTTTTACAAAGAGAATTCTGATGTTAAGAAATTCAAGAACAGTGCGTATGGTTTGAATTCTTCTCCCGTTACGCTGTTTAGATCTAGAATTTCTGCAGCTGGCGCTTTGGATAAGTCTTCGATCAGCCATCAGTTGATCAATCCTTTGGATATGCCTGTATTTGCCAATGAGTTTGTTGGTGTTGCAACCAAGAGAAATGTGAACAGTTTCTCCTTTGGTTCTATCGGTGAAACTCTGTATTGCGCTTACAACGCCGAGAAACTGGTTACTCGTGATAAGGCTGCTGCTTTGATGACCGATGTATTTACCTCTACTAAGGAAGTAATCGGAGACAAGGGAATCGTTAACACCAATGGTGGTAATGCTTATGCAACCCCTTATGTCGATAACGTTCTAAATGCTCCCGTTTATGGAAGCCACAACAACATTGCAAAGCAGGAAGTACCTTTCTATCAGATCGTATTCCGTGGCTATGTTAACCTCGCAAGTAATCCTGTTAACTTGGATTCTGAGAAAGATGATCTGATTCTCAAGATTGCTGAAAGCGGAATGAGTCTCTACTATCTTTTGATGGATGCAGATTCCACCTCTTTCCAAGGTACATCTTTCTCCGGCTCCTTCGCTTGCGCTCTTGATGATCATTATGAAGAAATGATCGCCAATTATAATCGTTTGAAACCCCTTTATGATGCTATTGGTACCAGCTCGATTTCTGATTTTGAAATCGTTTCCAAGGACGTTCGCATCACTACTTATAGCAATGGCGCTAAGGTGTATGTGAACTATGGGGATGCTGATGTTACAATCAATAATGTATTGATTAAGGCTGATGACTTTACTGTAGTAGGAGGTGCGAATTCATGAAAAAATCAAATAATGAATTGAATAATACTCCCGCAGTAGAGCTGGAAACTGTTGCCACTCCCGAAGTTGAAGTTGAAGCAACTGTTGCTGAGGTTGAGGTAATGGAACCTATCAATCCTAATGCGCAGGTGGCTGCTGATTTAACAAAGCAAAATGCAGAGCGTGCAAGAGAAATTGTTAAGGAGCGTTTAGCTAAAATGTCTCCTGAGCAAATCGAAGCTCTGCGTAATGCAAAATCTGCAAAAATTGCTGCGGAACAAGTCGAAGAAACTGAACCTGAAGTGCCTGCTGTTTCTCCTGAAGAAACAGAGGCTGTAAAGGCTCGTCTTTCTCAAATGACCTCTGAGCAGATTATTGCTGCCCAAGCTGCAAAAGCTGCCAAGGTTGCCGCTGCGGCTGCTGCAACAGCAGAGGCTACTTCTGCTGTTGCCCCTGCTAAGAAAGCAAAGAAGAAGCGGAGAGGTCCTCGGATTTCCTATGAATCCAAGCAAGCCTTTAGCGGTTTTATGTTTGTATTGCCGTGGTTTATTGGTTTCCTGCTGTTCTTTGCAGCACCTTGCTTGGAATCCCTGCAGTTCTCTTTCTCTAAGGTTGACCCGTATAATCAGTATGCCTGTACATGGACCGGCCTTGCTAACTATACCAAACTACTGACAAAAGAGCCGACCTTTATGCAGGCGTTGACCGATACCCTTACGGATTTGCTGGTAAACGTTCCTGTTGTATTGATTTTCAGTTTGTTTGTAGCTGTTCTGCTGAATCGTAAATTCCCCGGTCGTGGCTTGGTGCGTGGAATCTTCTTCCTGCCGGTTATTGTTACCACCGGTGTTGTAATGTCTACTTTCAGCTCCAGTGACTCTGAGGCTGCATTTAGCGGTACCATGAACAGAGGTATTCTTTTCCAGATGACCGACGCCAGAGACTTTTTGGTTGATCTTGGTTTGAATGAAACGATTACTCAGTACATGTCTGACGTTGCCGACCGCATCTTTGATGTGGTATGGGATTCCGGTGTACAGATCCTCTTGTTCTTGGCTGCTTTGCAGGGTATTTCTCCGCAGCTTTATGAAGCAAGTAGCGTTGAGGGTGCTACTGCATGGGAGACCTTCTGGTTGATTACATTCCCCAATGTGGCTCCTATCATTCTGGTTAACATCGTTTATACTATCGTTGATACCTACAACGATCCTGAAAACCTTGTTTTGGCTCAGATTGAAACTTATACAGGTGTTACCTTTAACTTTGGTGGTGCAGCCGCCATTTCCTGGACATTCTTTACGGTCGTTTTGCTGTTGCTGGGCGTTGTCTTCGGTGTATATGCATTCCTGACCAGAAAATCTCGTTAAGAAAGGAGGCTACAAATATGAGAATTATTAAAGCGTTTAAACATCAATTCGGTAGTGAACGCAAAAATGCTGATAAACGCATGTGGGCTTATATTGCCACCAAGTTTATTGGAAATGTTGCAGTTGCTTTGATTTTGATTGGTTTGTCTTATATCATTTTGTATCCTCTGATCTTCAGTTTGGCTCAGGCTATTCGTACCAGCCAGGATATGTATGATACGACTATTGTTTACATCCCCAAACATTTCACCCTGGAGAACTTTCCTAAGGCGTGGACGGGTTTGAATTTCCCTGTTGCTTTTGCAAATACCTTTAACATTGCAATTTGGCCCACCATTTTGCAGGTTTGTATTTGTGCACTGGCAGGTTATGGTCTTGCAAGATTTAAGTTCAAGGGCAAGGGTCTTTTGTTCTTCTTTGTGTTGCTGACCATCATTATTCCTCCCTCTACCATTATGATTTCTCAGTACACCAGCTTCCGTTTCTTTGATCCTTTATATCTGGCTTCGGCAGTACATTCCTTTGGCTGGATTGAGGAACCCTATTTTGACCTTACCGACTCTCTTTGGAGCTTTATTTTGCCCGCCGCTTTTGGTAGTGGTTTGAAGAGTGGTTTGTTCATCTTCGTTTATCGTCAGTTCTTCAGCGGATTCCCCAAGGAATTGGAAGAAGCAGCTTATATTGATGGTTGCGGTGCTATGAAAACATTCTTGAGAATTCTGGTTCCTAATATGGGTCCTGCATTTACTACTGTTTTCATGTTCTGTATCACTTGGTATTGGAATGATTATTATACCGTTCCCATGTTCTTGCCGAACACCGATACTTTGCCCAGTGTACTGGATGGATTGTTCAAATCCTTGCAGAGCATCTTTGTCGGCACTGACTCTTTGACCTTGTACCCTGTGTTGCGTGCCGGTATTTTGATTTATATCGCACCCCTCTTGTTGACATTCATTCTCTTCCAGAGAAAGTTGACAGAGTCCATTGCAAGAACCGGTATCGTAGGTTAATGCTATTAAAAGAGACAACGCTTTTGAGCGTTGTCTCTTTTTTTAAAAGTTCATGTGCTCAACAAAGTTTCCGACTGCCTTAATTGCATTACCGGCGGTTTTGGATACACACTTTTTAGGTTTGTTTTTTGCCACCAGCATGCTTGCGGTTGCGCCCAATGCCATGCCGGCAATTGCTGAAAACATGACTGCTTTTCCTTGCTTCATTTTATCATCCCTTTCTTTGAACTAATATTAGTATGTCGATTGTTTGGTTAATTATTTACTTTTTCGATTAAATAAGTTATAATATTATATTATTGTGTTATTTTCGACTTTTTAACGAGGTTTATATGCGATATTATCAAATGGATGCCAAGGCATTGGCGTTAGAATTGAATAGTGACCATGTTATTGGTCGGTCAGAAACAAACCGTGCTTCTCAAAACAAAGCAGGTATTAACCTTGCTCAATTGTTAAATAGAGTGCTTTCTCATCTTCGATCTAAGCAGTATATTGCAATGATCGTCTCTGCGGCATTCTACTTTTTGACGATTGTTTTTTCTTTTTTAAATAAAAACTATTCCTTGTTGCTGATCTCTTTATTGGCATTTATTGGCTTTGTTTTTATGGATTTTGTAGAACTTTTAGTTCTATCTTTGCAAGAGATGCGCCATGAAATGAACTGTGTTGAGAGCCGCCAGAAGGTGATGGTGATCCGATCTGATCAAAAGCAGGCAATTGATCCTGATGATTTAATGATAGGGGATTTATTGTTGCTTGAATCAGGAAGTATTCTACATGCTGACGCCAGAGTTATTTCATGCAACCATTTGTTTATAGATGAAAAAAATGTTTTTAATACCGACATCGCTTCTGCAAAAACATCTGAGCCGATTTTAGCAGAGAATCTTGCGGCTGAGCAGCAATCAAATATGCTTTGGAAGGGAAGCGTTGTTCGCTCCGGCACCTGTCGGTGTATGGTAACTGCTTTAAATGAAGATTGCTACATTGAGAAAACCGGCGGTCGTAAGGAAAAGCAACACCATTCTTATTATTTGAATCGTCAAAATAGTTTTGGTAATCTCCTGACTATTGTATTACTGTTAGTTTTTGCGGTTTTAACGTTTGTGTCTGCCTTGATCACCAAGCGGTTCTTGGATGCCGTTTTCTTAATGGCAATTTTAAGTTCTCTTCTGAATTCGAATATTATTTATTATTTACCTAAATATTATCTTTATAAGACGGCAAATCAACTCTATAAGGGCGGCACTTTAGTGCGAAATATTGAAGCTTTTGATGGTATGAACCGTGAAAAAGAACTATATTTTGATTGCGAGAGACTGATTTCATCAAGTTTGACCTATTCTTTCACAGAAGAATATATTGAATCCGAAGCGAGTAGCTTGAACTACTATCAAGCACTCCTCGGTCAAAAGGCATCTGATTTGAAGAAAACCTATTCCGACACTATTCAACTGGTGCCGGGAAGCGCAGTCGAACGAGATCAAATTGGCAATTACTTTGGCGCCTTTATGAATGAAGGAAAAGCAAAGGTTGTTGTGCTGGGTTACTGGCAAGGAATGCGGAAGATAATAAATAACATGGATGACTCCCTATTACAGCAGATCCAAACCTTAGAGCGTCAAGGGAAGATGGTTTGGTTACTTGCAGGTAAAGATCTGCCTTTTGATTCCGGCCTTGCTCTAAATACAATGGATCAGCTGACATTGCGTTCCATGCTTGTGTTTGACATTCATGTTAATCCGATTCAGAAAAAACAAATCGAACGTGTTTTTCATGCTGAAATGTCCTGCGTTTTATACAGCCGATATAGTGACTATTTGACGGAATTTGTTGCAAAATCATATGGATTTCAGAAGATACTTAATGAGTGCCCTGAAAAGTCGTTTTATTCAGCTATGAATAATACGAATGAAATTTTAGTGGCTGATTATCAGTCATCTTCTTTTGATCAAGAACATTCAAATGTACTTTTAAAAGACCAAAACACGATCATCGATGTCATTCAAACTGTTAAGCAGTTGTTTTGCGGATTATCACGTACCATCCACTTTATTGGGGTTTTATCCGCTTTTGTAATTATTTCAATCGTGATTATGTTTTTTGCCGATACTCAAATAGAAACAATGGTTGTTTCACTTTTGCTGCTTAAACCCCTGTTTTATTTGAGCGGACAGGCTTTTATTGGATCAACGATCAATTTCTCCAAAAGCGGCAAAAGTGTTGTCTTTGCCTCCTTTTGCGGCCTTGTAGGCTTGTTTTCCGCAATTACACATAGTGAAATAGCTCTGATATGTGTTGAGTTCTCTTTGATTTTGATAATTGCTTATTTAATGGTGCGTATGTTGATCCGATACAAAAAATGCATTATAAATCCGGTTGCTATTCTTATCGCTGCCATATTGGTTTTAATGTCGGCCTTCTTGCATTTTGAGTTTATGGGAACGATTTTGTTGCTTGCGTTGTTTCCACCGCTTGCTACCTATCTTTTAGATTTATTTTATTGAGGTATATATTAATGGGTTTGGAAGAAAAGAATCAGCCTGAATATGTTTTTGGGAAGAATAATGTTACTGAATTGCTTCTGACGGAGCTTCCGGTGGAAAAGGTATATTTAGCCGGAGATCCTCAAAATTCTGGATTTAAAAAAATCGTTGCTCTTTGTAAGGGAAAGGGGATCCCCATTCTTCACACAGACACCGTAACTTTAAATCGCAAGTTTCCTCGCCTAAATCACCAGGGTGTGCTCGCTGTTTGTGGTCAAAAGGAGTATGCATCGGTTGAAGATATTTTGAAGGCTGCTGAAGAAAAAGGGGAGAGCCCCTTCATAATCATTGCCGATGAGATTGCTGATCCGCATAATTTAGGTGCCATCTTGCGTTCTGCTGATGCTTTTGGCGTACATGGAGTGATTATTTCAAAGCGTCGTGCTGCCGGTTTGACTCCTTCTGTTGCAAAAGCTAGCGGAGGTGCTATTCATACCATGCCCGTTGCTCGTGTTGCCAATCTTGCACAAACAGTTGATGAATTGAAGGAGAAAAACATCTGGGTTTATGGTTGCGATATGGCAGGAGAGAAGGTATATTATGAGCAGGACTATTCCGGCGGAGTTGCTTTGATTGTGGGGAGTGAAGACACCGGTATTTCTCGTTTACTCAGAGAAAAATGTGACTTTTTTGTTCGAATTCCCATGAAGGGAACCATTCCCTGTTTAAATGCCTCGGTAGCAGCCTCAGTTATTATGCAGGAAATTGCAAAACAACGATAAGGAGCATACAATGAGCTTTGAACCCAAAGATCAAAATATAGATTTTGAAGATCTGATCAATCGTATCAATGCTCTTCAGGATGTTGAAACTATTGTGAAGGATTCTAAATCAGCAATAGAGAATCACGAATCTGTAACTTCGCACCATCCTTCGGACTCTTCTATTGTTGACGAGGATATTTTTAATTCAGTTAAGAATAAAAAGAAGGATCAATTTCAATCTAAAGAAAAATCGGTAATTCGCCGTCTTTTAGATGAAGATGAGGACGAGAACGATGCGGATGAGGAACCGAACCTCCCCATATATGATGAGGTTCGAGAAGATATTGAAGACTTTGAATCAGAAGATGAAAAGGATGAGATATATCGAGATTTAAAGAATATTGTTGGCAAAATGGCTGTAAAAACGATTGCCTTATTTTTGGTTAGCATTGTCTCGGTGGTCTTATTCATTTATGGGATTAATAATGGTTCTGCTGATTATGGCGCAAAAACCATTTTATTTCAGTTATCCCTGTTGGCTGTAGATATTGTTTGCTTTGCTCTGTCCTTTGGAATCTTCTTGGATGGTTTGGCTCGACTGCTCAGGCTTCGTGCAGATACGGATACTCTACTGGCGCTCTTTTTTATTGCCCTATTCGTTATGCGGCTTTCCTGCATGATTCATCCTGAACTTCAGGCATACCCTCTTTATCTTGAGCCCATGCTGGCCATTGGTCTTTATTTCAATGTATTATCCAAGAAAAAAATTGCATCGAATATCAAGAATAACTTCAGACAAATCGCATCTTCCGGTGATGTTTTGACAGCAACACTACAACCAAATTGTGAGGTTAAAAATGAATTGATTTTAGAAACCGGCGAAGGGGGAGAGATCTTGTTTGCCCATCAAACCGGGCTGGTTTCTCAATATATTGATCATAGTTATAGCGACTTTGAATATGATCGAAGCCTGCATCGTTTCTTATTCATCATCGTAGTTGGCGTTTTTGCAGGTACGGTTGCAGTTGGGCAACTGACGGGCTGGAAAGAAGCGCTGCTGTTTCCGGCCACTGCCTTTGCTCTTTCTATTCCGTTTTTCTCCCGATATTCTTACGCAGCATCTATTGCCAAAAATGGAAGAAAAATCCGAAAAAACGGTGGTGTTTTAACTTCGGTTGAATCGGCAAAGTCTATCGAAGATGCCGATTTAATTATGATCTCAGAAGAGGATTTCCTTGGAAAGGATGCCGTTTTGCTTCAAGGAGTAAAAGCGTTAGGGGATTTGCAAATTGATGAATTGATTACCAATATTTCTGCGCTGTTTAATTGCGTCGGAACCCCGCTAAAACGGCTCTTTATGAAGATGATCGATACAAGCACCGTACAACTGCCGAGGGTAGATGACATCTACTATCATTCCGGCCAAGGATACTCTTGCTTGATTCACAGTAAAATGTTTTTAGTTGGAAATTGGGAATTAATGCAACAATTCAATGTTGACTTTCCTTTGCAGTTTTCTCAAATGAAATTAAAAGGATGTCACTATCCCGTTTATGTTGCTTATAAGAATGAACCTGCCGGCATTTTTATCGCAAGCTACGAGCACAATGAGGCAACAGAGCGTGCAATTGAAATCGCCATTGCAGAGCAGGTTGGGGTAGGCTTGGTTTCAAAAAACTTTTTATTTACCCAGCCGCTTTTAAAAAAGCTTTATCCGAATATCGATACGGACTTATTCCATATTATTTCCCCCAATACCGGCGAAGCGTGTAAAGAGTTTTTGCAGCCATGTTCAAAATCACCCGATTTAATTGCATCCAAGCGTGGGCCGCAAGGTTTAATGGCATGTCTTTACGGCGCCAGCAAAATGCTGACAGCTTTGAAGATCAACCGAATTATCCGTATTTTATACAGTCTTTTAAGTTTGGGCCTCATTTTCTTTATTGCATTGGCAGGGTATTCCAATGACACTTCTATACAAATCTTTATTTTTCAGGGGATTTGGACAGCGGTGGTTTATTTGATTTGTACTTTTTGCAAATAATTAATCAAATGCTTGCATTTTGTTTGTTCATAATGTATAATAATCCCATAGTAAATCATGCGGGCTATTTAAGCACCGTGAAAGGAGTTTTCATATGAGCACACTTGCAAAAAACATTCGTAACATTTGTTTGATCGGCCACAAAGGAAATGGTAAGACCACTTTGGCCGAAGCAATGATTTATTTTGCCAAAAAGAGCGATCGACTCGGCAAAATTGAGCAAGGAAATACCATTCTTGATTTTGACGCTGAAGAGATTAAACGCAAGTTTTCTATTTCTCTTTCTATGGCTGCGTTTGAATATAAAGACACCAAAATTAATTTAATTGACGTTCCCGGCAACTATGACTACGAAGGTGATCAGATCTCCGGATTGGAGGTTTCCGATCTCGCATTGATTGTTCTCTCTGCTAAAAATACCGTTTCAGTCGGTACTGAAAAAGCTTGGCAAAAGACGGAAGAACGTCAAATGCCACGTGCGTTTTTTGTAACCGGTTTGGATGATGAAAATGCTGATTTCTACAGCATTGTTGAGCAGTTGCATGCTAAATTCGGCGGATCTCAGATCCTTCCTATTACTCTTCCTATTATTGAGGATGGTAAAATGGTTGGTACCGTCAATGTGATTACCAATGAAGGTTATCGCTTTGGTGTTGGCGATTGTCCGGTGCCTGCCAATATGCAAGATAAGGTTAATACCTACTATCACGAAGCTTTAGAAGCTATTGCCGAAACGGACGATGCATTGATGGATAAGTTCTTCAATGAAGAGGAATTTACCTCCGAAGAATTAGAAGAGGGTATGAAAAACGCAATAGCCCTCAAATTGTTATATCCCGTATTTGGTGGTGTCCCCACCGAAGTTTTGGGAATTTATCAGTTGCTCCATTCCATCGTGGACTATTTCCCGTCTCCTCTTTGCAATGGAACCGTGACGGTTGAAAAGAACGGGGAAGCCGTTGAGTTGGATTGCAATCCCTCCGGCCCTATGGTTTTGCGTGTATTCAAGACGGTTGCAGATCCCTTTGTTGGAAAAATGTCTTTCTTCAAGGTTTATTCCGGCACTGTCAAAAAAGACGCCAGTTACTTAAATACTCGTAAGGATGAGTATGAAAAGATTGCTCATGTTTATATTCCTTTTGGCAAAAAGCAAGTAGAGGTTTCCGATCTTCAGGCCGGTGATATTGGCGTGTTCACCAAGCTGGTCTGTACTGCTACATCTGATGCTCTTTGTGATAAAGATTGCCCCGTCGTATTTGAGCCTATCAAGTTTCCCGGTGCCAACTACAGCAAATCTGTTGTCTCTTTGGCAAAAGGGGATGAAGAAAAGATTGCTCAAGGCATTAACCGCATGATCGAGGAAGATCCTTCCTTAAAGTTTGTAGTAAATCCTGAAACCAAACAGATGGTGCTTTCCGGCTTTGGCGATCTCCAACTGGATGTTGTTGTTTCTAAATTAGCATCTAAGTTTGGCGTTAAAGTTGAGTTGGGCGATGTGAAAGTTCCTTATCGTGAAGCAATTCGTAAAAAAGTTAAGGTTGAAGGCAAGCATAAGAAACAGTCCGGTGGCCATGGTCAGTATGGTCATGTTTGGATTGAGTTTGAGCCTCTGTTTGAAGGCGAATTTGAGTTTGCTGAATCCGTATTCGGCGGTGCAGTACCGAAAAACTATTTCCCTGCCGTTGAAAAGGGATTGCGTGAATCCATCAATAAGGGTGTACTGGCAGGATATCCTGTCACCGGTTTAAAAGCCACCTTGTTGGATGGCTCCTATCATCCCGTTGATTCTTCTGAAATGGCATTTAAGACGGCGGCTTCCATTGCATTCAAAGAAGGTATGAAGGCAGCCAACCCTGTTTTACTGGAACCTGTCGGCACCTTGAAAGTATTGGTTTCGGATGCTCTGATGGGCGATATCATTGGTGATATTAATAAGCGTCGTGGTCAGATTCTCTCCATGGATGCTGCTGAAACCAGAGGTTATAAGGTTGTTAGCGCAATTGTTCCCATGAGTGAGATGAACTCTTATGCTATGGATCTCCGCAGCATGACCCATGCTCGTGCCTCTTTTGAGTTCTCTTTCTTAGAGTATCGTGAAGCTCCTGCCAATATCACTCAAAAGGTTATCGCAGAAAAAGCAGAATAATTTTATAAACTGAACCATATAAATGGAGTGTAAATCCATTTGGAAGAGGGCTCATGTATGTTTATATGGTCAGTTAAAATCAACCGTAATCTTATTTGGAGTATATGTGCGGTCATTTGCTTATCAATTGGCGCTTTTGCAGTTTTCTCTCCGAAAGCATCAACGAGTGTTTTGAAAAATTCTATTGACACAGTTGCAAAAACAACGGAGCAACAGGTGGCATTGCTTAAGGCTTTTGGTTATGAGGTTGATCCACAGCCTATTTTGATCGAAGAAGTCATTATTCCTTCTGAATTTGATGAAGGATATAATACATATAACGATTATCAAAGGTTAAGCGGATTTGATCTTTCAAAATACAAAGGAACCCGTGCAAAAAAATATACTTATACGGTACTAAACTATCCTGATCAGAAGGATGATGTTGTGGCGAACCTGCTTGTATACAACGGAAAAGCGGTTGGCGGCGATATTTCTTCTGTACAGTTAAATGGATTTGTTCATGGATTTGTAAAAGAATAAAGATGTGTTCGGATTAATTCCGAACACATCTTTTGTTTCTTGACAATAAAGACAGAAATTCCTATAATAGACTCAGCATAGTTTTGGAGGATGTATTCTTGAGACTGGATAAATTCTTGTGTGATACGCTAAACTATACCAGAAGCGAAATAAAAAAGATCATCGGATCCGGTCGAGTGTCCTTAAACGGAGAAATAGTGCGCACCGGAAGCATACACGTAGATGATCAGATTGTATGCTTTGATGGGGAGGAAGTTTCATATCAGCAATTCTTCTATATCATGCTCCATAAGCCTAAGGGTTACATTTGCGCTAATCACGATCGATCTAATAAAACAGTTTTTGATCTTCTTCCGAAAGAGTATCAAAAAAAAGATTTATTTGTGTGCGGAAGATTGGATAAAGATACAACAGGACTTGTGTTGATCACCAATAATGGTGCAGTAGCACATCGTTTGTTGGCGCCCAAAAAAGAAGTTTACAAAGAATATATTGTTGGGTTACGGGATAAAGTTTCTACAGAAGACATCATGCGTTTAAAGGATGGAATCATATTAAGAGACGGTTTACATTGCAAACCGGCTTATTTCGAGCCTTGTGATGAAAAAGTCGGTGTAATTAAGATTTCTGAAGGAAAGTACCATCAAATTAAACGAATGTTTGCAGCGCTTGGAAATGAAGTGATTTCTCTCCATCGAAGCAGCATACATGGCTTGCAATTGGATCAAAATCTTCCGATAGGGGAGTGTCGGTATCTTACGGATGCGGAAATCAAGTCCATTGAGATGATCGAATAGTTTTGGCATTTCAACCAAAAAAACCTGCAGTTTCGTTTTAGGTGCGGAATCTTTGTGCAGAATTACTAAATTGTAAACATGAAATTTGTTCAAAAAAAGTATTTAATTTTATATTGTTTTATGGTATAGTTATCATAGTTAATAATGCTTATTCAGGAGGTTTAACGAAATGGCAAGTTTGTCATTAAAAGGCATTTACAAAAGATATCCCGGTGGTGTTGTTGCAGTTTCCGATTTCAATCTGGAAATTGAAGACAAAGAGTTTTTGGTTCTTGTTGGTCCTTCCGGTTGTGGTAAATCTACCACTTTGAGAATGATCGCCGGTCTGGAAGAAATCACTGAAGGTGAACTGTTCATTGGTGACAAACTTGTTAATGACGTTGCTCCCAAGGATAGAGACATCGCAATGGTGTTCCAGAACTACGCTCTGTATCCTCATATGACCTGTTTTGATAACATGGCATTTGGTCTGAAGCTTAGAAAGACCCCCAAGGACGAGATCAAGAGACGTGTAGAAGAGGCCGCTAAGATCCTCGACATCAGCCACTTGCTCGACAGAAAGCCTAAGGCTTTGTCCGGTGGTCAGCGTCAGCGTGTTGCTTTGGGTCGTGCAATCGTTCGTGAACCTAAAGTATTCTTGCTCGATGAGCCTTTGTCCAACTTGGATGCTAAGCTTCGTGCTCAGATGAGAACCGAGCTTTCTAAGATTCACCACAATTTGAAAACCACCTTTATTTATGTAACCCATGACCAGACTGAGGCTATGACCATGGCTACCAGAATCGTTGTTATGAAAGACGGTTTGATTCAGCAGGTTGATACTCCTCAAAATCTGTATCTCTATCCCTGCAATGTTTTCGTTGCCGGCTTTATCGGATCTCCCCAGATGAACTTTGTTAAGGTTCAGTTGGTTGAAAAGGCTGATGGTTACTACATCGAGTTTGCTGACAATTCCTTGAAGCTGCCCGAAAACAAGATTAACGATGCAGTAAAAGAAAAGGTTGGTCAGAATTTGATCCTCGGTATTCGTCCTGAGCATGTTCATGACGAGGAAGAGCATCTGAAGAATTTGCCCGGTTATATCGTTACTGCTAACGTTGAAGTCGCTGAGAAGATGGGTTCTGAGACTTATCTGTATCTGGACGTTGAGGGTAGCAAGTACACCGCTCGTGTATCTCCTAAGTCTACCGCCGTTGCAGATGATGTAATTAAAGTTGCTTTGGATCTCGAGTATTGCCATCTCTTTGATGCGGAAACCGAACAAACCTTAGTGAACTAATTCCTATTATAAAAGCGCTCCGTTTTTTCGGAGCGCTTTTTATTTTTTGAAAAACATGGCCATCTGTTGTGCAATGTTAACAAATTTTTTTATAAAAAACTGTTGAAAAAGATACCGAAATGTTGTAAAATCTATAATAGCATTACATTTTTAATGTATAGGAGGAGTATTGGGTATGTCCAATCGTTTTTTTCAAAGTGTTGTTTATCAGTTAAAGGATAGTATTGATCGTACGGTCGGCGTTATTGATGAAAATGGCGTCGTAATTTCCTGTAGCGATTTAATCAAAATCGGAGAAGTGCATGAAAATATAATCTCTTCTATTTCTGCTACAATGGAAAGTGTAACGGAGGATGGCTATACGTATAAGCCCTTGAACTCTCGCTCCGGTTTGGAGTATGTTGCATTCGTTGAGGGAACCGATGAACTGGCGTCTCGTTACATCAACCTGATTACCATTACCTTAACCAATATTAAGCAATGTTACGATGAAAAATTCGATAAGAACAATTTTGTGAAGAATGTTATTTTAGATAATATTCTTCCCGGGGATATTTATATCAAAGCAAAGGAACTGCGGTTTGAGGTTGAAGCCTGCCGTGTTGTTATTTTAATTCGTCTTTCCGATAAAAGCGATGTTTCTGCCTATGATATTTTGCAAGGGCTGTTTCCGGATCGTCAAAAAGACTTTATCATCAACATCAATGAGACCGACTTGGTGCTGGTGAAGGAAGTTAAGAATATCAGTGATAATAAAGATCTTGAAAAACTGGCTAAGAGCATTGTTGCCAGCGTCAGTAGTGAGCTTTACATCAAATCTTATGTTGGTATTGGAACGATTGTTGACAACTTGAAAGATCTTCCTCGTTCTTTTAATGAGGCTCAAATTGCCTTGGAAGTCGGCAAAGTGTTTGACACCGAGAAGTTCATAATGACCTATGATAATCTTGGAATCGGACGCTTGATTTATCAACTTCCCACCACTCTTTGCGAGATGTTCTTATCTGAAGTCTTCAAAAAAGGGTCTATTGAATCTTTGGATTATGAAACCCTCTTCACTATTCAAAAGTTTTTTGAAAATAACCTGAATGTATCGGAGACCTCCCGTAAGCTTTTTGTTCATCGGAATACCCTTGTATATCGTCTTGAAAAGATTCGCAAGCTGACCGGTTTGGATCTAAGACGGTTTGACCATGCCATCGTGTTTAAAGTGGCATTAATGGTTAAAAAGTATTTGACTGCTAATCCGACAAAGTTTTAATTAAGGGGTTAATATGATTCTTTTTGATGATGTTTATAAAAGCTATCCGAACGGAACCAATGCGCTAAATGGTATTTCCTTTAAAATTGAAGACGGTGAATTTGTTTTTATTATCGGCGCCAGCGGTGCAGGGAAGAGCACAGTTATCAAATTATTGATGCATGAGGAAGTGCCGACCGGCGGAACCGTAATCGTGGGCGATTATAACATAAAAAAAATGCGAAATTCCAAGGTGCCGATGTTGCGTCGCAGCATGGGAGTTGTTTTTCAAGATTTCCGCTTAATCGATAATCTTACTGTGTTTGATAACGTAGCTTTTGCCATGCGTGCAGTGGGATGCTCTCAGCGCACCATTCGCCGCCGTGTACCTTATGTACTAGGCGTTGTTGGCCTTGGGCATAAGGCAAAAAACTATCCCGATGAACTCTCCGGCGGAGAGCAGCAGCGGGTTGCTATGGCTCGTGCCCTCGTAAATAATCCTCGTATGATTATCGCCGATGAGCCTACCGGAAATGTTGATCCCGAGATGGCTCGTGAGATTATGGAACTATTAAATCAAATCAACCAAAACGGCACAACAGTCATTGTTGTTACCCATGACAATACATTGGTTAATGAGTTTAACAAGCGTGTGATTCACATTGAAAAAGGTCGAGTGACGAGTGATCAGGTTGGCGGATACTACGCCGAGCAAGAGTAAGGAGGGACGAAATGTATTTTCTTCAATCCGCTTTTAAAAGCATTCGAAAAAACTATTTAATGTCCTTTGCCTCCATTTTTGTATTGGTTGCTTGTATGTTGATCATCGGGTCTGTATTTTTGTGTTCTGCCAATATCGATGCTTTGATGGATGATCTTGGATCAAACAATGAGATTGTGGCTTATGTGGATGATGAGTTGGATGAAAGCGAGTTTTCCGCACTGAAGGCCGAATTGGAATCCATTGAATATGTCGAGAGTGTTCAGTTTGTCACTAAAGATGCCGCATTGGCGGAGTATCAGGAACGTTTTGGGGAAGATGGCTCTTATCTTTCGTGGTTTTATGGTGACGAAAATCCTTTGCGCAATGAATTCCGTATTCATGTAGGAGAAAAGGATTTGGAGCATTTTGAATCCGTAACGGAGGAAGTTGCTTTAACCGATGGCGTTGCTAACACTTCGGATTCCCAGGATGTTGTGAACGTTTTGCTTTCTTTGCAAAATGTAATGGATGTTCTCGGGTTCTGGATCATGATTCTTTTGGCGCTGGTTTCTTGGTTTATTGTTTATAATACCATTAAGTTGGCTATGTATAATCGCCGCCATGAAATTAATATCATGAAATATGTGGGCGCAACGAATGGATTTATTCGTACCCCCTTCATTTTGGAGGGTGTGATCCTTGGGTTGTGTGCTGCTGCAATTTCCTTTGCAGTTCAGTGGATTATATATGTCTATCTGCTTCAACCCTTGGTCGCAGATCTTCAATTTGTTGTTACCATTCCCTTTGCCACTCTGGCACCGGTTATTGCCATATATTTTGGCATAATTGGTCTGTTGGTTGGTTTGATCGGTAGCGGATTCTCGATTAATAAGTATTTAAAGGTATAGGTGTATTTATGAGAAAATGGCGATCTATAATTGCCTTATTAATTGTAATTTTGCTGGTTCTCGGAATGTTTACCACCATTGCTTTCAGCTTTCAAACCAATGCTTCCGAAGTTTCGGATATGCAGCATGAGCTGGATGATTTGATTTCAAAGCGGGAAAAGCTTGAAAAAGAATTAGAAGCAATTAAAAATAAAAAGGACGCAGCACTAGAGCAAAAAGTTATTTTAGATCAACAGATCATGGATTTGAATGCTGAGGCTGACATTTTGGATGGAATGGTTGATGCACTTTCCGAAGAATTAGATGCCAGTGAAGCAGCATTGGAAAAAGCTCAGGATGTCTTAGATGAGAACATTGATCTTGCTAAAGACAGAATACGAGCAATGTATGAACTGGGAAATACCTCTTATTTGAGCATCATTCTCAGTTCCGGATCTTTACACGATTTCATCGCTCGTGTTGAGATGGTTAAGCAGATGTCTGCCTATGACCAAAAAGTAATTGATGAACTAAAAGCAACGAAAACTACGATTGAGGAAGAAACCAAAGCAATAACCGAAAAAAAGGAAGCGCAAGAAAAGGCTTTATCTGCACTGGAAAGTAATGTTTCTTCTTTAAAGAAAAAGCAATCCCAAAGCGCAGCCCTTATTGATGGTTTTAATGAGAAAACAGCCGAAAACATTAAAGCCATTGAAGCTGCGGAGCGTGCAGAAGCTGAATTGCAAGCCGAGATTCGAAAGGCTCTTGCAAACAGTAGTAACGATACTTTTGTTGGTGGTCAATTTCTTTGGCCAATTCCCGGTTATTACACAGTCACCAGTGAATTTGGTTATCGCACTCATCCGACTACCGGTGTTTATAAACTGCATACCGGCGTTGATATTGCCGGTAGTAAAATCAGCGGAAAACCGATTTTAGCTGCAAATGGCGGCACAGTACTAAAAGCAGGCTACAACCGTGGTTATGGTAACTATGTAGTAATTGACCATGGCGGTGGCTTCAGCACTCTTTATGCTCACGCCAGCAGTCTGGCAGTTTCAGCAGGTCAGACCGTTGCTCGTGGAGATACCGTTGCCTATGTAGGCACCAGCGGATATTCTACCGGATATCATCTTCATTTTGAGATTATTGAAAATGGGGAATACCAAAACCCGCTTTCATATTTTAATGAAATTAACTTTACTTTTGCTTAATGGGCAGGTGTATGTATGAAAAGAAAAGTTGAACTTGGCACTGTGATATTCTTTATCGTTGCCACAGTTCTGGTCACTTGCATTGCCACTTATATGTATATGGCACATATGGTGGAGCGCACAACCGGAAAAAGTGAAATGTTTGAAAAGCTTACCCGTGTATATCAAGTGGTCAATAATCGATATATTGGCTCAATTGATGAGGATTCAGCAATGGATTCATTGCTGAGCGGTTATATTGATGGTGTAGATCGCTATGGTGTATATTTAAATAAGTCTTCTTACTTGGAATTTAAGAATTCTCAGGAAGGAAAAAATATTGGAATCGGCGTTACTGTAAAGTATGTTGCTTCGACCGGATATCTAAAGGTGACTCGTGTGATTCCTGGCTCTCCGGCGGAATCTGCTGGTGTATTGGCTGGTGATATCATTGCCCGTATTGGAAACGACGATGTATCTCAAATGAGTTATACAGACGCTACAAATCGTCTTCAGGCGAGTGTTGGTTCTGAAATTAAGTTGACGGTTTTGCGCAATAACACCAGCATTCCGTTGAATGTGACTGTTCAGCAGTATACTGAAAAAACCGTCACATCAAAGTTGATGGTTTCTAAGGTTGGTTATATTGCAATCAGCGCATTTGATGCGAATACTGCCAAAGATTTTAAAGCGGCGTATGATGAATTAAAGGGTGTTGGTGCGGTTAAGTTCATTTTTGATGTTCGCAACAATACCGGCGGTGCTTTATCTTCCGTTGTTGAAATCCTTGATTATTTGTTGCCGGAAGGAACCCTTTGCACGGTGCGTGATCGAAACGGCGGTGAAGATGTTTATACATCCAACGCAGAATGTATGACCGGAGAATATGTTGTTTTAATTAATGGCGGAACCTATAGTGGAGGCGAGCTTTTTGCTGCGGCCATCCGTGATTATAAATATGGCACTTTGATTGGAAAGAATACCTTTGGCAAAGGAATGGCACAAGAGATTATTCCTTTAGGAGATGAATCGGCAGTATATCTCTCCACCAATCTTTATTACCCGCCCAATGGTGTTAATTTTGATGGAATCGGAGTTGCCCCTGATGCAGAGGTCCTTCTAACTGCTGATTTAGAAGACCGGTTCTACGAGCTCACTTATGCAGAAGATCTTCAATTACAGGCAGCCATGACCCATTTAGGTGCTGCATAAAACAAAAAAGCGGAGTGTTTACTCCGCTTTTTTTATTAACTTTTTCCAAGAAGGTTTGTAGGCCAACAGATACATTGGTATTGCTAAGACGATTGAGCCAAACATATCTAAGATAGAATGTTGCTTAACAAACACCGTTGACAGACAAATGGAGATGGTAAGAAGTGTTACCAGCACAATGACCCATGGATGCTTTTTACACCATTCATTTTTCCATAATGCAATGTTCATGCCGATTGAATTAAAGCAATGAATGCTTGGAAAAACATCATGTGGGGTATCGCCTTCTTGCAACCATGCAATTGCGTCAATCAAGATATTATCACGCCCAAGAGTGGTATAATCAACTCGTAGGTTTTGGTAATTGGGAAAGAGCGTATAAATAATCAGGCAAATGGTCATTCCCGTGTAAAGGAAAATGCACATTCTTATAAAATCTTCTCGATTGTTGAAGATCAAAAACACAAACCCTGCCGCAATATAAGCGAACCATAGAAAATAGGGGATGACAAACCATTCATTAAATGGAATGAGATCATCCAATCTACTGTAAATCAGCGTAAGATTCGAGCGGGTGGGAGTGAACTGATTTAAAAAGTTAAACCAGGGAAGATAAAACGCAAAATAAATCAGCCATATTGTGTGGGGATAATCTTGCTTGATTTTTTTAAACAGCTTAATCATAATTCACCATTAATTGAATTTATATAATTTCTGGACAATGCGATATGCAATAACAGAGAATGTGCGTACAACCTTATTTTTATGGGAGTATACACCTGCCAGCGAACGGTATCGCAAGTGTTTATAGTACTGAGGATGCTCTCTTTTGATATATTCCCAGTATTCCGCCAATTTATCGATTGAGTCTTTCGTTCCATCGATAGTCAAAAGAGAAGAAGCGATAAGAACCATAATGCTGGCATAATTAATCATACACCGATATAAGCGAGGCTCTATCTTTCGGATCTCCGTGAGATCGTGTCGCTTTAAAATCAACTTAGATACCAATATTTGCTGATCAACTCGCTTAATCATGTTTTTTTCATTGACGGATTG
The DNA here is from genome assembly GCA_045539335.1 of Eubacteriales bacterium. Taxonomy (GTDB): domain Bacteria; phylum Bacillota; class Clostridia; order Oscillospirales; family QAKW01; genus QAKW01. The sequence goes on from JAZQFD010000029.1 coordinate 118,627, forward strand.
ATCTTCTCTTCCGATATAATAGCGATAAAAATCTGCATCGGAGTAATATAGTGTTTTTACATACGGCAGAGTGTAGTACAGAAAGATATTATCTACATAAAAGGTGTGTAAGGGAATGTTCAGCTCTGCTTTGCGCACCAATTCTGTGCGATAAAATGCCGAATGCATAATAATGTATCGAGTAATGTCATAGGCTCTGCATTCCGACCATGTAAACTTACGGTGACGGGGGAGAATGCCATGGTAGTGAACGGTATGATTCTTTCGCTCATCATGCTCATATACGTAATTGCAGATAATCATATCCAAAGGGTCTTGCGCATCAATGGATTCTTCAATGATTTGCAAAATCCTATGGTACGCATCAGGGTCTGCCCAGTCATCAGAATCTACAATCTTATAATAAAGGCCTTCCGCAACCGAAAGTCCGGCCATAATGCCGGAGCCGTGACCGCCGTTCTCTTTATGAATCACTTTAATGATATCGGGGTATTCTTCTTTATATCTATCGGCGATTTCTCCTGTTCGATCAGAGGAACCGTCGTTTACGATAATGATTTCAACCTTATTGCCGCCAATTAGCAAAGAGTCGATGCAGCGCTTCATATAGGATTCGCTGTTATAACATGGTACGGCAAAGGAAATCAGTTTCATGAATAACCTCTCCTTTTACAATCTTTGTTCTATGATATATTATCACATTCAGACCATAAAATCAAGGAGAGGAAAAGAGATGATTAATTAATTTTTCTTTAAGACATTCGGTTGCCTCATAATCGGTACCGATCGCATATTCGCTTTCGATTTTCATATGAATTTCTCGAGCATTATTGAGCATTTCGGAGGCCAAATCCAACTGAGAACGGATCATTTTTTTGATTAAAGACAGCTTATTGCGCCGATTATCCATAAATTCTTTTGGGATATAGTTTTGCAGGATAATCTTCCGATCAATCTGTTCATCCGAAAGATCAAGAGGGAAGATGCCATCCACAACAACAAAGGAAAGCTTTGTTGATGGAATAATGATATGTTGAATCGATTCCTTTCCGAGTAGGGGATTATAACCATTTATATGGTCTATTCCATTTTGTGTAAGAGCACGATCCCAATATTCCATCAAGAAATGCCCAATCATCCATCGATCTTCAATCATAATAGTATGCTTGGAAAGTGAGTTGATGGTCTCATTTAATGTGATTCTGCCCTCGGGAGAAATTGATGTAAAAAAGCGTTTGCTGATTTTAGGGTTCCCTTCTCTTTTTTCCCATAGTCCATATTGTTTTAAAATACGATCCCCTAAATTTTGTAAGCGATTAACGTCCAACTGATTTTTTAAAGGAAGAAATACACTTGTGTATAGCTTTTTAGTTGCTCCAAGCAAAGAATAACACGACTTATATATCTCTGACTTTCGATCACAAAGATGAATAATTTTATTTTTATTCATTTTTGCCTCGTCCCAGCCTTGACCTAAATCAATTATATTTCCACCGACCCCCGGATATTTTGGTTCAAAATTATGAGGCGCTGTGGCATCAAAAATAACAACTTTTTGATCAGGCAGAACTACGCCATCTAAACTCTTTGGATCGCCGGAACAGTAGATTAATTCAGCATTATTTGACTTGGCGGCAATCCGTTTTAAAAGTGTACTTTTCCCGCACCCCGGACCGCCTTTAATATAATAAACTTTTGAGTTTTTTTCATCAATTAATGTATCAAAAAATGATACAAAACCATCGCCGCTATTTGCCGCACAATAGGATTTATATTGCATAAAATCACCTCTGAATATTTTATGATCTATCTTCGGTTATGTTCGTATAAGAAAGAAGAACGCTGGAAATAATGAGATTAAAAGACGGCGGAGGTAAAAAATGCAAAATCGAGTTATTATCAGCGGGGTTGATACATCAAAATTACCCATTCTATCTAATGATGAAAAAAATGAACTTCTGAAGAGAATTAAAGAAGGGGATGCCGAAGCGAAAGATCAGTTTGTACAAGGAAATCTTCGCTTGGTTTTATCGATAGTTCAGCGTTTTGCAGGACGAGATGAATGTATGGACGATCTTTTTCAAGTGGGTTGTATCGGATTAATTAAAAGCATTGATAATTTTGATCTTAGTCTCGGACTACGTTTCAGTACCTATGGCGTTCCTATGATTTTGGGCGAAATTCGACGTTATTTGAGAGATAATAACATGGTTCGAGTGTCTCGAGCCACTCGTGATCTTGCCTATCGTGCGCTTTCAGCAAAAGAAAAACTATCCAATCAAAAAAACCGAGAGCCGAGCATTAAGGAAATCGCTGATGAAATGGGGGTCAAAAAAGAAGAAGTGGTGATGGCATTGGATGCCATTGTGGATCCGATTTCGCTTTTTGAACCGGTGTATTCCGATGGAAATGACGCAATTTATGTAATGGACCAGATCAGTGATAACCGTGGCGGGGATGATTGGATCGATGAACTTCTGATTAAGGATGCAATCAATAGTCTTCCGGAACGTGAAAAAAACATCATTGAGCTTCGCTTTTTAGAGGGTAAGACACAAATGGAAGTCGCCCAAGAGGTGGGGATCTCTCAAGCGCAGGTCTCTCGCCTTGAAAAGGGCGCAATCAGCCGGATTAAAAGCCAATTGTAACCTTTTTCATCAAAGCGCATAGTGTACTATAAACCAACTTTTGAATCGGGAGGAGTATGATGCTGGTTAAAGTTTTAGACGAAAACCGAGTGAAAATCCTGATGGAAGAGCAAGATATTGATCAGTATGATCTTCCGTTTGAAAAAATTGATTATGATGATCCCGTTTCCAAAGCTTTTTTGTTTGAACTCATCCAAAAAACTTATGATGAAACCGGAATGAACTTCCAAGACGGTCGCTTAATGGTGGAAGTGATTCCTGGAGTTTCACGCTCTTATTATATCCTTTTAACTCGAATCAAAAGCGATGGGGAAGAGAAAATTGAATTTGATAAAACCGAGCAATATGAAGCAGAAATGTATATTTTTCGAGTGGAGCATGGGCGTGATGTTATACGCTTTTTTGATGCCTGTTATGCTTTCCATCCCAAAGCAAGTCAGGTGTATTACTACAGTGACTCTTACTACATCACGTTGAGTTTTCATCCACATCAAATATCCGATAAAGGTTTTGCCCCCTTTATCCAGCATCTTGAGGAATATGGAAAGCGCTGTCGTTATCATTATATCAATGGGGCAATACTGCAAGAAAAAGGTGAAAAAATCATAAGTCCTAATGCGTATGATGCTCTGAAATCAAATTGATTCATCGCCCGAAGTTTGTTGCTTCGGGCGATCTCTTTATATCATGATTTTTTTTATATTTATTGACAAAATGTCTATTTCTTATTATTATATAATAAATAACTATATATTGGAGTAGTATAATATGTCGATTAGAAGTATGACGGGCTTTGGCCGTGGAACCGGTTCCTTTGGCAGTCTGGATTTCACCATTGATATTAAGTCTGTTAATCATCGTTTTTTTGATTTTTCTGCAAGAATTTATAAAGATTATGCTTTTTTGGAAGAACCAATTAAAAAGAGGATTGCGCAAACCATTCACCGTGGAAAGGTTGATGTCTATTTTCATACCGAAAAATCCACAGAATCTGCTGATTTGATTGCAACGGTGGATGAGAATCTTGTTCGTGCTTATCTTGATGCTGCACAAAAACTTTCAGAGTTAGGCATTAAAAATGATCTTGGTGCTTCACGGGTGTTATCCTTTCCGGATGTACTGACCATCAAACAACCGGAAGTCTCTGATGAAGAGATCACTGCAGCAGTATTAAAAGGTGTTGATGATGCACTTGCCGCATTTGTTCAAATGCGTGAAATTGAAGGTGAGAGACTAAAGCGTGATTTGACTGAGAATTTGACCTTTGTTTCCAAAGCAGTTGAAAATATTGAGAAGCTTGCCCCTGCATCTGTTGAGCTTTATCGCCAAAGACTGAAAGATAAAATAAAAGAGACTTTAGGCGATCGAACGATCGATGAAAATCGAGTTTTGACTGAGGTTGCTATTTTTGCCGATAAGGTAGCCGTTGATGAGGAGACCGTGCGTTTAAAGAGTCACCTCAGCCAGTTTAATGATCTCTTAAACAGCGATGGCCCCATTGGCAAAAAACTTGATTTTTTGGTTCAGGAAATGAATCGTGAGATCAACACCTGTGGTTCAAAGTGCAACAGCATTGAAATTACTCGTATTGTTGTTGATGTAAAGTCTCACATTGAAAAGATTCGTGAGCAGATTCAAAACATTGAATAAAAGGAGTACCCCATGAAGCTTATTAACATCGGTTTTGGTAACATGATTAATTCATCCAGAATTATTGCTATCGTCAGTCCTGATAGTGCGCCGATCAAGCGAATTATTCTCGAGGCAAAAGAGAGCAGTGTTTTGGTAGATGCTACTTATGGCCGCAGAACTCGTGCTGTGATCATTACAGATAGCGATCATGTCATTCTTTCTCCGCTACAGCCTGAGACTGTGGCAAACCGCTTAACCGATACCTACGATGAAGAGGGAGGAGAAGATGATGAGTAAAGGAAAGCTGATCATCATATCCGGCCCGAGCGGAACCGGAAAAGGAACAGTGCTTGCCGAGGTGTTTAAAGCAAATTCCAATTTGGTTTATTCCGTTTCTGCCACCACACGCAAGCCCCGACCCGGCGAAACCGATGGTGTTGAATATTTTTTCATCACCAAAGAGGAGTTTGAAAACAAAATTCAGCGCAACGAAATGCTGGAATATGCTACATACTGTGATAATTATTATGGCACTCCGGCTGACTTTATTGAGGCCCAGCGTAATGCAGGCAAAGATGTCATTCTTGAGATTGAGCTGTGCGGTGCTTTGCAGGTAATGAATAAGTGCCCCGACGCCGTGTCGATCTTCATCCTGCCGCCCAGCATGGAGGAGTTAAAGCGTCGCTTATCGTCTCGTGGTACTGAAGAAGAGTCCGTTGTTGCCGCTCGCATCGCAAAGGCAACAGAAGAAATCGAAAAAGCAGAGCTGTATGATTATAAAGTGGTCAATCTGGATATTCATGCCGCTGCTTTGGAAATAAACAATATTATCAATCAATAAAGGAGATTATAAAATGCTTTATCCCGCAGTATCTGAACTTGAAAACAAATCTCAAAGCCGCTATGCATTGGTGATTATGACCGCTAAGCGTGCCCGTCAAATTTCTGAGCAAGCCAATGCTCAGGAGATTGAATTGCCCCATAAGCCTGTTAAGATGGCGATCTTGGACATTGCAGCAGGCAAGGTTGCAATCAAAGAATCTTCTGAAACGGTCAAAGAGTAATGAAAGCGTGTATCTGTCGTGTTGCAATTGATCAGATTGTTGAGAAAATCGACAGAGACTATGATTATATCGTCCCGAATTCTTTGGCGAGTGTTGTATTGCCCGGTATGCGTGTGCTGGTTCCTTTCGGCAAGGGAAATGTATTGAAAAAGGCAATGGTTTTAAGTTGCTTTAAAGATACACCGGACTCGCAGCTGAAAGAAATTGTGCGAATTCTGGATCAAAAGCCAATGTTGGATGAAATCCACCTAAAGCTTGCCCAATGGATGTCGCAGCAATACTTTGTGACCCGCTATCAGGCAATTCGATGCATGATTCCTCTTGGAATGGATTATAAAGTGAATGAAATCTTTGCTTTAAATCCAAATTTGGAATCCTATCCCGAAGAATATAACAAACTTGTTTCATATTTGAAGAAGTTTGGAAAGCCGCTTCGCCGAAGCGATTTTCCGCCGTCGCTGAAGGCATTGTGCCTTCCTGCTTATCGGGATGGGGTTTTAATCGAAGAAATCACCTCTGTGCGCAACATCGGAGATCTGAAAGAAAAAAAGATTCGTGCACTTCTCGGAAAGGAAGAGCTGGAAAGTTATCTTGCCGAGATGGATCATCGTTTTGAAAAGCAACGAGATCTGTTGTCGTTGTTCTTAGACGAGGCGGAACTTAGCGCAAAAGATGCTCTGTATTATTCGGGATGCGGCCCTTCGACGATTAAAACTCTGGTCAAAAAGGGGCTCATCGAGGTATTCAGCGTTGCAAAGGAACGGATTCCTTATAAAGGTTTAGAACGCAATGAGCAACAAGAGGATTTACATCTGCAAAAAGAGCAAAATCAAGCCTATGATGAAATTGCAGCAACCATTGGTCAAGAATCTACCCATTTGTTGTATGGCGTCACCGGCAGCGGAAAAACCCATGTCTTTATGAAGTTGATGGATGACCTGACTGCTGCAGGTAAATCAGTGTTAATGCTGGTGCCCGAAATTGCTTTAACACCTCAGATGCTCAGTCGGTTTTATCTGCGTTATGGCAATTGTGTGTCAGTGCTTCACAGCGGATTATCTCTGGGTGAAAAAGCAGATGAATGGAAAAAAATTCATCGTGGAGAAGCAACTATTGTTGTTGGCACCCGCAGCGCAATCTTCGCGCCGATGAAAAATCTGGGTTTGATTATCATGGATGAAGAACATGAGGCAACTTACAAATCCGAAACTTCGCCTCGTTTTCATACTCGTGACATTGCCCGTTTCTTATCTCATCATGCCAAAGCACCTTTACTTTTAGCTTCCGCCACCCCATCATTGGAAAGCTTTTATCAGACCGAAAAAGGAAACTATCAATTACACACCATGGCCAAGCGATACAACGACGCTGCCTTGCCAACAGTTGAATTAATTGATATGCGTGAAGAACCCATGGCAGAGGGGTCCAAAGTATTCAGCGAACATTTGGTGGGTGCTCTGAACGACACCTTGAATCGGAAGGAACAAGCCATCTTATTCCTGAATCGTCGTGGCATGCATTCGGTCGTTGGATGCTCCAAGTGCGGCACAATTGCCAAGTGTCCTTCTTGCGGTATCTCTTTAACCTATCACAAGGCCAATCAGCGTTTAATGTGTCATTATTGCGGTTATAACATCAAACGATTCTATGAGTGTCCTGAGTGTAAAAGCGATAGCATTAAAATGCTGGGGCTTGGAACTCAGTATGCCGAAGAGGAACTGCAGACGCTGTTTCCTTCTGCTCGAATTTTGCGAATGGATGTGGATACAGTCGATTCGTATTTATCCTACGGTGAGCGATTGGATGCTTTTAGGCATGGAGAATATGACATCCTGCTGGGCACTCAAATGATTGCAAAAGGATTAGATTTCCCCGCTGTTACTTTGGTAGGAGTGCTCCAAGCCGATATGTCCTTATATGTTGACGATTTTCGTGCTAATGAGCGTACATTTAATTTGTTAACCCAAGTCTGTGGGCGTTCCGGTCGAAGCGAAAAAGCGGGGCGAGCAATTATCCAAACCTATTGCCCCGACCATCAGGTAATTTCGCTTTCCAAGGATCAAGACTATCTGCAATTCTATCAGCAAGAAATTGCTTTTCGTAAATTGGTCGGCTATCCTCCGTTTTGTGACATTCTGTTGGTCACGGTGGAGGGATTTTCGCCAAAGGCAGTTTACGATCATATTTCTCAGATTTATCAATTTTTCCAGAATGCCAGCATCAGCACCTATCATGACATTCCGCTCCGTCTTTTAACTCCTGTTGTTCCTCGTGTTGGAATGATTCGTGGAAAGAGTCGAATGCAGATGCTCATCAAGTGTAAAAACTCTCGCCGCCTTAGAGATTTAATTCGAGAGAGTCGGAATCTAGAGCTGCCTGCCGGTATTCAAGTAATATTTAATATTAATCCTATTCAGTATATTTGAGGTGAAACAATTCATGGCATTAAGAAATGTGGTTCGCAACGACAACGAATTTTTAGGAAAAAAGTCCAGACCTGTCACAAACTTTGATGATAAGCTTGCAACATTGGTGGACGATATGAGAGATACCCTACGCAAAGAGGCAGGAGCCGGCTTAGCTGCTCCTCAAGTTGGCGTCTTGCGGCAGATTTTCATTGCCGATATTCATGGAGACGGCACCGAATATAAAGAGTTTATAAATCCCGAAATCATTTCTGCCACCGGCAAGAATGATCGGTATTATGAAGGATGCCTTTCTTATCCCGGACGGACTTTTCGTATTGTTCGAGCAAACAAAGTGAAAATGAGAGCACAGAATGTAAAAGGGGAGACCTTTGAGTTTACAGCTGATGATTTTCTGGCTCGTTGCCTTCTTCACGAATATGATCATTTGGAAGGAATCACCATCCCCATGATCGGCGAAGAGGTATTTGATCATGAATAAGCTTCGTGTTTTATTTATGGGAACACCGGATTTTGCTTTGCCTTCTTGCAAGGCAATCCATGATCATTTTCATTTAGTTGGTGTTGTTACTCAGCCGGATCGCCCAAAGGGGAGAGGCGGCAAATTATCGGCCCCTCCGGTAAAAGAATATGCAATTGCAAACAATATTCCTTACTGGCAACCCACTATCTTGAAAGACGGAAGTTTTCAAGAGGTCTTGGATAAGACAACCCCTGATTTAATTGTTGTTGCTGCCTATGGCCGCATTCTTCCTGCCTATATTTTGGATTATCCTCGGTATGGCTGCATCAATGTGCATGGTTCTCTTTTGCCTCAGTATAGGGGGGCGGCTCCCATCCAGCGAGCGGTGATCAACGGCGATTCTGAAACCGGTATTACCATTATGCGCATGGCTCTCGGAATGGATACGGGTGATATGATTCTTCAGAAAAAGACCTGTATCACTGAGAATGACACTTCCGGAAGTTTATTTGATCGACTGTCCGAAATGGGAGCGGATGTTTTGCTGGAGGCGATTCGTTTGATTGTTGAGGGTTCCGCTGTGTATACACCTCAATGTGATGAACTTGCCACCCATGCACCAATGATTCAAAAAGCGGAGGGTCTTTTGGATTTTTCAAAATCTGCAAAGGCGGTTCGTTGTTTAATTATGGGAATGAATCCTTCTCCCGGTGCCTTCTTGGATTTTGATGGTTATCGCTTGAAGATTCATGAAGCGATGTCCGGCTCACATGCGGATGGCCCTGTTGGAACCATTGCTAAGATTAGCTCAGAGGGTATCGAAGTTATTTGCGGTGACCACAACACTGTTCTTATTAAAACCGTACAAAAACAAGGTAAAAACAAAACAGATGCATATTCCTATGCTTGCGGTGCTAAACTTGCCGTGGGGGAATATTTAAGATAAGGAGAATGCCGAATGTACTATGGCGTTTACTATATTTGGATGTTGCCGGTTCTGATTTTATCGCTCATCGTCCAGCTTCATTTAAAATCAACATATTCAAAGTTTTCCTCTAGCGGAAACAGTCGGAATATGACCGGTGCTCAGATGGCAGAGATGATATTGCGAGGCGCAGGCATCCACGATGTGAGCGTTAATTGCGTAAACGGTCACCTTTCCGACCATTTTGATCCCCTAAAAAAGATGGTAAACCTTTCGCCTGAAGTGTACAACGGTACCAGCATTGCATCCATTGGAATTGCCGCCCATGAATGCGGCCATGCAATTCAGCACCATGAACAATATTTTCCCATTCGCCTGCGCAGTGCAGTGGTTGGGATCACAAATTTCAGTTCTAAATTATTATACTTTTTAATGATCATGAGTTTCTTTCTTTCCGGTATGTGGAGTGCTACTGTCTGGAATGTGGCAATTCTATGTTATGTTGTGATTTTTGCATTCCAGTTGATTACGCTTCCGGTTGAATTCAACGCATCTTCCCGTGCGGTGGTTCAAATTCAATCGGCCGGTTTTACCGAAGAGGATACTAGCGGGGTGCGTCGGGTTTTAACGGCCGCAGCCTTAACTTATGTAGCATCCGCCGTTACCGCTTTATGGCAACTTTTAATTATGATCATGCGTCGGCGGAATAATCGATGAATAAATCTGCTCGAAAAATTGCATATGAACTTATAAATGAATGGGAAGAAAAATCGACATTCCCGAATTTGGCCCTTAAAAACACCTTAAGAGCGATTACTGATCAACGAGATCGTCGCTTTATCACAGCGCTGGTCTATGGTGTTGTGGAGCGAAAGATCACCCTGGATCATTTTATCGAAAAATGTACAGATCATAAAAAAATCGAAAGCACGATTCGATCGATATTGCGCATGGGGATTTATCAGATGTTTTATATGAATGTCCCTTCTTCTGCTGCTTGCAATACTTCGGTGGATCTGGCAAAGGAAGTCGGTTTTTTTCGCTCTTGCGGATTGGTAAACGCCGTTCTCAGACGATGCGACCGTGAACGGGAGGAGCTTCTTCTCTTAAAGAAGGCGAGCTTTTCTGTACGATACTCCATTGCACCCCAATTGGTTGATCTGATTTTGAATCAATACGGGAAAGAGACCTTTATAGCAATGATGGAGCGTGAATCGGGAAGCAAAAACTCCATTCACTTATACCATAACATTAAGCGAGGTTCTAAAAGCGACTTCTTGAAAATAATGCAGCAAGAGGGTTTTGAATTGGAAGAAACCCCTTCTAAGCATTTATATAAAGTATTTGGAAACTATTCACCGGAGCATTCCGCCGCCTTTCTGGATGGCTGGTGTCATGTTGTTGGCCCTCATTCAGCAAAAGCCGCCTTATTGCTTCAGGCCGGAGCAGTAGGCATTATGGACCTATGCGCAGCTCCGGGTGGAAAAACATATATTTTGGCATCATTAACCGATGAGACTGTAGAGGCGTTTGATATACATCCTCATAAGATTCATCTTCTGCAAAAGGAAGCAAAACGATTGGGGCATAACAATATCATTGTAACTCAACACGATGCCACACAATTGATGAGTGAACATCTGAATAAAGCGGATTTTGTTCTTTGCGATGTTCCATGCAGCGGGCTGGGCATGATATTCAAAAAGCCCGATATTAAATATAAGTCCTATTGTTCTTCAGAGTTTACTCAAAAGCAGTATGCCATATTAAAGAATGGCGCTCGCTATCTTAAAAGTGGCGGACGATTAGTTTATTCTACTTGTACCATCGACCGTAGAGAGAACGAAGAACTAATTGAATTATTTTTAGAAGAACATCCGACATTTTCCAAGGATGGATCGGTGTTGGATCAAGGGGAACAACTGTTTCTTCCTGTTAATGGGGAAGATGGATTCTATATTGCCGTTTTGAAAAAGGATTAAAAAATTGAAGCCGGATTTAAAATCATTCACAAAATTAGAGCTTGAAGCCTACATAAAAACGCTGAATCAGCCATCCTTTCGTGCAAAGCAGATCTTTCAATGGATTCATCGTGGTGTAGATGACTTTTCGCAAATGTCTAATCTTCCCAAGAGTTTCCAGCAAACACTGGAATCCCAAGCTACCATTACAAAGCTTCGCATCTATAAGCGTTTTCGCTCTGAAATTGACGATACTGTTAAGTATTTGTTTCAATTAGAGGACGATCAGATCATTGAAACGGTTGTGATGAAATACCATCATGGCTATTCCATCTGCATCTCCTCTCAAGTTGGATGCAGAATGGGTTGCTCCTTTTGTCAATCCACTAAAAACGGTTTAGTTCGCTGTTTGACTGCCGGCGAAATCTTAGATCAGATCCTAAAGGCACAAGCAGATTTAAATATTCGAATCAGCAATATTGTGATGATGGGAATTGGTGAACCGTTGGATAATCTGGAACACGTTAAGACATTTTTGCAAATTGTTAACGATCCGGATGGCATCAACATTGGATATCGCCATATTTCCCTTTCAACCTGTGGTTTGGTTCCCGGCATTGATTCTTTAGCAGAACTGAATCTTCCCATCACACTTTCCATTTCTCTTCATGCAACAACAGATGAAATGCGGTCGGAAATGATGCCGGTTAATCGAAAATATAAGGTAGATGAGCTTCTTAGCGCTTGCCGTCGCTATCAAAAAGTGACCGGCCGTCGCATTTCTTTTGAGTATGCTGTGATTAATGGCAAGAATGACCGGCAAGAAGACGCTGAAAGGCTTCATGATTTGCTGAAGGGTCTTTTGTGTCACATTAATTTAATTCCGGTAAATCCCATTGAAAAAGGGGGGTATTCGCCTCCGTCCAAGAAAAAACTTCTTACTTTCCAAGAGCAATTGATAAGGCGAGGACTGAATGCAACTATTCGCAGAACACTGGGCAGTGATATTTCTGCTTCCTGCGGTCAATTAAAACATAAAAATCTCAAAAAGGAGGGGATATCGTGAGAATCATTGGTCATAGTGATATCGGCAAGGTGCGAAAAGAAAACCAAGATGCTTTTTGGTTTAACACCCCCACAACCAATACCGCCATCGCCGTTGTTTGTGATGGTATGGGTGGCACTAATGGCGGCCAAATCGCCAGCAATATCGCAATCGAAACGGTTCGACAAAATGCTACAGATAAACCCATCAAATCAAATACAAAAAACTTTTTTAATACGCTGATCACGGATTGTAATCAAGCGGTCATTGACGGTGCAAAAGTAAATCCCGAGTTTGCAGGCATGGGCACCACTATGGTGATTGCCGCTGTTAAGGATAGGCTTGTCTCTTTTGCAAATGTTGGTGACAGTCGAGGATACCATATCACAAACGGTGGCATTCAACAAATCACCAAGGATCACTCTGCTGTTCAGGTGTTAGTTGACGCCGGAAAGATTACCGAGCGCCAAGCAAAATTACATCCCAATAAAAACATTATCACCCGAGCACTGGGGCTTGAGGATGAAGTTGAGTTTGACTTCTTTGAAGTTGAAGCGCTTCCCGGTGATATGATTGTTCTCTGTACAGATGGTCTGACCAACTTTGTGGATGAAAATGAGATTCAATTTGAAGCATCCGGCGGAGATTTTGAGCAATTTCCCCAGCGCTTAATCGATCTTGCGAACAGCCGAGGCGGCACGGATAACATTACCGTAGTTGCCATTGAATTATAAGGAGGATTGAATGATGGAAAAATACATCGGAAAAATCTTAAATGATCGCTATATGATTACCGAAGTCGTTGGCGTCGGTGGTATGGCTTATGTTTATAAAGCATTCGACAAAATCTGCAATCGTGTCGTTGCCGTAAAGATTCTTAAGGATGAGTTTATGTCAGACGCTCAATTCCGTCGTCGTTTTACCAATGAGTCTAAAGCGATCACAATGCTTTCCCATAGCAACATCGTTGATGTGTTCGATGTTTCCTTGGAGGGAGATTCCCTTTATCTTGTTATGGAATACATTGACGGAATCACCTTGAAGGAATACATGGAGAAAAAGGGCGTTTTAAGCAGCGTGGAAGCCTTGCATTTTGTGAAGCAGGTCTTAAAGGGGCTGGCTCATGCACACGACCGTGGAATTGTTCATCGTGATGTAAAGCCCCATAATATTATCCTCTTAAAAGATGGCACTATTAAAATCACCGATTTTGGTATTGCACGGTTAACAAAGTTTGATACTCAAACCATCAGCGATATGGCAATCGGCTCTGTCCATTATATCAGCCCCGAACAAGCCAGCGGGGACCGTACCGATGCTCGGAGCGATATTTATTCTGTCGGTATCATTCTTTATGAGATGCTGACAGGAAAGTTACCCTTTGAAGCAGACACTGCTGTTGCAGTCGCATTAAAGCAGGTTCAGGCCCAGCCCGAGCTGCCCACAGAAGTAAACCCCGATCTGTCTCAAGGACTTGAAGATATTATCTTAAAGGCCATTATGAAGGATCCGGATATTCGCTATCAATCCGGCGGTGCTTTTTTGGCAGATATTGCGCTCTATGAAGAAGATCCGACGATCACATTTTCCTATTCTGCCGCTCCTGTATATGAAAATCCCATTCCCGAAAGTACCGATAATTCTCCCACCATCTTTGCTGAGAAAGTAATTCCGGGCCGACTGATTGATGATGAAGAAAACGAGCTGGAGCCGGATGAGGATGAAGAGGGTGAAGGTGAGTCAAACGATGAGGAACCCAGCAATTTCAAAACCACTTGGCTACCCATTATCTGTGGCATTGGAACTGCATTTCTCTTGATGATCATTGCAGGACTTTGCTTTATTTTCCAGAAGGAATGGTTTGGAGACGACAAGGTTCTTTGTCCTACTGTCGTTGGTCAAAATATTGAAGAGGCAAAGACTGCACATAATTTCAATTTTGTTATCAGCGCACAAATTGAGAATGATCAGGCTGCCGGTGTTATTATCAGCCAAGATCCTGCCGCAAACACCAAGGTTGAAAAGAATTCGACCATCACGGTTGTGGTGAGCAGTGGTCCTGCGAATAAGACCCCCGACAGCACCAATCAAAATCCCACTGATGAATCCGGCGACAATTATGTGCCCGATGTGGTTGGTTTATTGAAAGCAGAAGCTTTGCAGAGATTCAAAGAACAGAATATCATGTATAGCTTTGTTACCAAAAATGACAAAGAAGTTGAAAAGGGTCGAGTCATCTCCACCTATCCTGCACCCGGTGTTGAAATCAACAGTAAAGAGGACATTGTTACCGTTTATATTAGCGATGGTCCTGCTGAAGAGGAACCCCCTGAGGTTGAAACCGTAACCATGCCGGATTTAACCGGTTTAACTTTAGATGTTGTAAAGACTACATTAAAGAACAACCGCTTAACTTTAGGTAAAGTCACCGAGGAGCATCACGATGAGATTGAAAAGGGCCTTGTTTGCTCTCAAAGTGTTTTGAAGGAAACAGAGGTAGAAGAAGAAACGGCGATTGATATCGTTATCAGTCTTGGCCCTGTAGAGGAAGTTCCCCCCGAAGATCCTACCCCGGAAAACCCCAATCCTGGCGATGAAGTACCTGATGATGGAAACGAAGAGGATAACACTCCCACTGATCCTGATCAAAATGACAAGCCGGTTGATAAACCCTCCGAAGGCGAGGGTGGGGAAGAGCAAAAACCCAATCCTGATAACGGAGAAAACAGCGATACCAAACCGGAGAATGGTGGCGACACCGAACCTGCTGTATGAGCCAGATGTTTGGTAAAATAATCAAGTTACTGTCCGGTATTTATACGGTTTCAACATCGAACGGATTGTATCATTGTCGAGCCAAGGGGAGTTTCCGAAACAAGGGAATCTCCCCGGTGCCCGGCGATCAGGTTGAAATCCTTGCAATGGCCGATCAT
Organism: Eubacteriales bacterium; assembly: GCA_045539335.1. Lineage (GTDB taxonomy): Bacteria > Bacillota > Clostridia > Oscillospirales > QAKW01 > QAKW01. Next base: position 133,724 of record JAZQFD010000029.1, read on the forward strand.
ACAGGCCGAATTGAAAAGATTTTAGAACGCAGAAACTACATGATTCGCCCCAATGTTGCCAATGTAGATGTTTTGTGCTATGTATCCGCCGTCTCCAATCCGTCTCCTTTTCCTTTTACGATCGATAAAATGCTGGTCATTGCAAAGAATCAAGGAATCAAGCCGATTTTAGTGTTTAATAAAATCGATCTTCCGGATTCTCAACAGGCCTCAGAATTAGCGGTTCTTTATAAAAACTTGGGGTATGAGGTCCACTGCGTTTCTGCTGAAAAGAAGGAAGGGATGGAACCGCTTCGTCGATCTCTCGAGAATAAAACCGTTATCTTTGCCGGCAATACCGGCGTTGGAAAGAGCAGTATTCTCAACATCCTTTATCCTGAGTTGACTCTTGCCACCGGTGAAATCTCCGAAAAACTAGGCAGAGGGCGCCATACCACTCGACATATAGAGTTATTCTCGTCCAATGGCGCTTATGTAGGGGATACTCCCGGATTCGGTGCTCTTGAATTAGAAGGATATCAAATTGAGAAGGCGACGCTCAGCGAGTATTTTCCTGAATTTTCTGATTATGTGGATGCGTGCGAGTTTTTGGATTGCTCCCACATGAATGAACGAAACTGCGGGGTAAGAGATGCAGTAGAAAACCATTTGATTCACCCCAGTCGCTATCAAAGCTACTGTCAGATCTATCAATTTTTAAAGGAGGAAGAAACTCCTTGGAACAAAAAAACAAAAGGTTGATGATCTTTCTTGCTGGAGAAATCCGCAACGAACGATCAATCTCTAAAATGATACAAGCGGGAGTGTGGGATTTTTACGCCGCAGATGGCGGATATCGCTATGCGAAAAGATTCTGCCAGACTCCACAAGTGGTATTGGGTGACTTTGATTCAATTGAACAGCCAAATATCCCAAACCTGCTGGTGTTTCCGCAGGAAAAGGATGAAACAGATGCTGAGATTGCTTTAAATCTTGGCATTAAAAATGGATATAGCGATATTTGGCTTATTGCTCCCTTCGGAGGTCGCATGGACCATACCATTGCCAATCTTCATCTGTTGGATAAGGCCCTTTGTTCAAATGTTGATTTAAAATTGTATGACGGTGAAAACCTTGTGTTTCTCTTAAAACAAGGGGAGCATATTATAAATCCAATGTATCGTTATGTATCTTTTTTCCCTTGGGAGCAACAAACGATCCTTTCACTATCACAATTCAAGTATCCTCTAGATCACTATAAAATGATCAAGGATAAATCCATCACGGTCAGCAATGAGCCTTTGGGTGATTGTCCAACCGTTTCTGTACATCAGGGAACGGTGTTATGTATTTGCGTTGAAAATACGCAGGAGGAAATATGACAAGACAAAAACAAAGAAAAGTTGTCTTTCAATTGGTTTATTCTTTAAACTATCAAGGACTGGAGCAAAAGGATTCCATTTTACAATCCTATTTTGCTCAAAGAGAAGGGGAGGAGCCCCTTCCTTACATTACCGATACAGTTGAAGGAATTGTTGCCAATTGGGACGAAATTAATCGTATAATTGAGCCATGCCTTAAAAAGTGGTCCATGAAGCGTGTCAGCGCTGTGTGCTTGTCCATTTTAAGATTGGCTGTATATGAACTCAGATTCAATTCTGATGTTCCGGATCGTGTTGCGATTAATGAGGCAATTGAGCTTGCCAAAGAGTTTGGCGATGAAGATTCCGGTAGTTTTGTTCACGGTGTCTTAAGCGCTATTGCAAAATAATGGATAAAACGGCCATAACCGTAACACAACTGAATCAATATATTAAGAGCCTGCTTGAGGCAGATGTCAGCCTTCATAATGTTTGGGTTTGCGGAGAAATCTCTAATCTCACAATCCATGGAAGTGGACATGTTTATTTGCGATTAAAGGATGAAAACGGCATTATTAATGCTGTGATGTTTCGTTCCAATGCGGCAAAATTAAAATTTCGTCCTGAAAACGGAATGCGGGTATTAGCAAAAGGAAGCGTCTCTGTTTTTGAAAAAACAGGGGTCTATCAGCTATACTTGACGGAAATCCGGCAAGACGGTGTAGGTGATTTATTCGTCGCATTGGAGCAACTAAAAAAGGAGCTTGCTGCCGCCGGAATTTTTGATCAATCGCACAAAAAAACTTTGCCAGCATTTCCTCGAAAGATCGGTGTTATCACATCTCCTACCGGTGCTGCTGTTCGTGATATTATTCAAATCACCGGTCGACGGTGTCCGATGGCTGAAGTGATCGTTTTTTCGGCAATTGTGCAAGGAGACCAAGCACCTTTATCTTTAATCAGTGGTATTCAATATTTTGAGCAGAAAGAGCCTGTTGATGTCATAATCATCGGTCGAGGTGGCGGTTCTATTGAAGACCTATGGGGCTTCAACGATCCAAATTTGGCTTTGGCTGTTTATAACTGCGAGACCCCCATCGTTTCAGCGGTAGGTCATGAAACGGATTTTACAATTTGTGACTTTGCCGCCGATTTGCGTGCCCCAACTCCATCCGGGGCTGCCGAATTAGTTGTTCCCGATTGTAAAGAATTATTGGAGCGTTTAAAACACGATCAAAATCGCTTGATCGCTGCATTAAATCAAAAAATGCGAAATAGTCGTGAATTGCTTGTTCGCTATCGCAGTGCAAAAGTGTTGAATGATCCAAAGGCCTTTACAGATAAATCTTTTATGCTTTTAGATCATTTGACCCAATCCCTCCGACAGAGCATCGACTATTTGCGTCGTGATCAGAAGATGAAGGTTGCCTCATTAATCGGAAAGCTGGATGCACTTAGTCCTTTAAAGATCATGAATCGAGGGTTTGCTCTCGCTCAAACAAATGATGGACAACCCATCAACAGTATCACTCAGATATCTGAAAATGAAGTCATTTCTCTACGGTTCAAAGATGGTAAAGCATCCTGTACTGTAGATGAAATAGAAAAGGAATAACAGAATGGAAAAAGAATTAAAATTCGAAGAAGCAATCCAGCGCTTAAGCGAGATTGTTCATGCGCTCGAGAGTGGACAAGTTGCTTTGGATGATTCCATCACCTTATTTGAAGAAGGAATGAAGATCAGCAAAAAATGCACTGAAATATTAGAACAAGCCGAGCAAAAAGTGCGTTTTTTGCAACAAAATCAATCGGAGAATTCTGAAAATGAATCTTGAATTTGAATCGAGAAAGGCACTTATCGATCGAAAGCTAAACCACCTAATTTTAGACGCTTTTCCCCCTGAAAACCCGCTCAGAGATGCAATCCATTATGCGATTTCTGCACCGGGGAAGCGCATACGAGGGGTGCTGACACTGTACTTTTGTGAAAAACTGGGTGTCGAGCAAGAAAAAGCGGCTCCCTTTGCTTTGGCTCTCGAAATGATCCACGCCTATTCACTGGTTCACGATGATATGCCCGAAATGGACAACGATGATTATCGTCGTGGACTTTTAACCTGCCATAAAAAATTCGGATCATCTACCGCTCTTTTAGCTGGTGACGCTATTTTGAATTATTCCATGGAATTTTTGCTGGAACATCAAAAGATTTATGAACCAAACCGCTTTATAAATGCGCTGGGTGTCCTTTATCATGCTGCAGGAGCAAATGGGATGCTCTTAGGGCAAAAGTTGGATAAGGATGGTGAAAATCATCCTCTCAGCCACGAAGAGCTTCTTGCGCTGCATCGTCATAAAACAGGAGCACTCTTGCTTGCTCCCATTCAGATCGCCGAGGCTTTATCCGGGCAAAAGCAGGAGCATTATTTCCGCTATTGTGAGCATATTGGTCTTGCTTTTCAGATCAAGGATGATCTATTGGATTTGGAAGGCTCCTCTGAAATTCTCGGAAAAGAAACCGGTAAGGATATTGAAGAGAATAAATCCACATTCATTACCGTACTGGGTGTTGAACAAACGAGAGAGGCATTACAAGTTGAGTTAAACAACGCAAAGCAATCGGCTCTCAATGATTCATTTTTGCTTTGGTTAGCCGATTATATTGCAGACCGCAAAAAATAATGATCGAAAGGAGGACGGCACATGCTGAAAGATCAATTACTGAAGAAAATCAAACAACCATCTGACATTAAAAGCCTTAGCTATGAGGATGTTGAAATTCTTGGCGATGAGATTCGAGAATGTTTGATTAATCATATTTCAAATTCCGGCGGCCATTTGGCAAGCAATCTCGGCGTGGTAGAGTTAACCATGGCGATTCATCGTGTGTTTGATTCTCCGAAGGATCAATTGATCTTTGATGTTGGACATCAATGCTATGTCCATAAACTGTTAACCGGGCGATATGATGCGTTTAAATCTTTGCGGCAGCAGGGTGGATTGTCCGGCTTTCCCAATCCGGATGAGAGCGAACATGATATCTTAAAAACCGGACATAGCTCCACTGCTATTTCTTCGGCGGTCGGATTGTTAAAGGCTTTTCAACTGCAGGGGGAAGAGGACCGTTGCGTAATTGCCGTAGTGGGTGATGGCGCCATGACCGGCGGGCTCTCATACGAAGGCCTAAATAACGGTGGTCGGATTTCCGGCAATTTAATCGTGATTTTAAATGATAATGATATGAGTATCTCTGCCAATGTTGGCTCCTTTGCTCATTATCTCTCTAAGATTCGCTCAAAACAAGGTTATTTTCGCTTTAAGGATTTTTTAACCCGTATCACAACAGGAACCCCTTGGATTGAAAAAACCTTTTACAGGCTATTTCAAAAGGGAAAAACAGCGATGAAATCTGTTTTCTATCAAGGAAATATTTTTGAAAATATGGGGTTTGCTTATCTTGGGCCGATTGACGGTCACAATCAAAAGGTGTTGGAGCGAGTTCTTTCTCGTGCCAAAAGCCTCAAAAAGCCCTGCCTGATCCATGTGAAAACAGTAAAAGGAAAAGGATATACTTTTGCTGAAAATCAACCTACCGATTTTCATGGATTGAGTTCCTTTGATATTGAGACCGGAGCGCATGGGCAGAAGCCAAAGCCTGATTTTTCTGATATTTTCGGTGAAACACTTAGTGCGCTTGCTTCTAAAGACGAAAAGATTTGCGCCATCACCGCCGCCATGGGACCGGGATGTGGACTGAATTCCTTTTCTCAAAAATATCCTCAGCGCTTTTTTGACGTTGGTATTGCCGAGCAACACGCCCTAACCTTTGCCGGCGGATTATCCAAGAATGGAATGAAGCCTGTTTTTGCCGTTTATTCCTCTTTTTTGCAGAGGGGCTTTGATCAAGTAATTCATGATTTAGCCCTCCAGCATGTTAACGCAACGATTTGTATCGATCGAGCAGGAATTGTCGGAGAAGACGGAGAAACCCATCAAGGATTATTTGACATTCCAATGCTCATGCCCGTCCCTAATGTTTCCATTTATTCACCTGCTTGTTATACTGATTTAAAGATCACCCTAGAAAACACACTAGATAATTCTCAGGGTATCAGTGCCATTCGCTATCCCAGAGGATTTGAGCCGGATATGGTGTTGCCCTTTAAGCACCCGGAAGCAAATGCTGAATGGTGCGGAAATACCAAAGAATTATGCGTAATTTCCTATGGTCGGCAAGTGGTTGCCTGTTTACAGGGGATCAAAAAAGCAAAGACCCCTGTGTCTTTCTTAAAATTGAATCGTATTTTCCCCATTGAAAAGGATATTGTTGATTCACTCAAAGGATTTAAAAACATTATATTTATTGAAGAAGCCTACGAGGACCATAGCATTGGTGCATATTTGGGAAATCAACTATTGAATGCGCATTATGCCGGTAATTATCGTAACGTTGGTATTAAAAGCGACTTTTTAAGCCTCGGAAAGCCGGCTGATTTATTAGAAGAATGCGGATTGAGCTGCGACCATATCTCCAAGCTGATCAAATCGTATAGTGAGGGCGATTCATGAGATTTGATATATATTTAGTGGAGCATAAGTACTTTGAAAGTCGAAACAAAGCCTCTTCTGCTGTAAAGGCTGGTTGCTTTACGGTGAACAACCGAGTCATAACGAAACCTTCTTATGAAATCACCGAAGGAGATGCAGTCGTTCTCATCAAAAATGAGCGTTCATATGTTGCTCGATCGGCCGAAAAGCTCTTATGTGCGTATCGAACCTTTCATTTGGATTGGACCAATAAAACGGCTGCTGATTTTGGTGCCTCTACCGGTGGATTTTGTCAGGTTTTACTGGAAAACGATCTTCGAAAGGTCTATGCCATTGATATTGGCACCGGCCAATTGCATCCCTGCGTAAAAGAAGATCCACGGATTGTAAATATGGAGCACACCAATGCACGATATCTTTCATCCGAGGACTTTAGTGAACCGATTCAGGTGATTACAGCTGATCTTTCTTTTATCTCATTAACCAATATTTTGCCGGCCATTTATCGGACTTTAACCGAAGATGGAGAGGCTGTTGTTCTGGTTAAACCTCAGTTTGAAGCCGGTAAAAGCCATTTATCAAAAAGCGGCGTCGTAACAAGCCGCAAGGTTCACGCCGAAGTTCTAAAATCAATTATAGAGTTTGCCGCCTCTCTCGGCTTTGGAATTAAGGGTGTTTCCTTTAGCGGACTTGCAGGAGAGAGCGGCAATCGTGAATATTTACTTTATTTAAAAAAAGATTCCGCTCACTCCATTTCTTTGGAAAATAATATAGAGCGAGCCGTCTATCAGGAGGAGTAACATGGGCAATATCGGTATTATCGTAAACCCCGCCAAAGATCCCGGTTTAGTTTACCTGCATCAGGTAATCGATCAATTGAATATGCTCAACGTTTCATATAATATCGCTTGCCCCAATGTTACTGATACGGATAAACTGCATTTTTGCAGTCCGGAGGATTGCTTTATCAACGCTGATTTAGTGTTGACCTTAGGAGGCGATGGTACTCTGCTGAAGGCCGCCCCTTATGCCAACCGTTACCAAGTTCCTCTTTTGGGTATCAATTTGGGCCATCTCGGCTTTTTGGCAGAAATGGAACCCGCAGAAATCCCCAAGCTTTCCAAGTACCTTCAAGAAGGTGTACATTATTCCGAGCGAATGATGCTCAACATTCAGGTGCTGCGGAATCAAGAGGTAGTTGCAGAAATGATTGCCTTAAATGATGCGGTGTTACGCAGCAGGATTGGCAAACCCGCTGATATTGTTATTTCCGATTCCAACAGCGATCTTTTAGACTATTTTTGTGACGGGTTCATCGTAGCAACCCCAACCGGATCAACTGCTTATTCTATGAGTGCAGGTGGGCCAATATTAGAACCATGTTCTCAAAATATTGTTGCAACGCCGATCTGTCCGCATACCCTGGGCTCCCGTTCCGTTGTTTTCGGAACCGATCATAAGATTTATATGCGTGTAAATAACGCCGATCAAATTGATGCTCATTTGGAATTTGACGGTACCGATTGGGGTGTTCTTCACGATGGTGATATTGTGTGCATTTCTCGCAATGAAACTCCGTTACGCCTCATCAGCATACATAAGAAGAGTTTTTTTAAGGTTCTAAACGACAAAATCAGTCGGAGGAAATCATGAAGAATTTAAGACAAGAAGCTATTTTAAAAATTATAGAAGATCAAGAAGTGTTCACGCAAGAAATGCTGGTTTCTCTCTTGCAGCAACAAGGCTGGAATGTCACTCAGGCTACCATTTCTCGGGATATTAAGGCATTGGGTTTGCGAAAAGTATCCAATGGCTCTCAAACCAGATATATTAAGCCTGCCATCAACAGTGCGCCGCAACCCACGGCCATTCATGCCAACACCATTCTTTCTAATGGCATTATTGATGTGATCCAAGCTCAGAATCTTGTGATTGTTAAGTGCTATGCCGGTATGGCAAATGCTGTGTGCGCCTCTATTGACAATATGCATCTTCAAGGGGTGGCCGGATCTATCGCCGGAGATGATACCATCTTTATTTGCGCCTTAGATAATACCATCGCCGAGAAGATCACCCAAACACTTTCTGCTTTGATAGGATAGGAGAACTTCATGCTGACTGCTCTGCATATTGAAAATATAGCAATTATTGATCAGCTGGACTTAGAGTTTGAAACCGGATTTACCGTATTAACCGGCGAAACCGGCGCCGGAAAAAGCATTATTATCGACTCTATTCTTCTTCTTTTAGGCAATAAAGCGTCCAAGGATTTAATTCGTACCGGCGCTGAAGCGGGGATTGTCAGTGCTTGTTTTTGCAAACTTTCTGATGAAGCAATGGCGATTCTTCAAACCCATGATCTGGCGCCTGATGAAGACGGCAATGTAACCATCTACCGAAAGATTGGTGCCGATGGCCGAAATGTTGCAAAAATCAACGGGCTCAGCGTTACCGTATCCATGCTGAAAGAATTAGGCGCCCATCTATTGAGCATCCATGGTCAACACGACGGCGTTCTTTTGCTGGATAGCAAGCGTCATATCAATTATCTGGACGAATTTGGTTCGCTCTCCGCTGTTCGTGAGACTTATGAAGTAGCCTTCAATGATGTTAAGATGCTTCGTGACCGCTTATCGTCTCTTCAAGAAAAGGAGAGGGGAAAAGAGCAACGCCGTAGCCAGCTGCTTCAATGGATCGAAGAATTGGACGCATGTGATTTAAAGGCCGGCGAGCACGAAGATTTGCTTTTACGCCGCAAAAATATGATGGCCAATACCGAGATCACCGAAGCTCTGCACACGGCATCTTCAGCGATTTATGACAGCGAATTACCGGCCTCTCAACTGACCATCAATGCTTTGGATGCAATGGTTTCCATTGAAAAGCTTTTACCTCAAGGAAAAGATTTAGTTGCAAGGCTTCGGCAGCTCTCAAATGAACTGGATGATTTAGGTGCCGAACTTGGAAAGTTATTTGATACATACGCCAATGACTTGATGGATCCCGAAGTGATTGAGTCTCGCTTGGATTTGATTGAAACCATCAAAAAGAAATACGGCGGTGATGACCAGTCTGTTTTAGAGAATCATCGAAAGTATAAAGAAGAACTGGCTTCTTTGGACAATGGAGAACATTTAATCAAAGAAGCGGAAACAGCTTTTGCTGCCGCCAGAACTCATTTAGATCAATGTTCTGAGAAACTAACCAACTGCCGAAGAAAAGCGGCAGAACAGATGAGAAAACAACTGCAGGATGAATTGCGGTATCTTGACATGCCCAATGTTTGCTTTGAAATTCGAGTTCAAGACCGTCTAAATGAACGTGGCGGAATTCGTTATCGGGCCGACGGAAAAGATGATGTTGAGTTTTTTATTTCTGCCAACAGGGGAGAAGCTCCTCGTCCCTTGGCAAAGATCGCATCCGGCGGTGAACTTTCTCGCATTATGCTTTCCATGAAGAGTGTACTGACGCAGGATTTCGACACCGTTATCTACGATGAGGTCGATACCGGCGTATCCGGTGGAACTGCTGAAAAAATCGGCAAAAAGCTCCAAAATGTATCCGGAGATCAGCAGGTTTTTTGCATCACTCATCTGGCGCAAATTGCTGCACTTGCCGACCACCATCTTAAAGTTAAAAAAGAAGAAGTCAACGGGCGCATACATTCTACGGTCCGTTTGCTGAGCGAAGATGAACGGGTCCAAGAAGTGGCACGCATCATGGGTGGCGAGGAGTTAACTGAAACACTCCTAAAGAGCGCTGAAGAGCTAATTATAAATAATAAAAATAATTATTGACATTCGAAAATCCCTATGGTATAATTTTTGAAGCCGCATATTGCAGGTTGAAAGGGAAACCTGCCTGCCGTAGCGAGTTTTCTTTAAGAAAGTGAGGTGCTTTGTAATGTACGCAATTATCGAAACCGGCGGTAAGCAATACAAAGTGCAAGAAGGCGACACTCTTTTCATTGAGAAGTTGGACGCCGAAAACGACAGTGTTGTTACCTTTGACAAGGTTGTAAGCGATGGCGAAGGCAAGAAGCTGAAGGTTGGTAAGCCCTATGTAAAGGGTGCAACCGTTGAAGCCACCGTCATTAAGAGCGGTAAGGAAAAGAAGATCATCGTTTATAAGATGAAGCCCAAGAAGAACTACCGCAGAAAGCAGGGCCACAGACAGCCCTATACCAAGATCCAGATTTCTGCGATCAATCCCACTGCTGCTAAGGAAGAAGCATAAGTATGACAGTCCTTCGGGTCTATCGTAAGGGAAAGCAGTATGTTGGTTTTGAATGCAGTGGACACAGCGGCTACGCCCAAGAGGGTAGTGACATTGTTTGTGCAGCCATTTCAACTGCCGTTCAATATTGTATTAACTGCGCTGAGAAAATCGATCAAGTTCCCATTCAACTGACTGTTGAACAGGAGAATGCCTTAATCCGGTGTATCAGCAAAAAGCCAAGCGAGAGTTTTTCCAAGCATATTGAGATCCTTATAGAGTTGGGACAAAGCATTGCACAAGAATATGCAATGTATTTTAACCTTGAAATATTGGAGGTGTAACAAATGTTGTTTAATATTCAGTTTTTTGCTCATAAAAAAGGTATGGGCTCTACCAAAAACGGCAGAGATTCCGAATCCAAGCGTGTGGGCGTAAAAAGAGCTGATGGTCAGTTTGTATTGGCCGGTAATATTTTGGTTACTCAGAGAGGCACCAAGATCCATCCCGGTAACAATGTTGGCCGCGGTTCCAACGATACCCTCTTCGCTCTGATCGACGGTAAAGTCAAGTTCGAGCGTGTTGGTCGTGACAGAAAAAAGGTTTCTGTTTACGCTGAGGAGTAATTTGTAAAGAAAATCCCGGATCTTTTCCGGGATTTTTTTGTATCATTCAAGAAGGGAGGTAATCCGAAATGTTTGTTGATGTTGCAAGAATATGGATCAAAGCCGGCAAAGGCGGCGACGGCGCTGTGGCATTTCATCGGGAAAAATACGTAAATGCAGGCGGTCCCGACGGTGGCGACGGCGGAAAAGGCGGCGATGTTATTTTCCAAGCCGACCGCAATCTGAACACGTTGATGGATTTCCGTTATAAAAGAAAATATGTTGCGGAGAATGGTAAAAACGGCGGCACCAATAAATGTACCGGCGCCGGTGCGCCCCCTCTGATTATCAAAGTTCCGGTGGGAACGCTGATTAAAGATGCCGATACCGGCCTGCTGATTAAAGACCTATCCGATGAAGAGCCCTTTATTTGTGCAAAGGGCGGAAACGGGGGATGGGGGAACCAGCATTTTGCCACGCCGACACGTCAGATTCCCCGCTTTTCCAAGCCCGGACAACCCGGCGAAGAGTTTAACATCCAATTAGAGTTAAAGCTGATTGCAGATGTAGGCTTAATCGGATTCCCTAACGTGGGCAAATCAACCTTTTTATCGGTGGTATCTTCTGCAAGGCCGAAGATCGCAAATTATCATTTCACCACCATGACGCCGAATCTCGGAGTTGTGGACCATTTCGGAAACGGCTTTGTTATTGCTGATATTCCCGGAATCATTGAGGGTGCCGCAGAAGGTGCCGGTTTGGGAACCGCTTTTCTTCGCCACGTAGAGCGTTGCCGCATGCTTCTTCATGTCGTGGATGTTGCAGGAACTGAGGGAAGAGACCCCATCGAGGACTTTGAAATCATCAATAAAGAGTTAAAAGAGTACTCTCCCGTATTAGCAGGTCTTCCTCAGATCGTTGTTGCTAATAAATGTGACGCTGTTTTTGATGAAGAAGTGAAGGAGCGTTTTATTACTCATATTGAAAAACAAGGCTATCCTGTATTCTGCATCTCCGCTGCAACGAAGCAGGGCTTGGAGCCTTTGCTCGGAAAGACCGGGGAACTCCTTGAAACTCTGCCGAAAACCAAGGTTTTCGAGAGTGAATATGTAAAAACGCCCATCAACACTGAAAAGGATAAAACCTTTACAGTCATTAAAGACAACGGTGTTTATGTTGTGGAAGGCGAGTGGCTCTTTAAGATGATGGAAACCATCCATTTTGACGATTATGAATCCATGAATTTCTTCCAACGCATCCTGCAAAGCAATGGCATCATTGATAAGTTAGAAGAAATGGGCATTCAAGAGGGCGATCCTGTGCGAATCGGCGAGCTTGAGTTTGACTATGTACGCTGAATAACCGTAAAAGCACTATGTTTTATAGTGCTTTTTTATTTTACCCTTGATTTTCGTTCTTTAATATGTTAAAATGTGAATATCATGTGTTTAGGAGTATTTGTCATGAATATGAAATTAAAAGATGCCGCCAGTGATCATATGTTTGAGGCCATTTTGCATTTAAAATCCGTAGAAGAGTGTTATGATTTCTTTGAGGATCTTTGCAGCGTTGCTGAGTTTAAGGCAATGTCTCAGCGTTTCGAGGTTGCATATTTATGCGCCCAGGGTGAATCCTATCAAAGCATTGTTAAAAAAACCGGTGCTTCTACCGCCACTATCAGTCGTGTAAAGAGAAGTTTAAACTACGGGTCGGACGGTTACAATCGTGTGTTTGAACGAATGAAGAAATAATGAGCGGCTTTGAATTACTTGCACAATACTATGATCGATTTGTAGGCGCAGATTATCCTAAAATCATTTCGTTTATTTCCGATCAGATCAAGAAGCACCTTCCCAAAGCGTCATTAGTATGCGATATTGGGTGTGGAAGCGGCACGGTAACCCTCGGTCTTTTAAGACAAGGGTTTGATATGATTGGTATTGACGGCAGTTCTGAAATGCTGGCAGAAGCCATGTGTAAGCGTGCCGACACTCCAAATTCCGAACGTGCACTCTTTTTACATCAGCAATTGCCGGAATTTGAACTATACGGCACCGTGGATGCGATCGTTTCAACATTGGATACTCTGAACTATCTGACGAATAAAAAGGATTTAGAGCGCATTTTCCATTGGTTTCGTAATTATTTAAACCCTAATGGCTTGCTGATCTTTGATGTGAATACCCTCTATAAGTATCAGGCACTTCTGGACAATCATTGCGAGGTATACGATGCCGATGATATATTTATGTCTTGGCGCAGTTCTTTTGAGGATGAGCTCTGTAGCCATCAGTTAACATATTTCACTTTAATGGGAAATCGTTATCTGCGAAGAGATGAAGAACAGCAGCAGCGCTATTATTCAAAGGAAACCATCGAAGCGTTGTTGGAGCAATTTGGCTTTGACCTACTTGGAGTATACGATGATTATAGTCAGGCCGTTCCCAACGAAACAACTCAACGACTGACTTATGTTGCCCAAAAGAAGGAGAATTAAATGAAAAATCCTGCTATCACCATCCTTTCTGATAATGGAATGGTTCGAGGATACTTTTTAAATTCAAAAGAGCTTGCTCAGCAGGCCTTTTCTTTTCATCAGACTGCACCGGTTGTCACAGCTGCTCTCGGTCGTCTTTTAACGGCGGCAGCCATGATGGGGAAAACCTTAAAAAACGATACCGACTTATTAACTCTTCAAATTGAAGGTGACGGTCCGGTTCGTACTGTTTTAGCCACCGCTGATCGAAACGGACGAGTAAAAGGATATGTAGGCGTTCCCATCGTCGATCTGCCCTTAAAAAGCAACGGAAAACTCGATGTAAGCGGTGCTATTGGCGCCGGATATTTAACGGTCTTGCGTGATAACGGGGAAGGAGAGCCCTATGTGAGCCGCACCGCTTTGGTCAGTGGTGAAATTGCCGAGGATATCACGGATTATTATGCAATCAGCGAGCAAACACCAACCGTTTGTGCTCTTGGTGTATTGGTAGATCGAGATTATTCGGTTAAATCTGCCGGCGGTTTTATTCTCCAATTATTGCCGGGAGCAGATGAGGAAACCATCTCCCAGCTTGAAAAGAACTTAACCAAGGTTCAAAATGTATCTTCGATGTTTGAATTCACCTCTAATGAAGAAATTGCAAACATATTATTAGATCAAATCCCATATCATATCACAGAAGAATGGAATGCGGAATATTATTGCAACTGTTCCAGAGAAAAGACCGAGAAGGTTATTTTAAGCATTGGAAAGAAGGAGCTCGCTTCTTTAATCGAAGAGGATAAGCCGGTTGAACTTTGCTGTAATTTCTGCGATTGTAAGTACACCTTCACGCCAAAAGATCTGGAAAAACTGCTTATAAAAGGTCTTGAAAAATAATTAATATTTTTATAGAAAAACTCTTGACTTTTATGGGAGTATGTTGTAAAATATCTATCGTTGCAACAAACATTGCGGCGAAATGGCCCGGTAGTTCAGTTGGTTAGAACGCTAGCCTGTCACGCTAGAGGTCGTGGGTTCGAGCCCCATCCGGGTCGCCATTTGTTGCCTCTGTAGCTCAGTTGGTAGAGCAGGGGACTGAAAATCCCCGTGTCGGTGGTTCGATTCCGCCCGGAGGCACCATCATAACGAAAAGGTATATGTTTTCATATACCTTTTCTCATACGGTGCCATAGCCAAGTGGTAAGGCCAAGGTCTGCAAAACCTTTATTCATCGGTTCAAATCCGATTGGCACCTCCAAAAAATAAAGCACTTCTTTGGAAGTGCTTTATTTTTATCCAATCCGAAGGATTGGTATGTAATCGCCGTTAGGCGTATGTAGTCAGTTCGCCTTGCAAACTGTATGTTATCAAAGCGTAAGCTTTGTATGTTTCTTCCTTCGGATTGATTACATACCACCTACGGTGGATTACATTCCGCAACAAGTTGCGAATTACATACAATGCTCCGCATTGATTTCCCGCCGCTTTTATGCTATAATACACGTAAGGTGGTGATTGTGTGGAACTTATATTTGAGATAATTTTTGAAGTATATGTTGAGCTGATGATGTATATTGTACCCGAAGAAAAGGCGTCATCTAAAAAGTATAGAACAATTGCAATTCTTGCTGCCACGGTGATTTTGTTGGGTGTTTTTGCCTTGTTTATTTGGGGTTGTGTTTTAATAAGTGACTATAATAATAAATTAGGTATAATCCCAATTGTTATTGCGATTGTTATTTCGATTATTCAAATCATTGCAGGATTTATTTTGCACGATAAAAAATCCAAAAAATAAAGAAAATCCTCGGTTTTTGACCAGTTCTTTTTTGGGCAGTAGAGACAAAAAAACCTCGTTCTTTGGAACGAGGTTTTTTTTATCCAATCCACAGGATTGGATTGATTTCAATGTTTATCCGGTATTTTTTCTTGTGCTACCATTTTTACTGTGATATAATCAAATTAATAATACGATGTTAAGGAGCACGTTATGAGGATTTTAGTTTGCATTAAACAAGTCCCCGGGTCGACAAACGTTGAGGTTGACCCAATTACCGGCGTTTTAAAACGAGATGGGATTCAAAGTAAGATGAACCCTTACGATCTTTATGCCATTGAAACGGCTCTTCATTTGACCGAAAAGTATGGCGGAACTGTTGAGGTAATCACCATGGGGCCGCCCCAGGCCAAAACGGTAATAAGCGAAGCGATCTGTATGGGAGCCACCCAAGGAACGGTCCTTTCCGACCGCCGCTTTGCTGGGGCAGACGTTCTTGCAACGGCATACACCGTTTCTCAGGGAATCAAAAAAGCAGGCGACTTTGACCTTATTCTTTGCGGGAAACAAACCACAGATGGCGATACTGCCCAAGTTGGGGCGGAAGTTGCCGAGTTTTTAAGTCTGCCCAACGTTGCAAACGTACTTTCCGTTGAACAGGTTTGTGATGGCAGAATATTTGTTACAGCCTCGCAAGATGATAAAATTGTACATCTAAGCATCAAATTGCCGTGTCTTATTTCTGTTGATGGTGACATAAATACTCCGCGCCTTCCTTCCTACAAGAGAATGAAGGTTATTGATGATGAAAATATCAAGTTTTTGTCGATGGACGATTTTGACGACCAAAATCAAAAGAATTATGGTCTTGCGGGCTCTGCAACCCAGGTGGAAAGAATCTTCCCGCCCGAAAAGAACACCGAAAAGCATTCCATCGAAGGATCTGCACAAGAACAAGCCGACGAGCTTTATGCACTTGTTCGTCGTATTAAATTAGTGTAGGAGGGCAATATGGGTAGTTTAATAATCAACCATGATTTAGTGACCGAGGAAAAAGCCAAGTCTTTGGTTTCTGTTTGTCCCTTCGGTGCAATCTCCTATGATGGTAAGCTGGACATTTCTTCCGGCTGTAAAATGTGCAAGCTATGCGTTAAAAAAAGCGACGGTATCATTACTTATCAAGAAGATGTGAAAGCAAAAATTGATAAGGAACTTTGGAAGGGCGTTTGTGTGTATGTTGACCATTTAGCCGGCCATATTCACAGAGTTACCTACGAGTTGATCGGAAAGGCCATTGAGCTTTCAAAGGTTACAAAGCAACCGGTTTATGCGCTTATGATCGGTTCTGATTTAAAAGACAGCGTCAACAAATTGTTGCACTATGGTGTAGATAAGGTTTTTGTTTATGATCATCCGCGCTTTAAGGATTTTATGATCGAGCCTTATACAGCTGCGTTCTGCGATTTTATTGATGCGGTCAAACCATCTTCGATTTTAGTTGGCGCCACAAATCTGGGTCGTCAATTGGCGCCCCGTGTTGCCGCCAGAAGACGTGCAGGACTAACGGCCGATTGTACCGTTCTTGAAATGAAAGAAAACTCCGACCTTGTTCAGATCAGACCTGCATTTGGCGGAAATATTATGGCTCAAATTATTTCACCCGACACAAGACCGCAGTTTTGTACGGTCCGATACAAAGTTTTTAATGAGCCAATTCCACAAAAGGATCCCTCTGGTGAGATCGTATATCTTGAAATCGATGAGAATAAACTGGCTTCAAACGTAGAAGTTTTGTCCTATATCGATAAGCCCAAAGACATTGATATTTCAGAGGCAGAAGTGATTGTTGCAATCGGACGAGGCGCCATGAGCGAAAATACAAGGCACATGGCAGCCGAGCTTGCAGATTTGCTCGGAGGGACCTTGGCTTGCACAAGACCACTTGTAGAGGGTGGCCTATTAGATGCAAAGCACCAGATTGGTTTGTCCGGAAGAACAGTAAAGCCCAAGTTTATCATTTGTCTTGGCATTTCGGGCGCAGTTCAGTTTGTGGCAGGTATGAAAAGTGATTGTATCGTTGCAATCAATAGTGATAGTACCGCTTCTATTTTTGACGTTGCCCACTATGGCGTTGTTGGCGACGTTAACGAAATCATTCCTCAGTTGATCGCCAAAATCAAGGAGGATCAAGCGAATGTATAATAAATTGACATTAGAAAACATCAAAAAACTCATTGAAATCGTGGGCGAAGAAAATGTTGTTGCAGATAATGACATAAGCTTGGATTATGCGCATGATGAGCTTGGCACGATTTCAAAAATGCCTGATGTTGTGGTAAAAGTTACCACAACTGAGCAGGTTTCAAAAATAATGTCATTGGCTTGGGAATGGGTCGTTCCCGTTACTGTGCGGGGGAGTGGAACTGGACTTGTAGGTGCAGCCGTTCCCGTCTGTGGAGGCATTTTGCTGGAAACCACAAAAATGAACAAGATTCTTGAACTGGACAGCGATAATATGACGGTTACGGTGCAGCCCGGTGTGCTTTTGATGGAACTGGCAGCTTTTGTTGAAGAAAACGACTTTTTGTATCCCCCTGACCCGGGAGAGAAGTCGGCAACCATCGGCGGGAATATTTCTACGAACGCAGGTGGTATGCGAGCAGTAAAATACGGTGTCACCCGTGATTATGTCAGAGCGCTTACCGTTGTTATGCCAAACGGCGAAATTGTAAAACTGGGCGCCAACGTGGCTAAAAACAGCTCGGGATATAGCTTGAAAGACCTTGTTGTCGGCTCTGAGGGAACTTTATGCATAATTACTGAGGCGGTCTTGTCCTTAGTTCCGATGCCTAAGGTTTCATTAAGTCTTTTGGTGCCCTTTTTAGATATGAAAAGCGCAATCGAGGCGGTGCCGAAAATTTTCAGATCCAAGGTTACACCCACCGCAATTGAATATATGTCTCGGGATACCATTTTGTTTGCCGAGGACTATTTAGGAAAGAAATTTCCGGACAAGAAAAACGAGGCTTATATTCTTTTGACCTTTGACGGAAACACAGAGGCACAGGTCAACGAGGATATGAAAACCGTTGCGGAGCTTTGTCTTGAAATCGGCGCAGTTGATGCCTATATTGTTGATACTGAAGAACGGAAAAAGTCTGTCTGGTCAGCACGCGGAGCTTTTCTTGAAGCAATCAAAGCATCCACAACGGAAATGGACGAGTGCGACGTTGTTGTGCCGGTTAATAAGATTGACGAGTTTATTCGCTTTACGCACACCTTGGCAGAGCAAACCGGTGTAAGAATTCCAAGTTTTGGCCACGCCGGAGATGGCAACCTTCATATTTACATCTGTAAGGATCATCTTTCCGACCAAGAATGGGAATCGGTGTTACAGCATTGCTTTGATGCCATGTATAAAAAAGCCGATGAGCTTGGCGGTTTGATCTCCGGTGAGCACGGCATTGGCTATGCCAAAAAAGATTATTTAAAAGAGCAGGTCGGTGATCTGCAAATTAACCTTATGAGGGGCATTAAAAAGGTTTTTGATGGGAAAAACATTTTAAACCCTGAAAAAGTGTGCTTTTAAATGTTTCTTGCAAGAAGAACGGAGCAACGCTTCGTTCTTCTTTTTTAGTTTTATAGTTGTGCTAAGTGGAGCAATATGGTATAATCTTTGCAAATACATTTTAAGGGGAGCAAAATGGGAAAAGCGTCTGTTAAAAAGAACAAGAACATATATCAGCTTATAAGGGAAGAACTGGGTCTTAGCCGTGCAGAAGCAACCAAGCGGATTCCCAACGATCCAAACTATCCCGGAATGCCCGGTGTTCCCGAATATAAGCTGGTTAAAATCGAGAACGGAACCGCAACCATACAACCGGCCGACGTTGTAGCTATGGCTCGACGGTATAATAAGCCGGAGCTTCGCAATTATTATTGTTGCAATGAGTGTGAGATTGGCAAAATTGACACCCCCGAGGTTGTCTTTGGCGGCAGCGTCCATGAAATTCTTGTGAGTATGGCCGTTGTTCTTAAAAAAGTCAATCACAGCAAAGTAAGACTCATGGAGATTCTTGAAGACGGAAAGCTCTCTGAGGATGAGTAAGAGGACTTTGATCGCATCTATGAAGAACTGGAGCAGGTTTCAATGACTGTTGAAGCATTACAGCTTTGGTGCGAGAAAATGAAAATCAAAACCAAAAAATAAATAAACAGCGTTTCGTTGGAAAGCGAAGCGCTGTTTTTATTTTGCTAAATTCATAAAATTATAGGGTGTTATTTTGCTAACATCATTATTTTGATTCCCGCACAAAAACGATATAATGATTATAGAATCAGGTTGATCGTTATAATTCTTTCATCTTGATTTGTAGTTGCTCGTATGTTAAAATGAAAATTGCACAAAGCAGGAAAGGGATTTTAAGATGATTTGTGTTTGGCTATTTTTCTCTTCCGTTATTACCCTAACAGTTTATATGTTATTAGGTCTTCCGTTTTCGGTTTGGTTTTATTCCATTTCAAGTTGGCCGGACTACACCGGAAGAGTGTCGTTTCATTTTGAGGCATACATTGTAATCTGGGTTATATTTGCGATTACGTTTGCGTGTATTATGCACTTTCGTAATTCCCCGTATAGAATCGCCTCACTCCAACTCTACCAAACCAATAAACCGGGCATTTTTAAAGATTTTATAAACATTTTTATGACCCAACGGCGTAATCTTTTTACAATTGTTCTGACAACAGCCATCTATTACGTTTTACATATTGGACTGTTACTGATCAATGCGCCGAATCCCGTTCAGTCCTTTTTTGGTTTTCTAATGTTTCCCTTCTCGGGGATCCTATTGCTGAATATGAAAGCTTTTTCCTATGCGTTATTACCGAAGATTTTAGTATTATTCTTAATCAACACTTTGGTTATAACCGTAGCGTACCTGATCTGTGTGGCGGTTATGCGGCGGATTTGGTATAGAAGGCATCTAAAAATGAGTAAAGATAAGGGTAAATGATTTATGACAAAAATCGAGCAATTACAAAAGCATTTAAATAGCGGGGAAGGGATGCTCATCACAAGTGACGCAAACCGCCTCTATTTTACCGGCTTTAAATCTTCTGCAGGCATCTTATTCATCACCAAAGAGTCAGCGGATTTTATCGTTGATTTTCGCTACTTTGAAAAAGCAACAGAATCAATAACTTCTTGCAATGTAACTCTGATGAATAAAGCCCCAGAACAGTTGCAGACCCTTGCAAAGCTGCATCAAATAAAACAGGTATATTTAGAAACTTCCTATCTGACCGTCGACGAATTAAATCGCTTTAAAGAGCTTTTTTCGGAACAAGAGGTTTCCCTTGATCCAAAGATGGATCAACAAATCTCATCACTGCGCCGGATAAAAGATCCCTTAGAACTCAGCCAGATCAAACTGGCACAAAAGATAACCGACGATACTTTTTCCTACATTTTAAATCAAATCACCATTGGTAAAACAGAGCGTGAGATTGCATTGGAAATGGAGTTTTATCTGCGCAAGCAGGGGAGTGAGGGCGTTTCATTCGACTTCATTGTGGTATCCGGTAAAAACTCATCTCTCCCTCATGGTGTGCCCACTGAAAAAGCCATTGAGTATGGTGATTTCATTACCATGGATTTCGGAGCGGTGGTAAACGGCTATCGTTCTGATATGACAAGAACGGTCGCAATCGGGGAGGTAAGCGAGGAGCAGCAGAGAGTTTACAATACTGTGTTGGATGCGCAAATGCTTGCGCTGAACGCCATTGCCCCTAACAAGGTTTGCAAAGAAATTGATGCCATTGCACGAAACCACATTTATTCCAAGGGATTTGAGAAAAACTTCGGTCACGGCTTAGGACATGGCGTTGGCATTGAAATCCACGAACAACCCTGTTTTAACACCGTAGATGAGACGCTACTAGCTCCCGGAATGGTGATCACGGTAGAACCTGGAATTTATTTGCCCACTCAATTTGGCGTTCGCATTGAGGATATGGTTTATATCACAGACCAAGGCTATGAGAACCTGACTACCTCAACAAAGGAACTGATCATTTTATAATATACAGGAGAAAAAGCTCGTGCATTTCAATACAAAATGGATCACTTATAAAACAGGCGAATATAAAACCTTAGATGATCAATATGGAAATCCGTCTCCTTATTTCAGAAAAACCTTTACATTAAGGGATTCGGTAAAAAAAGCAACATTATTGATCTCGTCAATGGGATGCTACAAAGCTTATCTAAACGGTCATCCGATTGCTGAAGATTATTTATCTCCCGGTTGGGTGGACTACAATAAGAAAATGCCTTTTGTTCGCTATGACATCTCCAAAAGAGTAGGGGAGGAGAATGCCATCGGCGTTGTACTGGGCGATGGGTGGGCAATCGGTCATGTTGGCTCCACCACCACTTTTAAGCGAAACAGTTATTGCGATCATTTGGAATTAACCGCACAGATCGTCATCGAATATGAAGACGGCACCACCGAAACCATCGCCACAGATTCCACTTGGAAAGCAACCAGCGGAGAAATCCGAAGAAGCGATATCTATATGGGCGAATATGTTGACCGGCGGCTGCATGTCGGAGATTTCTCCCTCTATTCCTATAATGATAAGGAATGGGATTCTGCCGAAGAAGTGGCATTTCGCTTCACAAGAAGCATTTATCTTGAAGAAGTCACGTTGCCCCCTATTGTTGTGAAACATAAATTTAAGCCATCTCTTCTTTCACAGGAAAACAACACCTATTTGTACGATGTTTCCCAAAACATTTCCGGTGTATTGAATTGCTTATTCAAGGGGGAGCGGGGGTCCAAGGTAGTCATTCGCCACGGCGAAATCCTTTCAGACGGAAAGCTCTATACAGACAACCTTAGAAAAGCAGAAGCAACAGATACCTATATTCTTTCAGGAAAAGGCATTGAGCGTTTTCGTCCGATTTTCACTTTTCACGGATTCCGCTACGCTGAACTTTGCGTTACAGGGAATGTAGAGATCCTTGATATAACTGCCGAAGCAATGTATACCGATCTTCTTGGATCAGGTTCTTTTTCCTGTTCGGATCCCATTGTAACAAAGATCTATCAAAACGCCTTATGGGGGCAGAGGGATAACTTTTTAAATGTACCGACCGACTGCCCTCAACGTGATGAGCGTCTTGGATGGACGGCAGATGCACAGGTGTTTTGCAAGAGTGCCATGTATAACATGAATTGCAAAGCATTCTATGAAAAGTATTTATCGGACATACGGGATGCACAGCTTGGCAACGGCATTATTCCTGCCGTTGCACCCTTGCCGCATTTTGGCTTCCATAGTTATGTCGGACATGTGCCCGCCGCCGGCTGGAGCGAAGCAATCGCAGAAATTCCGTATTATCACTATGAAATGTATGGTGATAAAACGGTCGTCCGCAATAATCTGCCCGCCCTTAAAAGGCTTTTGGATTATTATGAAAGCACCTGCCCCAAATACATTCGGCGTCCAACCGGTTTTTCTTATAGCGATTGGCTCTCCTTGGACGAATCGGATAAAGATGTTATATCCACTCTTTATTATGCCAGAGCAGCTTATGTTGCCTCAAAGCTATGCGGTGTGATTGGGGATCACGAAGAAAAACGCTATCTTGATCTTTATAATAATATCAAATCAGCCTTTCCAAATGCTTTTGTGGATACCGATGGCAAAATTCTTTCTGATACACAAAGCGTATATCTGATTGCATTTAAATTCGGAATCATTGACAAGGAATTTGCATTAAAGAATCTCAATCGTAAATTTATTGAAGATAACAATAAGCTTACCTGCGGATTTTTGGGAATTCGTTTTTTATTACCTGCCCTTTGTGATCTTGGCAGGGTGGATCTGGCTTATCATTTGATCACCAATACCGAGTATCCGGGATGGGGATATTCGGTTGTAAACGGCGCCACCACCATATGGGAACGCTGGGATAGTTATACAAAAGAAAACGGTATAAGAGAAGGAATGAATTCCTTTAACCATTATTCCTTTGGTTCTTGCACCGAGTGGATGTATGAATACTGCCTGGGAATCCGCCCTGTCTTTGATCATCCCGGATTTAAAAAGGTGATTTTTGCCCCATATTTTGATCCATCTCAGAGAATCACTTGGGCAAAAGGGCATTATGATACCCAATACGGTCAAATCAAAGTACAATGGGAGTTAACGGGGGATACGGTGAACTATGAGGTTACCATACCTGATGAAATTGAAGCAGAATTCAGCTTTAATGGATTTTATGTAATTGATAAAACAAACAAGAATAACAACTATGTTTTTACATTGAAAAAAACATAAAAAAAGAGCCCAAGGGCAGCCCTTGGGCTCTTTTTTATTCGCCTTTTCGCTTCACTTTGGAGAGGGGATTGCTCATAGAAGCTTCTTTGATAGATTCACTATCAACATGGGTATAGATCTGGGTAGTCCCTAAGTTTTCATGGCCTAAGATCTCTTGGAGAACACGGATATCCACATGACCGTAACGGTGCATTAAGGTGGCGGCAGTATGGCGTAGTTTATGAGTGGATAAATTCTTATCACCCAAACCGGCCAGATGAAGATACTTATCAACGACATTTTGAACCGCTCGGCGGGAAATACGACACTTATTCCGACTAATAAATAACGCCTCGGGATCTTTTAATCCTTCTTGGGGGCGATCATGCTTCAGATAATCATCAATGGCATCACGACAAGCTTGATTCAAATGGATGGTACGCTGTTTATTACCTTTACCGGTAATAACAGCATATTCATTTGTAATATCGCTCAAATTCAAGGAAACCAGCTCAGCAAGCCGCATTCCACAGTTCAAAAACAGGGTTAAAATGGCATAATCACGGCGATTATTTCGCACAGAAGCCAGCAATTCCGTACTTTCCTCCAAAGAGAGGTATTTAGGCAAGGTTTTGGGCAGGGAAGGGGTTTCAACGCCCTCCATAGGATTTTCTTTTAGTTGATGGGATTTCTGGGTCATATATTTAAAATATGTACGCAGAGTCGACATTTTTCTCGCAATACTTCTAGAGCCGTTTTGACGATTTTCACGGCAATAATAGAAGTACTCATAAATATCCTGAAGAGTAATTGCAGACACAAAGGGAAGGTCAATATCGTGTATTGCAACGTCATGTAGTTTTGTGTCTCGAGGAACCATTCCTTTTTTGATTTTCATAAACCGAAAAAAGTTTTCCAGATCCAAAACATATTCATAGGTAGTGGACTTGGATTTTCCTAAAACAACCTCAAGATAAAATATAAAATCCTTTAATGTTTGCGGAAGACGGTCATAATCAATCATATTAATTGAACTCCTTGATGAGGGGATGTATTCATTATAACACGATTCTGACACAATGTCAACTGCACAAAATGGATATTTTGTGCAGTTAAGGGGAGCCTTTAGCGGGGTTGAACCATTTTTTGATGGTTTCAACCCCGTATTTTAAATTATTTATTATAGGTGCATTTACAGGTACATTTTAAGGGAAATTACTGAATTGCATTAAGAAATTCACGAATGTTTTCAAAAATGTATGTCGGCTGTTTCCCTTCAAATACTTTTACATCTTCCATGGTTGATTCACCGCTCAGCATTAACGATGTATCAATTCCTGCGTTACTACCGCTTGCAATATCTGTATACAAACGATCTCCTAAAATGATGGTTTGTTCCTTGGTGAACCCTGTTTGCTCGATTGCTAATTCAATCATTGTGGGCTCCGGCTTTCCAATGAATTTAGGGCTTCTCTTTGTTGCTGTGTGCAGAATCTGAGCAATGGATCCACAATCAGGTACCGATCCATACCATGTGGGACAAACCCAGTCAGGATTGGTTGCAATATAATCAACGCCTCTATTTAACAAAATGCAAGCATCTTCCAGCTTCTGAAAACAAAGTTCTGTATCAAAGCCCATCACCAAGCACTTAATTTCATCACAAAGTTTATCGGTGATATTCAGCCCATATTGGGTCAATTCATCCTTCAGCGCCTGAGTTCCGAACACATACAGCAAATCATCTTTATGGGTTTTTAAGAGATACAATGCGGTTGCTTGGGCTGATGTTGTGAAATCCTTTGCCTCCGCTTCAATGCCCATGGACGCCAATTTTTCAATGTATTTGGTAACACTTTTAGAGCTATTGTTTGTCAAATACATGGCTCTGCCGCCAATGCTTTTAACATAATTTAGAAAATCCAAAGTACCATCAAATAATTCCTGATCCAGATAAATGGTACCATCCATATCCAGTAAAAACAGTCTTTTTTCTTTTAAGCTCATCTTTTATTCTCCTTTATTGATTCGAACTGCAGCAGCCACACTTAAAAAAGCCTTCCAACCGCAGTGAAAAAACTCCGTCACTCTCTTTAAAACCGACTTTTTTTGCCAATTCTGCATGATCTTCTGTAAAGTACACTTCCTTTACACCATTGATATCCATGATATTTAAAATAGCACGGCAAAGTCCGTCCAAAAGATTTAAATCGCCGTCAAACCCGCTTATTACCTTGATTTCCCCACATTCGCCTTCATAAGAAAATACCGCACATTGCAGCACTTCCCCACGCTCGATGGTTGCAATGACATGATCCTCTTTTGATAAGACGATAGAATGCTTCTTACAAATCAACTCCAGTGTTTTCGGGTCTGTTACTTTCTTGATTTCAATCATCCGCTCAACCTCATATTCGTTTTATATATCATACCAATAATGTGATTTATTGTCAATCTTTTTGCAAGTGACAAGCGGCAATTTTCATAAACTGATGTGAGGTGATTTTTTTGTTTATACCATTACAAAGCTTTTTAGATCGTACGATCTTTTTAATGCTTTACCTTTCCGGCAGTTCCACTTTTCCAAAACCACTGACACTAGCTGAAGAACGATACTATCTGGATCTGTTTAAAAAGGGCGATCTGGATGCCAGAAACATTCTAATTGAACGAAATCTAAGATTGGTGGCACATATCATAAAAAAATACTATGCCACCAGCAAAGATCAGGATGATCTGATCTCCATCGGTACCATCGGATTAATTAAAGGTGTTACCACATTTGATCATCAAAAAGGTGCTCGTTTAGCCACCTATGCCGCTCGATGCATCGAAAATGAGATACTTATGTATTTCAGAAATCAAAAAAAGCGGCAAAACGATGTAAACATTGATGATCCTATTGAAACAGACGGCGATGGAAATGCCTTAACCTTTATGGACATTGTATATGAAGAAGAGAATTTTGCAGAAGATCTTGACTTAAAAATAAATTGCAAGAAACTATATCGATACTTAAATCGCTTGCCGGAACGAGAAAAACGGATCATTATCATGCGCTATGGTTTGTATAACACCCAATCACTGACTCAAAAGCAAGTTGCTGAAAAGCTTGGTATCTCAAGAAGCTATGTTTCTCGCCTTGAAACTAAGGCGCTCAAGAGAATGAAATCCTACTATGAATAAAGCGGGCGGCCAAAAGCCGCCCGACTTGTCCTATTATTATTTACTGATCAAAGTGCCGGAAGTAAACTGAAAGCTCGATAATATCTCCAATTGAACGCTATGATCTTTTGCCAATTCCACGCTCTTTCTTTGAAGCACACCGGAACCGGAATCACACAGATCCAACATATCATCATAGCTAATATAGTCCAACTTTTTTGCCGTTGTGTCTTTTCGGGGATCCGAAGTATAGATTCCATCCACATCTTTATAAATCCGACAATGATCGGCACAAAGAGCCGCTGCAAGGGCCACAGCCGTGGTATCGGAACCGCCTCTGCCAAGAGTTGTTGTGTTCCCCGCATCATCAGCACCTTGGAATCCTGCCACAACCACGGTCTTTCCTTCATTGAGATAAGTTCGAATGCAATCCACATCCATTTTAACAATTTGCGCATTAGAAAATTGACGATCGGTGCGAATCCCCGCTTGGTTTCCGGTAAGGGAAACAGCCGGAACCCCCAAACTATTTAAAGCGATTGCCAGCATTGCCGCTGATGCCTGCTCGCCGGTTGCCAAAAGCGCATCTAATTCACGAAGATCGGGCGATTCGGCAATCTCATGGGCGCAGGACAAAAGACGATCGGTTTCGTCCCCCTGCGCTGAAACAACCGTAACCACTTGGTTGCCTTCTTTTATTCTTCTTGCGATAATATTTGCAACATTATTCAGACAAATTCGGTCAGCCACCGAGGTTCCACCGAATTTTTGGACAATCAGTCCCATGGAAGATCCCTTCTTTAATCGAAACAATTTGTTTTCTACTCAATTTCAGTATATTCTATCCACGCTCTTTTGCTACCGGTTTGACACTCATCACACCATTGAGTTTTCCCATTTCCTGTAAAAGTTCTTCTAAGGCGATATCCATTTTCAATGTGTTAAAGGAAATAGAAACCGGCGCAATGCCGTTCATAGGCATATTTTGGTTAATGGTCAGAATGCTAGCCCCAACCGAAGATATAAGAGCTAAAACCCTGGAAAGAGCGCCGATTTCATCCGATAAATACAAAATAATTGTGATAATGTTTTGCTTATCTTTTTCAACAAACACATGTACACTGTCTTTGTATTTATAAAAAACACTGCGAGAAATATTCACAGTACGAGCAGCTTCATGCACAGTCTTGCATTTTCCGGTTTGCAATAAGCGTTTCGCTTCAATAACTTTTGAAAAAATCTCCGGCAATACATTTTTATCAATCAAGTAGTATTCTTGGCTCATAACAGTGTCCTTTCCAAAAAAACAATTGTAATTTTAACGAGTACAACTATACCACGATTTTCTGATTTTTTCAAGTGAAACATTATTTTTAAAAATACACTTTATTTTTTAACATTTACTATGCTATAATAAAAACAAATCAAGATTGTTGGAGAAAAAGAATGCTATCAAATCGAGACTATAAAAGACTGCACTATATCATCCATTTTGCTTACATTGCGGTGTTTGCTTTTTTGGTTTTTTTGGCTTTTCGCTATGTTTTTGGGACAATTACCCCCTTTATCATTGCATTCCTTGTTGCGTTTTTAATTGAACCGGCTGTTCATTTCTTGACTGAAAAAGCCCGATTTCCACGCCCCCTCGCCTGTTCTCTTTGCGTGATCATTGTGTTGGTACTTGTGGTGATTATCGGAAGCTTTTTATCGGCGACTATTTGGACGGAAGGAAAAGCCCTTATCAAGCGCCTCCCCTCTCTTATCATCGAAGTTATCGACTATCTGAAGGCCGCTTTCCGAGGCAACAACGGCATGCTTTCTTTTGTGCCGGATAATATTTTAAACAGCGCTGCTGATTATCTGGCAAACTACGACTATTCCACTCTTTTAACCGGCTCTTTTGGCGGTCTGCTTTTAGGATATGCCGGAAATGTGGTCACTTATATCCCTAATATCCTTGTGTTCTCCATTGTCACCATCGTTTCCAGCTTCTTCATGTCCATCTCCTTCCCCACTGTCAAGCGCTTCTTTTTAGCACAATTTGATCAAAAGCATCAAGATCTGATCGTTGATATTAAAAACAGCTTCTTCTCAACGATTTGGAAGTATATTCGCTCCTATTCCATCCTTTTATCCGTTACCTTTGTTGAGTTACTCATTTTCTTCTTAGTCTTTGACTTTAAACCCGCCCTTCCGTTGGCATTAATGATTGCTTTTGTGGACATCTTACCGGTTTTAGGTGTTGGCACGGTATTGATTCCTTGGTCTGTGTTTAGCCTTCTGACCGGAAATCCGTGGAAAGCACTTATTTTGATTTGCATGTATATCGTCATTACCGTCGTTCGCCAAATCCTCGAGCCTAAAATCATCGGCGATCATGTGGGTATGCTTCCCATCCTTACTCTCTTTTGCATTTGGGTGGGATTGAAGCTTTTTGGATTTACCGGAATGTTTTTATTCCCCATCACCGTTGTAATTCTTAAAAACCTTCAAGAAGAAGGTAAAATCAAACTATGGAAAAATATTGATACTACAGAAAAGGAATCTAAAGAATAATGGATATGAAAGAAAAGTTTTGCAAAATATATCGTGAAAAAATCAAGCGAGAAGGCGCTGAAGAGTTGTTAGACTACCTTTGCAGCAATGGTTCCGATTTTTTCACCGCCCCGGCCAGCACACGGTTTCACGGCAATTATCCCGGCGGACTATGTGAACATAGTTTGAATGTTTATACCAACCTTTGCGAGTATTTAGGCCGCCCCTACACCAAGAAACTCTTCACAAATGAATACAGCGATGAGAGCATTGCCATTGTATCCTTATTACACGATATCTGCAAGGTAAATGTATATAAAACCTCTATGCGGAATGTAAAAAACGACGCCGGTGTATGGGAAAAAGTACCTTACTACGAATTTGACGACAATCTTCCTTACGGTCACGGCGAAAAGAGTGTCTACATTATCGGCGGATTCATGCGCCTGACTCGTGAAGAAGCCTTTGCCATTCGGTATCATATGGGATTTTCAGAAGAAAAAGATATTCGAAATTGTTCAAAAGCCTTTGAAATGTATCCCTTGGCCTTTGCACTGGCAACTGCTGACATGGAAGCTTCCCTTTATCTGGAAGAAAAAAGATGACAAAAAAGACCTGTTCAAAATGAACAGGTCTTTTTTATTAACTACAGTTTCTCGCTTTATGGATCGCCTGTGAAACAGATGATACGGGAATGATCTCAATCCCATCGATTGGATGAGATAGTTTATTGCGAGAAGGCACCATAATGCGAGTAAAACCAAGTTTTTGGGCCTCTTTGATTCTCTTTTCAAGAAAAGATACTGCCCGCACTTCGCCGGACAAACCGATTTCACCAACCGCAGCAAGATCGCCCGGCATCTCAAAATCAGAAAAACCGGAAGCAATTGCCAGCACAATAGCCAGATCCGCCGCCGTTTCAAAAACTCGGAAACCACCAACCACATTAACATAAGCGTCTTGGTTATAAAGAACCAAATTGGCTCTTTTTTCAAGAACAGCGATTAAAAGCGACATGCGATTGTAATCAATACCGCTGGCCATTCTGCGGGGTACCGGCGCACCGGTTTTGGATACCAAAGCTTGGATTTCTGCCAAAACAGGGCGTGTCCCCTCCAAAAGGCAGGTTACACAAGTGCCGGGCACATTTTCAGGTCGCCCATCCAAAAACATTTTGGACGGATTATCAATTTCCACCAAGCCGCAGCTTTGCATATCAAACACGCCGATTTCATTGGTGGAACCAAATCGATTCTTTACCGTTCGCAAAATACGATGGTTCAGATTCTTATCGCCTTCAAAATACAAAACCGTATCCACCATATGTTCCAAAACTTTAGGGCCGGCCAAGGAACCTTCTTTGTTTACATGGCCGATAATAAAAACGGTGATCCCCTGCTCTTTAGCAAGGCGCATAAAGGCAGCGGTGCATTCTTTGATCTGAGATATGGTGCCGGGAGCGCTGGTAGAATGATCGGACATCATAGTCTGAATGGAGTCGACGATCAAAACATCCGGCCGCTGATCGTTGCAAGCATTTAAAATAGCCTCAATGTTCGTTTCGCATGCCAAAAACAGATTATCCGAACAAACGCCTAAGCGTTCAGCTCTTAGTTTGATTTGACCCATGGATTCCTCGCCGGAAACATAGAGGACTTTTTTATCCAGCCCTAAATACTGGCATATTTGAAGAAGCAAAGTAGACTTACCAATTCCGGGATCTCCTCCGACTAAGGTTAATGACCCCACAACAAGGCCACCGCCTAAAACTCGATCCAACTCCTTCAGTCCGGTGGAAAAGCGAATCTCTCCCCCACCTTTGATTTCATTCACACTTTTGATCTCAACAGAACGAGATGAATGCGATTCTATCTTGTTGGGAGACTGAACGATAGTTTGCTCCTCAAAGGTATTCCATTCTTTGCATTTAGGGCACTGCCCATTCCATTTCGGGCTCTCATAGCCACATTCTGCACAAATATAAACTTGTTTGATCTTAGCCATTTTAAACCGCCTTAATATTTATTCAGATGCCGACAAGACCATTGCGATGATCTGGGAAAGCTTCTCTTGATAACCGGAATCTTGAAGAGCTTTCAAATCTTCTTTATTGCTTAAAAAACCGCACTCTATTAACACCGCAGGGTTTTCAACGTGGGAAAACAAATATATGTTTTTTGAAATAGTTTTAACCGTTTTGGTATTATCCGGCTGCAGTTCCGTATTAAATGATAATTGAAGGGCTTCAGCAATTTGCTTTGACCTGGCATCGCTCGCTTTATAAAAAACTTGAATCCCATGAACCAAGGGATCAGGATAGCTGTTCATGTGGATGCTAATGAGCGGAGCGCTCGGCACCTCACCTGCAATCTCAATTCGATGGCGAATATCTGATACTTTTTTATCATGGATTGTATTGCCCTCACGATAAATGCTATTTTCATCCGATCGGGTCATTAAATGTGGAATATCTCGATCTTTCAGTGCATCGGAAACCTTTAAAGCAATTGCAAGATTCAGTTCCTGCTCGGTGGTTCCGTCAACTCCGGAAGTGCCGCCGTCAGGGATTCCGTGTCCGGCATCTAAAATATATTGAACCTGCTTTGCAGAAGTATCTTGCAATTGCAATTGATAACGAAGGTTGAACGCCACTAATGTAAACAACAAGGATATCATGAAAACCGCTGTGATTCCCTTGATTTTATGGAGCAACAATTTGATCACCTCCTCAAATCATATGAGATGCGATCAGTAAATATGTTTTATCGTTATTCCTCAGGCATTCGATTAACAATTTTTTTATAAAGCTTCACAGCCAAATCACTAAACATAAAGCTTTTATATCCGGCAATATAGCCAATCCAAGGCACCAAAATCATCGGCACAAAGGCCAAAATCATGATCAACTGCTGATGGCTCGGAAAAGCGCCACGAAGCGGCCATGTCCAATAGTAATTTGCCATATAAAACACAAAGGCAGCTTTCGCACTGCTGGTGATCTTATAAATCAAATAAACGACCAAAAGAGGAGCGGCTGCTACCAAACCCGACAATGCACCTTTATAAAGATAGCCATGGTAATTTGGATCCTTTGGCACACGACGGGGATCCTTCATCCCTGCCTTATATCCGGAACGATAGGCAGTGTACACATAAAGGGCGATCAATACCGCCGCAACAATTAAATAACCTGCCAAGCTATTATTAAATAAAACCGCCATACACATCGGCATCATAAATGATGCAATCAGGCAGACGCCTTGATCCAACAATAGGGATCCGACCGCTTTAAAAAAATGTCTCATTTTACACCTCATAACGCAAATTTCGCAAATAATTCGTGTAGCATCGAAAGGCAGAAGGTATTGCCTGTTCCTCCAACACACTTACAATGGAATTCCAAACATAGGAAGAATCCATCTCCGCCACCTCAAGCTCATAGCCAATCATATGCCATTCAATATGAGAGAACACATGCACCGAATCTGAAAGCTTCTTCACTCGATTCGCCGAGTAACGGTTTAAAACTTCTGTTTCACTCAAATGACCATTGATATTGGGCAATTCCCAAAGGCCCGCTAAAAGCCCTTTATTAGGCCGCTTACAGGTTGCAATCTGATCGCCGTGGCGTAAGATCAAAATTGTCATTTCTTCGATTTTACGAGCTTTTTTGGCCACCTTAACGGGAATTTGATCAATCAATCCTTTCTCTTTGGCCACGCAAAGCCCCGACACCGGACAGCAATCACAATGAGGCTCTCCATTTGGCAAACAAACCGTTGCTCCGAGTTCCATCAGACACTGGGTAAAATCAGAGGTGCGATCCTTTGGATAAATCTCGGCGAGCTTATGGGTAAATGCTTTTTTTACACCCGAAGATGCGATATCATCAAAAGATCCCATCAAACGAGAGAGCACTCGTAAGACATTGCCATCCACGGCAGGAGTCGGCAATCCCAAAGCGATGGAGCAAACCGCACCGGCAGTATATTCACCGATGCCGGGTAAAGCGAGCCACCCTTCAAAGCAATCGGGAAACGACCCATTCATATCAATGATCTTTGCCGCCTTTTGAAGGTTTCTGGCACGGCTATAATAGCCAAGCCCTTCCCAAAGCTTCATCAGTTGGTCTTCCGGCAGTTTAGCGAGCGCACTAACATCCGGAACAGCTTCCAAGAAACGTAAATAATACGGAACCACCGGCTCTACACGAGTTTGCTGCAACATGATTTCCGATATCCACACTCGATACGGCGTGGGATTATGGCGCCATGGAAGGTCCCGCTTATTCTCTGTATACCAATTGAGCAACGGCTCAACTATTTTTGAAAGATCGTAATTTTTCATCCTGTACCTCTAAATAAATCCATTATACCGTATATGACTATAAATATCTATTAAATTTTTAAAAATTTTTCTGTTCAAGCAAAAATACGACAAAATCACTCGAACCGGCTCACTATAATTATATCAAACAACAAAACCGAAGGAGCAATTCAAATGATTCGAGTTCAAAATCGATTGGACAAGTTAGAAAACACCGCCATCACATTCTTTTACTTCATTCTTAGAGTACTGTTATCGGCAGGAATCGGCTTCATAACAGCAAAATGCACCATTCTCGATGACTTTTCACCTTTTTCAATCATACTACTTACTGTCAGTTCAAAAATCGGATTAATCCCTACCGCTTGCTTTCTAAGCAGCGCTCTGGCTCATCTATCTGCCCCCCTTGATCTGACTGTTTTTAAGTACATCACAGCACTTACTATGATCTATGTTGTATACATGGTCTTTCAAAAATCAATGCACATCATCAAAAACGATTCCGCTATTCTTTCGGCTCTATGCTGTTTTGCATCAGGCTTTCTTTTTCTTTTACCGGGGCAACTGACACTCTTTTCCGTTCTTCTTTTATTGTGCGAAAGTGTACTGATTTGCTGCTGTGTTTATTTCATCAATTATGCCGTTAAAGCCTTTCAAAAAAATTGTGCATTAAGTCCACGGGAAATGATCGCCATCGCCGTTACCTTTACGCTCATTCTGGTCGCATTGCAAAACATCACCTTTTTTTCCATGAATACAACCAGAGTGCTATCATTCATTATTCTGTTTTTGGCATTGAGCCTTCTTAAAACAAGCCATGTGGCGGTTTTGGGATGCAGCTTGGCCATTCTTCTGGCGTCAGTTGAAAACGGCGGCGGGGAGATTTTTACCGCCATTATTGTTGGCACTTTGGCCGGATGTGTCTTTTCGAATTTTTCAGAACGATTCGCTGTTAGCGCTTTTGTTGTTGCTTATTTTTCCACGCTGTTCTTTTTTGGTAATTTTCTTTGGAATTATCAGCTGTTTTGCGAGCCCATTGTTTCCATGACCATCTCCTTTTTTATACCGAAGAAACCACTAAAAACGGTTTTGTCCTCATACATCGCTGTTAAAAACGATCCAAAAGGCTCTCGAATCAATGATAAGGCCGTTTTGAATGGATGCCGTCGGCATTGCAAAGCAGTTTGCCCCAAGGCTGATATTTGCTACGAAAAGAATTTTGATAAAATATGCTCCGCAATTGAGACCATTTCAACCCGAGCCATCGAAGTACAGTCAATTGAAGAACTTCTCCCTTTTTGTATTAAGCCCAACGCAATGATGCTTTCCATCAAAAAGCAATGTTTGGTATATGATGGTGAACAAATAGAAACGCTGGTAGATCAGCTTAATAGAATTACACAAAAAATCGAGATAAAACTCTCAACTACTCATTGTCCTATTGTGTTTTTTAAAAATGAAGAAGATGCTATTGTTAAAGAACTTGAAAAAAGAAATCTTCAGGTTCGTGATATCAATTTTATAGCAGATGAAAACCAAGAGAAAAAATGCGACATTTCTTTTTCCTGTTCAGATAATCTCATATATGAAAAAGTTTTACACGAAACTATAACCCCCTATTTCGATCATCCGATATCCATAAAAATCACCGAGAACAATGAAAATTACTGGGCACATATTAAAGAAAAATGCAACTATAGCATTACCTGCGCTGCACTTTGCAAAAATAAAAATGGAGAATCCTTATGCGGTGATAATGCTATGGGATTCTCCATAAACAAAAGCACTTATTGCATTCTGTTGGCAGACGGAATGGGTAGCGGAAAGGAAGCCGGCTTTAAAAGCAAAAGCGCCCTTAATACACTCCATAAGCTTATGATTGGAGGTGTTGATGTATCGAATGCATTGAATATCTTCAGGGCTTCCGAACGCTTGCAAGACTCGCAATACTTTACAACCATTGATATTTGTATTATTGATTTAGAGCACGGAAGTGCCGATCTCTATAAAGCCGGCGCCTTCGATAGTTATTTGTTACATAAAGATAAGCTTTCAAAATTTCGAGGAGGCGGCTTACCATTAGGAATCGGCGATCAGGATCGAGTACAACATCATAGCATTCGAATTGCCGATGGTGATTATCTGATCATGGGATCAGATGGTTTGGCCGCCTCAAGTTTTCAGGTTGAAAATGCCATCATGCTTTCAAAGGACGAAAATGTGAAAGATTACGCTCTGAAAATTTTAAAATATTTATCTGAACACAACGACGGGAACAATCGGGACGACATTACTGTTATTGCTGCAAAAATCCAAAAAAACGCTGAATATTGAACGGCTCTTTCTTTATACTAACATCGAGGTGTTGGTATGATCAAAGGAATCGGAAAGCAAATAATTCAGCTAAACAATACAGAAAGCGAAATCTTCGAGCAAGCGATTTTTATCCTTCGCCCAGAAGGAAAAACGCCCTATAAAAATATCGTGAAAGAATGCGAACGAATGATGAGTCACCATATTAATCCGGAGCGTGAAAAGCGCTCTCGAAACCGATGGAGAATTGCCTTTTTTTCCCTGCTGGTTTTCACAATACTCATCATCGTTCTTTACTTTATAAAATAACACCCCTGTGTAACACAGGGGTGTTTCTTTTTAAACATTAAAACGGAATAGAACCACATCGCCGTCTTTCATTACATATTCTTTACCTTCGCTGCGAACCAGACCTTTTTCTTTAGCAGCCACCATTGAACCACAAGCAACCAAATCCTCATAGGCCACAACCTCAGCACGAATAAATCCACGCTCAAAATCTGTGTGGATCTTGCCTGCCGCCTGAGGGGCCTTGGTACCGTTAATAATGGTCCAGGCCTTGGTTTCCATCTCACCACTAGTAATATAGCTGATCAAACCAAGCAGATTGTAGCAAGTATAAATCATGCGATCAAGGCCGCTGTGCTCAAAGCCCAATTCAGCCAAAAACAATTCCTTTTCCTCGCTATCCAGCTCGCTGATCTCTTCCTCCAAGCGAGCACAGATCACCAGTACATCTGCATTCCCATTAGCAGCACGATTCTGAACCTGAGCAACATAGGGATTATCCAGCTTACCGTTTTTAAAATCTTCTTCACTAACGTTGGCAGCATAAATGACCGGCTTATTGGTCAGCAAAGAAACCGTCTTCATAATCTCACGCTCATCATCGGTAAACTCAATGGTATTCACAAAGCGCTCTTGTTCCAGCGTTTCTTTAATCTTTTGGAAAAGAGCAACTTCAACAAGATGCTTCTTATCCCCTTTGGCCAGTTTGTTGGCACGATCTAGAAATTTTTCAACCAACTCCAGATCCGAGAAGATCAGTTCAAGATTGATGGTATCAATATCACGAAGAGGATCGATAGAACCGTCCACATGCACAATATTATCATCAGCAAAGCAACGCACAACATGAACAATGGCGTCTACCTCACGGATATTGCCCAAGAACTTATTACCAAGACCTTCTCCTCTGGAAGCACCCTTAACCAAGCCTGCAATATCCACAAACTCAATCACAGCAGGAACGACCTTTTTGGAGTTATTCATCTCAGCCAAAACATCCAGCCGCTTATCCGGCACGCACACCACTCCAACATTGGGATCAATGGTGCAAAAAGGATAGTTAGCCGATTGAGCCTTAGCATTGGTGATAGCATTAAATAATGTGCTCTTTCCAACGTTGGGTAATCCAACGATACCTAATTTCATTGTTTTATTCTCCTCTTTTCTCTTTGTATTCTTTCAATAGTCGGTTCACATTCTCACGAAACGCAAGCAAGCGAGATCCATCCAAATTGGGTTCATCTGAACAAACAGGGCATTCTCGATCAATCATCGATATAACTCGCTCATAGGGGCGATATTTTTCAAGAGCCTCAATTGCCCTGATATCTTGCAATGCATAAAGGAGCAGTTTTAAACGAATCGACGGTATAGGGCCATCCGAGCCGGGATAAACCAAAGAAGCTGCACCGCTTGGAAATCGATTCTCTGCATCTAGATTCAACCCATGCTCCACATAAGTACTTGTGCCATAAGAGCCATTATAGTTAAAACCACGATTCATATATGCAGTAAGATTATACCGATAACTCAGCAGCCCCAGATAGCGAAGGCGAGCTGAAGAACCGGCGATCAGCAGATCGACTAAGGCATCATGGCTCAACGGATCAAAGCTGGCAATCATCGGCAATGAGTGCTTTATGTTCAATATATCTTGAATCTTATCCATAGGCAAGATTGGAACAGAGATTTCCTTATGGTTATAAAGCGCCGGTTCTGACACATGATCTAGTATGCGAAGAGGGCGGCAAGCCTCAGAGACCATATTGCGACACTCAGCATAGTTTTCCATGGTGGCCTCAGACACACCGTCCGACAACTGAACGGAGAAAAAGGTCTGCAAATTAAACTGGCGCAGATGCTTAATCAGTTTACGCAATAAAGAACAAAGAAACCCATGATATTCCGGTATAAAAGATGAGGTACCCTTAGCAAAATACAAAACATCTTGTCGATCCACTTCCACAACAAACGGCAAAACCTTAGGGGCCGATAAATCGGGGAAAAGCGGCGGAAGTACAAAATGCTCAATTCCACTCTTTTGAGCCAAATGAACCCAACTGTCAAGCAGATCAAAATTAAACTCAAACCCATTCTTTGTTAATTTAGCCTTAAACAATTGAACCGGCTCATGAATAGTCGAGTTATAAACGACCGGATAAAGAGGTGTTAATAAATGAGTAACGCCATGTTCTGCCGCCAGCAAAAAGTGTTGCTCCAAAAGTTCCCAATGCCGACTGCTAAAAAGCGGAACATGATAATCGGCAGCAATGGACGTTGGATAAATATGCTCGTAAAAGCTGATCATGGAGTCATTGAGATCATGATCAATTACTTCATACATAAAATCGCTGATCGCTTCACAATCGTCTGTATAAAAGCGAAAACGAATGCGAAATTTACCGACTAAGGAAGTCTTTAAGCAAACCCACAAAACCGTAAGCTGAGGGCCGATCATCAGAGGCTCATCTTCTGAAATGGGCATTAGGCAATCAGGTAAAACGCCTGCTGTATCTAGAAGGTATGAATCACTTTTATCTGAAAAAACATGAGGATAAACCACGGGCACTTGCTTAACAAGGTACATATGATTATACATCCCCGTCAGATTTTCGATATAAACAGGCTCTGCCTTCTCGCCATCGCTGTATAGTACAATTTGATAAGCAATTTCGTCACCAACCAAAGCAGATGCCGAATCATAGGATGGCTTAAATGAAGTGGCATAGGGATTTATTTTTTCCAAACAGGATTGTTGTATCAGATGTATCATGTTGACTGCCACAAACCTTGACTGTCCAAAGAACGAATAGTAGAGTTATGACCGGACAATGTCTTGTTAAAATAGAATTTGCCATTTATATCCGTTACGAAGAAATAAAAATCGCTTTCAGTAGGATCCAGTAGTGCTTTAAGGGCATCAACACCGGGACAGTTAATCGGGCCAACAGGAAATCCTGTACAAATATAGGTGTTATAGGAATTCCCCATTTTTTCGGTATAATGATCCAGCGTTTTTAAAACATCCACATAATCTTTGGTGGGACAAGATTCCATACGAGGAAAGGACTTAGAATGGACTCGATTCCAAAATACGCCTGCAACATCACGCATGGATTCAATGCTGGGGGCTTCGCCCTGAATAACAGAAGCAAAAGAAACATAGTCGTTGAAAGATAAACCAAGATCCTTTGCTTGCTTGATCATATCATCGGAAATATACTCTTCAAAGGTATTCAACATTTTATGCACGATATCACGAGCGGTTACGGTATCAGCACGAAATTCATAAGTGGCAGGAAACAAAAAACCCTCCAGCTTATAACCGATTAATTTTTGATTCCTCTCTTTTAATTCATCCAAGAAAGCGAAGTCATAATCGTAACTATCCGCTGCTTCTAAAAACTCTTCTTCGGTACAAAGACCGCTATTGGCAATAATCTGGGCAATTTCAGCGATATTCTTCCCTTCTGGAACAGTAACCTTTACATAATCCAGCATGGTATCCGGCTTCATAAGCGCCTTGCACAGTTCCTCATAGGACATATTGGCATTTAACTCATAAATACCGTTGTACCACACAAAGTTTGGATAATGCTCTTCAATATAACCCAAAAAACGAACGGAAGAAACAATCACTCCATTTTCCTGCAAGCGTGCTGCAACTTCATTTTGAAAATCAGCTTTATCGATGGTCAATGAATAAGGACGATCTTCCTGATCAATGCCCTTAAGATCCTTATAATACGGAATATAGGCTTTTACTTTCGGCATCAAAACAATCAATGCGACCACAATCAGTAAAACCAAAGCCGCTATGCCAGTTATTAGAATAAGCTTCTTTTTCAAAGGATCGACCTCCTTTAACAAAATTTAAAATATTATATCAAAATTATATCAAAATGACAATAGAATAAAAAATAAATTAGAGAAAATTTAGCGTAAAGCGACTTTACTTTACAGAAAAAGGTGGCCAACCCTAAGGGTTTAGCCACCTTTTTTATTCATTTTCAAAGCCTTCATAGGTTTCAGGTGTTTCTTCTTCAAGCTTCTCCCCTGTTTCAGGGTCATATCCATCGATCATGTGCTTTTTGATCAGAGGATTTACCATAAAATTAATAAGAAGTCCGCAGAATGAAAAATAGAGAAAACCAAAAAAGAACAACACAACGTCAATATATGCCGAGGAGTTCAAAATCAAAATGGCAAGACCGACAATCACGATCGTTAAAAATAGATTACGTAAAAATCCGACCCAGCAAAAGATAAATGCATTTTTAATGAGTTGTTTAATTGTTAACGAAAAAGTCACCATCATATTATAAACATAATAGTGCATAAAGACGCAGACAGTTATCGTTAAGAGAATGGCAGCCATTGAAAGGGTGTGCATGATTCCATTCGTTACATACCCCAACGCCAAAAAGTCGATCAACAAAAAGCCAAATACCAACAGTTCAATCAAAGAAAACAAAAAGGCTTGCTTAAAATTCTTCTTGAAGGTCTCAATGAAATCGCCCCAAAGAAAGGCATGCTCTTCTCTGGCGTAATTGCGAAGAATCTTTGTAAACCCTGCAGTTGCGGGACCAATAGTAACAATCGGAATACAAAATAAAACATAGAGAACATTCAGAAGGAGAAGATTCCAAAACTTACGGAAATAGATCTTAAAAAAGAGGATAAACCGAGGAGTTTTCTCATTTTTATCAACACCTCTCCCCTCCTTTTGATAGCCATTAAACAGCCCCACTATTACTCACCAACCTTCACTGCTCGGGGATGACAACTTTCATATGTAGAAAGGTATTTTGTTTTTAATAATTTGGCATAAACTTTGGTCGAGTTAATGGAGGCATGGCCCATCATATCCTTCACCATGTTAATATCAGCACCATTTTCTAAAAGATGCGTCGCAAAGGAGT
Organism: Eubacteriales bacterium; assembly: GCA_045539335.1. Classification (GTDB taxonomy): domain Bacteria; phylum Bacillota; class Clostridia; order Oscillospirales; family QAKW01; genus QAKW01. The sequence continues at coordinate 174,568 of JAZQFD010000029.1, forward strand.
GGCGTAAGGTTTTGGGAGTGATATCCTTTTCAATCTGAGCAGAGGAAGTATAGAGTTTAACCAACTTCCAAAAACCCTGACGAGTCATGGGTTGTCCATTTGAATTTAAAAACAGCGTGTTTTCCTTAGAGCCGGAAACAATTTGAGGTCTGCTTTCATCCAAATATTCTCGTAAGGACTGAATGGCCAACGCATAAAGGGGGATGATTCGCTCATTCTCTTCATAGCGATTCATCATAAGATAGCCAACATCCAAATTCACATCTGAAAGCTTCAAAGTCAACAATTCGCTGACACGAATTCCCGAGGCATATAAAACTTCCAACATCGCCTTATCACGCAGCCCTTTAATGGTGCGACGATCCGGCTGCCCCAAAAGAAGCTCCACTTCATTGCTGCTGAGAATTTCAGGAGGCTTGGCCTCGGTTTTCAACCCCTTGATCCCTGCCATGGGATTGAAGGAGATTACTTTTTTGGACAATAGATACTTAAAGAAGCAACGCAGCGTGGACATAGATCTGGAAATGGTTGCGTCGCTCTTTTTAGCACGCTTTAAATGATCAAAATACTTCAACAGAGAAGCCTCGTTCACCGATGTCCAGGAATCCACACCGATGGAGCGAAAATACGCCATAACCTGACGAAGATCTCGCTGATAGGAGGTAAGGGTATTGGCAGAAGTGCCCTTTTTAGTCATTAAGTAATTACAAAAGTTAATATAAGAGCGTTCCAAAGCCTTGCCTCCTTTCATCAGAATAAATTTAAAAACAACGGAACTACATGGGATTCCCAAAATGCACCCAAAAACAGAAACGGAATTAAAACAGCAAAACAAACGATATGCACCTTAAACTCACGATAAGAACCCCCATGCTTCCCTTCCCCTTTTAACAATCCAAATAAAGAGATTGATAAACGAGTCGAAGAGTAGCATAAAAAGTATCCAAGGACGGTATAAAGCAAATTTGGGGCAAAAAATGCCAGCGTACCGAAAACAAATCCACGCACGCCGGACAATATTACTGCAAGAGCAATCAATAGGCCAAAAGAAAAACCCTTATATAATGGGTATAATGGAATAAGGGGCATACCAACTACTGTTAAACCTAATAAAAAAATAATAAGAAAAAATATACCTTGTTGAGCAAATGCAGTAAATAAAGTAGGAGAGTTTTCACTCGAAAACAACAGATTTGCCTGATCCGAAAAATCGCTTCGTAACATAACGGCAGAGATAGAACCAATCACCACACCGGCAAAATACAAAAGCGAGTAGATCTTAATAATGGGAAGTTCATAGATAAACGTCATTTTAATTTTTTGGACAATGCCGGACATATAATCACCTCAAAATACCATATGAGGGATTGTCCGTCGTTATGCCAAAAAATTATGTTAATAATACCGATCTGTCATTTTCATTGAAGTGTATCTTATTCTACTCTATTTTGAGGTGTTTAGCAAGGGATTTTTTGAGAAAATTCTTTTTTTGTAAAAGATGCCCAAAAACATTATGTAAACCAGTTTTATATAATTATGTAAACCGGTTTGAATCCAACTTTTGACCACAAGATATTGACTCACCTTTTAATGCCAATCCAAAATCCTGTTGTTTTCAAAAAGTCAAGAGGTATTTTTATAAAGTTTTGAAAAAAGCATTGTTTATGCAAATTGACTATTTTTGTTTCTTTTTTATCATTGTACCTACTACCCCGCCGACCAACGAAAACACCATCATAAACAGAATGCCGACGATACCATTCATCGTCAGATATCCCCCCATATTCATGATCGGATTTCCAATTAATTTCATAAGAAAAGCAACGCCAAACATTACCGCTGCAGAAATAATCCCTTTCATCTTCCCCACCGAAGTTAAAAACGCCGTTGCAGCCACAAGTCCGGCTCCGCTGCCCAATACACAGCCGACAAGCAATGCGCTCTCAGGCAGCGATGTTTTTAAGATCAGTAACGAGAATCCACAGGCAACCAATATGCCAAGCAACACATAAATCAGCAATGCCAAAAAAGAAAAAATCACAACGCCAAGCGTTGTGATTTTTTGAGAACTATTATTTTTCATCAGAACACCCCTTCATCGTTGATACTACAACCTATGAAAGAGTTCCATCAAATATGCAATTACTCCTCGATTTTGGAATCGATTGCATAGCGCATAAAGCGAAGCTTGGTTTTATCGGCTCCGGTTTCAATTACAATGGTATCCAAATCCTTGGTAGATACAACCTTGCCAACAAGACCGCAAGTCATCAGAACCTGATCACCGACCTCTAAATTATTACGCATATTTCTCAGCTGTTCCTGACGTTTTTTCTCCTTGCGATTGGTAAACCAAAACATCAGAATGATTGCACCAAACATAATAATAATCGAAATATAATCCATTTTACAATCTCCTTTTTCCAATTTAATAAAAATTATAACTAAAATTCAAGACAATGTCAACCACTTAAATGCGCTTCGACAGCACCTTCACCTTTTCTTCTTTCCAGGGGTAAAAATCTCCTTCTGCCAAGTGATGGCGAATCTGTTCCATTAAATCGTTATAGAAATAAAGATTATGCATTACGCACAAGCGCATCCCCAACATCTCGCCAGCCTTAAACAAATGCCGAATGTAGGCTCTGGTAAAATTCTTACAAGCAGGACAATCACAATCTTCATCCAGAGGGCGTTCATCGAGTTCATACTTCTTGTTCAGGAGATTCATAACCCCCTTAGAGGTAAAAATATGAGAATGGCGGGCATTACGAGCCGGCATAACGCAATCAAAGAAGTCAACGCCACGTGCAACACCTTCCAAAATATTAACCGGCGTACCAACGCCCATCAAATAGCGAGGCTTATCTTCAGGGGCATAAGGAAGCACATCATCCAAAACCCGATACATTTCCTCTGCCGTCTCCCCTACAGCCAAGCCGCCAATGGCATAACCATCCGCTCCAACCCCAACAATTTGCTTCATATTCTCAATACGAAGATCGCTAAAGGTACTGCCCTGATTAATGGCAAACAGCAACTGATCCGGATTTACAGCATCCGGGGCTTTATTGAGTTTTTCATGGGCCACCTTACAGCGCTTTAACCAACGAACTGTGCGCTCGGCAGATTTTTTAGCGTATTCATGTGTAGCCGGATTTTCCACACATTCATCAAAAGCCATGGCAATGGTAGAGCCTAAATTGGATTGAATTTGCATGCTCTCTTCCGGCCCCATGAAGATTTTATGACCGTCAATATGAGACGCAAAGGTCACTCCTTCTTCGGTGATATTTCGCAGCTTTGCCAGCGAAAACACCTGAAACCCGCCGCTATCAGTTAAAATCGGTCCATCCCAGCGAGTCATTTTATGAAGCCCGCCCAACTGCTTTACCACCTCATCACCCGGACGCAGATGCAAATGATAGGTATTGCAAAGCTGAACCTGACATTTTAAGTCCTTTAAATCCAACGCCGATACCGCACCTTTGATTGCACCGCAGGTTGCAACATTCATAAACACCGGAGTCTGAATGGTGCCATGAACCGTTTCAAAGGTTCCCAATCGAGCCCGATCGTCTTTTTTAATTAGTTTAAACATACACTCTCCTAATCGCAAATAAACATCGCATCGCCAAAGTTTACGGCATATGTGATGCCGTAAACAATGAATAGTGAATATTGAATAATGAATAATTTTGGTGTCGGCTATGCCGACAATTTATAATTCGTGCCGAAGGCACTCCTTAATTCTTCATCATTCATTTTTCATTATTCATTCTTCACTTATACAATAAGCATCGCATCGCCAAAGCTAAAGAAACGATACTTTTCTTCAACAGCTGTATGATATGCATTTAATACTTTATCTTTTCCGGCCAAGGCACTCACCAACATCACCAAAGTACTTTTAGGAAGATGAAAATTGGTAATCAACGCATCCACCACTTTAAATTGATAACCGGGATAGATAAAGATGCTGGTATCCCCCGAAGGAATGGTGCAATTTATCCGTTCATCAAATCCACTCTCAAGAGTACGAGTAGCCGTTGTTCCAACTGAAACAACACGCCCACCCTTCTTTTTGGTTTCTTGCACTAATCGTATGGTTTCTTCCGGAATGGAAAAATACTCCGAATGCATAATATGCTTGGTAATCTCCGTTTCTTTTACCGGCCGAAAAGTGCCAAGCCCAACATGAAGAGTAACGCTGGCAACTTTAATGCCTTTGGCACGTATTTTATTCAAAACCTCATCAGTAAAATGCAAGCCTGCAGTAGGCGCCGCAGCAGAGCCAAGTTCACGTGCATAAACCGTTTGATAGCGCCCCTGATCTTTCAGTTGCTCCGTAATATAAGGCGGGAGCGGCATTTTTCCAATTCGATCCAGCACTTCATAAATAGAGGACGCGTTATGATCAAAGCGAATCTTTCGCTTGCCGTCCTCCAACAGTTCAAGGACGGTTCCGGTCATTTCACCCGAAAATTCAAGTTCCTGACCAACTCTTGCCTTTTTGCCCGGCTTTACCAAAACCTCCCAAACATTTTCCTCTAACGCCTTTAGCAGCAATACTTCAACCAAGCCGCCGGTGCCCACACGGTTTCCAAAAATACGAGCAGGAATCACCTTAGAATCGTTCACAACCAGCAGATCGTTTGGCTGAAGATAATCAATAATATCATAAAAATGCCGATGCTCGATCTCCCCTGTTTCCCGATGCAACACAAGAAGACGGGAATGATCTCGGCGTTCCAAAGGAGTCTGCGCAATCAACTCCTGAGGCAGTTCATAATCAAATTCATCAATTGTCACAGTATACACCCCTTTCACCAATGAACAAAAAAGAAGGCTCATTCATATTATTATAACTGTAGAAGAAAGATATTTCAATATCTTTTTATTTGTGGAGGAAATTTAGTTTATGAAAAAAGTATTATTCAGCGGCGCAGCCACAGCGCTAATCACCCCATTCAGAGAAGATGGTTCTCTCGACATCGCCGGATTGGAGCAGTTGATTGAATTTCAAATCGAAAATGGTATCCGAGCGATTATCCTTGCCGGCACCACCGGCGAAGGAAGCACGCTAACCTTCGAGGAATTTAAAACCTTAATCACCAAAGGAGTTCAATTTACCCATGGGCGTGTTCCCATCATCGCCGGAACCGGAAGTAATGACACTGAAAAATCGGTTCGCTTAAGCAAGGAAGCCGAGCAATGCGGCGCCGACGGTTTGTTGATTGTTACCCCCTACTACAACAAAACATCTCAAGAAGGACTTCTGCAGCATTACACCAAAATTGCAAATCATGTTCAGATCCCCATCATCCTTTATAACGTTCCACCCCGAACCGGCATGGGAATTCACCCGGAAACAGCAAAAAAGCTGATGCACCTCCCCAACATCATCGGCATTAAAGAAGCAAGCGGAAACATCAGCAGTGTTGCCGACATTGCAGTTGCCTGCCCGGAACTTCCGATATATAGCGGAAATGATGATCAAATTTTGCCAATTCTTTCTTTGGGCGGTCGGGGCGTGATTTCTGTTTTATCCAACATCGCACCGCAAGAGGTACAAAGAATCTGCACCCTTTATGAGCAAGGCAAAGCAGAAAAAGCAACCCAATTACAATTAAAACTATTACCGTTGATCCGCACTTTATTTGCAGACATTAATCCCATGCCGATAAAATGTGCCATGAACATTCAATACCTTCCCTGCGGCAATCCTCGCCTACCTCTCATTCCTTGCAACGATCAAATGAAAGAAAGAATCAGACTATCCATAAAAGAAGCGGGGATCTAAGTCCCCGCCAATCACGATTCACCGTGTTCCATCAAATGTAAACTCTTGATTTCAGGATCTCGGATTTGAGATGAAACCTCAAGAGCCTGCGTTTCCAAAAACAAAGCATTGGATGCCGTTAAACCCTTATGCTTTAAATCCTGAACCATTTGCCCACAAATCAAGTCAATCAACCCTTGCTTTTCTTCAATCGAAGACGATTCCAACAAGCGGTCCAGGCGTCGGCAAATTTCTTGGCCCCCATCAAGCTGCGACAAAGCACGAAAGCGCCATTTATAAAAGGGCGTATAACGATCATTTAGAAGGAAATATGCAAAAAATGTATGATTAATAAACTCATACAACGCCAAATGAGCCGCACCGACCTCACCGTGTTTCACACAGCGAGAAAAATTATATTGACCGGACTGTGCCATTAAAGCCAGATGAGCCGAGAGTTTTTTCAGTTTCACATCTCTCGGATAGCCTTGGATCAATTTCGCTCTCACCGACGAAAAAACGCCAAGCCTATCCTCAAAAACCTTACCGTTCACTGCATTGGCCAAGGCATACTGAGGAATATAAAACCACTCTCTCCAATCAGAAGGAGCTTTATCCTTTCCAATCAAGGTCTTATAGAATTCATTGATTGTAAACACTCCCCGCCTTTGTGCAGCCCCTCGGCTTTTTTGCTTTAATGCTACACCATGATATTCTTTTGGCAACTGTTCATAAGCAGCCATTAATGAAAAGCCGATCTTTGCTTCATCTTCCTCGGTCAACCAAAGGCAGAAGCCGGGTTCATAGTCATGATCTTGAGAAACAGCGTCATCAAATCCAAAGCATTCAGACCCTTCTCCTACCAAGCCAACTGCGATTCGATCCAGATAATCAGGAAATTCTCGTTCCAGCATCGGCCGGCCATATTTATTAAAATAGCGCTCAGAAAGCTCAATTCCCTTCATAAATTCGGTCAGCCCTTTCATCCAAATCATGTTGTGCCGCAAACCAGCCAAAATGCCCAAAGGTAGGCGCACACTTTCTGCAAACAAAAGCATAGTAGCCGTTTCTAGGCAGTTGCGGATCATTCAAAAGAGACAGCGCATGATCCAGTGTTTGCTCAATCAAAGCATCACTTTCGCCAATATGTTCTAAAAGTTCCGCTATATTTGTAAGTGTTGCCGCAATTTCCAAGGCACCATTTTGCTTTTGAGACATAATATCAATGGCATCCTGATATAAATCCAGCGCTTCATCATAGCGCTCCAGATCCGATAACGCCAAAGCGTAATTGTTATAGAGACCACCCCAAAGAGGATCGGAGGGCGGCAAAGACTCCATAAAAAGCTTTTCTGCTCTTTGGTAATAATCGATTGCCTCACCTGATTTACCAAATGCTTTTAGGGTGGTAGCACCGTTCAAGTAGATCGTACCGGCAGTTTTGGATTCAACACCAAGTTCTTCGATTAATTGAAAGCCACGGCGTACCGCACTAAGTCCGGCCGTGGAATCATTCATACGGCGACTAAAGCCCATTATTTCATTAAGCAAGCTCAATTCGCCCTGGTAATCGCCCAATGTGCGTGCTTCTTCAAGCCAATACTTTAAAAGGCGATCAGCGCCGCTGTAGTCTTCTTTGTTTAAATAAGTATCCAATTTTTCAATGATTTGTCGAATCGGTATTTTTCCAGCAGACATTGTCGACCTCCAAATAATGAATTTATATCTATTTTACCATAAAACCGATTCAGGGGCAAGATGTTAGTATCGCCTACGGCGATATAAGTGAACTTCATTAGCGTTAGCGACATCTTTGCCGAAGGCAAACATCATTGAAAAAGCATCGTTCTTTCGAACGAGGCTTTTTCTGGTGCCGGTGGTGGGACTCGAACCCACACGCCATCGCTGACAACGGATTTTGAGTCCGTCTCGTCTGCCAATTCCAACACACCGGCGTTAACAACAGTACATATTATATCGAATATAAACGCAAAAATCAAGTACTTTTTTAGAAAAAAAGCAGCGGCATGAAAAAAGATCATGCCGCTGCAATTTTATTTAAAAATTACTCAGCATCTTCAACTGCAACTTCTTCTGCAGCAGGAGCCTCAGCAGCAGCCTCTTCCTCTTCGGCCATCAGAGCACGAATGGAAAGACCAACCTTCTGAGTCTCTTCATTGATATCAACGATCTTGACCTCAACCTCATCGCCAACCTTCAGAACATCTGCGGGCTTAGCAATGTGCTTGGTGCTGATCTGAGAAATGTGGATCAAACCATCAACACCATCGATAATTCTTGCGAAAGCGCCGAAGGGCATCAGGTTCATGATCTTAACGGTGACAACATCACCAACGTTATACTGATTATTGAAGATGACAAAAGGATTATCTTCTGCTTTCTTATAGCCCAGAGAAATCTTTTTCTTCTCATCATCGATAGCCTTGATGTATACCTCAACCTCATCGCCAACATTCATCACATCGCTGGGATGCTTGATCTTATTCCAAGACATTTCGGTGATATGCAGAAGACCATCAACACCACCCAGATCGATAAATGCGCCAAAGGTGGTCAGGGACTTAACAACACCGCTGTAACGATTGCCAACAGCAGCATTATCCCAGAATTCCTTGCGGGCAGCCTTGCGCTTCTCAATCTCGAGAGCACGCATGGAGCCGATCACCTTTTTTCTGCCACGAACCATAGAAAGTTCAGCAATCTGCAGTTCAACAGTTTCGTTCATCATGGTTTCAAAATCGAAGCCACGAGCCTTACCGGACAAGGACTTGGGCACAAATACACGAGAGCCGTCTACCAAAACGGTCAGACCACCATTGGTAACCTCAACAACTTTACCCTCAAGAGTAGCCTTCTCTTCGCAAGCCTTTTCCAGCTTCTCAAAGCCGACCATAGCATCAACCTTTTTCTTGGAAAGAGCAACGGTACCTTCGATATCATTCACTCTTAAAGCGATACACTCAATTTCATCGCCGATTGCAACAGCGGTGGTGAGATCCAAAGAAGAATCTGCAGAAAAATTATCCCTGGTAATAAAGCCGGAATACTTTGCACCAAGGTCTACCTTGACTTCAGAAGGATTGATTCCGACGACAATTCCTTTCACACGATCTCCATTGTTAATTACTTTTAAGGAATTTTCGAGCATCTGCTCAAAGGTCAATTCTTCCTCTACCAAGTTGACATTTTGTTCCGACATAATTTGTTTTACCTCCTCGATGATACAGACAGGGGTGGAAGCCCCACCTGCAATACCAATCTTCCTCTTATATAATAAATTTATTGGTACCTCATTTGACTGCTCAATTAAAACAGAGCAGGGACATTGCGACTGCGCAATAGAAAACAGCTTCGCTGTATTGGAGCTTTCTTTGCCACCAATAATGATCATAGCATCGCATTCCGCCGCCAAAGCCATGGTTTCTTGCTGGCGAATTTCAGTCGCTTTACATATTGTATCATAAAGTTTCAAATTTTCAAAGTTTTTTTTGAGAAATACTGAACATTTTTCAAATTCGTTTAAATTAAATGTTGTTTGCCAAACAACTACTATGTATTTTGACGAAAAACCACTGATTTTTTTTGCCAATTCTTCTAAATCTTCGGCATTCCGAAACACAAAAGTGTTCTCCCCTGCATAGCTGCGAATCCCAATCACCTCAGGATGGGAAGGATTTCCGCCAATGAGAGTGACGTGCTCTTGTTCTTTTTCAACAATGCGATGAATCTTTTCCACAAACGGGCAGGTGGCATCCACATAACGGATCCCCCGTTCTTTCAATACAGCCAGATCCTCTTTCGGAATACCATGAGCCCGAATAACCGCAGTAGCTCCCTCAGGAATCTCAGAAACATTCTCAGCAATCTGCACCCCTTTTTGACTCATTTCATCAATGATTTGAGGATTATGGATAATGGGGCCCACTGTGTAGATCGGCTTAATTCCGGATTGCACTTCCTTCTCAAGAAGCTCGACTGCACGAGAAACGCCAAAACAAAAGCCGGCATGTTCAATCACTTTTATTTCCATATCAGATACGATCCTTCACAGTCTTATAAAGCAACGCCAGCGATTCCTCAAAACTATTGCCGCTGGTATCTACAATCACACTATCGGAAGCAGGCTTCAAGGGGGCAACTGCACGATTCATATCCTGATCATCCCGACGGATCACATCAGCCAGAATCTGATCATATTCTACCTTCTGACCACGCTCCAACAGTTCACGATAACGACGGTCTGCACGCTCTTCGGGAGATGCCGTCAAGAAGATTTTTACATCTGCATTGGGCAACACGACCGTACCGATATCACGACCATCCATAATCACATCAAAATCTGCCGCCATCTTTTGTTGCGTGTCGAATAAATACTGACGAACAGCCGGAATCGCACTAACCAACGAAGCGTATTGACTCACTTCATGGATACGAATATCCGAAGAAACATCTTCCTCATTTAGATACACATGCTGCTCCCCGCCAATGAATTTTAATCCAACCCGAATATCGGAAAGAACAGCAGAAACCGCAGATTCATCCTTCGGATCAATTTGATTTCTCAACACGTATAAACCGATCGTACGATAAAGAGCGCCGGTATCCACATAAATAAAACCCAATTTTTCCGCAAGCTTTCTGGAAAGAGTACTCTTTCCGGCACCGCTGGGGCCATCGATTGCAACATTAATTCCCATTTTTTTACTCCTTTGCTGCTGAAATACCGGCCAGCTTGCCGGTTGAATAAGCAATTTGTAAATTATAGCCGCCGGTCAAGGCATCAACATCTAATAACTCACCGGCAAAATAAACATTGGGGCAAAGCTTCGATTCCATGGTACGAGGATCCACTTGAGATACATCCACACCGCCGGCAGTAATAATCGCCTCAGAAAAATCGCCCTTCTTTTTGATTGTAACACAAAAGTGCTTCATTAGCGATACCAAAGATTGACGTTGCTCACGGGTGATTTGATGCACCTTTAAATGCTCAGGGATTCCACTTTCACGAATGATTACCGGAATCATCTTTTTGGGGAGCAATTTTTCCAGAGCATTATGAAAATCACGGTTTGCAAACTCTTCAAAGTCACGCAAGAGCCTCTTATCCAGCATCTCCTCAGTTAAAGCCGGCTTTAAATCAATTTCAATGCAGCAAGGAAAGTCTTTATCGGTAAGATAAGACGAGGCAGAAAGTACCAATGGGCCCGAAATTCCCTCGTGGGTGAAGAGCATTTCTCCAAAATCGCTGTAAAGGTTTTTTCCTTTGCAGTTAAATGCACTCAATTTTACGTTTTTTAAGGACAGCCCAGCCATTTCTATGCACTTGGACTCTGTTTCAACCAAAGATACCAGCGCAGGAGATGGTTTTATAACCCGATGGCCCATAGAGGATGCAAAGCGATACCCATCCCCTGTGGAGCCGGTCAGCGGATAAGAACAACCACCGGTGGCCAGAACTAATGAATCATAGTAATAACTTTGATTTTCTCCGACTGCAAGCATCTGCAATACATCAATCTTCCGGATGCGGTCGGTCACAACAGCGACTCCGACCGATTCCATTGCCCGCTGCAAGGCGTTTCTCACATCAGCAGCACGATCCGAGGCAGGAAATACTCGATTTCCTCGTTCGATCTTTAAGGGGACGCCCCATTCCTCAAACTGTGCATAAGCATCATAAGCGCTAAATACCGAAAAGGCAGAGTACATAAACTTCGGATTATGAACTACCTGATTTATTAACTCCTCTTCGGAAGAAAAATTGGTAACATTACACCTTCCCTTTCCGGTGATCAATAGCTTCTTGCCGAGCATTTTATTTTGTTCAATCAAGGTGACCTCTGCGCCGGAGGTTGCAGCAAAATAGGCAGCCATCATCCCTGCAGGTCCGCCACCCACAACAATCACTTTTTTCAACGATTTTGTTTCCTTTATATATAATGATTTCATTTTAATATCTCTATAGTAAAAAATCAAGAAAAAGTTGAAAATATCCGACTTTAAGGATATAATAATTTTCAAGAAACCATGTTTATGGAGGAGGTTGCGATATGCTTTTTTTGCTTTTTTTCGGCATACTGGATGTATGCATCGTCGGCATCCTCATTCTATTATGTATGGTTTCATTACGGCAAAAACCAAATGATATTACTCGCCGAGAAGTTGCCCCCGAGTCTCAGTTGGAAAAACTCAAATACTCTATCAAAAACGGGAGACAGTTCTTCTTTAAATATCCGGGCCAACCACTCATCATTACTGCCAATGGCGCTGATCTTTATGCTAAACGCTTTGCACAAAAGGAGCCGAAGGGACGGCTAATCCTCTTTCACGGATATCGATCGATTGCTGAAAACGATTTTGCGCCTGTAATAGACTTTTATTATTCATTGGGTTACGAATTGGTTTTAGTTGATCAAAGGGCACACGGCAAAAGCAGCGGCCTCTGGATTGGATTTGGCGTATTAGAGCGATTTGATTGTAAAGCGTGGATTGAATACCTCAACCAAGAATACGGCGCCATCCCCACATTTCTCAGCGGAATCTCCATGGGCTGCTCCACCATCCTGATGGCATCAGGATTAGAACTCCCCTCCAATGTTTTGGGCTTTATTGCAGATTGTGGCTTTACTTCTCCCAAAGAAATCATCACACATGTCATGAAGCGAAAGATGAAACTGCCACTAACCTTTTTAATGCCCGCACTTAGCTTGTTTTCAAAAGTTTTTGCAGGGTATTATTTTGGTGAATATTCCACCTTGGATGCCATGAAAATAAATCGATTGCCGATCCTGTTTATTCACGGAAAAGATGATCGATTTGTTCCCCATCAGATGACCCTTCAAAACTATGAGGCTTGTATCGCCGAAAAAGAACTGTATTTAGTTGATGGTGCCGGCCACGGAACCGCTTATTTGCAGGATAAAGAAACCATCGAAAATGCGGTTCAGCACTTCCTGCAAAAACACAATTCAAATCATTAATCGAATGTCATAACCCCTCCCCTTTTTGCATATGCTTTAGCAAGAAAGGGCGGGGTTTTATTTGTATTACGAATGCGATGAAAGAGCAAGAGAGCTCGGAAAATATATTCTCGAACACAGCGCCACAGTTCGCCAAGCCGCCGCAGTATATAAGATTTCAAAATCGACGGTACATAAAGATGTGAGCCAGCGACTTAAAAACATTGATTATCCGCTTTTTTTGAAAGTTAAAAGTGTACTGGAAACCAATCTGCGGGAGCGTCATATCCGAGGCGGAATTGCCACACGAAACAAATACAAACAATTAAAAGAGTCCCTCCATTAAAGAAAGAGCGGTGCGTCCACAAAGGACCACCGCTCTTTGATATTATCGCTCTAATAGTTGCTTGATCAAATCCTTAGCAAGCTTCAGCTGTTCCTGATGCTCTTTTGAATCCTCAAGAGCCGTACCGTCCACTTTACGAATAGCCAAATAATAGGGCTTTTTATCGTTTTTAAAGTGCTCTAACTCTTGAAGCGCACCGGAATCACTAAGATAATACCGATCTCCCTTTAAGAAATCATCCGTTCCAAGGTCTGAAAGATCCATCAAAACGCCATTATCGTGAAGAATGGTATACGTTTCATCCGAAAGCATATACAAAACCGCATCGCCAAAATTCACCTGCGCCAGCATTGCTTGAGAGTCGCTTCGATCTCCATTCACGATCGTTGTAGCAGTAACCAGGGCTGTTGATTCACCGTCGCCATTCACATCGTCAACCATCGACGCAAAATAGGTCTCCAATTCAGCTGCCTGCAAAGGAATCTGATTATCATATTTGGCAAATAAAACATGCAGATCCGGATTCTCTCGGTTCTGACAACTCCGAATACCCACAATGGCAACCACCACCAAAAAAACTCCGACCAAAAAGTGCCATTTATGATAATACCAAAAATTTTTCAGTTTACTACTAAGCGTTGCTTTATCCATTTTTACCTCACCGTAGTTTTTACTTATTCTATCATATTCGCATACTATTTTCAAGGATTCAGCAAAATGTTTACAATTTTTTGAAGAACACGACTGTCACAATTCGTTGCAAACTATGTGCCGGCCGCACGGCATATTCAACTATTTTATATTATCGGATAAACAGTCATAAGAATTATTGAAGATTTAAACCATTCGTGATATAATCAATTCAATATATTTTATTTTTCAGGTAGGCCGATATGAAAAAAGTTATTGTTATTGGTTGTCCCGGAAGCGGAAAAAGTACATTTTCTAAGGCATTGCACAAAATCACAAATCTTCCTCTGTTTCATTTAGATATGATATACTGGAACGCTGACGAAACAACCGTTGAAAAAACAGTTTTTCTTGGCAGATTATCCGAGATAATGAAAAAAGACCAATGGATCATTGACGGCAATTACGCTTCAACTATGGAATTAAGAATGCACGCGTGTGATACTGTTATTTTTCTTGATTATCCGGTGGATATTTGCCTTAACGGTATTAAAGAAAGAAAAGAAAAAGCACGAAGCGATCTACCCTGGATCGAGCCAAACGAAGATGATGCAGAGTTTATTGAGTTTATTAAAAGCTACCATTCAAAAAGCAAACCACAAGTAATGGATCTCTTAAAACACCATTCCGACAAAAACATTTATATATTTTCGACTCGTACACAGGCAGAAAAATTTTTAAGTGAGATTCAACAACGAATCTGATTTGATGACTGTTTTAATGTACTTTCATTGCAGAAATCTCAAAGGTTGCTTTAGTGTAATGGTTCACCACACTACCAAAACCGGTTTAATCTTTGGCTTAAGTGGTGTATGACTCTCATGATTGTTTAAAGGAAAAATGATATAATTTGTTTAGCGCATTTGAAAGGAGGGATATCTTGCATAAACAAAATTTTAGAAAACATCTCTTTTTATCTTCCATATTGGTCGCAATCGCAATTGTGGCAATTGTAGTTTTTTGTGTTTGTATGTTTAAGAGATATTCACCTCCAAATGAGAGCAACACCGCTGTAATGAGCGACACCGTAACAGAAGTGTATTATACTGCACCGGGTGAGCGTGTTGTCGTAATTGCGCTATTGGACAAAGATCCTTTAAAGCTGGTATCTCCATATACGCTGAACAATTTATATTCCTCTATTAGTTATGATATTGATGAATTAGCAAATTTGCTTGAGGGAAAGGACATTAAATATCGTCGAATGAACGACCTGCCTTGGGCAGTTGAGATTTATGTGGGTGATACAAAAATAGATAACACAAAGTTGGTTACTCACCAAATGAATCTCACAAGAGTAGGAATTGTAATTGTCGGATTGATTCTGCTCGCTTTTGTCATCTGCGGAGATGTGATGTATCTTAAAGCAAAATTCAAGCGTTACTTGAAGGTGAAAAAGAAACAGGATAGAAAAGCAAAGCGCAAATTAAAATTTTCGGGAATGGAAAGCAATACAGAATAAGGAGATTTTATGTCACATAGCAAATATAATAAACGAGGGAAAACACTATATTTAGATAACTGGAACCCAAATGCAAAAAAGTATATCAATAAATGTAGTGTGTGCGGGCACAAGGGATATAGTCCTGCTATTGAACAACCTGATTTTTTAAGCGACACAGATAAAGATCCTTTTACATTTTCAGTTAACAAAGCAATATATGAAGAATTGACCAAAACATTTTCGGTATTGGAATTGGATGAGTTTGGACGTTGTGAAACTTGCGCAAGAATTCAAGATAAAAAATAATAAAAGTGGCTATGACAGTTTGGATGTCATAGCCATTATTTTTTAAAAAACATCGAATTTTCATTGTAAGGCATTGATGCCCGAATTGGCTTGAATTCTGGCTTAAGTTGTGGTTTAAGATAAACAAAATAACCCTGCATATCTTATGATTTGCAGGGTTATAGAGACTTTATTAATCCAAAGGTTTCATTGTGGGGATTAGGCGGGATAGAACTTATATCCTTATTTATCCTGCCTTTTTCTGATTTCGTTAATCCAAAGCGTTTTCATTGTTGGACACAACCTATCATAAACTGGCATAACTTTATTCCATTTGTCGTAAAATCTGTCGTAAAAATATGAATGTGTTTACTATGCACGACAATGAAGTACATATTCTCCAATATGAAGAATTACTGCTTTTTCATCTGCCGCAGGAACAACAATACGGCTAATACGAGCAGAACAACGGCATATCCAAGCACCCACCAAACATGAGGGAAAATCCCTGCAAAATCACCTGCAAGCACAGACCGTTCCATCTCTACTGCGTGAACAAACGGAAGTGCGTATGCAATCTTCTTAAACACACCGCCCACAAGGTCAAGATCAAACCAAACACCCGACAACCACGCTGAGAGGTTAGTTAGTAACGCACCGCAGATACCACCTACCTGCTTATCGTTCAATACGCTTCCGCAAAGGAGTCCTAAAGCAATGTAGAGGATGGCTATGGGAATAATAAATATAACAGCGTACAAAATATTGACCGTAATTTCTAATCCAAGAATAATAGCGGCAATATAGCAGATGACGCATTGAGCGACAGAAATCGGAATGATCGGCAACGTATAACCGAGAATGAAGTCCAGAGGGGTCAATGGCGTTGTATACAAACGCTGCAATAGCGAACTGCCTCTGTCTTTTGCGATAATGGTTGCCGAAAACAGTGTCATAAAAGCCAGACCGAAAACCGTTATACCCGGAGTTAAATGCTGTATTTCAAACAGTTTTACGGGGATATTTGCTTGTATAGCGCTTAACAACAAAATCAAAACAAGGGGAAAGCCGAGTCCAAAGAAAAGTGTCAACGGATCTCGTAATATTTCTTTTGTATTTTTGTTTGCAAATGTGAGCATTCTCATCTTGCCTCCCCCTTAACAATACGAATAAATGCTTGCTCGAAAGTATCCGTTCCTGCCGTTTCCTTAAGCTTGTCAGCAGTATCGCAAATCAGTAGCTTGCCGTCTTTCATAATTGCGATACGGTCAGACAAAGCTTCTGCTTCTTCCATATAGTGCGTTGTCAAAACAATGGTAACCTTCCCTTTCAGAGAATGAATCAACTCCCACAAATCACTTCTGGCAAGCACATCAAGACCAAGTGTAGGTTCATCAAGAAAGAGAATTTCGGGCTCGCTGATAAGGGCCATAGCAATACTCAGCTGACGTTGCCAGCCACCGGACAGTTTGCCGGCTTTTTTCTTAAGAATAGTTTCAAATCCAAACAGTTCGGTCAATTCTGCAATTTTCGCATTTTGCTTGTCCTTTGTAAAACCGTGAACACCGCACATCAATTCAAGGTTTTCATGAACTGAAAGACCGACTGCAACCGCAGTTTCCTGCGGAGAAACGGCTATGAGCGATTTCACAGCGGCAGTATCTTTGCAAATGCTTTTTCCATTAATAAAGGCATCTCCGCTTGTAGGTTGTGTAAGGCATGAAAGCATTTTAATCGTGGTTGTTTTGCCGGCACCGTTTACACCTAATAAAGAATACAATTCGCCTTGTTTGACCTGCAAATTTAATTGATCTACTGCAACTGTATCCTTATATTTTTTAGTTAGATTAGCAGTTCTTATGGCATACATACAATCTGTCCTTTCCGTAAATGTGTTTACTGAATTATAACACTTCAATTATGAAAAATCTCGTTTTTCATCTATTCGGTTCTATTTCTTATGTAAGCGGTAATCCTGTTGGTACATTGTTAAGGCTAAGTTTACGACAACTTATTGTCGTAATTTCCAAGGACTGTTGACCTGCTCATTCGTCGTAAATCTGTCGTAAACCACATTTTTAAGCAATAATTTGGATAAACAAAAAACCGAACACGCCTTGAAATAAGCGTTTTCGGCTTAATATTACTCTGCGAGAGGTTTCATTGTGGGGAACAAGATTACATCACGGATGGTATCGGTTCCGGTGAGCATCATAACACAGCGGTCGATGCCCATGCCCATACCGCCGGTGGGCGGCATGCCATATTCCATAGCGGTGAGGAAATCTTCATCCATCATCTCGGTCTCATCGTCGCCACGCTCACGCTGCTCCACTTGCTTTTGGAAGCGTTGACGCTGATCGATGGGGTCATTCAATTCCGAATAAGCATTTGCCAATTCGCTATGGCATACAAAGAGTTCAAAACGCTCTGTTAAGCGATGATCCTCGGGGGAACGCTTGGTCAAAGGAGAAACCTCAACCGGGTACATGGTGATGAAGGTGGGTTGAATCAAGTGTTCTTCCACCTTTTGATCAAAGCAAGCATAAAGTGCATTGCCCCAAGTTCTCTCGGCGGCATCTGCCAATTCTACACCGGCAGCCTCGGCAGCGGCTACTGCTTCAGCGTCATCAGTGATCGCACCAAAGTCAATACCGACATACTCTTTCACTGCTTCAACCATAGTCAAGCGGCGCCAGCCGGGAGTAAGATCCAGCTTCTCACCCATCCACTCGACCTCATAGGTGCCCAAAATATCTTTTGCGGCGCCCGCAAGGATACCCTCAGCTATATCCATCATATCATGGAAATCTGCATAAGACTGATACAATTCAACGGTAGTAAACTCAGGATTGTGTTTGGGGTCCATACCTTCGTTGCGGAAAATACGGCCAATTTCATAAACACGCTCCATACCGCCGATAATCAGACGCTTCAAGGGAAGCTCGGTGGCGATACGCATATACATATCGATATCCAGCGTATTATGATGGGTGATAAAGGGACGAGCAGCAGCACCGCCGGCAATGGTATTCAATACCGGAGTTTCCACCTCGATATAATTCATATCATCCAAATATTTCCGGACATACTGAATAAACTTGGAGCGGATCGCAAAATTGCGCTTCACTTCAGGATTGATCATCAAATCCACATAACGCTGACGGTAACGAAGATCCTGATCCTTCAATCCATGGAATTTTTCAGGCAGAGGGCGAAGAGATTTAGAAAGCAATACAATCGTTTTGGCACGAATGGAAATTTCACCCATACGAGTGCGAAATACGGTACCGGTTACACCAACAATGTCGCCAATATCATACTTTTTGAAAGCGGCCAAAACGTCTTCGCCGACCTCATCAATTTTAACAAAAAGCTGAATTCTGCCTTCCCCATCTTGCAAGTCAGCAAAAACCACCTTACCCATGCCTCGCTTGCTCATCAAGCGACCGGCAACAGATACGGACTTATCTTCAAAGTTTTCAAAATCCGCTTTGATTTGCTCACTATGATGAACTGCATCAAATTTGGTGATTTCAAAAGGGTCATTCCCTGCTGCTTGCAGATCACTCAGCTTATCACGACGAATTTGAAGCAATTCGCTTAAAGACAGTTCCTGATTTACATTTTGATCCATAGATTTATCCTCAATTATTTCTCAACGCTGATGATTTTATAGTTCAGAGTACCGATGGGGGCGTCTACCTCGATCACCTGACCGGCGGAGTGTCCCAAAACAGCACGGCCCAAGGGGCTATCATCAGAGATTTTACCATTCATGGGATCTGCCTCAACGGAACTGACAATATCATAAGTCAATTCTTCATTGGTCTCCATATCCAAAATGGTTACGGTATTTCCGAGCCAAACTTCATTGGCGCCATCTTCTTCTGCGGCATCATCTTCAACGATTACAGCATTCTTTAAAATGGACTCCAAAGTAGCAATACGAGATTCCACAATGGCCTGCTCGTTTTTAGCTTCATCATATTCGCTGTTCTCGGAAAGGTCACCATAAGAACGAGCAACCTTGATTTTTTCAGCGATTTCTTCACGCTTAGTGGATTTCAGTTCGGCCAGTTCTGCTTCCAGCTTTGCCTTACCTTCCAGAGTTAAGGATACAATTTTCTCAGCCATTCTATTCTCTCCTTTAAATGCAAGCGACCAAAGAGAGTCTTTGGTCGCTTGGTTACGAAATTAATTACTTGCTCATGTTGGCAACTTCGCTGGCAAAATCGTCGACTCTCTTCTCAAGACCTTCACCCTTCACATAGGAAACGAAGGACTTCACTTCGATGTCGAAACCAACCTCTTTGCTTACCTGCTTCAGATAAGCGCCAACGGAGATCTTATCATCCTTAACATAAGCCTGCTCCAGCAAGCAGTTTTCGGTGTAGTACTTACCGATCTTACCGCCGATCATCTTCTCGAGAATGTTCTCGGGCTTGTTAGCATTCTTGGGATCGTTCTTGATCTGAGCCAAGAGAATGTTCTTTTCGTTCTCGATTACTTCTGCGGGAACATCTTCACGGCAGAGGTAAGCAGGATGCATAGCAACGATCTGCATGCAGACATTGCGAGCAGCCTCAGCGAACTTCTCGTTGGCAGCATCGGCCACATTGCACAGAACCATAGCAGCCTCAACGCCGCCACCATGAACATAGCTTACGCAATCGCCCTCCAGACGAACGAAACGACGAATGTTCATATTCTCACCGATCTTCAGAATCTTCTCACGAAGAATGTCTTCCACGGTGAATTCGGTATCTTCAAACTTGCAAGCCTTCAGAGCATCCACATCGGCAGGGTTATAAGCAGCAGCAGCCTTAGCAGCGCCCTTAACCAGAGCCTGGAACTCAGCATTCTTAGCAACAAAGTCGGTCTCGGAGTTTACTTCGATCATAACGCCGACGCCATCAGCAATATAGGTATCAACCATACCCTCGGAAGCAATACGGCTGGCCTTTTTAGCCTGAGCAGCCAGTCCCTTCTCACGAAGCAATTCGATCGCCTTATCAACGTTACCGTCTGCCTCGGTCAGAGCCTTTTTACAATCCATCATGCCGCAGCCGGTGGTCTCACGCAGAGCTGCAACATCTTTAGCAGTAAAATTCATTGTTCTTCCTCCTAATGTTTAATTATTCAGCAACAGGAGCCTCTTCAGCGGCCTCATCAGCCAGCTGCTCGCCCTGCTTGCCTTCGAGAATGGCATTAGCCATGGTCTCAGCAATCAGCTTAACGGCACGAATTGCATCATCGTTGCCGGGGATGGGATAATCAACCTCATCGGGATCGCAGTTGGTATCAACGATAGCAACAACAGGAATCCCCAGCTTCTTAGCTTCGGCAATTGCAATGTGCTCCTTCTTGGGGTCAACAACGAACAAAGCAGCAGGAGCCTTCTTCATCTCCTTGATACCGCCATAGTTCTTTTCCAGAATCTCCATCTCATGACGCAGCTTCAGAACTTCCTTCTTGGGAAGCAGATCGAAGGTGCCATCCTCAGCCATTTTCTCCAACTGGTTCAAACGGTTGATGGACTTACGAATGGTCTGGAAGTTGGTCAGCATACCGCCGGGCCAACGAACAGATACATAGTACTGACCGACTCTCTGAGCTTCCTCACGGATCGAATCCTGAGCCTGCTTCTTGGTACCCACAAAGAGAACCTCGCCACCTTCAGCAGCGATATCACGCATGAAGTTATAGGCTTCCTCGACCTTCTTAACGGTCTTCTGCAGATCAATGATATAAATACCATTTCTCTCAGTGAAGATGTACTCTGCCATTTTGGGGTTCCATCTTCTGGTCTGATGGCCGAAATGTACACCGGCCTCCAACAGCTGTTTCATAGAAATAACGGACATGTTTATTTCCTCCTTTTTGTTTTTTACCGCCACAATGCTCAGCTGAATCCCCACCGAACAAGCCGGAAACAGGGGGCATTACATTGTGTGAGTATTTTTACAGCGCTAATAACTATAACATATATTATTTATAAATGCAAGAAAAATTTTGGTATTTTTTGATTTTTTTCATAAGGAGAGCAAAAATGTGGCAAAACCAAAGTATATCACCAAAGACATTGTGTCCACAAGGGTGGTAATAAATGGGCCTGAGACGGCCGCAGGATCGAGATCCAATCGATCTGCAAGCATAGGCAAAGTACACCCCACAATCTTTGAAAAAAGGATGGTGGCAAACATTGTGATGCAAACCACAATACTGAGCAAGAGAGAAACCTCACTTCGAAACAGAAGATTATCAATCAACCATATTTTCAAAAGCACACCTATTGCCATCACGATTCCCGACAGGAAGGAAATTCGAATCTCCTTCCAAAGCACTCGCAAATAATCGCCGGCTTTGAGTTCTTGCAAAGAAAGTCCTCGAATTACCTCGGAGGACGCTTGAATCCCCGCATTTCCCCCAGCTCCCATCAGCATAGGAATATAGGCAACTAAAGCAGTTTCCAAGACCAAGGACGCTTCAAAAGCCGAAATAATACGGCTGGTAAAAATGGCAGATACCATCAGTAAAAGCAACCAAGGTATCCGCTTATAAAATACAGAAAACACAGATGCACGAAGATAGGATTTATCCGGACGATTGTTATAATCATCCTGTTGCTTCAATATCATTTCCTTTAAATTGTCATAGTCTTCTTCCTCAAGGAGCTCTAACATTTTCTTATACGAGTTCACAAAACACCTTCCCTTCTGAAATGAAAAGAAAAATTACCAGTTGACTTTTTTAACGTCTCTACTTATAATTCATAATATAATGTTTAAAAGGAGTAATCTCATTCACATGATTGCTAAAAACATCCCTGAAATCTTCGGAAGCATGGTATTCAACGATAAAGCAATGAAGGAATACCTGCCGGAGGAAGTATATATCGCCCTCAAAAAGACCATCGAAAACGGCAAGAGTTTGGATAAAACCATTGCCGGCGATGTCGCATGCGGCATGAAAGAGTGGGCTCTTTCCAAGGGCGCAACTCACTATTCTCATTGGTTTCAGCCCATGACCGGAATCACCGCCGAAAAGCATGACAGCTTCATTACTCCTGATAAAAACGGCGGCATCTTAATGGACTTTTCCGGCAAAGAATTAATCAAAGGCGAATCAGATGCCTCCTCCTTTCCCAACGGCGGTTTGCGTGCCACCTTTGAGGCAAGAGGTTATACCGCCTGGGATCCCACAGCATACGCCTTCATTAAAGATGATACCCTCTGCATCCCTACCGTATTCTATTCTTACGGCGGAGAAGCTTTAGATAAGAAAACACCTTTACTGCGCTCCGACGAGGCCTTAAATCGCCAAGCCATGCGCATCTTAAAGCTTTTTGGCCATGAGGATGTAACCAAAACCATTACAACCGTTGGCCCCGAACAAGAGTATTTCCTGATAGATGAAGAGGTATACCGAGCTCGCAAGGATTTAGTCCTTTGCGGACGCACTTTATTCGGCGCTATGCCTCCTAAGGGGCAGGAAATGGGCGACCACTATTTCGGTACCATTAAGCCCCGTGTTTTATCCTTTATGAAGGATCTGGACGAAGAACTCTGGAAACTGGGCATTTATGCTAAAACGGAGCACAACGAAGCTGCTCCTGCTCAGCATGAACTGGCCCCCATTTATTCCAAAACCAATTCCGCCGCTGATCACAATCAGTTGACCATGGAATTAATGAAAAAGATTGCAAGCCGCCATGGAATGGCATGCTTGCTCCACGAAAAACCCTTCGATGGTGTAAACGGCAGCGGCAAACACAATAACTGGTCGGTCTCCACCAACACCGGCATCAACCTGCTGGATCCCGGCGATTCACCCAGAGAAAACACTCAGTTTTTGCTTTTCCTCTCTGCCATCATTAAAGCGGTAGACGAGCATCAGGATTTGATGCGGTTTTCGGTTGCTTCCGCCGGCAATGATCACCGCTTGGGCGCCGACGAAGCACCTCCGGCAATCATTTCTGTCTTTTTAGGCGATGAGCTGGATGCTATTTTAAGTTCCATCGAAAACGGAACCGTTTATGCACCTGAGAATGCCATTGTGATGAAGGGCGGCGTTCACACCCTACCCCGCTTCTCTCGGGATACCACCGATCGCAACCGCACATCCCCCTTTGCATTTACCAACAATAAGTTTGAGTTCCGTATGCTGGGTTCCTCCGCATCCATTGCAGATCCCAACATTATTTTAAATACGATTATTGCAGATACCCTTTCGGAATTTGCTGACATTTTGGAAAACGCCGACAATTTCAACGCCACTCTGCAACAATTAATTCAGGATACCATTAAGAAGCACAAGCGAATCATCTTCAACGGCAATAACTATTCCAATGAATGGGTTGAAGAAGCCGAAAGCCGTGGTTTATTAAATCTAAGAACCACAATGGATGTCCTCCCCTATTTTGTCCATCAAAAAAATATTGATCTCTTTACCAGACACAAGGTGTTCACAGCCGAGGAAATGCATTCCCGCTATGAGATCATGGTTGAAAACTACTGCAAAACACTTCATATCGAAGCGCTGACGCTGATTGAAATGATCAAAAATGACATTCTTCCCGCTGCGTTCCGTGAAGAAGAGCAGCTCGCCACTACCCTTTTGCAAAAGAAAAACGCCCTTCCCGGCGTCAATTGCAAAGCCGAGGAAAGCCTGCTGAAGCGGTTGTCTCGCCTTTCCGATCAGCTTTACACCAAATGTAATGACTTTGAAGAAAAGCTGGCCAAAGCCGAGTCTATCTCTGCATTCTACGATCAAGGCCTGTTCTATAAAATGAACATTTTTGCCGGACTTGGCGAGTTAAGAGAGATCATCGATTCTATGGAAACCCTGATCTCCGCTGATCAATGGCCCTTCCCCACTTATTACGATCTGTTGTTTAGTGTATATTAAAAATGAAAAGACCTTGAGATATCATCTCAAGGTCTTTTTTTGAGCAACCAACGGATCAATTTAATTAAAGAAACAATTATCAACAAACTGGCAGCAAACGCAAAGATCATCAATAAGATTCTTAATGACTTATTGCCAATGTGTGCATCTGCCAAAGATACTGTGACAACCAAAAGCAGAATAAATAATGTACAAAGCACAATCATGCAACCAACCTGCGCCAGAATACGAAGCACAGGATTCTTGATCGGTTCAAAAATATCAATCGCATCTTGCAAAACATCTTCAAAAAGCATAGAAATGAAGTCCATTTAAACACCGCCTTGGATGTATTATAGCATAAAAGCGGCGAAAAATCAATGCGAAGCATTGTATGTAATCCGACGAGGTCGGAATGTAATCATCTCGAAGAGATGAATGTAATCAATCCGAAGAGAGAAACATACAAGTCTTACAACTTGATAACATACAGTTCGCAAAGCGAACTGATTACATACTCGCTCACGCGAGATTACATACCAATCCTTCGGATTGGATAAAAATAAGACAGTCCGAAGACTGTCTTATTTTTTGGAGCTGGAGATGGGAATTGAACCCACGACCTACGGGTTACGAATCCGTTATTCTACCGACTGAACTACTCCAGCATGGTCTGCGATCAGATGATCGCAGTATTTAATTATTTCATTAAAAAAGTAAGCAGGTCCGCTGAATAACCTTCTTTGGTTTCAACCAAGCCGGCGGTTTCACGGCTGAGATTAAATGAAAAATTCATATTCAGATGAACACGCTCATCCTTGGGAAGATCTTCATCCTGCTCTTCATCATAATAGAACTTCAAATAGATTTTATCCTGATGAATATCATATACGCCTTGATTCCGAAGCGTGTAGTCGATCACCACTTCATCCTTTGTAAACTCATCGCTGCAAGGATATGCAGGCTCATAGTACTTAACCAAGGTTTGAATCAAGCGGTCACTTTTTTCGCCGATAGACTTAATTTTAACAGATCCGTTGGGCGGAATCAAGGAAATAGATTTAAAGAGCATACGGCGGGTAATTAAAGGCACAATCACCTTCATGCCGATCAGCTCATCTCCATCTTTCGCCCCTAAAGTCATGGTAATAGAGTCACTCTCCACCACAGAATCGGTAATCGAAAAGCGAAGCTCGCCATCATATTCATCTTCCACAACACAAAGACATTGCTTCATTGAAATCAGCCTTTCTTCAACAACTTGGTAACTTCCTCATAAAAGGAATCGATATCTTTAAACTCACGGTGAACCGAAGCATAGCGAACATAGGATACCTTATCGAGCTCCCTCAATGCATCCATTACCAATTCACCAATATACTTGGTTGTGATCTCTTTTTCCATGGAATTATAAAGAACCGATTCCACATCGGAAACGATCTTCTCCATCTCAGCAATGCCAACAGGACGCTTTTCGCAAGCACGCAACAAGCCCTTCATAATCTTGTCCTTTGAAAAGGCCTCACGAGTCATATCTTTTTTGATCACAACCAAAGGAATGGTTTCGATAGCCTCAAAGGTTGTAAAGCGTTTGCCGCAATGAATACACTCCCGCCGCCGGCGGATCTTTTCTTCATCATCGGTTGGTCTGGAATCGACCACTTTACTATCGGGATGGGAACAAAAAGGACATTTCATCCGGTAAGCACCACCTTTAAAGTAAGTTATGTTACAACAACATTAAATATTATAATAGAAAAAACATTATTTTGCAAGCAAAAATTTGGATTTCAGAAAAGCATGAGCCTCCCCGATTTCAGAAAGGTCGCCAAAGTTTTCCCGATACACCTCAATCAAAGCCGGACCTGTATAACCATTCCTTAAAAGAATGGCCGAAATTCGTTTATAATCGGTGATTCCTTTTCCGGGGAGCAGACAAATATGCTCATCGTCATAATCATTCACATGGAAATTGACGATCGCATCTCCCATGGCTTCTGCCACCGCATAAGGATCTTGCCCGCCTTTAGCGGCTTGCTTAATGTCAAAGGTAAAGCGAATATCAGAAACCCGCTGATGCAGGCGGGCAGTAAACTCGGGATGATCGACGCTATTAAAGAAAACATTCTCAAGAGCAAAATAAATGCCGGTTTCATCCTGAAGACGGCGCAAAGGAGCAAGGCAGTTTACATAACTTTCAAAGTCCCGCAAGCCCAAACCACGGTCACCATGAATATTCACCACAGAAGCGCCCAAGAGTTTTGCTGCATTGGCATATTGACGATAGAACTCTGTTGCATCCACAATGCGGCGGGGATACGGCGAGAAAAACATCACATTTTCCATAGCGCTGGTAAAGGGATGAATCGAATACACCTTTAAACCAACCGCATCGCAAGATGCTCGCAGTTGGTTAAGATACCCTTCCTCCAACTCGCTGACGGTATTCAGGAAGATTTCACAGACATTCATCTTTAAAGCGGCGGCATCAGCCACTACTTTTTCAGGTTCTTTAGGATAAAGACATGCCAAAGACATTCCGATTTCCATCTGCTCACCTCCCCGATTCGGTTATTGGTTTAAAAGCTTTTCAATACTGGCGATCCGCACACAAACGGTGAAACGCTCCGCCGCCAAAATCAGATTATGGATAGGCGGAAAGGACGGAGCAATTCGAATATTGCGATCCTCAGGATCCTTTCCATAAGGGAAGGTTGCACCAACCTGTGTTAACGCAACGCCTGCATCGGAGCAAAGTTCAAAAATGCGCTTTGCACAGCCGGACATTGCATCAAAGCTAATAAAGTAACCACCAAGAGGTTTACTCCATTCGGCAATGTTGCAATCCCCTAAATCACGCTCCAAGATCGCAAGAACCGCCTCAAATTTAGGCCGCATAATTGCCGCTTGCTTCTTCATCTGCTCCAGAATACCCGCTTTATTCTTAAACATTTTCACATGACGAAGC
The DNA here is from genome assembly GCA_045539335.1 of Eubacteriales bacterium. Taxonomy (GTDB): domain Bacteria; phylum Bacillota; class Clostridia; order Oscillospirales; family QAKW01; genus QAKW01. The sequence goes on from JAZQFD010000029.1 coordinate 201,955, forward strand.
TGATTCAGCTTGTCGGGACCGATGCTTTGAGCGTTCATCATCTTTTTTGCATGAGCAATATTATTCAAGCCGGAGGCCATCACAGCAACACCGGCGCCCGGATAGGAAATCTTAGAAGTAGAGGTAAACTCATACACCAAATCAGGATTTCCTGCCTTTTCACACTCAGCAATGATATTCAGAAGATCGGGATGCTCATCGTAAAGATCGTGAACAATATAAGCATTATCCCAAAAGATTCTAAAATCTGCCGCCTTGGGCTTAAGGTTTGCAAAACGCCGCACCACATCATCGGAATATACGGTACCGGTAGGATTGGAATACTTAGGCACACACCAGATTCCCTTGATGGCACCATCCTCCGAGACCAATTTTTCAATCATGTCCATGTCAGGGCCATCTTTTCCCATGGGCACAGCAATCATTTCAATGCCAAATTGCTGACACACGGTGAAATGGCGATCATAACCGGGGGCAGGACACAAAAACTTGATTTTATCTTCCTTTCCCCAAGGACGCTCACTATTATACTCACCAAAGCAATAAGCACGACAAATGGCGTCATACATCATGTTTAAACTGGAATTACCGCCAACGATAACCTGCTCTTCCGAAACATCCAACAGTTCGGCAAACAGCGCTTTCGCCTCGGGAATACCATCTAAGACGCCATAATTACGGCAATCAAAACCGTTTTCAGCAAAACAATCCTCGGATTTATTAAGGATCGTCAGCAACTCGTCTGTAATATCCAGCTGATCGGCACCGGGCTTACCACGGGTCATATCCAATTGGAGATTCTCCGCTTTGAAAGCCTCATACTTTGCTCTTAACTCTTTTAACTCTGCAGCAAGAGCCTCAGCAGTTGCATTTTGATAATTCATTCTACCTTTCCCCTTCTGACAACACTTCAACTATATACGGCCGGGTCTTTTTTAAATACCACGGAGATCGACTCAATTGCCATATAAACAGTAACACGAGTACGAGCGCTCCGCCGGCAAACCAACCGCCCATTCCGCTGCCGGCCGTCAAGAAATACATCACAGTCGGCACAAACAACGGAAGTATAAACAATACAAACAACCCAAATAGGACTGCATTCCGATCAGAGGCAATCCTCACTTGATCCCCTATCGAGACATCCAAATCTGTATAGGCAGATACTTGAACACTCTTTGTTTCACAACCGGCACAATCCTTGCAATCGCCGGTACATCCACTTATTCTTTTTACATCAACAACGGCCAATGAGCCGTCAATCGAAAGGATGGTTCCAACCGTCTCCAAAAAGCGTCTCCTTATTTTTCACAATAAAAGAACCCGGCCTTTACCGAACGCAAAGGCCGGATCTTTATATTTAAGAAACAATGACCGTTACTTGATACTTTCCTACAACACCAACCTTATATTCTGCATTTTCCGGGAAATGAACCGTAGCAGAAAGTCGGTAGGTTCCGCTATTAAGGACTTGATTTTTAGCGTCAACCACCAATTTCAAGTCTGAGTTTTTAAGCTTAGCCATATCTTCCGCAGTACCACGAATGGTGATCTGCATGGTAGATTCTTGGATGGATGCTTTTGTACCATCCGGCAGGTTTACAATTTCAATATTTGATACTCTGAATGCACGACTTTGAACATCGTCGTTAAACGTTACCGAAACCTTAACTGATTCAATATTATTAACATTTTTAACGCCATCTGGCAGCAAAACCTTTGCCGATGCTTCAAAATTTTCCTTCTTCTCGGCAACATCAATATCGCCCAAATTGATGCCGTTAATTGCATCAAGAACTTCCGAATTTCCGCTGATAACAATATCCTCAGGCTCGATTTTCACGGTACAGAAGCCACTATCCTTACCACCGCTGGAATTGATGATCCCCACAGTAAAGGGAACCGTCTTCTGCTTAACGACGGGGATCTCAACGGTAATAGTCTTCATATCCTCTTGAATGTTCAAGAAAGTTTTTGCCACTTCCTTATCGTTTTCATCCACAAACACATATTCACACTTTTCAAATGTGACCGTTTCACGAAACTCAGTTTGGGAAATGGTAACTTTTGCTGAAACGATCGTATCCACAATGGCGGCAGGACCATTAACGGTCACAAAGCCATTTACCAGCTTAGGCTCTTCACGGATAAACCCTTCTGCAACATCACCGGATACCTGAATATCAAGGGGAATGTTTTTCAGTTTGTTCATATCGAAACGTACCTTTACCGTTTCAATCGACTGGCTTTCCACTTTCAAGCTTTGATTGCCCAGATTAATTTTAACCGGCAGATCATATTCCCCGCTCTTGGTCACATTATTCAAATCAACAGTTGCCGTGATCTTATCATAATCCATCAAAGCGATGGTGTCACGAGAACCACTAACACGAATAGAGACGGTCTCATCAATAGCCGTCATGATTCCCAGCCCTTCTTTTTCAGGCACAGAGCCTTCATATTGGGCCGTAATTGGAATATTGGAAACACGAGCGTCCGTGTCAGGATCCACGTATTCACATATTAAAAACCAAATCACAAAAGAAAGCAGAAAAGAAACCAGCTTAATCTGCCAATCGGTGCGAAAGAACCCAATTACTTTACTTTTCAGTTCATCGAATTTCATTCTTCCACCTCCTGCTTCTTCTTGGTATTCTCAGGGAGGAAATTATCGCAAAGCACCTTTCGGAGCTCATCCACACTAATGCCGATATGGATCTCACCATTTTGGGCGTAAGAGATTTTACCGGTTTCCTCCGAAACAACAACAATCACTGCATCAGAGATCTCGCTCAATCCAACCGCCGCACGATGGCGGGTTCCCAAAGCTTTACTGATCTCCAAGCGCTGACTGAGAGGAAGCAAGCATCCGGCTGCAATGATTTTAAAATCACGAATAATCACCGCACCATCATGCAAGGGAGTTTTTGGAAAGAAAATCGTTACCAGCATCTGCGCCGTAAGGTCACTGTTCAAATAGGTGCCGGTCGCCTCCACATCGCCCAATCGAGTGGTTTTTTCAAAAACCATCAAGCCGCCGATTTTTCGGCCGGAAAGATCAGCACAGGTATTACAAACATGATCAACTGCAGCAACAATGCGATCCTTTTCTGTACCACCGCTGCGAGAAAAAGGTAAAATGTTTGAAAAACTGATCCGCCCCATCTTCTCCAGCAAAGAACGAAGCTCCGGCTGAAACACAATGATGATGGTGATAAAGCTCAATTGGAGCACATTATTCATCAAATAGCCAAGAGCACTCAGCTCCAGCCATTTTGCCAACAAGATAAAAGCCAGCAGAAGCACCAAACCACGCAACAAATGACTGGCACGGGTTTGCTTAATAAACCGTAGCACCGAGTAAATCAAGTACGCAACGATGATGATGTCAATACCGTCTTTAAAAATCTGGAAGGTATCAAATACATTTTTCAGATGGGAGAAAAAATCAGTAATCATTGATAACCCCAACACTTTCCGTTATTTTTGCAAATTATTTTTTATTATAACATAGATATTCTTTAAAATAAAGATATTTTATGAAAAAATATTCACTTTTTTTAAAACTTTGAACAGCTGATCGATCTCACGCTCTGTGTTGAAGCACCCAAAACTGATCCTCACCATTCCACGCTCAGCCGTCCCCATTCTTTTATGAAACAAAGGTGCGCAATGAATGCCGCCTCTTGCACAGATTCCCGCCTCATCCAAACGGGAAATCACATCACCGGAATGGCATCCTCGTATATTAAAAGGAATCACACCATGACAATCCTTTGAAAATGGTTTCATATACAATTCGATATTTTCAAGTTTTCCAAGAGTCTGATAAGCATACTCCGTCAGATGTTGTTTGTGCTTAAAAATCCGCTCCTGCCCTATTTCTTGGATATAATGAACCCCAGCCATCATACCGGCAAAAATAGCGGTTGGCAGAGTGCCGCTTTCTAAATATTCCGGCATTTGCCGGGGCTGCTCAGGGTTCATACTATCAATGCCGGTTCCTCCAAAAACCAACGGACGTGGCGCTTGGTTGTTTACCAAGATCACTCCGCCGCCTTGGGGGCCCAGCAAGCCTTTATGAGAGGGTGCACAGTAATAATCCACCCCACATTCAACAATATCAATTGGCAAAGAGCCTGCACCTTGAGACCCATCAACAATCAACAGAATCCATTCGGGTTTTCGCCGAGCAAGCTGCTCAACGGGCAAAACTCTTCCGCAAACATTGGAACACTGGGTACAAATAATCGCTTTCGTATTGCGGCGAACCGCATTAAAAATCTTTTCAATCGTCGATTCATCGCTCCCAAAATCCACAGGAACGACTGTAACCTCAACACCCTTTTTTCTCAGGTGCCAAAGGGGACGCAGAACACTGTTGTGTTCCAAGTCCGTGGTAATAACATGGTCTCCTTTTTCAAACAATCCCAACAACACAGTATTGAGCGCATATGTCGCATTTGGCACCAACACCACCTGCTCTGCTCGGGTCACCCCAAATAGACCTCCCACTGCAACACGTGTATGATAAATCAATTCTGCCGCTTCCATCGAAAGACGATGTCCGCTGCGCCCCGGATTTGCTCCATTTTTATGCATCCACTCTCCCATCGCCTTAATAACACACGGAGGTTTAGGATGGGAGGATGCGCCATTATCAAAATAGATCACGCCATTCTCCCTTTCTTGTTATTTCAAAATGTTGTTTTCACCTAAAATTATCTGCGCCGCATCACGCTCACGATCCGAAACCTTTAAAAAATAATAACAGCCGTCAGATCCGCTTGTTTTCCCCACCGAAGCACGAATTCCTTTGCGGGAAAGCAATTCTTTTCCGCTCATGGCATAAGTGGCACTTTTTACCGGAAATTTCATTTTATCATCTCCTCACAGATATGTGCACCCATTTATACTATGAGCCACCGCAAAAATGTTGCAATAGAAAAAGCGGCGTGGAAGAATTCCACGCCGCCCAAACAATTGAATCAAGCTTCAGCTGCAATCTGAACGTTCACTACATTCACGTTAACGGCAGCCACCTCATAATTGGTCATATCACTCACTGCACTCAAAATTGCATCCTGAACCTTCACAGCCACATCCTGAACGTTGAACTTGTATTTAACAACGATATTGGCCGTAATGGTTAAATTCCCGTCAGCCGTTTCAACAGAAATGCCCTTACCTGCATACTTCTTAGTAAGAAGATCTTTAATATTATTGCTCAAAGATGCAGACAAGCCTGCCACACCTTCCACTTCGCTTGCAGCAACGCTGGAGATTGTGCACAAAACCTCTTCAGAAATTTCTACGGTTCCCAATTCATTAGAAAGATTCATCATTATCGCTCCTTTTCAGGTATGATTGAAAGAATACAACCATCATTTGAATGTATTATACCACAAAGGTTATGATAATTGCAAGAATTTTATATCAATTATTGGCGCTACACTTTATTTCGTCTTAATTTCCACAATTTTTACCTGTGATGCCTCTTTCCCCGACTCGGCAATCACAATTTCATTGATCTGGGCAGCCTGCTCGGTAGATAGCCCTTCGGTCGCCACCACAACATTGACATTATCATTGCCAATATACGCCATACACTCTGAAAAGCCCTTGGCTTTTATCAGGCTTTCAATGGTGCCTTCCATATCTGTGGCCTTTGCCATTTCAATCATGTCGGCGCTTGCTTTTTCTTTTGCCTCCACCGTGGATTCTCCGCTTTCCGCCACGGATTTCAGCAATTCAAGAGCCTCATCCCGAGTTTGTTGCTTATTCAAACGACATTCCGTAAAATAGGCATCAACATCTTTGGCAATGGTTTCTACCAACTGCGCCTGACCCAAGGTTTTTCCGTCCTCTTCCTCCTGAGTGCCGGTTCCATCCACTGAAACCATGCCATTATCATTCAAGCTCACATGATCCAAAAAACGCCAATTCAAATAAACCGCAATACAAACCACCAATGCCATCGATAAAAATACAATTTGCTTTTTATTAATTTTCATTTGATCACCTCAATTTCTCATAATCACACAAATTCTATTCGTTCCGATCCCCAGCAATGTACTGACAGAAAGGATGATATCATTACGAACCGATACACGTCCGGCACCTTTTGTTGCAACCGTAACCCCTGCGATTTCCGGCGCATTCTCACGGGAAACCACAGCCGATTGATTACCCTCTTTATCGGTTATCACCAACACTTGATTCTCTTCCCGAACATATTCCTTTTTCCCGCTCGATGATAGCGTAATCGTTACAATACAATCTCCGGCACCCTCAACATTTTTCAACATCTCAACAACACGCTCCTCTGTATTGGTCACAAACCGCTCATCCGTATCTTGCTGCAACACCGCAACCGCCTCTGATCGATTGCTTTGCTGCATCATCAATGCAATTCCTACGATCACCATCATAGGAATATACCAATATTTTTGAAAAACCGGCAACCATTTTTTTAATAATTCATTCATTTTGCACCTCAATGTATGCAATACCTATCTGGTAACGACCGGCCAGCAATTTTTTTGCCGTTTCCGCACGAATACCGGACAAAACAACTTTTTCGATACGAAATCCATTTTGATCGCCATTCACATTCACTGATTTCACCTCAGCCTCTAAAGATTGTTGATCTAAGAAGTTTTCAAACTCTTTTCTTAGACCTTCTTCAATCATTGTTGCCGTTTGATCCCACACAGCCTCATTGCGATTGTAAGTACTATTCATTGCCTGCTTGAGTGCTTGAAAATCGAAACTCATTACTCCTTGCACGAGTGAAAGCAAAATAAAAATTGAAATAATCGCTTTCATCAAATAGGTGATTTTACCACGAGGGATTGCCTGCTTTAAATAGGCCATCAAAACCATCAAAACGCAGATGATTAAGCCGATACTTTTGATTTGATCCATTTAAGCCACCTGTGCAACAAGGCCAAAAAAAGAAAATAACCCCATAAGAGCAACCGCACTGCCCAGCGCCAGCATCACATAAAAGCTGTTTGCCAGAACGTCAGAAATAGAGCGCATGGTTGAATCATTCATAAATTCCGCCATCCAGCGGCAGATCCCCCATGTGATCCCATGAACACCGGCCGAAATCAGTGACGGAAGCATAATGGACAACACCATTAAGATTCCCGCCACCGCAAAGGAAGTGCGAACACCGGAGGCAATCGCAAATAATCCGTCAACCCCTTGAGAAAGAGTACCCCCAATCATAGGAATCATGGTACTCACTGCCGAACGAATGTACTTTTGGGTCACCTGATCTCCTGCTGCAGCAACTCCGCTTTGGAGCTTTAGTATCAAGCGAAACAACATCACAATGATCCCGACCGACCAGATTAAAAAGCGGCGAATTTGCTTGCCGACCACCATAAAATTATATTCATCACTAACCGCTGAGCAGACGCCGATTGCAAGATAAACATCCACCAAAGGAAGCAGAAGTTGCTTTGAAATCAATGAACCAAATTCACCCAAAAGAACCATTGCCGAAGAAAAGACCGCCGACCCTGCACCTTCGCCCGACGCCACCATTACCACCGAAAAATATGGAATACAGGCGGTTGTGAAGATCCCCATGTCATCAATGGCATTCTGCAACGCACCGGCAGAAATCTGCAAGGTGTTTTGACACATCAGGACGATTGAAACCGACACAATAAACGAAAACAACAGCTGCAGATTCTGATTTTGAATATTTCCGCTGCATCGGTTTACAATAACGGAAAGCAACACCATGGAAATCCCTTTAATCAAGGTCTTTACAGAGGTACCGAAAGCCGCTGAAAAACGACGCAAAAGATACGAGAACACATGTTGTGTTTCAAGATCATTCATCACCGAAGAGGGATCGTTTAAATCCGTGTCATCCGAAAGCAATGAATCCTCCGGCGTAACCGAATCTCGAAAATCATCTGCATATCCCTCATCTGCATGGGCCTGCAATGGCATAAATAGCAAAACAATAAATATGACGATCAAACATCTTCTCATTCCAACAATCCCATCAGAATTTCCAAAAAATCCTCAAAAAGCGGTATCGCAAGCACTAAGAGAGTGCATCGGCAAGCCAATTCCACTGTGTCCGCCCAACCGGTCTGCCCGCAGCTTTTACAAGAACTAACGGTAAATTCGCCTAAATAGCAAACAGACAAACCTTTGATCACCGCATCGAAATATTGATTTTTCACTCCTGCGCTTTGAGCTAAATGATCAATAAAGATAAAGACCGAAGAGAGTTTGGTCATAACATAAACAAGAATCAGCACCACACAAGCGACTGCAACAAATACCGCAAAGCGCTCATGAATTCCCTTCAGCAATAAATATAAAACCAGACAAGCAACCACACAGCCCAACAACTGATAAATACTCATCGCAAATTAAAAACGGTGCGAATCATGGCAAATAAATCACCGATCTCATTCAAGAGAACCACCAGCACCACAAGGATTCCCGCCAACGTGGTCAGCATTGAATAATCATCCTTACCCAGTCGGCTCAAAACCAAATTTACAACCGCAACAATAATGCCAACGGACGCAATTTTAAAAACCAATTCTACATCCATATTAATACAGCACGACAGCAGCCAGCAAAGCGATTGCTGTGGTCACCATCGGTAATGCCTTTCCTTTGGATTCTATAGACTTCTCTGCATCTTCTATTAATCGCTTTAAACGTTCTAAGTAGATTTCTGTAGCAGACACTGATTCACGAAAGGAGGCTGTTTCTAAAAAAGTTATCCATTCTTTGATCATTTTTAAATCCTCCACAACAAGAGAATTGGCGGCCTCTCCATCAACAGCCGAGCAAAGTGCCGCCCCCTCATGAGATTCCCTCAAAGAAAGTCGATTTTTACGCAACTGATTAAAAAACTCAGACGAAGCAGAGTAAACCTCTTTTAACTTTTTTAATCGAACCTCTTCGCGGGAAGCATAAAGTTTTCCCGTAAGAAAACCTGCGCTAACAATCAGCACTGCACCAAAAATCTTCATCATCATGTGGATTCACCGTTAAAACCTTATAGACTCTTCCCGGAGCTTTTGCACCCTTGAGAAGCACTATTTTTGCAATCGCTCCGGCATCCATCAATCGCTTGATTTGCGGTCGACTAAACAATTCTTCCTCATTGCGGGCATGGGCGGTTGCCAAAACCGGAACCCCTGCATTCATCGCTTCCAACATCCGCTCCGTTTCCTCTTTACTGCCAATCTCATCACAAACCAGCACTTGCGGAGATAAGGTCCGCAAAGCCACCATCATACCATATGGCTTTGGGTATCCATCCAAAACATCTGCCAAATGTCCCAGATCCTTTTGCGCAACGCCTTGAAACACAGCCCCTATTTCCCCTCGTTCATCGATAACCGATGTGCGATATCCATTTTTGGAGAGCACCCGCACCAAATCAGTTAATAGGGTTGTTTTTCCACCGCCGGGCTCCGAAACAATCAGCGCTGAGCAAAACCTTCCGTCGCAGAGCAGCTTCGGAAACAAACGCTCAGCAATTCCTCTTATGTCACGGCAAATTCGAAAACTAATCGATGAGAGATCGCAGATCCGAACCTGCCCTTCATCATCTTTCATGTAAGAGCCGCAGATACCGACTCGATGCCCTCCCGGAAGCGGAATGTATCCGTTTTCAATTTGATTCTCGAAGCGATATGCCGCCCCACGACAAACTTTCTGAAATAAATTCTGAATATCCTGAGATGTAACCTCCAACCCTTCGATCAGGAAGTTACCATCACCGCAACTGACAGAACATCCTTTTTCCGCACGAAACCGAATTTCCGTTGCCTTTTTCAACAATTCCTTCGGTTGCATTTCAATCAGAGCACGCCATTCATTCTCAAAATATGGAAAAAGCGCAGGCAGCCCCGTGAAGCTTTCCTTTGTTTTCATCAGTAGTTGTCCCCCCTTTGGTTTCATTGTATGGACAACATCGCAAAAATAGAACCTCAGAAAACTACGGTAATTTACCACAATTGGGACATACTATCAAAAAAGGAGGAAAAAACATGAATCAAACACAAATCAAACAAGTATTTGCTCGCCAAATTTTGGATTCACGAGGAAATCCAACCGTTGAAGCCCAGGTGCTGCTGGAAAATGGTGTTACCGCATCGGCAGCAGTCCCCAGCGGTGCCTCTACCGGACAGTATGAAGCAGTTGAGTTGAGAGATGAAGCCAATAATTACAGCGGAAAAAGCGTCTATATTGCGGCTTCTCATGTAAACAGCGAAATCAATGAAATTTTGGTTGGTGAAGATATTTTTGATCAAATTTCCATTGATCGAAAAATGATCGAGTTGGATGGTACAACTGACAAATCCAATTTAGGCGCAAATGCTATTTTAGCAGTTTCCCTTGCTGCCGCCAGAACAGCAGCAGTCGCCTGTAGGATGCCGCTCTTTCGCTATTTGGGCGGCGTCCAAGCCACGACCATGCCGGTTCCCATGCTCAATGTACTGAACGGCGGTGCCCATGCAAACAACAATTTAGAGATACAAGAGTTTATGATCGTACCCATCGGTGCCCCATCCTTTCAAAAGGCCATGGAAATGAGTGTAGATGTTTACCATGCATTAAGGCACATTTTAAAAGAATCCGGGCTGAATACGGCGGTGGGCGACGAAGGCGGCTTTGCCCCCAATTTAGAAAGCGATGAGCAAGCATTGAAACTTTTGATTCGAGCTATTGAACGTGCCGGATTTCAGCCGGATCGTGATATTTCTATTGCACTGGATGCCGCAGCAGCAGAATGGAAAACCCCCGAAGGCTATCAATTTCCAAAATGTGGAAAACCAAAAGACAAAGCTTCACTCATACAATATTTTGAAGAATTGATCCAAAAATACCCCATCATTTCCATTGAAGATCCATTGGGCGATGATGACTTTGAGGGATTCACGGAAATTACTAATAAAACCGGCATCCAAATAGTAGGCGACGATCTGTTTGTAACCAATCAAGACCGACTTAAAACAGGTATTTCAAAAGGAAGCGGAAATGCCATTTTGATTAAACTCAATCAAATCGGAACACTAAGTGAAACATTAGAAACCATTCGTATGGCCAAAAACAACGGCTATAAAACAATTATCTCACATCGTAGTGGAGAAACTGCCGATTCCTTTATTGCCGATCTTGCTGTTGCCGTAAACGCAGGACAGATTAAAACCGGTGCGCCTGCCAGAAGCGAGCGAGTAAGCAAATATAATCGCTTAATGGGCATTGAATCGGTAATCGGACCTCACAGTTATTATCCCGGAAGCGCCGTTTTTATGTAAAGCATTTTTGCCTTACAGGCAACAAAACCCCTGAAAGCATAAGGCTTTCAGGGGTTTTGTGTCAATATTTAAGATCCTATTTTTTCAAAGAAACCGCATAGCGTGCCTTTTCGGCAATTCCTTCTGCATTCAGTTCAAAAAGATCCAAAAGTTTCAGTGCAGGACCGCTCTTACCATAGGTGTCTTCAACGCCATGACGAACAACAGGGCAATTCCCTTGCTCGCTTACCAATTCGCAAACAGCACTGCCCATACCACCGATCACGGAATGTTCCTCGGTTGTAACAATCGCTTTGCATTGCGCAGCATAACGAAGCACCAAATCATTGTCCAAAGGCTTAATGCTGGCCATATTGATTACAGCAGCATCAATTCCTTCCGCCTTCAAAATCTCAGCAGCCTCTAGGGCACGACCAACCATCAGGCCGGTAGCGATGATTGCTACATCCTTTCCATCCTTGAGCACAACGCCCTTGCCGATTTCAAACTTGTAAGATTCATCGAAAATGGAATCAATGGCCATTCTGCCAAAACGAAGATAAACGGGACCCTTATGCTCAATAGCAGCCTTTACACAAAGGCGAGCCTCTACAGGATCGGCCGGGTTCAACACAACCATACCGGGGATGGTGCGCATCAATGCGATATCCTCATTGCATTGATGAGTGGCGCCATCTTCACCGACTGAAATACCGGCGTGAGTTGCACCGATTTTCACATTCAAATGCGGATAACCAATAGAGTTACGAATCTGCTCATAAGCACGACCTGCCGCAAACATGGCAAAGGTGCTGGCAAATACGGTTTTACCGGTTGTAGCAAGACCTGCAGCCACACCCATCATATTACTCTCAGCAATACCACACTCGATGAAACGATCGGGATTTGCCTTTTTCAGCATGCCGGTTTTGGTGGCTGCTGCAAGATCTGCATCCAATACATATAAATCATGCTCATCGGCAAACTCAACCAAGGCTTTGCCATAGCTATCTCTTGTTGCTTCTTTTACAGACATTTTGCAGCCTCCTTTAACTCATTCATTGCAATTTCATACTGCTCATCATTGGGAGCGGTACCATGCCAACCCACCTGGTTTTCCATGAAGGAAACGCCTTTCCCCTTTACCGTCTTGGCGACGATTACAGTGGGTTTATTCTGATTCTTTGCCTCATCAAAAGCGGCTTCAATGGCCTCAAAGTCATGCCCGTCCATCTCAATGGCATGAAAACCAAAAGCCTTGGCTTTTTCTGCGATGGGCGCACTGCTCATTACTTCAGCAACAGGACCATCGATCTGCAGACCATTGCTATCAACAATCACGCAAAGGTTGTCCAGCTTATAATGAGCGGCAAACATTAATGCTTCCCAAACCTGACCTTCTTCGATTTCACCATCACCTAAAACGGTATATACACGATAGGAGGCGTCGGTCTTTTTGGCTGCTAATGCCATGCCGCAAGCTGCAGAAATGCCTTGACCCAGCGAACCGCTGGACATATCCACACCGGGGATATGCTTCATATCAGGATGGCCCTGCAGAATACTGCCAATCTGACGGAAGGTGGGCAGAATGGCGGGATCAAAAAAACCACGGCGAGCCAATGCGGAATAAAGCGCAGGGCAAGTATGTCCCTTAGAAAGGACAAATCGATCACGCTCATCCCAATCAGGATTCTTGGGATCTACATTCATTTCCACAAAATATAGATATGCCATAATATCGGCAATGGACAACGAGCCGCCGGGGTGCCCGGACTTAGCGCTATGCACCTGCTCAATGATATCCATGCGAATGGTATTAGCATTCTTTTTTAATTGCTGCTTGACCTCTTCAATCATCGAAAGATCCTCCTTGGTTATATTCATATATATTTTATACTGTTCTTAGTATAAAGTCAATGTGTTAAATTAGACAAAAATAAAAAGACGATTGCAAATACAATCGTCTTTTTGGTGCGGATAAGAGGACTTGAACCTCCACCGAGTTGCCCCGACTAGAACCTGAATCTAGCGCGTCTGCCAATTCCGCCATATCCGCATAGGACCGTCGCCTCACGGCAACGGATATATAATAGCAAAAGGATTTTAAAATGTCAACACTTTTTTGAAATTATTTTTGAATTTTCCCGTAAGTTTTTTCAGTAAAGCGCTCTTTATCCACCACAAAGCGTTCATGGCTGGCTTTGCCGATCAGACCGGCTTCATCGAATGCTTCAACCTCAAAAGAAAGCCTGCGCTGATCGATTTCTTTTAAAACACTTTTACAGGTCACTTCCATCCCAACAGGGGTCGCCGCCAAGTGCTGAACATTAATTAAAGTGCCCACTGAGGTCTTCCCCTCTCCAAGAAGCTTCTCAACACTTTCGGCAGCCGTTTGCTCCATCAGGGCAACCATGGCCGGAGTAGCAAACACACGCAACACACCGCTTCCCATAGCAAGAGCAGTTTTATCCTCCGTTACAATCATTTTAATTTCGTTTTGAATTCCAGTATTCATAAATAGCCTCCGATATTGCAATAAAAAACTCATACACCAAGCGGTGTATGAGTTTTTTGGTGCGAAAGACGGGACTTGAACCCGTACGGTGTTAACCACACGCCCCTCAAACGTGCGCGTCTGCCAGTTCCGCCACTCTCGCTTAAATGCTCAATTATTATAGCAGTACAAATCCAAAAAGTCAATACCCATTTCTCAAAAATTCCTTGAAATGAACTGCTTTTTTTGATATGATGATTGTATTAATTGTAAAGGATGAAAAAATCAGCGTGAAAGCGGCATTTTATACTCTTGGCTGTAAAGTCAATCAATATGATACACAAGTCATGCGGGATCGCTTGGAACAAGCAGGATTTGAGACTGTCCCCTTTGAGGAAGCGGCAGATGTCTATATCATCAACACCTGTACCGTCACACAAATTTCCGACAAAAAATCCCGCCAAATGGTTTCTCGTGCAAAACGCAACTCCCCCGATAGCATTCTGGTGGTGTGCGGTTGTTTCGCCCAGGTTGCGCCCAAAGCCGCCGCCTCATTGGAGGGGGTCGACATTGTGCTTGGAACCTCAAACCGTAAAGACATTTTAAAATATATCCGCCAATTTCAAGAAAACAGGCAGCAAATCATTGAAGCCGACAACTGCGGCTCTTTGGATACAGAAGAAATTCAAAATTTCGGAGAAAAAAACCGTGCGGTATTAAAAATCGAGGACGGATGCGAAAACTTCTGTTCTTATTGCTTAATTCCCTTTGCCCGTGGCAAAATTCGCTCCAAGCCATTGGAAATCATTCAGAAGGAAGCAAAAAGCCTTGCAAAAGCGGGATACCACGAAATTATTCTGACCGGCATTCATCTGGCATCCTATGGAAAGGAAAACGGCGCCCCCTGCTTAGAAAAAGCCATCCTGGAGGTTGCTGCAGTCGAAGGAATTGAACGCATTCGCTTAGGCTCCTTGGAGCCTCGCATTATTCAGCCGGAATTTTTAGATAAAATCAGCGGTATCAAAGAACTTTGCCCTCATTTTCATTTATCCCTGCAAAGTGGATGCAACCGCACCTTAAAGCGGATGAACCGCCACTATACGGCAGAGGAATATGAAGCGGCCGTAAACCTTTTAAGAGCCACCTTCCCCGATTGCTCGATTACGACTGATATTATTGTTGGCTTCCCCAATGAAACCGAAGAGGACTTTTTGGAAAGTCTTAACTTTGCCAAAAATATCGGCTTTGCTAAAATCCATATATTCCCCTATTCTCCCCGTGAGGGAACTCGTGCTGCCAAAATGGATGGTCAGTTAACCAAGGCAATGAAAGCCGAGCGTGTCAAGCGGATGGAGGCTGTTGAAGCTCAAACCCGAAAATCTTTCTGGAACGCCATGGTCGGAAGCGTGCAAACGGTGCTGCCCGAAGAAGAAAAAGAGGGCTATTTGCTTGGATATACCAAGAACTACTGTCCTGTTCGATGGAAAGGAACCTTGAGCAACACCCCAACAGAAATTAAAATCATCGATGCAGACGATCAAGGATTAATTGGCACTACTCTATAAGGAAAATGCGATGTCATTTGACATCGCATTTTTTGTTTATGCTTTTTTAATGATGCCCATGGGCGTTTGCTGACCGCTTTGACCCAAGGGGTTGTCCTTTAAGATTTTGGCATAGAGCTCACGGCTCATGGATTCATCGGAAACGCCCAGAATCACGCCGTCAATGTCATTAATATCTACAATGCAGACATTAAATCCAATCCGTTCTTTAATGCTGTCCGCCACCTTATCGGGATCTTTGGGCCCCAACACCACATAGTGATTATAGGGCGGAATGGTGCAATCACAAGGGCCGTCGATAGAGCGAGCTTTAGCGCCGGCGATATTATAAAAAATACCACGCTTACCGAAAAGCTTGCCGATGGCCGAGCAAAATGCAGCGAATAAAATCTTCATGGTTCCACACTCTTGCAATGCCATCTCCATGGTTTGAGGAATACTCAAACCAATGCCATAGGGAGACTTATACACAAACTTACAAAGCAGTTTTGCTAACGGACGAGGCTTAATTTCCTCCATGGGAATAGCACGTTTTTGAGTGCAGGCCACGCATTTTTCGGAAATAAACAACACATCGTCATTTTCCATAAGATCCTTGGCATATTTTTCTGCAACATCTTCGATCTTATCCTGATCGGTGATTACATGAGTCTTTATCGGCAAACGACGATAAGCTACGCCTTCCACCTCAATAATTTCATTTTTACCATCATTGGGTTTTAATTCAACCATTTGATTAAACCTCCTTATTTAAAGAACAACGGCAGCGGCTCTAAGTAAATGATATCATCCCGATCGATTGCATCCCCTTCGGCAAGAATTGCCATCTTGGCTACAATCTCTCCACCGGCCTCGATAACCAGTTTTTCCAACGCTTTTAAGGACTCACCGGTAGAAATCACATCGTCTACGATAACAACACGCTTCCCATTCATCGCTTCTTTATCCTTGCCGTCAATGCAAAGCGTCTGCTTATTTACCGTTGTGATGGAATCAACCTCCACTGTGAACAGATCTGTCATGTAAAGTTTAGGGGCTTTACGGGCAAGAACATAGGTTTTCTCTCCATTTTGGCGAGCCATCTCATGAATCAGCGGAATCCCCTTAGATTCTGCAGTAATCATGATATCGTGTTCCGGCATTTTTTTGATCAGCTCACGAGCACAAGCCTCGGTCAATTCCACATCTCCGAAAATCACAAAGCCGGCAATATCCAAATGTTCATTTACTTCACAAATAGGCAGATCTCGCTCTAAGCCTGCTACTTTAATATGATAATATTTCATATGATATCCCCCTTATCAGCACATGGTCATGGACAACTGCTCGCCGCCCAACACATGAAAATGCAAATGAAAGACACTTTGACCGGCATAAGCGTTACAGTTGGTAACCACACGGAAGCCTTCTTCCAAATTCAATTCCTTTGCAAGCTTGCCGATGACTTCAAAGATATGAGCCACCACTCCGCTATTCTCTTCTGTGATCTCCATGGCGTTGGCTATGTGTGCCTTTGGAATCACCAGAATATGCACCTTTGCTGCGGGATTCAGATCATAAAAAGCAAGAACCTGCTCATCTTCATAAACCTTATTACTGGGGATCTCCCCTGCTGCGATTTTACAGAAAATACAGTCTTTCATCTCTTTACCCTCATTTCATCATATCGGTCACAAAACCAACAACCTGCTCCAACGCTTCAGCGGCTTTGGAGGCATCGCCCATTCCGGCCATGGCACTATCAGGCTTACCGCCGCCTTTACCGCCGGTCACACCGGCAACAAGGCTCACCAGCTTCCCTGC
This sequence comes from Eubacteriales bacterium, assembly GCA_045539335.1. Taxonomy (GTDB): domain Bacteria; phylum Bacillota; class Clostridia; order Oscillospirales; family QAKW01; genus QAKW01. Next base: position 219,117 of record JAZQFD010000029.1, read on the forward strand.
CGAAACACCCTTCTCAATGGCTTCCTTACTGCAAACAGCCAAGAGATTTCCTTTATCGCCATTGATATTGGCAAGGACGGCAACAAAATCAGCATTATTCGCCTTCAGATCATCGCCAAGTTCTCTCAAGGTCTTCACATCACCATTTTGCAGGGTGGCCGTTACAATGCGAATACCATTCACTTCGGTGGCATTGTCAAACATAGAGCCGGATTGCTGCTCTGCAATCTTTTTATTGGCGGCCGCCAAAGCATTATTTAAAGTTTTAACCTCTTCCATCAGCGAGCGGCACTTGGGAAGCATTTGAGCGGAGTTACACTTCAATGCGGCAGCGGCCTCTCCAATCTCCTGCTGATAGGTATGGATCAGGTCCAGCACACCTTTACCGGTCACGGCCTCAATACGGCGCACACCGGAGGCAACACCGTTTTCACTTACAATCTTAAACAGACCCATTTTGCCGGTATTCTGTACATGAGTACCACCGCACAACTCAATGGATGCACCGGGAATCTCAACCACACGAACGGTATCGCCGTATTTCTCACCAAAGAGCGCCATAGCACCCTTGGCACGGGCTTCTTCAATACCGGTTTCATAATTCAACACTTCAATGCCGCTGAGAATAATCTCATTAACACGAGACTCTACCGCTTGTAGTTCCTCAGTAGTCAGTGCAGAAAAATGGGTAAAGTCAAAGCGCATGGCGTGATCGTTGACCAACTGACCGGCCTGCTCTACATGGTTGCCCAGCACCTCACGAAGGGCTGCTTGCAGCAAATGCGCAGCAGTATGGTTGCGGCGAATGGCAGAACGACGCTCCACATTGATTTTAGCCTCTACCACATCACCCACACTCAAAGCACCGCTTTCCAAAACGCCCATATGCATAAACACATTGCTGGCGTTCTTAGTGGTATTCTCCACAGTGAACACAGCATCGCCGGCAACAATGGTTCCGGTATCGCCAACCTGGCCGCCACCTTCCCCATAGAAAGGAGTGCCATCCAAGATCACAATGGCTTTTTCGCCTTCCAAAACCGTTTCTTTACGCTCGCCATCGGCAACCAAAGCAAGGACCTTGGCAGAAGCGACGTTCTCGGAATAGCCAAAAAATGCAGTCTTATCAATGCCATCCAAGGAAACGCCATCGCTCTTCCAGGATTCAGCGTCCGCAGCCTTACGGGAGGTACGTGCCTTAACACGCTGTTCCTCCATCAACTTTTTAAACCCATCCTCATCCAAGGTCATTCCCTTTTCCTGCAAAATGTCCTTAGTCAGATCCAGAGGGAATCCATAAGTGTCGTATAATTTAAAGGCATCCTCACCGGAAAGAACGCCACCTTTAGCGGTAAGTTCCTCCAAAATAGCAAGACCTTGGTCTATGGTTTTGGCAAAAGAAGCCTCTTCATAGGAAATCACCTTTTTGATCAGGCTTTCCTTTTCCACCAGTTCGGGATAACCATCTTTATTTTCACGAATGACTACATCGCAAAGTTCAGGGAGAAATGCATCGTTAATGCCCAGCAATTTGCCATGGCGTGCCGCACGGCGAATCAAGCGACGCAACACATAGCCACGACCTTCATTGGAAGGAATGATACCGTCGCAGATCATGAAAGTAGCCGCACGAGCATGGTCGGTAATGGCACGAATGGAAATATCCTTATGCTGATCTTTACCATAAGTTACCTTGGCCAATTCGCAGACCCGATCCAAAATATTACGGATGGTATCTACCTCAAACATATTGTCGACTCCCTGCATGACGCAAGCCAAGCGCTCCAATCCCATGCCGGTATCAATATTCTTATGCTCCAGTTCGGTGTAGGTGCCATCCCCCATATTATTGAACTGAGAGAACACGTTATTCCAAATCTCCATATAGCGATCGCAGTCGCAACCGGGCTTACAATCGGGAGAACCGCAACCGTATTTTTCGCCACGGTCAAAATAGATCTCACTGCAGGGACCACAGGGGCCGGTGCCATGCTCCCAGAAGTTATCGGCCTTTCCAAGGCGAACGATACGCTCTTCGGGAACACCGATTTGGTCTTTCCAAATAGCATAAGCCTCTTCATCGCTCTCATAAATAGAAGGCCACAGCAGATTCTCAGGAATCTCCATCACTTTGGTCAGGAATTCCCAAGCCATAGCAATTGCTTCTTCTTTGAAATAGTCGCCAAAGGAGAAATTACCCAGCATTTCAAAATAAGTACCGTGACGAGCGGTATGCCCCACACGCTCCAAGTCGGGAGTACGAATACATTTTTGGCAGGTGGTCACCCGATTGCGAGGAGGGGTTACCTCGCCGGTGAAATATTTCTTCATCGGTGCCATACCGGAGTTGATCAGCAGCAAAGACTTATCATTATTGGGCACCAGGGAAAAGCTATTGAGCCGCAGATGATCCTTTGACTCAAAATAAGAAAGAAACTTTTCCCGAATTTCATTTAATCCCATGTACTTCATAAATTTAAACTCTCCTTAGAAAAATATAAAAGCACCCCTGAACAAATAGGGACGGAAAAATCCGCGGTACCACCCTAATTGCACAGAAAGTGCCACTCGTTTCTTTAGCCGTTAACGCCGACGGTACGGTACTACTCAAAAAAACAGCCGCCGCCAATCCTTCTGCAAAGAACTCTCACCCATGATTCTTCTCTCTGTAAGCAGCCGAAAAAGCGGGATTTTTCGTCATCGTCATACTCTTTTAGTATACCACAGTTTTTGCCTCTGTCAAGCCGTTTTCCGCCATAAAATCGCAGATTTCACGAAAGACCGGTCCGCAGGTTTTACCACCGGATACTCCCCCTTCCGCAAAAACGGTGATCACATATTGCGGATCCTCCGCCGGATAAAAACCGGTGAAATATACATTTAACTTTTCTTCTCCGTTTTCCATAATTCCGGTCTGTGCGCTGGAGGTTTTTCCTCCTGCCGTCCCATAGGTCGGGCATGCGGCAGTTCCTGTTCCGTTTTCCACGGTATCAACGCAAAATTCTCGCAATTTTTCTGCAATTTCCGAGGAAATAATCTGCGTTTCAGAGCGGTTGGGATTTGATTTCAGCAAACCGTTTAAATAAAGCCCTTTATATAAAGAAATCGTCGGCATCCTCCCCCCGTTTGCAAGAACGGCTGTCATTCGTGCCACCTGCAAAGGAGAGGTCAGGAGATCTCCTTGACCAATACTCAAATTTGCCAAAGCCATATTACTGCTTTTCTTTGGAAAGGTTCCTGCAGAAGAACACATTGATCCTAAAATTTCAATGCTTTCTCCATATCCAAAACGGATTGCCATCTCATGGATTCGATCATACCCCAGCAGCTGCCCCAAAGCAATAAAATAGGTGTTGCACGATTCAGAAAATGCCTCCTGCAGATCTACCTCTCCATGGCCGGAATGGTTATGACAGGCAAATGCAAGATCCCCAATAACAATTCCACCGTTGCAGGTGTATACAAAAGAATCCAGCCCCGCCTCCAACGCACAAGCTGCTAAGATGATCTTAAATACCGAACCCACCGTCTGAGAGGAAAAGACCCGATTGATCAGCTCCCCTTCGGTAGAATTCAAATATGCTGCTATGTTTTTCTCGTCATAGTCGGGACGAGAGGTAGATGCTTTAATCTCCCCCGTTTTACAATCCAACACAACGGCGGCACCAACAGTAATATGTCGATCCATAGATTGCTCCAGCGCTTGGCAAAGATCTGCATTTAATGTCAGCACCACCCCACTGTTGGAGCGGCTTTGCTGAGCCGCACGAACCCCAAGGCCTGCCAAGACTCCTTGAATGGCATCGGTGTTATATGAAACCGTTGATTTGGAGGAAAATAAGTTCAGATAATCATTGTATTCTTTTTCCACTCCGGATAACCCGACCTCACCGGAGCCGTCCAGATATCCGAGAAGATGCTTTGAAATACCGCTATAGCGGCGCTCTCCGATATATTGATAAACTCCATCCATCGGCGGAATTTCCCTTTCGCTTTGCAACACAAACGGCGTTTCTTTTTTTAATTTCTCTTTTAATTCCATTATATCTGCACCGGTATATTCCGCCAGTAGCGCCGCATTTTCAGATTGAAAATCCCGTGGATTTACCAAAAAGTAATAGCAGGCTTGCCCGCCGGCAAGGGGGATAAGATTTTCATCATAAATCATCCCTTTGGTACGGTACAGTATCACCGACGTCTCTCGATTATTCATTACCGCCTCTGTCCGCTTCGCATTTGTACCGGTTGCCAGCCAAAAGGTTCGAAGCGTTAGAGCGGCAAAAGCCATCATTAATGCAATGTAGAATATTTTGGAGCGCTTTGCCATTTTCATCACCCAAAATAGTATGTCCTTTTTCCCCATATTTTACATTGACTTTTTCTTGAAATGAGATATAATTATACTAGAACATTTGTTCTATAATAATGGAGGTACTCATGGAACGCATCATCCTACATTCCGATCTGAATAATTTTTTTGCCTCCGTTGAGGCGGCAAAAAATCCGGCACTGAAAGGAAAAGCCTTTGCGGTGGCCGGAGATCCTCATAAGCGCCATGGCATTATTTTAGCCAAAAGTCAAGAGGCTAAAAAAATGGGCGTTTCTACCGGCGAAGCCATCTGGCAAGCCAAGCAAAAATGCCCCTCTTTACTTTTGGTGAAGCCGGATATGGCCTCCTATCGTCTCTATTCGGAAAAAGTTCATGCCATTTATCGTCAATTTACCGATGATATTGTCCCCTTTGGTATTGATGAATGCTGGCTGGATGTTACAGGTAGTACAAAGCTTTTCGGCTGCGGACCAAAAATCGCCTATGAGATCCGCCGCAAGGTGCGAGAAGAATTGGGGCTGACGGTCTCCATCGGCGTTTCTTTTAATAAAATATTTGCCAAATTAGGAAGCGATCTTCAAAAGCCCGATGCCACCACCATTCTTTTGAAAGAAAACTATAAGCAAATCCTCTATCCTTTGCCGGTTTCAGACCTTCTTTTTGTGGGGCGTTCCACTCAAGAAAAGCTTTCTCACTATGGTATTCTGACCATCGGTCAACTGGCAGAGACCGATCCTGATTTTTTAATCCGCCTTTTTGGCAAGGTGGGGTTGGATCTTTATCGACGAGCCAACGGCATTGAATCCGATCAGCCTTTCCTTTCCATTCAACCCGAAAAATCCATCAGTAATTCCGTAACCACCGCCCAAGATTTGACCACCATGGAAGAAATCAAGGTTCAAATTATGATGATCGCTGAGCATGTGGCGGCACGCTTGCGCCATAAGCATCTTTCCGGCTCATTGGTTTCCATCTCGGTGAGAAATAATCGGTTGCAGACCATCATTCGTCAGCGTGCCCTCTCCCTTTACACCAATAATGCCATAGAAATCAGCGAAGTCGCTCTTTCGCTTTTTAAGGAAAACTATGATTTAAAAACACCGGTACGGGCTATCGGCGTCGGGGTGGCAAAATTGCAACCGGACGACGGCAACCTGCAAATGGCCATTTGGGACACCGAGCAAAAACGATCTAAAAACCAAGATTTGGATCAAGCGGTGGACGGGCTGCGAGATCGCTTTGGATTCAACTGCGTTACCCGTGGAGGATACCTGCATCGTCATATTAAAAATTACACGCTGTATGATCCCGAAAATCCAACTCCTTTTTGCACTCTTCCCACTTGCCACACATAAAAAACGGATGCTTTTCAGCATCCGTTTTTCAATTACACTTCATCTAAATGATTGAGAGAATGAGCCACATCCTGATCCATGCAAGCAAAGCTTCCATCAAATTCATTGAGGATCTTCAGCGCATTATTCATCTTCACTGCCACTTCATCCTTGGCACTCAGCAAATTGGCTTTCAGCAATTCGTAATCGGAGATCAGCAAGCGGAATTTTTGCTCCGCCTCTTCCCGAAGCTGACGAGCACTTTCCTCAGCATCCTGAATAATACCGGCGGCATCATTTTTTGCCTTAATCATCAGTTCGGCCAAAACCTCACGATTATCGTCATACAGCCGAGCCTTACGGCGCAGTTCTTCCAATTGCTCCGCCTGACCGCTCAACCGATGATTCAATTCATTACGAACAACCTCTTCATATTTAGCCGCTAATTCCTGCTCAATAACCGGACGCAGCTCCCCTTCAATTTGAACACGAAGCTCTTCGGTCAGCACAGGAGTCAACTCGTTTAAAATCTCTTCCCGTAAGGCGGCAACATCTGCTTCAACCTTCCCTTGAACCTCTACGTTCTCTTGACGCTCCTGCTCCAAAATCTCCAGCGAAGATTTTGCTTCGTTGAGTTCCTTCTGAAGCTGAGACAACTGACGGTTCAGGTTCTCAATATATGCAACGACTTCTTCTTTATGATATCCCTTAAATACAGTTTTGAAAATCTCGGCGTTCGACATAAATCGCCCTCCATCCCAATTCAATACTGATATTGTATCATAGCATCTTTAAAAATGCAATCTTTTTTCATTCTGTTCAGAAAAACACTTGACTTTTATATTAAATATAAGTATAATGTTTAGGTCCTTGCTCATCGAAAGGATGAGCCAATAGTCCATAAGGAGGTGTAAATCATGGCTGAAGGAATTCGCAAGTATGAAACTATTTTCATCACCCGGCCTAATTTGACAGAAGAGGAGTTCACCGCTCTGGTTGAGAAGTTCAAGGCTCTCATCGAGAAGAACGGTACTGTTGAATCTGTTGATGACTGGGGCGTCAAAAAGCTTGCCTATCCCATCGATTTCGTCAACGAAGGCCACTATGTGCTGATCAACTTTAGCGCACCTGTTGCTTTCCCCGCCGAACTCGAGAGAATTTACGGCATTACTGACGGCATTCTTCGTTCCATCGTTGTGAACAAAGAAGAAAAGTAAGGAAGGGATTCTATTATGATTAACAAGGTTATTTTAACCGGTCGCCTGACCACTACCCCGGAGATCAGAAAAACATCCACCGATGTTTCTGTCACCTCTTTTTCTGTTGCTGTTCAGCGTCAGTATAAGGGTCCGGATGGCAATTATCCCACCGATTTCATCAATTGCGTAGCCTGGAGAAACACCGCAGATTTCATCTGCAAGTATTTCGAAAAAGGTCAGCTGATCGCTTTGGTCGGCTCTCTGCAGTCTCGCAACTACGAGGATAAAACCGGCGCCAAAAGAACCGCATTTGAAGTGGTTGCCGATGAGGCTCACTTTGTGGAATCCAAAAGGGACTCTTCTCGTCCTGTTGCTCCTGAGTTCAAGGCTCCGCCCGTAACCGGCGGTAATACCGTTGAATTTGAAGAAGTTCAAGATGACGAATTGCCCTTCTAATCTATAAGGAGGATTTAGCTGTGGAGAGAGAAAAGAATTACAGACCCAACAGAAAGCCCCGCCGCAAGGTTTGCGCTTTCTGCGTGGATAAAGTAACTGAAATCGATTATAAGGATACTGCTAAGCTCAGAAAGTACATTTCCGAGCGTGCCAAGATCCTGCCCCGCCGTGTAACCGGCACCTGCGCAAAGCATCAGCGTCAGCTGACCAGCGCTATCAAGCGTGCTCGTGTTATCGCTCTGCTGCCCTACGTCAGCGACTAATTAAAGAAAAAAGACCTTCCCAATCGGGAAGGTCTTTTTATTCAAACAAATCATGAATATATGCTAAAAATTCAGCAGGATCAAATCGTCTGTTTAACTCTTTGAGCAGTGCATTATTGGAAAGATGCGGCGGAAGATTCAAAGCGGCCAGCAGCCTGCTTTTTTTCTCCCCTGCTCCATCCACGCCGGTGAGCCCAAGTTCAAATAGATCCGCCGTTTTAATCCCATTGCTGATCGGCTCTGCACGAAAACCTTCAAATAGCTTTCGCAGTACCGCTGCATCCGTCCCTTCTACTCCAAGATATCCTTCTTTGGAATAGGAGGTTTTTCTTTTTTCTTTTCCTACCACCGCCGGAATATAAAGGATATACAGATCAGTTCCCTGCAACAAGCGTTGAAGATGGGAGCGAATCACACCGCCGGCACTATCCGAATCGGTGAGCAAAATCGCCCCTCGCTCCTTTGCCATGGATTTTAGTGCCGCTTGCTGCTCCATATTCTTAAAAATTCCAAAACCATCACAAGTTAAAATAGTGGCGTCGATGATATTTTCTAAAGCGATTTTATCGTACTTTCCCTCAACGATCACCACCTGATCAACGGGAATTCTATTCATGTTCTTTCATCTGGAAGGCCAGAAGTTCTGCTGCAAATCCATAAATCAGATCTTTTTTATTAAGACCGGAGGTTTTAATTTTTCGATCCAACTCACGGCATTTGCGCAAACCATCCAGCGCCTCCCCCTCCTTTAAGCGAGATGCCGAGCGCATAATACGAGCGGCCGCATAAGGGCTGATTCCGCAGACCGAAGCAAGCTCCGCCGAGGATTTCCCTTCCTTCAGCGCCGTTTCTCCCCGCCAAAGATCAATGAATGCACGATAAAACATACCGGCAATTACTGTATCATCCATATTCTGGGAATACAGGTCATAAAGGGCCTGCATCAACTGATCAAAATCATGCCCAGCCAACGCCTCAGAAATAGCAAACCAAGATGCATTTTCTTCCGGAGCAACCATTCGATCAATTAAGGAACGCTCAATCTCCCCCTCTTTTACATAAGAGATCAGCTTATTCAATTCGCTATGAACTCGCAGCATGGAGCCACCGGTCAATTCATAAAGATATTCGCTGTTTTGCTGAGAAATCACCACATTCGATTTTGCCGCCAGTTGCTTGATCCATACCACCATAGCCTCCGGCTTCAACCGATCAAATTTCAGAATCTCCCCACCCAACTTTTTAATCAGGTTTTCGAGAGCGCTTGCCTTTCCTTTTTCTTTGGCATGGTCTCGAAACAAGACGGTAACACCCGGCGCAATATCCGAAAGAGCGGCGCTGAGTTTTTTCTCATTTTGCCCCTTCAGATTCGCCGTATCCAAGTCTGCAACAATCACCAATTTCTTCTCTGCCATCACCGGATATGCCGTGCAAGCATCAGCCAAGAAATCATAATCAGGCTTTTTTCCATCCAGTTCAATATAATTGAACTCCGGCAACACAGAAGCACAGCAATCCTTAAACTTTTCCGAATAGAAATCAATCAGGTATTGCTCCTCCCCTCCCATATAATAAAGAGGAGACAGGCTTTGAGCTTGAAGCTGTTTTTTCAACGCATCAACTGTCATTTAGAAATCCTTTCTAATATAGCCCCATCCGTTTGGAACACAATGGAACCATCTGTATTGGTATTATAGATCGTCGGGCATATGGTCTCAAGGCGCTTAAGAACCGATTCATCAGGAAGACCATAAGAGTTTTCCCCAACAGATATGATGGCAATTTCCGGCGAAACCGCCTTTAAGAAGGGATACATCGACGACGTCTTACTGCCATGATGAGCCACTTTCAGCAAGGTACAATCCTCCATCAGCAGCAAGCTCTTCATTTCCCCTCTGGCTTCCAGATCTCCCGTCACCAACAACGAAGTGGCGCCATAATCCACTCGATAGCAGACACAGCGTTCATTAACCGTTTCCAAGGAAGGATCTAAAATCCCTTGAAGCATCGGCGTTACCAAAACATCATCCAATATCGTTATCGGCGCATCCTCTTTAATTGCTTTAGCATTTTGCGCCACCATGATTCCATAGATCTTGGGAGAATCAAATTCCAATTCCGGATAAATAATCTGATCCACATAGACATTTCCAAGTAAAGTAGAAAGTCCATTGATATGATCATCATGGAGATGGGTAAAAGCCAAAAGCTCAACGGTATAAATGTTTTTGCTTTGCAAGTATTCAATCAGATGATAGCGGTCCATGGAAGAGCCGCCGTAGTCCAAAATCACCGCACGGTGATCCTTAGACAATACCGTACAATCCCCTTGTCCAACATCTATGAAGGCAATCTCCAGCCTTTCATCCCCTCGGGCAAAAGCAAGAAGCCCACCATACATTCCACAAAAGCACACAAACGCCGAAAACAAAGCCCAAAAACTGCGTTTATGATACTTTAGATAATGGTAAAGGCTTACCGCAAGTACACTCAGAAATAAAGCAACCATCACAACACCGAAAAAATTCAATGCCGAAACACTTGCAAAAGGAAGTCGGCCTAAAAACTCGGCTACCACTTTGATCCATTCATACAAAAGATCACAAAGAAACCCAATCCCGCTTCCTATCGCAGGGATAAAACCCAATAGGATCATAAATATCCCCAACATGAAAAGTAGTTGAAAAGGATAAATCAACACCGCATTGGCAATGGGTGCCACCAAACTAATTGATCTAAAAACAAAAAGCGTGATCGGCAAGGTGGTAATCGACACGGCAACAGAACAAGAAATGATGCCGGTAAACCCTCGATAAATAGTGTTTAAGCGAGGACTCTTCTCCCGGATCTTAGGCGGAAACAAAAATCGCTCCACCGGCGCACGCAGCAAAATAATTCCGGCGGTAGCAAGCACACTCAACAGAAAGCCGACATCACGAACGGCCAAGGGCTGAACCAGTACAATCAGAAAGGCGGCAATGGATAAGGAAGTCATCCCGTCGGCGAATTCATCGATTGCCATACCGATGGAGAATATAATCAGCATCACACAGGCACGCACACAAGAGGCCGGAAAGCCAACCAGCACCGTAAAGAATACTGCCACAGCAATTCCCAATAAATAGCGAATGCGATAAGACACCCCTGCTAACAAAAAGAGATAATTAAACAATAGTACTGCAAAGGTTAGATGAAGACCACTAACCGAATTTACATGGGACAAGCCATCCCGCCGCAACGACACCGCTAAAGACGGTTCCAGCTTTGATTTATCTCCAAAGCAAACCGAGCGCAACAACGCCTGAGTCTCCTCGGCGCCATACATCACCCGATTCTGAACGGCGGTGCGAAATCGATCCAAAGCGGTGCGCCAATCAGCGGTTGATGGCGAGATCAAAGTCAAGCCATCCAACCCCTGATAGGCACTGACCAAAACCGAGTCTTCCCGCCCTGCACCATATTCAACTTCATGATCAAAGAATTGCATGGAGCCTTCTAAAACGCTTCCCCATGAATGGTCGGCGGTGGAGTCTGTATATAAATATACATAAAACGGATGTATTCCGGAAACAACCCGCCCGTTTACTTCCATTAAACGAAGACGATACTGAGTCAGCGTTTGAGCACTATTGCTACCAATATCAACAACTTGCCCACGAACAACAGCCTCTTGATCCAGCAACTGCCCCTGCAGTTGCTTAGACGGAATAATCGCAAACAGCAACACGCCAATGGAAAAAATTGCCGAGATAATGCATCCAAGGACTGTGGGCTTCCATTTGAATTTCAAAAACGAAGCGACAAGAAGCGCAATCATCAAAAGCAGCGCAAACAAAAGAATCGCCTGAACATTAAGGAAGGTGCAGAACAACATCACCGCCGTAAAGGTGAGCAACAGCCACATCAAAAATCGATTTGCCATGTTGCCACCTCCCTTTTCAAAAAATTATATAACAAAGGCGGTAAAATGTCAAATAAAATCATCCCGAGATTTCTCGGGATGATTTTTATTCGGCTTTATCTGCTTTTTCCCTACCGGTAGCAAAATTACGAGCAATTTCCTCCAATTCATTGCGAGTATTTATATTCACGCCGGATTGTAGGATTTCCTCTCGAAGCCACTTGGGCAGTGTGTTGAAGAAAGCTTCCGCTTCACTATTCATTGCCATTCACCTCATAAGGTAGTATGCAACAGTTTTATAAAATTATACAAATCAAGCCTGCGCTTCCTTCATTAATAATCCGTGCCAACATTTCCTGCAATTTAAAGCGAGCATCATCCGGCATTTTTGAGAGTTTTGTATGTAAACCCTCATTGATCAAATCATAAACACTCTTGCCGAAAATATTGGACTCCCAAATTTTAGATGGGTCCTCTTCAAAATCACGCAACAGATAATCGATCAGTTCCTCCGATTGCTTTTCGCTTCCCACAATGGGAGAAATCTCCGTGCGAATGTTGGCCTGAATGATATGATAGGAGGGTGCTTCTGCCGAAAGGCGAACACCGAAACGGTTTCCTTGCTTAAAGATCTGCGGCTCACCAAGGGTCATCTCCGCCGTGACGGGAGAAACGATTCCATATCCTTTTAAGCGAGCCTCCTCAAAGGCATCCTTAACCTTATCATATTCCGCCTGAGCAACGGCCATCTCACGAATCATGGCTACAAGATCGCCATCATTTTTAATCTCGACCCCTGCCGCCTCACTTAAAACATCATAATACAGATCCGGTTTTAATTCAATTTTCAAGCCGGCGCTTCCCTCTCCCAAGTCCACATGATCGATCTCACAACGAGTGAGCGGCTCTTCCTTGGATAGATCCACCGCCATTCGCTTCACGGTTCGCACCCGATCAATGCCCTTGGCGCTTTCTAAAATGCCGGAATAGACCTTCTTTTTCAGCCAATGCTCCTGTTCCAGCCTTCCCACCCAAGTAGGCATATCAATCACAATTTCCTTTAAAGGAAACTCCAGCAAAACGGTCTGGATAATAGAAAGGATTTTTTCTCGATCCAATTCCAAGCAATTAACCGTCATAACCGGCACATCATATTGCTTCGACAAGCGATCTCGCAATTCACAAGCACTATCGCTTTCGGGAAACATGGAATTAACCAACACAGCAAAGGGTTTATCAATGGCCTTCAGCTCACGGATGATCCGTTCTTCTGCTTCCACATAATCATCCCGAGGAATTTCACCGATACTGCCGTCGGTAGTGATCACCAGCCCAATGGTCGAATGCTCACAAATCACCTTGCGAGTACCGATTTCCGCCGCATCCTGAAAAGGCATCTTATCCTCGCTCCAGGGCGTTTCCACCATGCGCACTTCGCCATTTTCGGTTTGACCCATGGCACCATCCACCACATAGCCCACACAATCGATCAAACGAACATTAAAATGAGTGTTATCCTCCATGGCGATTTCCACCGCCTCATCGGGGATAAACTTCGGTTCAGTGGTCATAATGGTCTTTCCTGCCGCAGACTGAGGAAGCTCATCGATGGCACGATCTCTTTTATAGTCGTTGGAAATATTGGGGATTACCAAGTTTTCCATAAAACGCTTAATAAAAGTGGATTTTCCGGTACGGACCGGACCAACCACACCGATATAGATATCACCGTTGGTTCGGGCGGCAATGTCCCGATAAATACTGGTATTGGTCATGAGGAAACCTCCATACTTCCATTATTCTTTGTATATGGATATGAAGGTTTTTAAAGGATTATGACAAAGAATCCAACAAAGCGGTTACAGCCGCCCTTCGAGAGGCTGTTTCTTGCTTATCGATTTCGTAATCGTTGCCGTTATAAACCAGCACATCGCCTTCTGCGATATCGCCCGGCAATTTTTCAATAGCAACCTTACTGATTTGGTCATGGTCATTGATCAATACTGCCCATGATCCTTCCAGTCGATCTACACTATAATACATTATGCCGCCTCCTGAATTTCAATGGTTTTTCCGTCGGTACGCATGGTTATGGTTCCCATAGTATCCGTGCGATAAACGCTCACCTTCATTTGATCATACAACGCCAAGGTTTCCTTATGAGGATGCCCATAACTATTCTCTTCGCCGCAAGAAATTATCGCAAACTGAGGAGCAACGGCATTCATAAACACCTTGCTTGAAGAGGTGCTGCTACCGTGGTGTCCGGACTTTAATACGGTTGATCTTAACGCTGAACCATACTGCCCCACCAAATCCTCCTCAGCATCTGCCTCCATATCACCGGTAAACAAAAAGGAACACTCTCCGTATTCCGCACGAACCACAATCGATTGAGCGTTTAAATCTTTATATTCATGGAGCGGTCCTAAAATAGTAAAGATAAAGTCCCCGGCCTCAAAGGTATCTCCCACCTTCACAAAGCAATCTGAAAGGCCTTGATCTTTAAGTTCCTTTAAAAGATTCAGATAAACCTTACTGGTCGGTGCAGTGCCGGAGGTTGGCTTTTTCATATAAACCTTTTCCACACGAAAGGTCTCTAAGATTTCTTTTGCATTGCCAATATGGTCTTCATGGGGATGAGAAAGAATCAAGTGATCGATTTTCTCAATACCACGATTTTGAAGGTGCTTAATCACCTGTTCTGAATTCTCAGCCGTGCCGGCATCAATGAGCACCACTTCATCTTTTGACAGAAGCAATGCACTATCCCCCTGGCCACAATCAATAAAATCCACCACCCCGGAATTGGTAGTATTTACCGGCCCAACAGCCAGCTCTTTTCGAAACCAATCAGGATGGTTGGAATAAATATAAGAACCAATGGCCACCGCAATGAACACGATGATTCCAATCAGCTTCACATAATCCTTTTTTCTTCTTGCCATAACCTTCCCCTTATAAGAAACGACCCTATAATAGGGTCGTTTTATTTATTCGATCACTTGATCAATCAATCCATAAGCCTTTGCCTCTTCGGCAAAGAGCCAATAGTTGCGTTCCAGATCGTTTTTCACTTCTTTTGCATCCTTTTCACAAGCCAAGGCAAGAATTCCGTTCACCCGTTCTTTTACCTTTAAAAGATGCTCGGTCTCCAATTCAATGTCAGAGGCCTGACCAAAGGTCCGATCTTTTTGAACCTGCGCCAGCATAATCTGGCTATTAGCGTAGGCCTTTCGGCATCCCTTTGTACCGCCTGCCAAAATCAAGGCAGCAAGACCGGTTGCTTTCCCCACACAGATGGTTTCTACCGGACAGCTCAGATGCTTCATCACATCGTATACCGCCAAAACATCTGCTTCTGCACCACCCTCGGAATTGATCCAAAGAGTAATCGGCGCTGCTGCATCTTCACCTTCAAGATAAAGCATTGCGGCAATAACATCCCCGCATTTTTTCTCATCCAGCATTCCAAAGAGAAGCACCGTTCTTTTCTTTAAAAGACGAAGCGCCAAGGGTTTCATTCCTTTTTCACGATTCATTTCACTCATTATTTAATCTCCTTCAATACTATATTCGGCATATACAACCTATTTTAATCAACCTTATGGCTGAGTAGAATTCTTTGAAAGGAAAAAGTTTCCCGTCATCAAGGTTCGCAACGCATCGTCGCAAACGATAAGATTTTTTTCGCCTTCTTCTGAAAATTGAAGCGTAAATTCTTTTGTGAAGGACTGCACCTCATATCCCTCTTGCACATAAGCCAGCATCATTTCTCGCACCAGAATGCTGCCATTCTCTTCATTTTCCGCCAGCTTTGCCTGAAGGTCGGGATCTTCCAATGTCATCTGAAGCACAATGCCCATCACATTTGTGTAAAGGCTTTGCACATTCGGCATGGTAGCCTCAACGGTCAAGGTATGATCATCAAAAGACTTCACTGAATATACAATATTCGAATAAAGACTCTGATATAGCTTTACATATCCTTCATCATTAAATATATCGTCATGATACACATAGTTGGAATTATCGGGAAATTCGGTCAATAACGCCGACATCTTCTCTCGATCATAGACCTTCAAAGCACCTATAAATTCCGAAAGGGTCTGCTCCATTTCCTCTTTTGCCAAATCCTTTTCACAACCGGAAAAGGAAAACAGAACCAGCAAAATCATAAGAAAAGCCAAGAATCGTTTCATAATTTACACCTTTTTAAGATTATGAAATCAGTATACCATAGCATACACTTTTTTTCAATAAATTTTCACAAAATCCAAGTCCCTACATAGAATAAAATAGACTAATACACAAGGAGGATTCCCATGGATAACAATCACATCGAAAACTGCGGAAACAGCAGCTGCTCAGATGAGATCTGTGTTAATGTTCAAAAGATTTTCGACACGTGTAAAGACAAAGATTGCCTAACCGACATGCGAGTGTACTTAAGCCCCGGTGATCAGACATTGATCGATAATGCGGTTAACATTCGGGCTCGTTGCGCAGAACTGGTTTGGACCGCTGTTAATGTTGAAGAGGTCCCCTTCAACAAAGGATTCTACGGAGTGGATCTGACCTTCTATTTCAAAACAGGATTTGAGGTTTATACCGGCAATTGCCGCCCGTCGATTGTGGAAGGACTTTCCTATTATAATAAAAAGGTGATCCTCTTCGGCGGCGAGGGCAACACCATTACCTTTTCTTCATTGGACAGCGGTTGCAACCCCAACCGCAATTCGTATTTCAATCGACCTGTAGCCGAAGTGGAAGCGGTTGATCCCATTGTCTTGAACACACGGATCATCAACTCCTCTTGCAACTGTTGCTGCTCTGAAATGGATACCTTGAGCCTTCCCTCACGGGTTGAAAACCTCTTCAGCGAGGGACTTACCGAAATGGCAAATCGCAAGTTGGTGGTTTCCTTGGGGCTGTTTAGTTTGGTACGACTGATGAGAGATGTACAGGTCACCATTCCCTGTTCTCGGTTCGTTTTGCCCGAAAAAGAATGCAAAAGCCCCACCGAAGAAGAGCCCTGTACCTTTTTTGAAAAGCTTGGCTTCCCCACCAATGAGTTCTTCCCGCCCGAAAACGGTTGCGGCTGTTAAAGCAAAAAATTCCGAGGAATATCCTCGGAATTTTTCATTTTTAAATTAATAGCCAAGCTTTCCGTCCAAAGACTCATCATTCACAATCCAATCCTCTACATGGAGAACATGATAGTCTTCTTTGGTATCACGCACAACCACTTTTTCAATACCGGCATTAATGATCAAACGCTTACACATAGCGCACGGAGCGGTATTCTGCACATAAGAGCCATCGCTCATTTCATGGCCCACCAAATATAAAGTTCCGCCAATCATATCACGGCGAGCAGCCGAAATAATACAATTGGCTTCCGCATGAACAGAGCGGCAGAGCTCATAGCGCTCTCCTCGAGCCAAACCCAATTCTTGCCGAATGCATTTGCCGGTGTCACAACAGTTCTGACGGCCTCTGGGAGCGCCGGTATAGCCGGTGGAAACGATCTCATCATTTTTTACAATGATGGCGCCAAAATTACGACGCAAGCAGGTACCACGACCGGTAGCTGCATCTGCCATATCTAAGTAATAATTGATTTTTTCTTTTCTCATTGAATACACTCCCACATTTAAATTCTTTGGAGTCTTTGCGATAGTGATATTATATATTTTTTGACGACAAATGTCAATGGTCGAAACTTGGCAAAAAAAACGCTCTTCGGCGGGCGGCTGCCTCAACGAACCCTAACGGGTTCGCCTCCATCTGGTCCAAAATAAAAAGGCACCCATAGGATGCCTTTTTTATGGGAGACTCTGCGCCGCTTGTTTTTTCGACCGCCCTCGGCGGTTTGCGAAAAAACTGCACTGCTCGAGACACGGCAGTCCCCCCGCTCTTCGGCGGGCGGCTGCCTCAACGAACCCTAACGGGTTCCCCTCCATCTGGTCCAAAATAAAAAGGCACCCATAGGGTGCCTTTTTATTTTGGAGCGGGTAATGGGAGTCGAACCCACCTATCAACCTTGGGAAGGTCGCATTCTACCGATGAATTATACCCGCATTTACTGAATGAAAGTATACACCTTTTTGAAGCGTTCGTCAAGAAGAAATTGAAGAAAATATAAGCCCCGACAAAAGTCGGGGCTTATTGACATTAGATCGAAATCCGATTACTGACCTCATAGAGATCCATGGGGAATTCTTTCTTCATGGCAAGGGCTTCCTGAATGTCATAGTTTACTAAAACATCATTATGGATACCCACAACACGGTTGCTCAGACCCTCTGCCAAAAGATCAACGGCATAAGCACCAAAGCGGCTTGCCAGCACACGGTCACGAGAAGAAGGTCTGCCGCCACGCTGTACATGACCCAGTACGGTAGCACGGGTGACGATACCGGTAGAATCCTGAATGTACTGAGACAGATACTCGGCGTTACCGACACCCTCAGCAACCATAACGATGAAGTTGGATTTACCCAGCGCACGACCGGCCTCAATTCTCTTTACAACATCCATGGAAGTAGCCTCTACCTCCGGAACCAATACAGCAACTGCACCGGTAGCAATGCCTGCATGAAGAGCGATATGACCGGCATGTCTGCCCATAACCTCCACCACGGAGCAACGCTCATGGGAACGCATGGTATCACGAATACGGTCCACCATATCTACAACGCAGTTAACACAGGTGTCAAACCCGATGGTATAGTCGGTAGAACTAATATCATTATCAATGGTACCGGGGATGGCAACACAGGGAATTCCATGAGCGGAAAGGTCGCCGGCGCCACGGTAAGAACCGTCGCCACCGATTACAACAACGCCTTCAATGCCAAACTTCTTACAATTATCGACTGCCTTCTGCATACCGGCCTCGGTGCAAAACTCCTTGCTGCGGGCGGTAAACAACATAGTACCACCATCCTGCAGAATATTGGAAACAGAACGCATATCCATTTCAAACATATCGCCGGAGATCAGACCTGCATAGCCTCTGCGAATGCCCACAACCTCAATTCCCTTCTCAAGGGCAGCACGAACCACTGCACGAATAGCAGCATTCATGCCGGGAGCATCGCCGCCGCTGGTCAAAACACCGATCTTTTTTACTTTAGAACTCATAGCAAACACACCTTAACATAAAAAATTCAAAGATATTATATAATAGTATTTCTTAAAAATCAACATTATTTTACCACAATTTCACTCTCTCCCAAAAGATTTTTCAGATCCTTCAGAAGATTTCGATTCAGGTCAACCCCAAAGCGATTTAAGGTCGACACCGTCTTTTTCGTATCGGCAAAATAAAGGATACATTCATGAACGCCGGGATACTCTTTCAAACGAGCCAGCACCTCATTGGTAACTGCCGCATTTTGGCTGGGCAGTTTAACATAGAGCCGTAAAACCTTCTCATTCAGTTCCTTTTCGGAGGGGTGCCGCACCTCTTCGATCAAAAGTTTGGTGCCACGTACCTCATCCTGCTGCACACGCCCCCGCACAAAGACCATCGCATTCTTTGCAAGGGTGGTACGCTGGCGGGCATAGACCTTGGGGAACATAATCCCTTCTATATTTCCGGAAATATCGGAAAGAGAAAGATAGCCCATTTCTTGACCCGACTTTGTTTTGACCGATTTATAAGAATCGATCTGCACAAAAACCCAAAGCTCTGTGCCATCTGCTGTATCTTCCGAAAGAGCAGTAGCCAGGGTTGAAATATCCTTTCTGGCATAAATATGGCGGTATGGCTCAAAGGGATTATCCGTTAAATGGATCCCGATCATTTCTTTTTCAAAGGCGAGCTTGGTTGATTTTTCAAATTCCGGCTGAGGATCCTTGAAAAACCGACTGCCTACATCCACCGGCTCAGAGATCATTGAAAACAATCCGATTTGCCCCTCCACCTGATTGCGCTTTTCATAAACAATGCTTTCCATCAACTGTTCATGAACCATGGAAAGATGGCGACGGCTGAATCGGAAGCAATCAAACACACCACATTTGATCATACTGTCAATGGCTCTGGAATTGATGTCACTTCCGGCAATACGAGTACAAAAATCAACAAAATCCTTGTATTCGCCGTTTTTTTCACGCTCTGCCACAATATCATCCACCATCTTGGCGCCGACATTTTTAATGGCCAGCAGGCCATAAATAATGCCATCTTTGGTTGCCTGAAAGCGAGAAAAACTTTTATTGATATGAGGCGGCATCACCTGAATGCCCAAGCGGCGACATTCTTCGATATATTCCGCCGTCTTATCGGTAGAACCGATCACGCTGGTCATTAACGCCGCAAGGTAAGCCGTTTGATAATGGG
Organism: Eubacteriales bacterium; assembly: GCA_045539335.1. Classification (GTDB taxonomy): domain Bacteria; phylum Bacillota; class Clostridia; order Oscillospirales; family QAKW01; genus QAKW01. The sequence goes on from JAZQFD010000029.1 coordinate 238,953, forward strand.
TCTTCAAATAAGCGGTTTGATATGCAACCTTGGCATAGCAAGTAGCGTGGGATTTATTAAAGGCGTACTTTGCAAAATCGATCATCTGATCATAGATCTTATTTGCTGCCTCTTTGGAAACACCCTTACGCAAAGCGCCGGCTACCACAACATTCCCCTGTTCATCCAAAGAACCGTTTAAAAATACCTCACGCTCGGCCTCCATCACATCGCTCTTCTTTTTGCTCATGGCACGGCGCAATAAATCCGCACGAGCATAAGAATAGCCAGCCAAGGAGCGAACGATTTGCATAACCTGCTCCTGATATACAATACAGCCGTAGGTCACCTTTAAGATCGGCTCTAATTCGGGGGTTAGATACCGCACCTTTTCCGGATGGTTTTTATTCTCAATATAAGCAGGAATTGAATCCATGGGGCCCGGGCGATACAAGGAGATCACCGCAATAATATCTTCAAACTCTGTTGGCTTCAAGCGAGTAAGAACCTGCCGCATACCGGGGCTTTCCATCTGAAAAATACCGATGGTATTTCCGCTGGCTAAAGTGCGGAATGTGGCGGCATCGTCCAAAGGAATCTGATCAATGGAAAACGAAGGATCCGACTGGCGGATTAATTTTTCAGTATCACGAATAATGGTTAGGTTTCGCAAGCCCAAAAAGTCCATTTTTAACAGGCCCAACTCTTCCAGCGTCGTCATGGTAAACTGGGTCACATAAGACTCCCCATTCAAGGAAATGGGCACAAAATTGCTCACCTCATGCTCGGTGATCACAACGCCTGCCGCATGGGTGGAATTATGGCGAGGAAAGCCCTCTAATTTCAAGGCTTGATCCAATAAGCGCTGCACCGTCTGATTGGTTTCATACAGCTCTTTCAGTGCAGGAACCTCATCGATGGCCTCCAGCAGGGTGATCTTCAAGCGGAAAGGCACCATCTTGGCCACAACATCCACCTCTCCATAAGGAAGACCCATGGCACGACCAACATCCCGCACCGCCTGCTTGGCCGCCATGGTACCAAAGGTGACGATCTGCGCCACATTATTGGCACCGTATTTATCGATAACATAATCGATCACACGACCCCGTTTTTCATAGCAGAAATCAATATCGATATCGGGCATGGTGACCCGCTCTGGATTTAAAAAGCGCTCAAACAGCAGATCATATGCAATGGGATCTATATCAGTGATAGCCAAGCAATAAGAGACTAACGAACCCGCCGCACTTCCTCTGCCGGGGCCAACGGGAATGTCATTGTTTTTCGCATAGGAAATAAAATCGCTAACGATCAAAAAGTAATCTACATAGCCCATATCCCGAATGGTTTCCAACTCATAATTTAAGCGATCTTCCAATTCGGGTGTTATTATTTGATAACGGGCTTGCAACCCTTCATAGCATTGCTTTTTTAAATAGGAATAACTATCGGTTTCATCGGGCGGAAGCTGAAATTTCGGCAGATGAAACTGACCAAATTCAAAATCATAATTACAAGCGTCCGCAATTTTAACGGTATTGGACAAAGCATCGGGATAGGAAGCAAACAATGCCGCCATCTCGTCCCCGCTTTTCAGATAAAACTCCTCGGTGTCAAAGCCGGGAGCATCTTCATCCTCCAAGGTTTTATTCATTTGAATGCACATTAAAACCTTTTGGGTGAACGCATCTTCTTTTTTAATATAATGAGCATCATTGGTGGCAACCACCGGGATGCCGGTTTCTTCATGGATACGCATTAAGCCCGCCAAAACCACGACATCCTCTTTATATCCATGATTCTGCAGTTCCAAATAATAATCGTCGCCAAAAATGGCACGATAGCGCAAGGCTTCTGCCTTAGCCCCTTCATATTGATCTTGGAGCAATAAGCTCTGCACAGACCCGCCCAAACAGCCGGATAAGCAGATCAAGCCCTCATGGTATTTTTCCAATAATTCAAAGTCGGCACGGGGCTTATAATAGAAACCCTCGGTAAACCCTTTGGACACGATCTTCAGTAAATTATGATAGCCAACTTGGTTTTTCACTAGCAGGATCAAATGATAGTATTTTCCATCAGCCTCATAATGCTTATCCGCTCTTCCACGAGGCGCCATATAAATCTCACAGCCGATGATGGGTTTGATCCCCTCTTTTCGGCAGGCTTTATAAAAGTCCACAACACCATACATCACACCATGGTCCGTGATGGCAAGGGCCGTTTGCCCCAGTTCTTTGGCACGGGAAACAACCTCTTGAATGCGGCAGGCACCGTCCAAGAGGCTATATTCGGTATGAAGATGAAGATGGACAAAATCATTCATAGCATTGTTCCTTAATTTTTGCTGAAAACTCAACAATCTTATTCAGCTTGCGGCTGAGACTGGGCTTACTGAGTTTTCCTTCGGTGATATCGGCAAGCTCGGTCAGGCTTGCGGTGGGATGTTCCTTCCGCAGGATGGCCACATATAGCAGATCAGCCGAAAGTGCCGAGAGTCCAACGGTCTTTTCGATTCGATCAATAGCACCGATCTGCTCTACCGCCTTGTTCAAGGCCTTTTCCATATTGTAGGCAGCGCAGTTATCCATACGATTGTTATTATTGTTGGTCTCTTTTTCAATCTTAACATTCATCAGTTCAAACGCTGAGGAACGAGCACCCAACATATATAAAAGATCATGGATCTTCTGACTATCTTTAATATAGACCACATAATTGGAACGACGCACCAGATTCTTAGAGGGCATTCCGTAGCTTTTCATTACCTCAAGGGTTGATTTAGCCAATCCGTAATAAGGCGTTACCAATTCGAAATGATATCCACTAATGGGATCGCTCAAATAACCACCACTTAAAACAGCGCCTCTTAAAAAGGCATAAAAGCGATCTTTGGTATGAAGCAGATGCTCTTTCACTTCTAAAGAAAGCCGGCCATTCTCATACATACGAAGGGCACGATATAGACGCTCAAGGGGCTCTCCCTCCAAAGTGGCTGAATAGGCATTGGCGGTTTCCCCCATTTCAAAGAAGGAGCCAAACAAGGAAGAAAACAGATTCTGCAACCGATTAATAACAAAAACATTTTCCGTTGTGATCTTCAGGTGCTCCGGCTCCACAGCCTGCCCAAACAGCACAAGTCCGTAAAGCTCTGCCAGCTTAACGGAGGCTTCTTTATCTTCAATTTTGCAAAGTTCGTCCTTTAAATCCGAACAAAAAGACATTGCTACTCTCCTCTTTTAAGAGCCCAAGGACCGAATCTCACACTCCAAATGAACTCCGAATTTATCAAAGACCGTTTTTTGAATATGCGCAATCAGCGCACGAACATCAGCGCCGGTGGCATCCCCTCGATTGATCACAAAGCCGGCATGCTTTTCGCTCACCTCTGCCCCGCCAATCCGATATCCTTTTAAGCCGGCATCTTCAATGAGTTTGCCGGCGAAATACCCTTCCGGACGCTTAAAAGTGCTTCCTGCGCTGGGAAACTCCAGGGGTTGCTTTTCCCGACGGCGTTTTTGCAGATCGTTGATCACTGCCAGAATTTCATGGGGATCTCCCTTTTGCAGCTGTAAACGGCTCCGAACGATCAAAAACTCAGGATGCTGCATAAAGAAACTTTTGCGATAGCCAAAATCATGATCCTTACCGTCCAGGGTGTGCAAAACGCCCTGCTCATCCAGATAATCGGTGCTTACAACAATCTGATCCATGGAACCGCCATAGGCGCCTGCATTCATAAAAACGGCACCGCCCATGGTTCCGGGAATTCCATGGGCAAATTCAAGTCCCGAGAGCCCCAATTCAACTGCAAAGCGAGAAGCCTTTACAGTGCGCACTCCTGCACCAACCGTCAAAATACCTTGGGTATCCACATCCAATTCATTCAACCCGTCGGTTTTCAGAATCCAATCACGGCAACCGGCATCTGTTCCCAGCATATTAGAGCCATTTCCCAAGAAAATCAAGTTCTTTTGACCCTCTTTGGCCAGGCGGATCAAAGCGGCGCACTCCTCCACCGAATCGGGATACAGCACCATATCAGCAGGGCCACCCACTCGAAAGGTGGTAAGCTCAGCCAACAAGCAATCAGTGCAATATTCAATTTTCAAATCGGTCAAACGACGCTCTAATCCTTCCATAATTACCTCAAAAATCAAATAAACTCATTTGGGCGCTTACCGGAATTTCTCCAAACACACCCTCATTGCGCAGCAATTCACCCACGGTTGCCGAAATATGAGCACGCTGACAGAACTCTTCCTGAGACAAATAATCGCCCTCGTCTCTTGTTCGCACAATACTATAGGCTGCATTCTCACCAACACCGTTTAATACGCTGAAGGGCATTCGAATCGCCCCATCTTCGATGGTAAAACGAGTTGCCTGCGACTTATGAAGATCAACCGGCAGGAAGCGCACGCCTCTGGCCATGGCTTCCACCACTACTTGATAAGTATTAATCGTTTCTTCCGACTTTTGGGTCTTTTGATCTTTGGGAAGATTTTCCAATCGATTAATTACACCCCGCAAGTAATCGATTCCTTTTGAAACCTCCACCGCATCAAAGCCCTCGGGACGCACCGAGAAGGTGGCGCAATAGAATTCCACAGGATAATGAATTTTATAGTAGCCAAGGCGCATAGCACCCATAACATAAGCGGCCGCATGGGCTTTGGGGAACATATACTTAATCTTTAAGCAACTATCCAAATACCAATCAGGCAGATTATGGGTTTTCATTGCCTCAATCATCTCTGGGGTCAGGTCCTTCTTCGCCTTCCCCTTACGCACGATCTCCATAATCTTAAAGGCCATACTGGGCTCAATGCCTTGGTGGATCAAATACACCATGATATTATCACGGGTACCGATTACATCCTTAATTTCGCAGGTTCCTTCCCGAATCAAATCCTGCGCATTTCCGATCCACACATCCGTTCCGTGAGAGAGGCCGGAAATCTGCAACAGCTCCGAGAAATTCTTGGGCTTTGCCTCCATCATCATCTGGCGCACAAACTTCGTGCCCATTTCCGGCAAAGCAAGGGTGCCGGTCTCGCAATCGATCTCCTCGGGCGTCACCCCTAAAGCGGCAGGGCTGGTCAACAGACTGTAAACCTGAGGATCATTCATGGGAATATCCGCAAACTTCAAGGGAGTCAGATCCTCCAAGTGCTTTAAAAGGGTGGGCACATCATGGCCGAGAATATCAAGCTTTAAAATGGTGTCATGCAAGGAATGGAAATCAAAGTGTGTGGTCAGAATATCGGAATTCTGATCATCCGCCGGATGCTGAATGGGGCAGAAATCATACACACTATATTCCTTGGGCACAACCACCATCCCGGCGGGATGCTGGCCGGTGGTACGCTTAACGCCCACACAGCCGTTTACCAACCGTTGTTCCTCGGCTTTATTTAGAATAATCTCTTTCTTTTCAACATATTTTTTCACATAGCCATAGGCCGTTTTATCCGCCAAAGTACCAATGGTTCCTGCCTTAAAGACATAGCCTTCCCCAAACAGTTCTTCCACATATTTATGAGCGGTGGACTGATACTCGCCGGAAAAGTTCAGATCAATATCCGGCACTTTATCGCCCTTAAAACCAAGGAAGGTTTCAAAGGGAATATCATGGCCATCGGTTTTCATGGCAGCTCCGCATTTAGGACAATCCTTATCAGGCAAGTCAAAGCCGGAGCCAACTGAACCGTCTTCAAAAAATTCACTATGCTTACATTTGGGACAAATGTAATGGGGCGGCAACGGGTTTACTTCCGAAATACCCACCATGGAGGCAGCAAAGGAGGAACCCACCGAACCACGGGAGCCAACAGAATAGCCGGCATCATTGGATTTTTTTACCAACTTTTGTGCGATCATATACATAACGGAGAACCCGTTATTGATAATGGCATCCAGCTCACGAGCTAAGCGATCCTCTACCAATTTGGGCAGTTCCTCGCCGTAAATATCATGCGCAGTCTTCCAAGCGATGGTGCGAAGTTCCTCTTCTGCGCCTTCCATTTTGGGTGCACGCATCCCCTCGGGGATTGGGATCAAAGGCTCCACCATATCGGCAATCAAATTGGTGTTTTGAATAACGATTTCATGGGCCTTATTGAAAGGCAGATAATCGAACTCATCCATCATTTCATCGGTAGTTCTGAAATAAAGGGGCGCTTGCGTATCGTCTTTAAAAGTCGACATCAGCACTTGGCGGAACACCGCATCCCGAGGATCCAAAAAGTGAACATCACAAGTAGCAACCACAGGCTTCCCCAGTTCTTCACCCAACGCAACGATGACACGGTTTAAATCCTGCAGCTCCTCCTCACTTTTAATGAAGGGAGGCGCCTCTTCCTTCTTTTTGGTTACCTCATTATACTCCGAGAAGCCGCTTCTGAGCAGAAAGCTATTGTTGCCAATGGGCTGAATCTCCAGGCAATCATAAAAAGAAGCCATCTCTAAAAGTTTTTCTTTTTGATTGCTTGCCATAATCGCACGAGTTAATTCCTCGGAGCGGCAAGCCTCCGCACCAATAACACCGGAATCCCGCAAGCGCTTCACCGTTAGCAACACTTCGTGGAACAACTCCCCTGCTTCGCAGGCGCTTCCGATAATCAGCCCCTCCCGCAGGCGAGCGATTTCGCTGCGATACATCAGCGGACGGGTATGGAAATGTTTAATGCTGGATAAGGTTACCAACTCATAGAGGTGCTTTAATCCAACTTGGTTTTTAACTAAGATAATAATATGATAGCGAGGTGCTTTTCGGTAATCAAAACCGGGCACCGTATCATCCACCAAATACCCCTCAACGCCATAGATCATCTTGATTCCGTTGCGTTTGGCGGCTGCGGCGGCAGCAGGATAACTTTGGAGATTGCCATGATCCGTAATGGCAATGGCTTTATGCCCCCATTTTGCCGCTCGGTTTACATAATCTTCAACCGGATTCACCGCATCCATCATGGACATATTGGAGTGCAGATGCAACTCTACACGCTTTTCTTCGGCTAAATCCTGGCGAATGCTATAAACACTTTCAAAAATGCACTTAGCATTAAATACATTATCATTATCATACCGATCATACATAGATTGACCGGTAGCACCAATGGATTTGCCCGGCTTCAATTGACCGGCCAGTTCATCTGCTTTTTCAATGGGAACTCGGAATTTAATCATCACCGAGCTGGTATAGTCGGTAACATAAACAGAGAACCGAACATTTTTCTGATCAAAGGTGGTTTTGGAGTCGCATTTGAAAATATTGCCCATGATGGAGATATTGCCTTCCACCTGTGCAATCTTTTCGATGGCATAAAAACTCTTGCCAATCCGATCTCCATAAATAATCTTATCAGTAGGCTTAAACGGGATCTTGGGCATTTCAGTAACCACAGGGGTGCGAGGGCGCCATTCCCGTTTCACCGGCTCTTTAACCGGAGCAGGCTCCGGCGGCGGAGGCGGTAATTCCACGATTTCCGGCTCCGGAATCTCTTGAAGATTGCTCTCATCAATCTGGGTAGATCCGGCAAAGGAAATGGAATATCCCTGACCGTACCATTGCTTTAACACTTCATTGATGGTTTTATCCACCCCGAAGTTCTCAATCATATCCAGACCACCATAGCAAAGTTCAACGGTGATCTGGTTATCGGACACCTCTACGGTAGAATCATTTAAAAATCCATTGGCACCATTATTGCTACGCTTTACGCAAAGCAACACATCCTGCCAGTGAGCAGGCTCAAACGAAATATTTTCATAGGTTGGAAACAGTTCGACGGTAGTAAGCTCATAAGTTGCCTTGATCAGCGCTTCCAATTTCAAAATATGGGAAAAAGGCACATACACCGGAAATGCCGCATGTGCCTTTAATAATCTATGGGGTTGATTGACCTCTACCTTTGTGAGATATGCAGAGGCAAGCAGCGTTCTTTCTTCTTCTGAAAAAAGGCAACGCTTAAAATAAGAAAGAAATTCTTTATTCGCCATTATTACGTTCCTTAACCATCGACTCAACCTCTTCCATTAAAGCGTCAAAAAGTTGAGTTTCCGGCACTTTTTTTATGATTTTTCCTTTTTTGAAGATAAGACCTTCTCCATTGCCGCCGGCAATGCCGATATCCGCTTCTCTTGCCTCACCGGGGCCGTTTACCGCACAACCCATCACGGCGATTTTCAAGCCATAGCGCTTGTTCTCCAAGGCTTTTTCCACCTGCTCTGCAATCTCAATCACCGGAATGGCGGTGCGACCGCAGGTGGGGCAAGAAACCAATTGGCAGGCACCTTCCACCAAATCCAGAGCCTTTAAAATCTGATAAGCGGCATGAATTTCCTCCACCGGATCGGCGGTAAGAGAAACACGGATTGTTGCACCGATTCCGTCTGACAGCAAGCTGCCGATCCCAATGGCGTTTTTCACCAACCCCATCTCTCGGGTGCCGGCTTCTGTTACGCCCAGGTGGAAAGGATAATCACAAACCTTGGCTAATAACCGATAGGCGGCGATCATCTTTTTAACATCAGAGCTCTTGATGGAAATAATAATATCATGAAAATCCAAGCGCTCCAAAATGCGAACGTGGCGCATGGCGCTTTCCACCATAGCCTCCGGCACAGGCGATCCATACTTCTTTAGCAATTCTTTTTCCAAGGAGCCGCCGTTAACACCAATACGGATGGGAACCTTTTTGGCCTTACACGCATCCACAACCGCTTTGACCTTTTCTTCGGAGCCAATATTGCCGGGGTTGATTCTGATTTTATCCGCACCGGCTTCAACGGAAGCGATAGCAAGGCGATAATCAAAATGAATATCCGCAACAATCGGCATCTTCACCGCCTTTTTCAGGCGGCGAATGGTTTCAACAGATTCCTGATTGGGAACGCTGAGTCTTAAAATCTCACAGCCAGCCTTTTCTAAGGCAATGGCTTGCGCAACAGCAGCATCATGATCACCTGCCGGCGTATTCAGCATGGATTGAATAAAAATATGACCGTTTCCAAAGATGCAATTTCCAACCCGAACCTGTTTTGCCACAAGAACTCCCCCTTAAAACAAATTGATAATATCTTTAAAGGTGACAATCACCATTAAGCCCATCAGCAAAACCAAGCCTGCGCCATTAAGGGCAGTTTCAACCTTGGGATTTAAGGGCTTTCTGCGAATGGCTTCTAAGAGAAGAAGTACAATACGCCCACCGTCCAATGCAGGAAACGGCAATAAATTCATAACCCCCAGATTAATGGAGATCATTGCCACCATCAGCAGCAAGCTGGACAGGCTGACGGTAGCGCTCTCCCCAATCGCCTCGGCGGTACCGACGGGGCCGCTAACCTGACTGTAATCGGCTTCAAAAGTAAAGATGGAGCCAATAAACGAGTAGATGGAGCGTGAGATGGAAATGGTATAGCCTGCTGAAAACTTCAAAACCGTCCAGGGATTACGGGCCTCACCGTATACTCTAAAATCGGTGTCATAAACCAACTGATCGTCGCCAATGGTTACTTGGGGAAAGCGAACATCCTCTAAAAGAACCTTTTCTCCTTGGCGGCGAACGGTAATATCAAAGGACTCTGCCTTGCTGTCTTTTGCAAGAGCATAAGAAATATCCATATAAGAATAGATATTATACCCATCAATTTCAACAATGGTATCCCCTTCCTTCAAGCCATAAGAGGACGAGATGGATTCATTTTCTATAAACTCAGCCACGGTTGTGGTGGGATACCGATCCCATGTGGCATTAATACAACAAATCAAAACAAAACCCATCACAATGTTCATGGTGGCACCCATGACCAAGATTAAAAAGCGCTTCCATTTTGATTTTTTGGTAAAAGCATTCTCATCATCGCTATCCCCGTCTTCTCCTTCCATCTGCACATAACCACCGATGGGAAGAAGGCGAACGCTGAATAGGCAACGCTTAAATTGCTTTTTAAAGAGGGCGGGTCCCATACCGATAGAGAACTCATGGATCTTAACACCGGCCCAAAGGGCAGTGAAGAAATGTCCTGCCTCATGGGAGAGGATTAAGACCCCAAACACTAAAACCGTTACAACAATGTTAATTAAAATTTGCATTAAAAATTACCCTTTTCATAAGAAGTACAAACTTGGTTTCTGGCAAGGCGATCTGCCTCCAAAACCTGCTCTAAGGCCTTCGCATCGCCGCCGGGAGTGTGAGCCAAAGCATCCTCTACCAATTCGGCGATCTGTAAAAATCGAATCTTTCCCTCCAAAAAAAGAGCAACTGCTTGCTCATTTGCACCATTTAACACTGTGGGATAAAGTCCGCCCAAACGGCTGGCCTCCTTGGCCAGACGCAAGCAAGAAAAGGTCTCTTCATCCACATCATAAAAATGCAATGTTTTACCAATCAGCGATAATGCAAAATCGCCACTTTGGACTCGCTTGGGATAGGTCAACGCATATTTAATCGGCAAATACATGGATGGTACACCCATTTGAGCGATCACGGAATGATCCTCAAATTCTACCGCCGAATGGATAATGCTTTCTCGATGAACCAGAATTTCAATCTGGTCGTCGCTAACATCAAAGAGCCATTTAGCCTCCATCCATTCTAAGCCTTTATTCATTAAGGTGGCGCTATCTATGGTGATCTTGGAGCCCATACTCCAATTGGGATGCTTCAAAGCATCCTTCGCAGTCATTTGAACCAGTTCTTCCCGCTTCTTTCCAAAGAATGGGCCACCGGATGCCGTAAGCAGGATTTTATGAATGCGGTTATCGGCCGCCCCCTGCAGACATTGAAAAATGGCGCTATGTTCACTATCTACCGGAAGAACCTTCACCCCTTTTTGAGCGGCTCGAGGCATCACAATCTGACCCGCACAAACCAAGGTCTCTTTATTGGCAAGAGCAATGTCTTTTCCGGCATCGATGGCGGCAAGAGTGGGCTTTAGGCCAATCATTCCCATCATGGCCGTAACAACAGAAGAAGCCTCCGATGCAGTTGCTACTGCACAGTTGCCCTCTTCCCCTGCCAAGACCATACAAGGAAAGTCTCCAAGACGCATTTTTAATGTTTCCGCTTTCTTCGGATCATATACACTTGCAAGGGGGACCCGAAACTCACGGATCTGTTTTTCCAGAAGATCAATGTTACTTCCGGCACTTAAAGCGGCAACGCCGATCCCAAGGTCACGGCAGACTTGAAGCGTCTGCGTGCCGATGGAACCGGTGGAGCCTAAAATCGATATTGTTTTCATTTTACCTTACTTAATAAACGTTTGATTATTTAAAAGAGCATAAAACATAGGCACGATAAAAATCAGACTGTCCAGACGATCCAAAAAACCGCCGTGTCCGGGCAAAACTTTGCCAAAATCTTTAATGCCATAGGATCTCTTTATGTAAGAGAAAGAAAGATCGCCAATCTGAGCAATTACGGTGCCGCAGATGCTATAAAGCAACACGATCATCCAATCGATCTCAACGCCTGTCATATTTTGGTAAACATAGCAGAAGAGAAAATACATTCCAACAGAGCAAACAGAACCGCCGATGCAGCCTTCAATAGATTTTTTGGGGCTGATATTGGGGAAAGGACGATGCTTACCCAAAAGAATGCCGACCAGATATGCAAAAATATCGGTACACCATGCACTGCAAACGATGCAAAGGATCATGTAGAACAATCCATGGGTTTCAATTTGGCGAATGAAAATAATATTGCTCAAAAAGCAGGTGATCACAAAGGTCACAAACATGGCAACCGTTGCTTCGCTAAACTTAGTTTTCTCAAAGTTTGCCATTAAAATCACAAACAACGAGACCAGATAGATAAACGATAGTATGATCACGCCATAATAAGGGCTTCTCTCAGGATAGAGAAAATCTCTTGCCAGCACTGAAAGAGGAACAGCAGCACCATACAGTAAACTTGGGATCAACAGTTTTTTCTTTGTGGCGCAGCCGGCGCAAGTCAACGCCTCAAACACACAAACGCAAATGAGAATTGCCACAAAAATTTCAAACAACGGTGAAATACCGGACACAAGAAAAAGAGTCAGAAAGATTGCCAAAATAATAAACGAAGTCCACAATCTTTGAAGAAAATTCTTCATCATACTCCACCAAACCTCCTGTTCCTTTTCTGATAATCTAAAATCGCCTGATCTAAATGCCGAGGCTTAAAATCGGGCCACAAAATATCCGAGTACCAAAACTCTGCATAAGCAGATTGCCATAGCAAGAAATTCGAAAGACGCAGTTCTCCGCTGGGGCGAATCACCAGATCCACACTCTCGCAATCATCAAAATAAAGCATCTTGCCAAAGGTCTCCGGTGTGAGATCTTCAAGTGCCATCTCCCCTGCCGAAACCCGACGCACCGCCTCTTTTGCGGCATAAACAATTTCATGCTGTCCGCCATAATTCATGGCAATATTTAAGGTCAGACCGGGGAAATCCTTTGTTGCCTCCACAATGCGAGTCATCTTTTCCAAAAGGACGCCTTCAAAGGGTGACCAATCACCCAAGAAGCGCACACGAACCCTCTCTTTTTGAAAGGTATTCAGGGCATCGTCGATAAATTCCTCTAACACCCGCATAATGCCGGCAACCTCTTCCTGAGGTCTCTGCCAATTCTCGGTAGAAAAAGCATAAACCGTTAGGTTTTTTACACCGATATCTCGCGCATAATAGGCAATGGTCTTAAAGACCTTAGCGCCGGCGACATGACCGGCGCTGCGAGGAAGTCCACGTTTTTGAGCCCAGCGTCCGTTTCCATCCATAATAATTCCAATATGGTTGGGCAGACGTGCAGGGTCTATTTGATTGGATTGCTTTTTCTTAAACAAAATCCATGCTCCTATTCGCTGATTAAACAGCCATGATTTCCTTTTCTTTTTCACCGACCATCTTATCGATCTCGGCAATAAACTTGTCGGTCATCTTCTGAATGTCGGTTTCGATTCCCTTCAACTCATCTTCGGTGATTTCCTTGGCCTTTTCTTGCTTCTTGAACTTATCCAAAGCATCACGGCGAACATTACGAACGGCAACCTTTGCCTCTTCGCCGTATTTCTTCGCATCCTTTGCCAGCTCACGACGACGCTCTTCGGTGGGCTGAGGGAAGGTTAAACGAATGACTTTACCATCATTCTGAGGATTAATGCCGATATCGGAAGCCAAAATAGCTTTTTCGATCTCTTTGAGTACGCTTGCATCCCAAGGCTGAATCATCAGCATACGAGGTTCGGGAACGCTGACGGCCGCCATCTCATTGATCTTGGTGGGAGTACCGTAATACTCCACACGCAAACGATCTAACACCGCAGGGTTTGCACGACCGGCACGCAGACCTGCATAATCCTTTTCCAAAGAGGAAAGGGTCTTCTTCATCTTGTCTTCAAATTCAACATAATTTGCCATTGCATTATTCTCCTTCATTATCAATCATAGTACCGATATCCTCGCCCATAACAGCACGGACGATATTCTCGGGGTTGGACATATCAAATACGTAAATAGGAATGTTATTCTCATGGCAAAGAGCGGCAGCGGCACTATCCATAACAGCCAGCTCTCCCTTAAGCACATCCATATAACGAATATGATGCAAGCGGGTTGCAGTGGGATCCTTTTTAGGATCGGCGGTATAAACACCATCCACATTGGTTGCCTTCATCACCACTTCAGCCATCACCTCTGCGGCACGAAGGGCAGCACAGGTATCAGTGGAAAAGAAGGGATTACCGGTTCCGCTGGCAAAAATAACAACACGGCCTTTTTCCAGATGAGAAATAGCACGATTGCGAATAAAAGGCTCTGCGATCTGGCGCATCTCAATGGCACTCATGACACGACACTCAATTCCATTTTGAATCAAAGCATCCTGAACGGTCAGGGCATTCATGGTCGTTGCCAGCATGCCGATATAATCAGCACGAGTGCGATCCATCTGTTGATTGCTTCTGCCTCTCCAATAGTTGCCGCCGCCTACAACGATCGCAACCTGAACACCACGTTCAACACATTCCTTGATGTAGGAACCGATCTTCAAAACATAATCAAAATCAATTCCGGTCTTTCCGGTTCCGGCAAGAGCTTCACCGCTCAACTTGAGAAGGATTCGTTTGTATGCAGGTGTACTCATTTTCTTGCTCTCCTTTAAAGAAGTTTATATTTATTATATTATAATCTATTTTAGTATTATTTGTAAAGATAAATTATAAAAAAAGAGACGATCCTTATAAAAGAATCGTCTCTATTTTCATTCCATGCGCTCTAATTTTTGCAAAACCTTTTGAAAATACTCCGGCAATGGGCTTTCAAACACTAAATGCTCGCCGGTGATCGGATGGTCAAATCCCAAAAGACCGGCATGCAAGCATTGACCTTCAAAATCAATATTAAACCCGGGAACGGGACGGCCGTAAACCAAATCGCCCAACACAAAATGCCCAAGGGACGATAAATGCACACGAATCTGGTGCGTGCGTCCTGTTTCCAAACGGCAAGCAACATGAGCAAAGCTACGATACTGACGAAGCACCTCATAATGCGTCACCGCACGCTTGGTATGCCGAGCACCAACCGCCATCTTTTTTCGATCCTTTTGACTTCTGCCGATGGGGGCATCCACTGTGCCGTTTGTCTGAGGCATTTTTCCAAACACCACCGTTTGATAAACACGATCGATGGAGTGAATTTCAAACTGCTCCGACAATCCCCGATGTGCCAGATCGTTTTTTGCAATCACCAAAAGCCCGCTGGTATCTTTATCAATCCGATGGACAATTCCGGGGCGTTTTTCGCCATTGATCCCCGATAAACTGTCGCCGCAGTGGGCCAACAAGCCGTTTACCAAAGTATCCCCAACATGCCCCGGTGCAGGATGCACCACCAGCCCTTTAGGCTTATCCACCACCAAAAGATGCTCATCTTCATAAACGATCGAAAGATCCATGGCGCAAGGCTTTGGTTCCCCATCTTCCACCGGCGGAATGTGAACGGAAATGGCATCACCAATCTGCAGACGATAGCTTTTTGCCACCTTCTTACCATTCACCAAAATCTCCCCCGATTTAATCAGCCCTTCAATACGGGAGCGAGAAAACTGAGAAAGGCCGGATGCTAAAAAAGCATCCAGCCGCTCTCCACTATTTTCAGCGATCAAATCATAGATTTCCATCGGTTAAATCTTCCTGTTTTTTAGAGGATTCAAAATCATGGCTGAAAAAGATATAAAAGGCCAAAATGAATGTGCCGCAGCAAACGAAGATATCTGCCACATTAAAGACTGCAAATTCATAGCCCCAAAAATTAAAGGCAAAAAAGTCAATCACTTCGCCCAAAAAAATGCGATCAATCATGTTTCCGATGCCGCCGCCAATCACCAGCGACAAAGAAACAATTCCCCAGTGATTCTTTATCTTACGGGTGCAAAGCAATACAACCGCAACCACAATGACAATCGATGTGAACACCATAAACACCCAACGTTGGCCGGAAAACAGACCAAAGGCCGCACCATCGTTTCGAACATGCGACAACGAAAAGAAATCGGGGATCAATACAATGGAATCCTCTTTGGGAATATTGGCTGCCACAACATACTTTGTCACCTGATCCAGAACAACCAAAAGCAGCGACAATACAATCCAATAAAAGCGCTTAAACTGTTTCAAATATATGCTCCTTATTCGTCTTTATTGACATCATAATCAACGCCAAATTTCAAGTTTTCGAAGCGCAACTGACGAGCCTCCTGAACCTTGGGGGCGGCAACCTTTTCAGGAGTTTCCTTTAATTTGAACTCAACGGTATTGCCATCTTTGATCTTGGGAGCTTCTTCTACCGCCTCTTCCACAGCCGGCTCTTCAATCTTTGCTTCCACAATCGGCTCTTCCTTAACTTGAGGAGCAGGCGCTTCTTCCACAGGGGCAGAAACCTCTTCTTCCACAGGCTCCTCTGCCTTAAAATCAGGGAGTTTGGAAATGGAGGTCAAATGAGCTTTATACGATTCAATGATGGTATTCTTAAACTCGGAAACTTGGGTGCGAATATAATCCAGCTTTGCTTGCTCCGCTTCTGTTTCCTTACGGATTCTGCGAATCTCAGCATCCGCCTTTTTCTGCTCGGCATCAATCTCTGCACGGCACTTCTCTTGCGCCACACGCACAGCATCAGCAGACTCTTCTTCCGCTTTTTTCAGCAAAGCGGAAGCCGTTTGCTCGGCTTCAGCAATGATGGCAGCAGCCTTTTCTTTGCTGGAAACTTCAACCTCTTTTTCTTTCAATTCAATTTCACGGAGGGTGGTTTCATTCAATTTTTGAGCATTAATAATGGCAGTCTTTAAAAACTCTTCGTCCTTTTTATAATCCTCAATCTTAGCAAGGCAAACCTTAAGTTTTTCTACCAATTCGAGATTTTCATTATAAAGCTTTTTATAGTCAACCTCGACTTCGTCTAAAAACTCATCCACCTCATCACGGCGATAACCGCCCAATACACTTTGCTCAAATTCTTTTTTCTGAATTGCCTCAGGACTCAACATAATAAAACATCCTCCTAATTATATTTTCTGCACAGCAAAACCGTCCGCCCCTTTTTGGTCAGATCCCCGCATTGATCCACGATCCACTTTCCGAATCCACGAACAATCACACAATTTCCTGTGCAGATTTCTTTTGTTTTCTTTTCCACAATTAAGTGATCCACCGATACACTTTTTCCATCAATCAAGCGATTTGCCTGTTCTCGGGAGCATCGGCAAAGAGCAGCAACCACCGCATCTAAACGCAAGGATGCCACTGTATACCGAAACTCTTCAAATTTGGGCTTCGGCAGTTCAAAATCCGCAGACGCCTCTGCGATTTTTACCGCTTGACGACCAACAGAATCTACATTTTGAATCAAAAAATCCTTGATATGGTCTGCCGCAAAAAAAGCCACTATACCATCTCGCACAAGGATATCGCCAATCAATTCTCTTCGAACACCGGTTCCCATCAGTGCACCCAAAACATCTCGATGCGTGACCAATGAAAGATCCCCAAAAAGCTGCAATAATACCAGCGGAAAGCACTCTTTCACAACAGACTCATCATAAGATGATATAGCCAGCATCTTACGATCACTTTCGGGATATCCGCCAAAAAGGAAAAAGGGCACCTGCTCTTTTTTACAAATAAAAGCGGCCTCACTTGCCTCCTCCGGAGTTAAAAACAGAGAAAACACCATACCTTCGCCGGCAGATTCTCGGCGGATCAGATCGTAGATTTTGGCTGAAAAATAATTCTTCTCACTCATCTTTTAGTAAAATAGGGTTGCCAAAAAGTTCAGCCCATCATTGATGAGGCGCAAGATAAAAAAGAGAATCAGTGAAGAAAAATCCACCGGTGAATTTCGAAAATACTCTACCCGCCATAATAGTCGACGAATCGGCTTTAAAGGAGGCTCGGTGATTTTCGAAAGAAACATCATAAAACGATTGCCGGGATCTCGAACAAACCAAGTTGCCAAGCAATAAATCAGCATGATCAGCGCATAAAGACTGATCAATTGGGACAAAAAGTATAGAACGATCAGCAATTAAAATTCCTCTTCCTTTAAGGTCTCACTCAATTCTCCTTGCAGGCCCACATTGCGAGGTGTTACTGCATAAGTGCTGTGAGCAACTCTTTGCAGATCGCCGCCCTGAGCATACACAACACCGCTCAAAAAATCCAAAATGCGCTGAGCCATTTCTTTATTGCAATTTTCCAGATTCAGCAAAACCGCACGATTGCCGAGAATATGATCTGCAACAGTGCGTGCATCGCTATAATCGCTGGACTTAATAATCACCATATTAACTTGATTTCTGGCAGAAGAAACCGGTGCTTTTGCTGCACGAGACACTTCTCTTTTCGGGGCAACATCTTCTTCATAAGAAGACTTCACAGGTACTTCATCCATTTCATTGTCATCGCCGCCGACAATATCGCTATCGTCGGGAATGCCGATGGCCGCTTTAATCTTATCCCATTTACCCATAATAGTAAACCTCCGATTAATTTCTGGCGCCGAAAATTCCGCGCCCTACTCGAATAAATGTGCTTTGAGCATCAATGGCATCTTCATAGTCATTCGTCATGCCCATAGACAAAATATCCATATTAATATTATCTAACTTTTTAGCCTTTATGTCAACAAACAAATGTTGCATTTTAAAAAAATATTCACGATTTTGATGTATTTGCGTTGCAATGGGCGGAATACACATCAAACCGCAGACTCGAATTCCGCTTAGCACCGATAGTTCTTTCAAAAACGGTTCCAATTCATCCGGCTCAATGCCGCCCTTGGATGCCTCGCCGCCAATATTCACTTCAACCAAAACGTCTTGAATTTTTCCGATTTTTTCGGCACGCTTTGAGATTTCGGCAGCCAGTTTAAAAGAATCCACTGAATGAATCAAATCCACCTTATCGATAATATATTTCACCTTATTGGTTTGCAAACGGCCGATCAAATGGATGGTCACTCCACTCTTTTCAATTTGATCGTATTTTTCCAGCAACTCCTGCACACGATTCTCACCGATATGGCGAACTCCGCATTGGATGGCAAGATTTATCTCTTCGACACTACGGGTTTTGGTTACGGCAATCAGCTGCGTTTGAGTCCCCTCGAGTTTTTTAAAGATCGCATTTAAAGAATCTTTAATGCCCTGCATTTCCATTATGTGACCGCCTTTCCATCAAAAAGATCCGATCCCTTATAAACCACCTGATCATAGATCCGCAGACCGGAATTATTGGTTGCATCATATTCAACAAGGGCAGTATTGCCATCGCTATAAAGGATATTCACTTTTTTATACCGAAGGAGCAGTCCGATCTTTACATACACACCGTCTTCCCCTTCCACCTTACGTAAGGCGCTTCGCCGCACTTGAATTCCACTATAGGTCTTTAGGATCAGGCAGATTTCCTCTGCTCGCAACGTCAAGATGTTATCACTAATAATAGAAGAACTCAACACCAGCAAGCATTGATCTCCATTTTTGCGAATATCCGCCACCGTGCAACGAATCCGATCATTGCCGAAGGTGGGAATACGAATATATACCGTATCATCCACCTCTAAAAGGTTCACTTCAGAGGTAGGCACCCTTAGCGCCACCGTCCAAAAATTATCATAAACCATCTTTCCGATATCATCGGTGGACTTTTCGGCCTTCTCACAAAGAGCAACCGCCTCATCAAAGTTCTCAGTGCTCAAGCCTTTCAAATAATCATCCGTAAATTGAGACTCCAGCCCATCTGTACCAAGGGAAAAATAGCCGCTACCATTGGTTTTAATGTGATTCACACTGCTGCCGGCCGAATTTTTCAAAGAAGTCAGTTCCTTACGCAGTTCATCCAAAGTAGCATCATAGCTCACCAGATCGCCGGTTGAAATCTTCTTTTTCATAATCTCAATCAAGAGATCATCGGTGTGCTCAAAAGCCTCTTTGGAGTTTCCGGAATGAGCGCCGGAAGCAATCAAACGAAGATTTTCATAGATCGCTTGGTCAATTCCGGTGGCTGAACTTTGATAGGAGCCACTATTGGCAAGCACTTCCTCATAGGTGGAGATTTTTGCTTCCAGCTCACGAATCTCTTTACGAACCTTTGCAGAGTCTTCATCCGCATACACACGGGCGACCGTGCCACCGGCGGCAACACGCTCCCCCTCTGCTCGAATCACATCCAGATAATCATAACCTTTGCTGGAAAGAGGCTCTTCTTTTCTAAAAAAGATGCCGGTAGTATCAATGGTTTCTTCCATCTCTCCCATCA
This sequence comes from Eubacteriales bacterium, assembly GCA_045539335.1. Taxonomy (GTDB): domain Bacteria; phylum Bacillota; class Clostridia; order Oscillospirales; family QAKW01; genus QAKW01. The sequence continues at coordinate 258,749 of JAZQFD010000029.1, forward strand.
CAGCACTTTCCGTTTTAATAGCCACAAAATTATATTTATAAAGCTGATAAATCACAAAGATAACCGCAAAGGTCATCATAGTGCCAATAATCAGTTTAATAAACAAAAAACTGCTGTTTTTCATAAAGAACCTCCTTTCAAAAAGTCTTCTGCTAAAATCGATGCTTCATGGATTAATTGGCTTTCGGAATAATCCTCCCGATCAAACCAATGGATTGCTTTATTTTTCTTAAACCAAGTTAATTGACGCTTGGCATAGTTGCGACTTTTTTGCTTCACCAATTCAATGGCATCCTCAAGAGAGCCTTCCGCCTCCATGGCATCTAATATTTCTTTATAACCGATTGCCGCACGGGCGGTAGACGACAATTGATACCCGGCCTTCAGAGCTTGAATTTCTTTCAAAAGGCCTTGCTCTACCATAATATCCACCCGCCGATTGATGCGATCATAAAGCAAAGAACGATCCTTAAAATTCAATCCGATATACAACACCTCATAAGGGCTGCAACGGGCACTATCTGCCTGATAGGAAGAAAGGCGCCGACCGGTGGAATCATAAACCTCCAGTCCACGAATCACCCGCTTGGTGTCATTGGGGTGTAAGCGCCCGGCGAGAATGGGATCCACCTCTCTCAGCATGGCATATAACGCTTCATTTCCCTGCTCATTGGCAATGGCTTGGTATTTTTGACGTACACTGCTTTCTAAAGGAATATCAAAAAACTCCGTATTCCCCAAAAGATGATCCACATAAAGGCCGGTACCGCCACATAAAATCGGCAGGCATTTGCGCTTTTTTAAATTTTCTAAAACTTTGCGAGCATCCTCAACATAGGCCGCAACATTATAGGTCTCTTCCACGCTGACATGCCCCATCAGATGATGGGGCACACCGCAACGCTCCTCCATGGAAGGTTTTGCAGTGCCGATATTCATTTGATGATAAATCTGCATGGAATCTGCCGACACGATCTCCCCGCCAAAGGTCTTGGCAAGAGCGATGGACAATCCGGTTTTGCCCGAGGCGGTCGGCCCGACAACCGCAATCACTTTCTGCATACTTAAATCCTTTTAAATGATTTTTCTATGGTTTTCTTGGAATAAGCGATCATAACGGGGCGCCCATGGGGGCATTGATGAATTTCATCTTCCCGAATCAGCGTTTCCACCAAGGATCTGAGTTCCAAATCATTATTAATATTTCCCGCCTTAATTGCCGCTTTGCAAGCAACTGTTTTTAAGGCGACATTTTCCCGATCGGTTGTATCCTTTCGACCGCCCTGCATCCAAGCAGATAGAATCTCCTGAAATGCTTCGGCAGCGCCCTCCGACGTGAGGCAAACAGGGCGGCTTCGCAACACCAGATCTTGCTCACCAAAGGCATCCACCTCAAAACCGAGACGGTCAAAATCCTCTTTATGATCCAGAGCATAAGCAAGTTCTTCATGAGAAAGGCGCAAATGCTCCGGCACAAACATCGTTTGATGGGCCGGCTGATTCTTTTGCTGTTCTTTCAAAAGGCGCTCAAAGATCATCCGCTCATGGGCGGCATGTTTATCGATCAAATAAAGCTGATCTCCACTCTCAACCAACAAATATGCGTTAAAGACTTCGCCAATAAATCGATAGGGAATTTCTTCTTTTTCTTCTCTGACAATAGACTCTTGGATCGGCGGGATCAACGACTGCATCTTCTCTTCCGCCACAACATACACAGGAGGTGTTGCAGGTGGAACCTCAGGAGACAAGCGCTTTTCCTCAATTTCTCGGCCCTCGTGTAAAGTATTATTGCTTTGCAGGGTAAAAGGTGTTTTTTTAGGAAGATCCACAAAATAATCGTCGGCCTTCTCCTCCGCTTTAACCACCGTTACCGGCACAGCAGGCTTCGGTTCAATCGGCATCATAGGTTCCGGCTTCTCCAACACCGCAACAGCGCCGAAGGGATCTTCCCTCTTTGTGACAACCGGTTCTTTAAACGCCGGTTTTGGAAGTTCTTTTGCTTTTGCCAAGCCCTTCCCCTCATCTTCGGCTTTTTTCAAGGTTTGCTTGTTCAAAGCACTTTTAATAGCAGCATATACTGCATCAAAAATAATCTTCTCATTGGAGAATTTCACCTCCATTTTACTGGGGTGAACATTAACATCCACCAGCCCATAGGGCAGGTTTATTTTAATGACACAAATGGGATGACGCCCATGGAACAGATCGTTTCGATAAGCCTGATTGATCGCAGCAAACACCGTCTGACTACGCACCAAACGACCGTTTATGTAGCAAAGCTGAGAATTACGATCGGGCTTGGTCACCGTAGGTTCACTCACATAACCATAAACCCGCACCTGCTGAAGCTCCACATCCGCCTTTAGCATCCCTCTCGATACATCTTTTCCGAAAACGGCATAGATTACATCCGAAAGTTTTCCGCTACCATCTGTAGAGAGCGTTACCTTTCCGTCACGAATCAGTTTAAATGCAATTTCGGGCTTTGAGAAGGCCAGTCGATCCATCAACGCCGCAACATAGGCACTTTCGCTACGGTCGGTCTTTAAGAATTTCATACGAGCAGGCGTATTAAAGAACAGATCCTCCACAATCACCGTTGTGCCTTGAGGGGCTCCGGTATCTTCGCAAGAAATCTCTTTCCCGCCTTCCAATACCAAGCGGGTTCCGATTCCTTCCATGGACGTAATCAATTCAATTTTAGATACCGCCGAAATAGCCGCCAGAGCCTCCCCACGAAAGCCAAGGGTCTCAATGGCATAAAGATCAGCAATATTCTGAATTTTGCTGGTGGCATGACGATGAAAACAATTTCGGGCATCTTCTCGATTCATGCCACAACCATCATCGGTTACTCGCATGTAAGTAATACCGCCGTTTCGAATCTCAACGGTAATGTGGGTCGCTCCGGCATCAATGGCATTTTCCACCAATTCTTTAATCACGCTTCCGGGGCGTTCCACCACCTCACCGGCGGCAATTTTATTGGCAATATCCTGATCCAATACCTGAATCTTCGACATAAACCTTACAGCTCCTTTGCCTTTTGGGTCAATTCATAAAGAATTCCCATGGTTTCAATGGGGGTCAGCGTGCTGACATCCATATTCTTCAAACGGTCAATAATCGCACATTGCTCCATATAGCCCAGACTGATCTGATCCTCTTCTTGCACAGATTGAACCGAACGCTCCGCCACATAAGAGCCATTATCGATTTCTTTTAAGATTTCTTTTGCCCGTTTCACTACCTCACTGCGAACACCAGCCAATGCAGCAACTTCGATACCATAGCTACGGTCGGCTCCACCGGGAACAATTTTTCTTAAGAAAACAATATCGTCGCCTCTCTTTTTCACGGCAATATTGAAATTCACAATCCCTGTCCCCTGATCGCCCAAAGCGCAAAGCTCATGGTAGTGGGTTGCAAAAAGGGTTTTGGCGCCCAGTTTTTTAGGATTATTCACATATTCCATTACCGCACGGGCAATGCTCATACCATCATATGTAGCCGTACCACGGCCAATTTCATCAAAAATCAGCAGAGACGAGGAGGTGGCATGATCCAAAATGTTGGCCACTTCCGTCATTTCCACCATAAAAGTGGACTGACCGGAGGAAAGATCATCCGAAGCACCAACACGAGTAAAGATCTTGTCCACAATGCCGATGTGCGCACTTTTCGCAGGAACAAAACTGCCGATCTGCGCCATCAACACGATAACTGCAACTTGCCGCATATAGGTGGATTTACCCGCCATATTAGGGCCGGTAATCAATGCCAAGCGCTGGTCTGCTTGATTGAGCAGGGCGTCGTTCGGCACAAACAAGCTACTCTTATTTACACTCTCAACCACCGGATGACGCCCATCAACAATGCGGATTTCGTCACTTTCATCCACGACGGGGTTTACATAATTATTTTCATATGCCACCTGTGCAAAAGAGCAAAGAACATCCAATGCAGCCAAAGCAGAAGCCGCACGCTGAATTTCCTTCAAGCGCTTTCCAACAGCCGAGCGAATCTCGCAAAACAGCTCATACTCCCGACTTTGGCAGCGTTGATTGGCATAGAGAATCTTGGTTTCCAGTTGCTTAAGTTCTTCGGTAATAAAACGTTCGCAATTCACAAGGGTTTGCTTGCGAATATAATGCTCCGGCACCAAATCATAATAAAGCTTAGTCACTTCGATATAATAGCCAAACACTTTATTATAACTGATTTTCAGAGATTTAATGCCGGTGCTCTCCCGCTCTTTGGCCTCCCATTCCCACATGATTCGCTGGGAGTCCTCGGTCATGGCACGACACTCATCCACTTCGGCATCATAGCCTTTGCGAATAATCCCACCTTCCCGAATGGTAACGGGGGGATCTTCGGCAATACCGGTAGCGATCAATTGACAAAGGTCGTCCATATTCCCCAGATTCCGATCAATCTCTTGCAATAAGGGTGCGGAGAATTCACTCAATTTTTCCTTAACGGCAGGAAAACGCTCAAAGGTCTGCCCCAAGGCATTCAGGTCCCGAGCATTGCAGGTACCCAGCATTACACGAGTCATCAATCGCTCCATATCATAGGTTTTGCTGAGAAGATCCCGCAAATCGTCTCTTAAAGCACGGTTATTCTTTAATTCTTCTACAGCGGTAAGGCGGCGATTAATTTCAAAAATATTCACCAACGGACGCTCCAAGTAAGCCCGCAGCAAGCGTGATCCGCCGGAAGTTTTGGTTTTATTCAGCACATAAAAAAGCGTGCCTTTTTTATCGGAGCGACGAATCGAATCGGTTAATTCGAGATTGCGGCGAGTGGCCGCATCCAACTCCATATACTGCTCCGGACGAAAGACCTTCAGCTTATCCAAATAACTGATATCGCATTTTTGAGTTTCAGAAATGTATGCCAAAAGGTAATAAAGACAGTTAACGCCCTCTTCTCCCTCCGGCAGGTTCAAGGAATCCAAACTTCCTACATGAAAATGATCCAGCAGCGCCTGTTCCTTTTCTTCATTGTAGGAGGGATCCAGCGTTGTCACCAATGCACCTAAGCGCTCTTTAGCAAAAGCATAAATCTCGTCACGATCGATGGTCTTATCGCTGATTAGAATTTCGCTTGGAGAAAAACGCCCCAATTCATTGATCACTTCTTTGGCAGAAACCTGCTGCAATACCGTCAGCTCAATATCGCCGGTTGAAATATCGGCAAAGGCCAAGGCAATGCGTGTCCAGTCTCCGTAAATACAAGCAAGATAATTGTTTTTATCGTCTTCCAGCATACTGGACTGGGTTACGGTACCGGGGGTGATCACCTTAATGACATCACGGCGCACCAACCCCTTGGCATCCTTCGGATCTTCTACCTGCTCGCAGATTCCGACCTTATAGCCCTTGGCTACCAATTTGGCCGCATAATTCTCATAACTATGAAACGGAACACCGCACATGGGCGCCCGCTCCTCCATACCGCAATCCTTCCCGGTCAGGGTTAATTGCAGCTCACGAGAGGCGGCAATGGCATCGTCAAAGAACATCTCATAAAAATCGCCGACCCGATAGAAGAGAATATAATCTTTATAGCGGCTTTTAATTTCAAAAAACTGCTCCATCATCGGAGAAAGCTTAGCCAATTTATTATCCTCCAAAAACCTTCAGATTAGTGGCACCCGCCGCAAGTAGAACAATCATGGGTACAGCTGCTGGGCTCTTCGCCGGTCACATAGAAAGAGATTACGCCGTTGATCTGGCCTACCAATTCTTGAAGAGCCTGACCGGATGCCTGCATTTCCATCATGGAAGGCATATTCATTACCTGATCGTAAATCGCCTTCACACGCTCTTCCAACTCTTGCATGCGAGCCTCATCATTTTCGGCGTTCATCATATTCATTCTTTGAAGGTTGTACTCCTTCACCAAATTCTGCGCAGCTTCATCTGCCTCAAAGGCAGCTCTTGCAGCATTATAACGCTTAAATGTCTCGCTGGCCTGCAACACAGCGCCTAATTCTTTTGCTTTTTCAATTACTTCGTTCATTTTTTTACTCCTTTATTCTTCCGTCCAACGACCATGATTTGGCCTTGGTAACAGTCACATCACAAAATGTTCCGATCCGATCGGCATTTCCGGGGAAATCAATGGTTTTTCCGCCGGCTGTTTTTCCCGATAAGACCTGATCGTTATTCTTACTCAATGATTCCACAAAAACCTTATAGGTTTTGCCTTCCATCTCCTGATTCTTCTTCAAGCAAACAGGATGCTGGGTGGCAAGCAGGCGGTCAAAGCGTTTCTTTTGAACCGCTTCTTCCACCTGGCAGTCAAATTCTGCCGCTTTGGTTCCGGTGCGTTTGGAATAAATAAAAGTGAACAAATTATCAAACTGCACCTTTTCCACCAAATCCAAGGTTTTTTGAAAATCCTCTTCCGTCTCTCCCGGGAACCCAACAATCACATCACTGGTAACCACTACATCGGGCATCACCTTGCGGGCATACTCAATAAGTCCATAGTAAGAGTCCGCCGTATAATGGCGGTTCATCTCTTTTAAAATCCGATCACTACCCGATTGAAACGGTAGCTGAAGCTGATGGCAAATTTTAGTACCTGCCGCCATGGTATCCAATAGTTTTTTACTGCAATCCTTGGGATGGCTGGTTGTAAAGCGGATCCAAAAATCTCCGGGGATCTTATCGATCGCTGCTAAAAGATCGGAAAAATCCATTTCTCCGGCCCGATCTTTTCCGTAGGAATTCACATTCTGGCCCAAAAGGGTAATATCACGATATCCTTCCTCCACCAGACCTTGCACCTCACGAATGATCTCCTCCGATGCACGACTTCGCTCTCGCCCACGCACATAAGGGACAATGCAATAGGTACAGAAATTATTACAGCCATACATCACCGACACCCACGCTTTGCGAGCATCATCTCGTACAATGGGAAGATTTTCGATGATCTCGGGCAATTCTTGACGAGTAAACACACGCTCTCGGGTCTCAAGAACCTGCAACATCATCGTCGGCAGTTCGGGAATCATGGACGGACCAAACACAATGTCCACATGCTTATATTTATTACAAATTTGATTTTGCACCGTTTCCTGCTGCATCATGCATCCGCATAGGATAATCATTAAATCGGGATTTTTGGCTTTCAAGGATTTTAAAGCACCTACATTCCCGTAAACCTTCAATTCCGCATGCTCACGCACGGCACAAGTATTAAAAAGAATCAGATCGGCATCCTCTGTTTGATCGGTGAAGGTATAACCCATTTGAGCAAGCATTCCCTTCATACGCTCACTATCTGCAACGTTCTGCTGGCAGCCATATGTGCGAACACAAGCTTTCGGGCTTCGAAACCCAACCAAAGCATTAATCCGATTCATTGTTTGTTGTCTTATTTGCTCTGTCAAAAAAGGAGTCCTCCGACTAAGTTATAATCTATTAAATTATAACACAACTATAAAAACATGTCTATATATTAAAAGAATTTTTTCGAAAGAAAAAAACAGTTGAATCCCTTATGTCATTTTGATATAATGAGGTCATCATTCCATTTGATTCGGAGGGTAGTATTGTGCGTCCGCTTTCTGATATTTTAAGACCGAAAACCATCGATGAGATGGTAGGCCAAAAGCATTTATTAGGCGATGGCAAACTTTTGCGTGCCATTGTGGAAAACGGCGAAATTCCAAATATGATCTTTTACGGTCCCAGTGGAGTGGGCAAAACCACTCTTGCCCGCATTCTTTCCGAAAAGACCGACCGCAAGCTTTACAAACTGAATGCCACCACCGCTTCGATCAGCGACATTAAGGAGATCATCAACGACATTAATCCCTTCACGGCCCCCAACGGTTGCCTGCTTTATTTGGATGAGATTCAATATTTCAATAAAAAGCAGCAGCAAACCCTTTTGGAATTCATCGAAAACGGAAGTATTACCCTGATCGCTTCCACGACTGAAAATCCGTATTTTTATGTCTACAACGCTATTCTGAGTCGCTGCACCGTCTTTGAATTCAAATCCGTTCCCGCTCTTGAAATGATCCCGTTCATTAAGCGAGCCATTGGTTATTTAGAAGAACAACGAGGCTATTCCATCACCTGCAGCGAAGAAAATCTCAAACGAATGGCATACGGTTGCGGAGGAGATGTGCGAAAATGCTGCAATTGCATTGAAATCGTTTCCATGGCGCTGACCAGAGAGCACAATGAAATTACCGAAGATATGATTTCCGAAGCCTCTCAGCGTAGCGGAAATCATTATGATAAGGACGGCGATTATCACTATGACATCCTTTCGGCCTTCCAAAAATCCATCCGAGGATCCGACGCAGATGCAGCGCTGGTCTACCTTTCCAGACTTTTAGAGGCCGGTAATCTGATTGCGCCGTGCCGTCGACTGATGGTTATTGCCGCCGAAGATATCGGTCTTGCTTATCCCCAGGCAATCTCCATTGTAAAATCTTGCGTTGACTGTGCTCAAGCCTTAGGCTTGCCGGAGGCCCGCATCCCCTTAGCAGAGGCGGTGATCCTTTTGGCCACTGCTCCAAAATCCAATTCCGCCATTATGGCCATTGATGCCGCCATGGATGATGTGCGCCATGGAAAAGGACAAAGCATCCCCGCAGATATTCAAGATGCTCACTACAGCGGTGCCGGAAATTTAGGGCGTGGAAAGGGCTATCAATACCCCCACAATTATCCGAATCATTATGTAAACCAAAACTACATGCCCGAGGATTTAAAGGGCAAAAAGTACTATGAAGCCGGCGACAATAAAAACGAATCTGCTTCCAAAGAATATTGGAGAAAAATCAAAGAACTACAATGAGAAAAAACGAAAAAATCAACTACATAATCGACGAATTAAATAAGTTATACCCCAACGCTGAATGTGCTCTTCATTACACGCACCCCTATGAGCTCTTAATCGCTACTCGTTTGTCGGCTCAATGTACCGACGAACGAGTCAACAAGGTAACACCGGCACTTTTTGAAAAATATCCGTCCTTAGAAGCCTTTGCTGCAGCAGATTTTGATGAACTTTGTCAAATGGTTCATTCTTGCGGGTTTTATCGAGGAAAAGCCAAAAGTATCATTGAAATGTGTCAAACCATTCTGGAAAAATTTGAAGGACGAGTTCCCGATACCATCGAAGAACTAACCTCTCTTTCCGGTATCGGCAGAAAAACAGCCAATCTAATTTGCGGCGATATCTACAAAAAGCCTGCAATCATCGCTGATACCCATTGCATTCGGCTTTCCAATCGATTGGGACTTGCAAACAGCACCAATCCGGAAATTGTGGAGCGTCAACTAAAAGCAACCATACCTCCCCAGCATCAAACTAAATTTTGCCACAATTTAGTACATCATGGACGAGCAGTTTGCAATGCAAGAAAGCCATTATGCGATCATTGCCCACTTAAAGAAGTGTGCAATCATTACAAAAACATGAACAAGCGGAAAATGTAATTGACATTTTCCGCTTTTGTATTTATAATATTATGGAATCAATAGCAAGTATTTTTACTTGACACCTAAGGAGGTTTCCATGAGACAGAAAAAAACCAGTCTATGGCAGAAATGCTCATTCTTTATTGTAGCTATCGCCATTTTTGCCATCGTTGCTTATACTGCGTTCGGAATCTATACTGAAAAAAGCAGTTATATGCGCTTCGGCATTGATATTAAAGGCGGTGTTAGCGCAACCTTTATCCCCACCGGCCTAAAGGAAGGCACTCTTCCCACCGACGAACAACTAGACGCTGCCAAAGAAGTGATCGAGCTCCGATTAGATAGCGAGAATATCTTTGACCGTACCGTTACCTTAGACCGAGAGCGTGGACATGTTTTAATTGAATTTCCTTGGCAAGCAACCGAAACCAATTATGATCCTGTTGCCGCCATTGATGAATTAGGGGCAACCGCAAAGTTGACCTTTGCCATCTTAGAGGATGCCAAAGAAGACGATAAAGATGCAATTCTTCTTGCGGATCATGACCATTTGGAAGAAAACTGCCCCTATGGTTCCAATCACCGTTACTACACCATCGAAAAAGTTTTTATGGACGGCTCCAATGTTACCAATGCTGCCGGCGAGTATTATAATGGCGACTATTTGGTTGCTTTAGATTTCGATGAAGAAGGAACAAAGCTTTTCGCCAAGACCCCCGGTGTTGGTGATACTGTTGGTATTATGATGGATGATACTTTGTTCAGTGCTGCTGAGGTGCAAGAAAAAATCACCAACGGTCACGCCAGCATTCAAGGTAATTTCACAGCCGATGAAGCAAACGAACTGGCCGCAAAAATCAATTCCGGCGCCCTTCCCTTCTCTATGGAAGCAACCAATTATTCTTCGGTCAGCGCAACCATGGGCACTCATGCATTGAAGGTGATGCTGATTGCCGGAATGATTGCACTTTTCATCATTATCCTTTTCCTTTGCTGCTATTATCGCCTGCCCGGCGTTGTTGCCTCCATTACCCTCCTGCTCCAAACTGCAGGTCAGCTTCTTATTTTCCATCTGATGGGATTGACGCTGACCCTCCCCGGCATCGCAGGTATCATTTTATCCATCGGTATGGGGGTTGATTCCAACATTATTATATCCGAACGCATCAAAGAAGAAATCAACAGTGGGAAAACATTAAAGGGTGCCATTTCTGCCGGATATAACCGAGCCTTTTCTGCCGTGTTTGATTGTAACTTCACAACTGCCGTAATCGGAATCTTACTTTTGATCTTCGGCACCGGAGCCATGCTCTCCTTTGCCTATACCTTATTAATCGGTATTGTGTTGAATTTTGGTTTGTCTATTATCTCCAGCAAAATCATGCTGCAATCCCTTTCTTGCTATAAGGTTTTCAGCAACCCTCGATTCTATGGCATGAAAGCCAAAAAGGAGGTGGCGTAATCATGTTTGATTTTTACGGAAAAAGAAAGATTTATTATACCATTTCAATCCTTCTGATGATCGCCGGACTGATCGGTCTTTTTATCAATGGAGTAAAGCTGGATATCACTTTCAGCGGTGGTGCTAAGATCACCTATACATATACAGGCGAATCTATTGAACCTGCCAGTATCGAAGCCTTAGTCAAATCAACCTTGAAACGTGATTCCACCGTACAAAATGCAATCGGTTATGAAAACCAAGGTACATCCTTGATCATCTCTCTTTCCGGCACCGAAAACCTAACCACAGAGGAACAAGAAAAACTAAACAAGGCTCTAATCGAAAAATATCCGGAAAACAACATCAAACACGGATCCACCACCAATGTGGAAGCCTCCATTGGTCATCGCTTTTTGAAGAATGGATTGCTGGCCATTGGCATTGCCGCTGTATTTATTGTTATTTTTGTCAGCCTGCGGTTTTCCATGGTTTCCGGCTTTACTGCCGCCCTAACGGCACTGATTGCTCTGTTCCACGATATTGCTCTGATCTTTTTTGTATTTGTGTTGTTTAAGATTCCCATCAACGATGGATTCATTGCCGTGGTGTTAACCATTCTGGGCTATTCCATCAATGATACCCTGGTCATCTTTGACCGTATTCGTGAAAACAAACGGTTAACCGGCAACAAACTTTCACCCATCGAGCTGGTAAACAAAAGCGTTCATCAATCCTTGAAACGTACCATTAACACCTCTTTAATGTCGCTGGTCGCACTGGTCTTGGTGCTAATCTTTGGAGCCGCAAAGGGACTGACCTCTATTGTTCATTTCACCTTACCTATGATGATCGGTATTCTTTCCGGATGCTATTCTTCTTCCCTTTTAGCTCCCTGTCTTTGGGCAGAGTTTAAAAAGAAAAAATAATGTATTAAAAGAAGCATTTCAATCGAAATGCTTCTTTTTAATTAATGCCACAAAAAATACCCACATTCCAATGGAATGTGGGTATATCTTTGAGCGTAGCATACCGAAACACTACTAAGAAAGATTAATACTTTCTCTTTCTGGCGGCTTCGGACTTCTTCTTTCTCTTAACGCTGGGCTTCTCGTAGTGCTCTCTCTTTCTAATTTCGGAGAGAACGCCGGATTTAGCACATTGTCTTTTAAATCTTCTCAAAGCGCTATCCAAGGATTCATTTTCCTTAATGCGGATTTCTGCCATTTGGTCTTCCCTCCCTCCGCTTTGACAACAATTCGTACATACAGGTACAACGTGTATTATACAAAACTACACAGAAATTGTCAAGCGTTTTTTAATTCAAATCCACATTTATTTTTCCATCTGCCATAAAGCAACGGACCACGCTCGCCTCTTGCTCAAAATGATCGATCATTTCCTGAGCAATCCGATCCTCTACTTCCCTTTGGATGGCACGCTTTAACGAACGAGCACCAAACTTACGGTCATAACCGTTTACAGCCAGATAATCCAGTACCTCACTATCAACCTCAAGAGAGATGGAACGCAGCGCTAAACTCTTTCGAAGATCTCCGATCATAATATCGGCAATAGAACGAATGGTTTCCTTTTCCAAAGGATGGAAGGTCACAATCTCATCCACACGATTGATAAACTCAGGACGCAAGAATTTCAGCAGCGCCCGAGTGGCACGGTCTTTTTCCAACTCTGATTCCGATCGATTAAAGCCGGTGGCATTGGCCGTGTCGGCGGTGGCATTGGTTGTCATCACAATCACCGTGTTTTCAAAATTCACCACACGCCCCTGAGCATCAGTCAATTTGCCGTCATCCAACATCTGAAGCATGATGTTCAGCACCTCAGGATGAGCCTTTTCAATTTCATCAAACAGGATAACACTATAAGGCTTCCGCCGCACCTTTTCAGTTAATTGGCCGGCATCGTCATATCCCACATAACCCGGAGGTGCCCCAATCAGTTTAGAAACGGAATGCTTTTCCATATATTCGCTCATATCCACACGAATCAGTGCCTCAACACTGTCAAACAGCGCAATAGAAAGCTGACGCACTAATTCTGTTTTACCAACGCCGGTGGGGCCGGTAAAGATAAAAGAAGCGGGGCTATGGGACAAGGACACCCCTACACGACGGCGTTTAATAGCACGAACCACACTATCAATCGCCGCATCCTGCCCAACAATTCGACTCTTGAGGGTCTCCCCAAGCTGATTCAGCTTTTCAAATTCTTGCTGCTTGATTTTAGAGGCCGGAATGCCGGTCCAAAGCTCCAATACATAAGCAAGATGATCAAAGGTTAGCACCGCATCTCCAACAGATCCCAATTCAGCAATGGCAGATTGAAGCAGACATTTCTCACTGTTGAGCTCTGCGATTTCCTTATAAATCTCGTCTCCTTGCTCCTCTTCTGAGAGAACATTGAGGCGGGCCTCAATTTCGGTGAGGCGGCGGTTTTTACGAATATACTCATTTTGCGCCACATTCTCCAAAGACGCCCCACTGCAGGCCTCATCCAAAAGATCAATGGCCTTATCGGGCAGAAAACGATCGGTAATATAGCGCTCCGACATTTGAGCAGCCTGTACCAATAGTTGATCAGAGATCACCACATGATGATATTCTCCATATCGAGGGCGAAGACCTTTAAGGATCTCAACCGTATCCTCCAAAGAAGGCTCATCCACCAAAACAGGCTGGAAACGGCGCTCCAACGCCGCATCTTTTTCAATATACTTACGGTATTCGGCCAAGGTGGTTGCACCAATCACCTGAATCTCCCCTCGAGAGAGGGCAGGCTTTAGAATATTGGCCGCATTCATTGTACCCTCGGCATCACCGGTACCCACCAAATTATGAATCTCGTCGATCACTAAAATAATGTTACCAAGAGCCACCACTTCATTGATCAAGTTTTTAATGCGACTTTCGAATTGCCCTCGAAACTGGGTGCCGGCCACCAAGGCGGTAAGATCCAAAAGGTACACTTCTTTATCCAAGAGCTTAGCGGGCACTTCTTCACGGGCAATACGAGAAGCCAATTCTTCTGCGATCGCCGTTTTACCAACACCGGGTTCACCGATCAAACAGGGGTTATTTTTCGTTCTGCGGTTTAAAATGCGAATCAAACGGTTAAGTTCCACCGCCCTGCCGATCACGGGATCCAGCTCATTTTTGCGAGCCTTGGCCGTGAGATTGACGCCATATTGATCCAAAATTTTGCGTTTCTTTTCCTTCCGCTTATCCCCCTTTGGCGCCTCGCTCTCCTCAGCGGTCTCTGCGCCATCAGTTTTGCCAAACAAACGATTAAAAAAGGGTGGCAAAGAAGGTGCTGTTTGAGAATCGAGTTCCGCATCAGTTAATCCCATCTGTTCGCTCATTTGATCGAACTCATTGGAAAACTGCTCTAAATCCTCATCGGTCATACCCATTCCCTTGATCATTTCATTGACTTGAGGAATGCCCATATCCTTAGCGCATTTCAAACAGAAGCCCTCATTAACCGGTTTTCCGTTTCCGTCCATGCGAGACACAAAAACAACGGCGGTTCTTTTTTTACATTTAGTACAAATCATTTTACTCTCCTTTAGAGTGCTCAAGCTTACGAGCCTTGATCTTCAAATACATAGAAATGTAATCAAAGAAGGCGATAAAGGCCGCAATCAGGCAGCCACCCATAATAAGGGTGGCCCATTGGGGCGAAATTGTTTTCTCATCGGTAACAATAATCAATGTAACCGCAACAAACAATAGTACGGTGGCAATTTTACCACTCCATTTGGAGTAGACCACATATTTATGGATGTTCAGCAAGCGCAGACTTCCCAGAATCAGCAGAATTTCTTTCAAAGCGAACACTAATACAACCCAAAAACGAATCCGACCGCTGATACATAAACATCCAATGGCGGAAAGCTGCATCATTTTATCAGCCACCGGATCGGCAAGCTTACCGAAATCGGTTATTTGATTCCATTTACGAGCCAAATAGCCATCTAAAACATCCGTCAAAGCCGCCAAAACGAAAATTCCGGCAGCCCAATAACGTCCGGCCCCGTCATAAAAGAAGGCGATGACAAAGGCGGGGACCATAAATAAGCGTAAAATTGTCAAAAAATTAGGAAGATTCATAAAAATGATTCCTTTACTTTAAAGCAGTCAAAATTGGATTAAAATTATTAAAAAACTTCAAAATCACCGTATTCTCCAGATCCTCCAGAGAAAGCAGTACATTTCCATAGGCAAGGCCATATACCACAGCGCCCAAAATCATAATGATCAGCAATGCTCTTAAAGCACCAAACAAAACGCCGCCGATCTGATTGGCTTTTTTGCCGAAAGGAAGCAGACGGAATACCGCATCCAGCAAGCGGCTTGCCACAAAAAGCAACACAAATAAAACAACGACCAAGCCAATCATTGCGACCGCCTTACTAACCATTTCACTCACCGGATTCACAATAGAATCAATCAGTTTCTCTTTGGCGGCCACGGTATCGGCAGCAACCGACTCTGCCGATGCAACAATGGAATCAACATCCACATTTAATTTTTCCAGAAAGGTGCGCAAACTCTCAGGCATTTCTTGTAATTTATGTACCACATCAATGGTTTCCAATGCCTTATCATAGTTTTCGGAAAGTTCACTGCCGTTAACGGCGGTCAACACTGTGTTACGAACAGTGGGTCTAACAATTGTCTTATCTAACCAATCGGCCACGGGCGCACTTAAATTAATAGCCAAAACAACAGCCAAAACGCCACCCACCAACGAAAACAGGGTTTTAATCAACCCTTTTTTATAAGCCAAGAACACCGAAAGGGCTAAAATAGCCAAAACTAAAACATCCAATATGATCGTCATAGCAATTCTCCTTTGTTAAAACGCATTATAAACACAATTTGTTTCGCCAATTACAACCACGGCGCTTCTACCCATGAAATCAATATCGGTAGCTCGTTCGGGAATACTGCTCCACAAGCATTTTCCAGAAGAATTATAGACCCCACATTCTCGGTTTCCGAGGGTGGCGATCCGACCGCCGTAATAATCCATTTGCACTACATAATAGTCCAACACTACCGTATCATCCACATGGGCTTTAGAATCGCAAATCACCAATGTAGAATCTCCGCTTTCGGCGGCAGAGACAGCAAATGCCGTTTTCCCACCATCGCCCAAGGAATAGCATTGAAGCACCTGATTATCCAATTCATATCTTCCTCGTTCTTTTCCCTTCTCACTTAAGGAGACCATCCCCCAAGAAAAAAGTCCGCAGATACTATCGTCATCTTTAATATCCACACTGATACACGGTGTTTCCCCAAAGGGAACAGACCATTGCACCGATTCTTTGTCCAGCTTAAAGTAAAGGATTTCTGCAGAGATTTCAGACCCCTCTAAGCTCATGGAAGAAACAGCCATTGCTTTTTGATCGGGTGCAAGCACTGCATCCAGAATATAACGATTCAAGCTGTTGTATCGATAAACCTCCCGAAAAGAGGAATCATAAACAAATACTTTAGAAAGATACCCCTCTCCTTCGGTTACCACGGTGAAACCCCCGTTTTTGTTCATGCGAGCAGTGATAATATTATTTTCCATGTTGGTTTCAAACAACACCGAAAAAGAATCGCAAACCATCAAGCCGGTGCCACCACTGTCATATGCCAGCACGTATTTATTATTTGCATAAAGATGGGGATTTCGAAATCCCAATTGCACATTCTGAAACTCCGCACCATTTTTATCGGTAATCAGCAAACGCTCTACAGTAGCACTGGCAAAGCCATCTTTATAAACTACCGTTTCACCATTGCCGGTTGTGTCAAAATACAACACTCCGTTTTCGGTAGTCGACGAAGAAAAACCAACATTGATCTTCGCCATTAAGCGACGAAAATTATCGCCGGTAATTTGATCCCGGTTGGCAAACAAAAAGATCAGTGCCACCATAACCATCACCAACAAAAGCAAATGGCGGGCATATCTCAATCCGATTTTTGATTTTTGGCCGGTTGCAGAGCCAACATTCTCATCTTCATCCATCATAGGCTCTTCTTCCCAATCACGTCGACTCATGTGGCACCTCCTTCTCATCATAATAAACTTTATTCAAATATAGACCATAGGGCGGCATAGTCTTTCCGCATTTTGCACGCTCCCCTCCCTGAATAATGGAAGGCAGATCCTCTTCTTTGATTCGACCCATGGAAACAAACAGCAAGGTGCCTGCCATAATCCGAACCATGTTATAAAGAAATCCGTCCCCCACCACCCGAAAGGTTACATCATTTCCTTGGCGCTCCACTTTACTGAAATAGATGGTTCTTACCGTATCTTCAATCTTAGAGCCGGTGGACATAAAGGCCTTAAAATCATGGGTGCCTAAGAAGCATTTGGCCGCACGATCCATTCGCTCCACATCCAAGCCTTTTCGCTCATGGAAAGCAAAGCCACGCTTAAAGGGATCGGGCGCAAACCCATCATAGAATCGGTAAAGATATTCTTTTGCCACCGCACTGTAACGAGGATGAAAATCATTGGCCACCTCTTGGCAAGACAACACACTGATATCATCCGGCAGCACCGAATTCAGCGCAAAAGGAATCCGCTTCATCTCCATCTCTCGAGGGGGATCAAAGCAAAGGCAGTATTCCATTGCATGCACACCGCTGTCGGTTCGGCTGCAGCCGGTTACGCCCACACGCTGACCAAAGATCTCTTCGATGGCGTCCTGCATTTGCTCCTGAACGGCTTTCCCGTTCTTTTGCACCTGCCAGCCCACAAAACTAGATCCGTCATATCGAATTTTCAACAATAATTTTTGGCTCATTAAAATCCTTTACCAAATCATCAAAACTATCACCGAAGCCATGGCCGCCAGCATTACACTAAGAGCCACCCAATCCCGCCAGCCAAAGGAATAAACCTTATAGCGGGTTCTTCCTGCTCCACCATGGTAGCAGCGGCATTCCATTGCATCCGCCAATTCCTCTGCTCGACGAAAGGCCGAAATCAAAAGAGGAATCAAAATCGGCATCAGCGCCTTGGCACGGCGAATGATATTCCCCGTCTCAAAATCGGCGCCTCTGGCCTTTTGTGCATTGATGATCTTATCGGTTTCATCAATCAAAGTAGGGATAAAGCGAAGAGCAATGGTCATCATCATCGCCAATTCGTGTACCGGAAAATGCAGTTTTTTTAAAGGGCGGAACAACCGCTCAATAGCATCGGTCAGCATCACCGGGCTGGTGGTATAGGTCAAATAAGAGGTCCCAAGGATCAGCAATACAATACGAACGATCATAAAAATGGCATTTCGCACGCCATCTGCCTTGATCCAAGACAACCATGAAACTTGCGGAAACAAGGGGTCACCGCCACCGTAAAGCACGTTAAAAAATGCAGTGAATACGATAACAAACAGCAGCGGTTTCAGTCCTCGCACCGCCGTTTTAATAGACACGCCGGAAAAGATCACAACTAAAAGGATCAGTGTACCGGTGATCAAAAAACCGACCAAACGAGGCACCATAAAGAGGGTGACCATATAAAGCACTGTCAGCAAAAGTTTCATTCGTGGGTCCAAGCGGTGCATAAAAGACTCGCCCGGGAAATATTGACCAAGGGTGATATCCTTAAGCATTCTCGCCACCACCCTTCTTCAAAAGACGCATCAATTCTTCTTTTCCTTGCTCCACGGTATAAACGTTTTTGGAAACAGGGTATCCCTTTTCCTGCAAGGAAATAAAAACACGGGTGATTTGGGGAATATCCAACCCCATCTGCACCAATTCCTCTGATCGATCAAACACTTCGCCAACAGAGGTGTGCATAGCGCACTTTCCTTTGTTCATCACCAATACCGACTGGGCATTGCGGCTGATATCCTCCATAGAGTGAGAAACCAAAAGAATGGTGCTTTTTGTTTCTTTATGATAATCCCGGATGCGGCTGAGAATCTCATCCCGCCCTTTAGGATCCAAGCCGGCGGCCGGCTCATCCAACACCAAAACTTTTGGTTCTAATGCCATCACACCGGCAATGGCAACCCGCCGCTTCTGTCCGCCGGAAAGGTCAAAAGGAGATTTATCCAGCAAGGAGGAGGAAAGCCCCACAAATTCCATAGCCTTCTCCACACGCTTCTCAATCTCTGCATCCGGAAGACCCATATTCTTAGGACCAAATGCAATATCTTTATAAACCGTCTCTTCAAACAACTGATACTCGGGGTATTGAAAAACCAACCCCACATCAAAGCGTGTTTGAATTCGAACCTTTTTATCGGTATCCCAAAGGTCTTTTCCATCGATCAAAATCCGACCGGAGGTGGGCTTTAATATGGCATTAAAATGGGCAATCAAGGTGCTCTTTCCCGAGCCGGTATGCCCAATAATACCGGTAAATTCCCCTTGAGGAATATGAATGTTAATATCATCAATCGCAGCCGTTTCAAAGGGAGTTCCTGCGCCGTAGATATGAGATAGGTGCTCTGTTTTTATCATAACGAAACACCTCCCAACATTTTTTCCAATTCCGAGAGGCACTCTTCTTCATTCAGCACCGCAATCGGCACCTTAACATCTGACTGCCGCAGAGCAAACATCAATTCTGCCGTTTGCGGCACATCTAAAGAGAGGCTGTGCAATAGGCCGACATTTTGGAAAACCTCTTTGGGCGTTCCATCTAAAATCATTTCACCCTCTGCCATCACAATAACACGATCCGCTTGAACCGCCTCATCCATGTAATGGGTAATCAACACAACAGTCATTCCCTTTTCACGGTTCAGCCGCAGAATGGTTTTCATCACATCCTTGCGGCCCTTGGGATCCAACATAGCTGTGGGCTCATCCAAGATCAAGCATTTGGGCTCCATTGCCAAAACACCGGCAATAGCTACACGCTGCTTCTGACCACCGGAAAGGCGGTGAGGAGCATGGCGGCGATAACGGGTCATATCCACCAGTTCCAAGGCTTTATCTACCCGCTCAACCATCTCATCATAAGGAACCCCTAAGTTTTCCAATGCAAAGGCCACATCCTCATCAACCACGGTGGCGATGATCTGATTATCGGGGTTTTGAAATACCATTCCCACATTGCGGCGAATTTCCAGAAGGTTTTGCTCCTCAGAAGCATCCAGCCCCATCACCATCACTTTGCCGCTATCGGCCTTGAGAATTCCATTCAAGTGTTTGGCCAAGGTGCTTTTTCCGCAACCGTTGTGTCCCAAAACTGCAACAAACTCCCCTTCTTCGATCTCTAAATGGACATCATGAAGCGCTAAGGGTGCAGTTTTCCCCTCCTCAGCAGGATAGGAATAATTCAGTTTTGAAACCTCAATGATCTTTGCCATTTATTCCTCCGAATACCACCTTGCAGCCGAGCCGGACGGGAAAAACATTCCGTCCGTTGTTTTTAAACCAATCTCTCCGCTTTCAAAGGTTCCCTTCACATTCTTAGGAAAGGTTGCCCGAAGCAGATACTCCATTACCGAAGCCGAAAGACCGGTTGAATAAGAGTTTAAAATAAAAAACAAGGGATTAGGCGACAGCAACTGCATAACCCGTGTAATAAAGGGATAGAGCTTTTCTTCCAGCTGCCAAACCTCTCCGCCGGGACCTCTACCGTAAGAAGGCGGGTCCATTACGATACCGTCGTATGTATTCCCACGACGAATTTCACGCTCTACAAACTTCATGCAGTCATCCACTAAATAGCGGATAGGGCGATCTGCAACACCGCAAAGAGCGGCATTTTCCTTGGCCCACTGCACCATTCCCTTAGAGGCATCCACATGCACCACCGAGGCGCCCGCTTTTGCACAAGCCATGGTAGCACCGCCGGTATAAGCGAAAAGATTTAATACCTTAATCGGCCGATTGGCATTTTCAATTTTCTCACGCATAAAATCCCAGTTGACTGCCTGCTCCGGAAAGATGCCGGTATGCTTAAAGTTCATGGGCTTAATCTGAAAGGTCAGGTCTTTATAGTCAATTTTCCAACTTTCAGGCAAGGAGCGAATCTCCCAATGACCGCCGCCACTACCCGAGCGGTGATAGACCGCATTGGCCTGCTTCCACTGGGGGCGATTGCGGGGTGTTTGCCAAATTGCCTGGGGATCGGGGCGAACCAACAAATAACGCCCCCACCGCTCCAAGCGATCTCCCGAGGAGGTATCTAATAGTTCATAGTCTTTCCATTGATCTGCGATCCACATATCATAACTCCTCAAAACGAATCTGCTCGTTCTTTTCTCCCATAGGCTTTAACCCAAGATGCTCATAAGCCCTTGGAGTGACGGTGCGCCCACGAGGGGTGCGAGCCAAAAAGCCGATCTGTAAAAGATAAGGTTCATATACATCTTCCAAGGTGATGGATTCTTCACCGATGGTTGCCGCAAGCGTCTCTAATCCAACCGGTCCGCCGCCGAAATTCACCATGATGCTCCGAAGCATCCGACGGTCGATGGCATCCAAGCCAAGATGATCAATCTCCAAAGCCTTCAGCGCTGTGTCGGCGATCTCGCCGGTAATAACACCGTTTCCCCGCACCTCTGCATAGTCCCGCACTCGCTTCAGCAGGCGGTTAACAATACGAGGAGTGCCACGAGAGCGCTTGGCGATTTCCATAGCACCCTGCGGTTCCACAGGGATTCCCAAAATACCGGCAGAACGAACCACGATATCCCTCAATTCCTCCGGTTGATAAAGTTCCAGACGAGTTTGAATGCCGAAACGATCTCTCAAAGGGGAAGAGATCTGACCGGCCCGAGTGGTAGCGCCGATCAAAGTGAATCGAGGCAAGTCCAAGCGAATGCTGCGAGCAGAAGGACCTTTGCCGATGATGATATCCACTGCATAATCTTCCATTGCAGGATACAGCACTTCCTCTACGGCTCTGGAGAGACGATGAATTTCATCAATAAACAACACATCTCCCGGCTGAAGATTGGTGATCAGCGAAGCAAGGTCGCCGGGCTTTTCAATGGCGGGGCCGGAGGTAATCCGTAGATTAACCCCCATCTCATTGGCAATAATGCCGGCAAGAGTCGTTTTGCCCAATCCCGGAGGGCCATAAAGCAAGCAGTGATCCAAGCTCTCGCCACGCCCTTTTGCCGCTTCAATAAAAACCTTCAGGTTTTCTTTGGCTTTGGTTTGACCAATATAGTCCTCCATCCGCCGAGGGCGCAGAGAATCTTCGATATCTCCATCGTCTACCGTCAGCGTAGTGGAAACAATTCTATTTTCAAAATCGCTTTCAATCATTGGCTAAATCCTTTCAATGCTTGTGTGATTGCCTGCTCAACACTCAAGGCCTCGAGATCAAGATCCTTTAGCGCATGCTTTGCTTCCGGTTGGGTAAATCCAAGAGCCATCAACGCCTCGATGATCTCCAGACTCTTGGAGGCCGTCCCTTGAGTGGGAGTGGAGGCAGCATTGACCTTCACCGGTGTCATCCCCTTAAATCGATCCTTCAATTCCAAGATCAGACGCTCCGCCACCTTAGGCCCAATGCCCTTGGCACGAGTAATATTCGCTTTATCGCCCATCACAATACTGGCCGCCAGCTCATCGGGCGTCAACTGCGACAGCACAGCCAATGCGCCCTTGGGACCCACACCGGAAACGCTGGTGAGCAAACGGAAGCAATCCCGCTCATCAGGATCGGGAAAACCGTAAAGTTCCATGGCATCCTCACGGACGATCATATGAATAAATAAAAAGGTTTCGGAGCCCACGCTGCCGATCTTATCGATTCCAAACCGAGTCAGCATAATCCCAAAGCCCACGCCACCGCATTCAATTACCGCAGCGTCGCCATTTTTTTCTAAGATGGTTCCTCTTAATGATGCAATCATATCTTTAACCCCAATAAACTTGATTTTGAACTATGTGCATGGCAAACCGCCAGCGCCAATGCGTCTGCCGCATCATCCGGTCGAGGGATTCGTTCCAGTCCCAATAACTGACGAGTCATTTCCATCACCTGCCGCTTTTCGGCCTTTCCGTATCCCACAACGCTTTGCTTAACTTGCGAGGGCGTATACTCAAAGAACTGCACCCCTTTTTGATGCCCTGCCAAAAGAATCACTCCACGAGCATGACCCACCTGAATACCGGTGGTAATATTCGTGTTGAAGAATAATTCTTCCACCGCCATACAGTCCGGTTGGAATCGATCGCAAAGTTCACAAATCCCTTCATAGATGATCTGCAATCGAGTTGGAAAGTCCATTCCCGCCGGAGAGGTAACAGCGCCATAATCCAGCACTTGAAAGCGACCACGCTCATAGCGAAGCACACCATATCCGACTGTTGCATATCCGGGATCGATCCCTAAAATCACCATGCTGTATATACGCTCCTTATATTTATTTTCATATTATATCACATAGATTTTACAAAATAAAGATATATTTGTTAATTTTTTCGCTCCTTGACTTTTAAAATAACCTTTGATATAATACACTGTGATTATTTTGATAAAGGAGGTCCTGTGTAGTTATGGATACCGACAGTAGCGACAGTGATACCGCCGCTATGAACGGGTATTTTACCCACATTGATTTTGCATATTTTCTTCTCTACAGAATGCGGCGGTAGGTTTTTATTCAAAAACCATCCACCACTAACATATTTTTGAAATTCAGGAGAAAATAATGAACGCACAATTAATAGGACAATTAATTCTTCAATTTATTTTGATCGGACTGAACGCTGTGTTCGCCTGTGCGGAGATTGCCGTTCTTTCCTTTAATGAAAACAAGCTTAATAAGCTTGCGGAAGACGGCAATAAACGAGCACGCCGCCTTTCGAAACTGACCCAAAATCCCGCACGCTTTTTAGCCACCATTCAGGTTGCCATTACCCTTTCCGGCTTTTTGGGAAGTGCATTCGCAGCAGACAATTTTTCAGAGATGATCGTAAAGCAATTATTAAAGCTTGATCTTGGAATTCCTGTCGCCACCTTAGATGCCATCTCAGTTGTTGTGATCACCATGATCCTCTCCTTTTTAACCTTGGTATTTGGCGAGTTGGTTCCCAAACGGTTGGCCATGCGAAAAACCGAATCCATTGCTTTGGGCATTTCCGGAACAGTCAGCTTCATCTCCAAGGTCTTTGCTCCGCTGGTATGGTTACTGACTATCTCTACCAATGGTATTTTGCGCCTTTTGGGCATCGATCCCCATGCCGATGAAAGTGAAGTCAGCGAAGAAGATATCCGCATGATGGCCGATGCCGGTACCGAGCAAGGCATCATCGACGAAGAAGAAAACATCATCATTCAGAATGTTTTTGAATTCGATGATCTTTCCGTTGGTGAAATCATGACTCACCGCACCGAGGTTGTGTCTCTTTGGAATGAAGATACCATCGAAGAATGGAAAAAGACTATTTTTGAAGATGTGCATACCTACTACCCCGTTTTTGAGGATTCTGCCGATCAGATTATCGGCATCTTAGATACCCGCTTATTCTTCCGTCTGCCGGAACAGACCAAAGA
Source organism: Eubacteriales bacterium (assembly GCA_045539335.1). Classification (GTDB taxonomy): domain Bacteria; phylum Bacillota; class Clostridia; order Oscillospirales; family QAKW01; genus QAKW01. Next base: position 283,169 of record JAZQFD010000029.1, read on the forward strand.
AATTGCTTTGGAGCGTGCTGTAATCAAGCCGTTTTTTGTTTCCACCCATACCAAGGCAGATGATCTCTTCAAAGAAATGAAAACCACCAAGAATCATTTTGCCATCGTTATCGATGAATTCGGCGGTACGGACGGCATTGTTACTATCAACGATGTGATTGAGCAGTTGGTAGGCGAGCTGGAAGAAACACACGATGACATTGTTGCGATTGATGAATTCAATTATGACATTCAAGGCGACACCGAACTAACCAAGGTCGAGCGGGAATTAAAAACCGACTTTGAAAGCGACGCTGCCACCTTTAATGGTTGGATTATCGAGCAGATGGGAATGATTCCTGAAAAAGGCGAAGAATTCCGACACGATAAATTCACCGTCAGCATCACTGATTCCGATGAAAAACTAGTGCTGAAAGCCCATGTGACCATCGATCCTCCTCAAGAAGAGGAAGAATAATACGCTCCCCCTTTGGACAACATAATGGCGGAGGTTGCTTTTTATGAAATCCAAAGATCAAAAAGACATGGTACCTTATTACGGTACGCTACCCATGATGACGCCGGAGGAAAAAACCAAAGACGCCAAGGTAACATTACCGTCGGATGCCGCTGTCCGTCAAACTCGACGATGGAGTGAAGAGCTGAAACTCTAAAAAAGAAGGGGTCTGCAAAGACTCCTTCTTTTTATTTGATTTTTCAAAAAAATGTGCTATACTGTAGAAAATGTCTTTCGGAGGTTAAACATGGCCAAAAAAACACAAAAAATGACACGCATTGAGCTGCTGGATACCTTTGTGCCGATCTTTTGCATTACTTGGATTTTGGTATTTGCTTATATTTCTCTGTTCAGTGAGAGCTCTCTCTTCGCTTTGCTTACTATTATGCCCTTCTTTTTCCTCTACGGGCTCTATTCTATCGGTAGCGCAATTTATGTCTACAAAGAGTTGGAAATCCTAAAAGAGTTAGGCAAAGATACTTATGAGATCGAAAAGCGCTATCGAAGTAAAAAGCCGGTATTAAGCAAAGCAAAGATCGTAGTTGGCGCAGGCTGTATTATTATTGGAATCGTCCTTTGCATTGTGCTTTGATTATGTAAACCAATCAAAGCAGGCAAATGTCAGTTCGACGGAGTATAAGAAATTAAAAATGCCGCAAGCGGCATTTTTTTGCTGATGATAAGCCTTACGGCTTGACACCTTCGGTGTTCAGAGTCGAACTGACGAAGGTCAGTTCGACGGAGTATAAGAAACAAAAAATGTCACCCCGGACGGGATGACATTTTTTGGAGCTGATGATCAGAGTCGAACTGACGACCTCATCCTTACCAAGGATGCACTCTACCTACTGAGCTACATCAGCGAAAATGGCGACCCGGATGGGGCTCGAACCCACGACCTCTAGCGTGACAGGCTAGCGTTCTAACCAACTGAACTACCGGGCCATTTTCCATGCGTTTTTCGAAAACGCTCCACCATTATACACAACTCTTTCGGTTTTGTAAAGAACTTTTTTCAAAAAAACCAAAACTTTTTTAAAAAAGTGTTGACTTTCTGCATAGAGTGTGGTAACCTATATGAGCAAAAAGAAGCAGAATAGATTGCTCTGTTCTCACCCTGCACGCTTCAGTAGCAGTGGTTCACATGGTTTAACACAGGATTTTTCCTTGTTATATTATGAATGGGAAACGAGCAAAATTTTTGCTCGTTTTTATTATTTTTTCGGAGGTGTGGAAACATTAACGCAAAAGAAGCAAAAGGATTGAGTATCAACGAAGCAATCCGCGAAAAGGAAATTCGGGTCGTTGATTCCGACGGCAGCCAGCTGGGCATCATGCCCCCCGCTGAGGCGCTGAAGATTGCCGAAGGCAAAGGTTTGGATCTGGTGATGATCGCCCCTAAAGCTCAGCCCCCTGTATGCAAGATTATCGATTTCGGTAAATATTGTTACGAGCAGGCTAAGAAAGAAAAGGAAGCGAAAAAGAATCAGAACATTGTGTCTGTTAAGGAAATTCAGTTGACCCTGAAAATTGACACCCATGACATTCAGACCAAGGCCAACAACGCCAACAAGTTCTTAAAGAACGGCGATAAGGTTAAGGTCGTTGTGAAATTCAAGGGACGCGAGATGGCTCATACCGAGCTGGGATACGACATTGCTGAGCGTTTTGTTTCTCTCATCGATGAAAACGGTATGATCGAAAAGCCCGCCAAATTGGAAGGGCGCAATATGATCATGGTCTTAGCGCCAAAGAAAGAAAAAAAATAAGGGAGGCTATATTATGGCTAAGGTAAAGACCCATAGCGGTGCAAAAAAGCGTTTCAAGATCACTAAAGGTGGCAAGATCAAGAGAAGCCATGCTTTCAGATCTCACATTCTGAACAAGAAAACCACCAAGCGTAAAAGAGGATTGCGTAAAGAGGCTTATGTTGACGTAACCAATGCAGCTTCTTTGAAGAAACTGATCCCCTACAAATAATCTAAAATAACGGAGGCTGAAATAAATGGCTAGAATTAAAGGTGCGGTTACTACCCGCAAAAGAAGAAAGAAGATTTTAAAGCTTGCTAAGGGCTTTTATGGCGCCAAGAGCAAGCAGTTCCGTACTGCTAATCAGGCAGTTATGCGTTCTTTGACCAACGCTTACATCGGCAGAAAGCAGAAGAAGAGAGACTTCCGTGCTCTTTGGATCACCAGAATCTCCGCTGCTTGCCGCATGGACGACATCAACTATTCTCAGTTCATGCATGGCTTGAAGCTGGCTAAGATCACTCTCAACAGAAAGATGCTGGCAGAAATCGCTGTTTCTGATCCCGCCGCTTTCACCGGACTGGTCGCAACCGCTAAGAAGCAACTGGATAAATAAGTTCACAAAACGGTGCAGGTTTTTCCTGCACCGTTTGTTTTTTATAAAAGGTATTGCAATTTGGGAAAAATGTATTTATAATATAGCCGTGTGCCCTTTGTACTATATATGTAGGTTTTTGAAAAAATCTTGACGAAAGTGAACGATATAAAATCATTATGGAACAAATTACCAGCGTAAAAAATGAATATATCAAAGAGCTTTGTCGCCTGAACACTGCCGCCGGGCGGCGGGAGTACGGGCTGTTTATGGTAGAGGGACCCAAGTTATGTAAAGAAGCTGCCTCCAGCGGCTGGCAGATCGAAAAATGCTTAGTCACCGAAAAAGAGGCAGGCAATCCCATCTTGAACGGAATGGAATCAAAAACCATTTTGATCTCTGATCCTGTGGCAAAGAAACTCAGCAGTATGGATACTGCTCCCGGTATTTTTATGGTTTTAAAGCAGCAAGAAAAGCCGGCGGAGCAACCGTCCTTTATTTTAGCCTTGGATCATCTTGCCGATCCTTTCAATTTAGGAGCGATCTTGCGCTCTGCAGAAGCCTTTGGCGTAAAGCAAGTGTTTTTGAGTGAAGAATCGGTGGATCTCTATTCCCCGAAAGTTTTGAGAGGAGCAATGGGCAGCGTCTTTCGTGTGCCGGTTCAAAAGGGGGACCTTGCCGCATACTTAACCGCAAAAAAAGCAGAAGGCTATCAGATCTTAGGCGCAGGACTGGATCGCAATTTTTCCCTTCTGCCGGAGGTTTCTTTTGACTCCCCAACGGTTATGATCATCGGAAATGAAGCAAACGGAATCACGCCCGAAATCCTTTCCCTCTGCGATCGAGGCGTTTTCATTCCCATGCAGGGAAACAATGAGTCATTAAATGCCGCCGTGGCTGCATCCATTATTTTATGGGAGCAATCCAAATGGAGCTGAATCATCACGTTTTATGGCTTTGGGCGAAAGATTGCCTGAATCACAATAACAGAAAGTTACTGCAAACGGTTGAATTCTTCGGCTCCATTGAGGAACTCTATGATTGCGAAGATTATTCAGCCTGTAGAATTCTCAGCGAAAAAGAAATTCGTTTGCTGACCAAAAAGGATTTACGCTTCGCCTGGGAAACCTATGGCTTATGTGAAGAAAATGAAATTGGTATTATCACATTAGAAGATTCTCTTTATCCGCCTCTGCTCCGTGAGATTTCCAATCCACCCTGTCCCCTATTCTTCAAGGGTCATCTGCGTTCCTGTCTTGATGCCCCTCTTTTAACGGTAGTGGGGGCTCGTAAATGCAACGGTTACGGTGAAGCCATGACCAAGGAATTGGTTATGCCTTTAAGCCACTGCGGCTTTACCATTGTGACCGGCCTTGCAGATGGGGTTGATACCTTTGCCTGCGAGAGCGCTCTGCAAAGTGATGGTAAGGTAATCGCCGTATTACCATTTGGCATCTTAGCCAGCAAAGGGCAACTGACCCGCAGATTTCCTCAAATTTTAGCAAAAGGAGCGCTGGTCAGCGAGTATTTTCCGCAAAAGCCCTCCCATAAGTTTTCTTATCACGAACGAAACCGCATTTTAAGCGGCCTTTCCAACGGCACCTTGGTGGTGCAAGCGGCCGAAAAAAGCGGTTCTTTAATGACGGCTCATTATGCGCTGGAACAAAATCGAGAACTTTTTGCCCTAATGGCCAATGCAGACCCTGCATCGGCAGGCTCCAATCAATTAATTAAAGACGGCTGCTATCCGGTGACGGAATATACCGATATTCTGCAGGTTTATCTCCCCCGATTCGGGGATCGGCTTTTAGAAATGAATGAGCCGGCAGAGAAAATCTTTTCTTTGCGAGATGAAATGCAACAAGCAAAACTAAATGATTTCAAGAAAAAAGAAATGGCGGCCCTTTCCCCTGCTGAACAGGCGGTTTTTACCTTGCTTACCACCGAGGAATGCACCACCGATTATCTCATCGAAAACGCCGGCCTGCCGGTTCATGAAGTGCTTCAATGTCTAACCACATTGGAGTTTCGAGGACTTGCGGTATCCTGTCCCGGCAGTAAATATAAAGTAATCCTATAAGAGAGGTTCCCTAAATGTCTAATTTATTCATCGTTGAGTCCCCTGCCAAAGCAAAAACCATTGAAAAATACCTTGGCAAAAAATATAAAGTTATGGCATCCATGGGTCATATCCGTGATCTGCCCAAAAGCGATTTCGGCATTGATATTGAACATGATTTTGCCCCTAAATACATTTCCATTCGTGGAAAGAGCGAGCTGATCCGTGCCTTAAAGAAAGAGGCACAGAAGGCCGATACCGTTTATCTGGCCACTGACCCGGATCGTGAGGGAGAAGCCATTTCTTGGCATCTTGCCACCCTTTTGGGGCTGGAAGCCGGCAAGGGCAAGCGAGTCGTTTTCAACGAAATCACCAAGGGCGCCTTAAAAAATGCGGTGGCGAACCCCACCGAGATTAATATGAATCTGGTCGATGCCCAGCAAGCACGCCGGGTATTGGATCGTATTGTGGGCTATAAGCTCAGCCCCTTCCTATGGAGAAAGGTGAAGAAAGGCTTATCGGCAGGCCGTGTGCAATCGGTTGCCACCGCCATGATTGTGGATCGAGAAGAAGAGATCCGTGCCTTTGTGCCCAAGGAATACTGGAATCTGACGGCGGTATTTTCTTCCGAAACGGATACCATTGAAGCCAAGTTCCATGGAACACCTAAAAAATCCATCGAAATCCATAGCGAAGAAGAAGCGGTCAAACTGTTTAATGAAATTCAAAACAGTCAATTCACCGTTACCGATATTAAGCGGGCGGAAAAGAAAAAGTCTCCTGCTCCCCCCTTCACCACCTCAACCTTGCAACAAGAGGCTTCCCGCCGCTATAATTTCCAAGCCAAGCGCACTATGAAAGCCGCTCAAGAGCTTTACGAAGGTGTTAATGTAAAGGGTGTTGGGCTGGTTGGTTTGATCACCTATATGAGAACCGACTCTCTGCGAATCTCCGATGAAGCGGCAGCCGCTGCCAAGGAGCATATCATTGCCACTTACGGTGCAGAATATTATCCCCCTACCCGTCGCTACTTTAAAACCAAAAAGAGCGCCCAAGACGCTCACGAGGCCATCCGCCCCACCAACATTTCCATTACTCCCGATCAGGTAAAGATCTCTTGTACACCCGATCAATATCGCATTTATAAACTCATTTATGATCGTTTTCTTGCCAGCCAAATGGCTGAAGCTGTCTATGATACTTTGGCGGTGGAGATCGGAGACGGAAAGTATGTCTTCAAAGCCACCTGCCAGTCTGTAAAGTTCAAAGGCTTTACATCTGCATATAAAGAAACCGAGGATAAAGAGAAGAATCATCGTCGCTTATATCGAGTAGAATCCGGGGATTCCATGAAAATCGACACTCTAGAAAAGGAGCAGAATTTCACTCAGCCGCCGGCCCGCTACACCGAAGCGTCTCTGATCAAAGCATTGGAAGAAAATGAGATCGGCAGACCTTCTACCTTCGTGCCCATTATTACTACCATTTTGGCCAGAGAATATGTGGAGCGTGACGGCAAATCCTTAAAGCCCACCGCTTTAGGCGAGGTAACCACTCAATTAATGAAGGAGCACTTCGGCTCCATTGTGGACTATGATTTTACCGCCCACTTGGAAAAAGAATTGGATAAGGTAGAAGAGGGCTCTGCTCAATGGCAAGCCATTGTTGGCGATTTCTACGGCATTTTCAGCAAGACCTTGGAAACTGCTGAAAAATCCCTGACCGAGCGAGTAAAAATTCCCGAAGAGGTCACCGATGAAATCTGCCCCAACTGCGGAAAGAATCTGGTGATTAAAAATGGTCGGTTCGGCAAATTCCTTGCCTGCCCCGGTTATCCGGATTGCCGCTTTACCAAAACGATTATTATTGATACCGGCGTTCCTTGCCCCAAGTGCGGCGGTAAGATCCTGAAAAAGCGCTCCAAAGCAGGTAAAACCTACTACGGTTGCGAGCACAATCCCTCTTGCGATTTTATGACCTGGGATGAGCCCCTCAAAAAGACCTGCGAAAAGTGCGGGGCACCCCTCTTTAAACGCACCGGTCGTAATCGAGGCACTTACTGCTCCAATCCCGAATGCGGAAAGCAGGAGAAGGGCAATGAATAAAAGCGCCATTGTTGTGGGCGCAGGGCTTGCCGGCTGTGAGGCTGCCTATCAGCTTGCAAAGCGAGGAATCCCTGTTACCCTCTATGAAATGAAGCCCAAGCAATTCTCCCCTGCTCATCATAGCCCTGATTTTGCTGAATTGGTTTGTTCCAATTCTTTAAGAGGCGCAGGGCTCACCAATGCGGTGGGACTTTTAAAAGAAGAAATGCGGCGGCTGGGATCCGTGATTATGGATGCAGCCGACGCTCATCGGGTTCCTGCCGGCGGTGCCTTGGCGGTGGATCGGGACGCCTTTTCCGCCGCTGTGACCAAAGCCATTAAAGATCACCCTTTGATCACGGTGGTAGAAGAAGAAATCACCTCCATTCCGGAGGAAGATCATATCATCATTGCCACCGGACCGCTGACAGCAGAGCCTCTTTCTGAGGCTATCCGGGCTTATTTCGGTAAAGATTATCTTTCCTTCTTTGATGCGGCGGCGCCGATTGTAACTTATGAGAGCATTGATATGGACAAGGCCTTTTTCGCCTCTCGCTATAATAAAGGCACCCCCGACTATATCAACTGCCCCATGAACAAAGACGAATATCTGGCCTTTTATGAAGCACTGCGCAACGCCGAATGCGCTGAGCTCCATGAATTTGATCATCAAGTCTTTGAAGGCTGCATGCCCATTGAAGAGATGGCTCGCCGAGGCGAAGACACCATGCGCTACGGCCCCTTAAAGCCGGTTGGGCTGGTGGATGATCGAACCGGCGCTAAATCCTATGGTGTTGTTCAGCTTCGCAAAGACAATGCAGTGGGAACCCTCTATAATATTGTTGGGTTTCAAACCCATTTAAAGTTCCCGGAACAAAAGCGGGTCTTTTCCATGATTCCAGGCTTGGAAAATGCAGAATTTGTGCGTTATGGGGTGATGCATCGCAACACCTACCTCAATGCCCCCACCCTGCTGAATAAAGATTTCAGCGTCAAAGGGCGGGAAACCTTATACTTTGCCGGTCAGATGACCGGGGTGGAGGGATATGTGGAATCAGCATCCTCCGGCATGATGGCCGGCATTTCCTTAGCGGCCAAAATTTTAGGCGAGCCCTTCCCCGACTTCCCCATCGAAACAGCATTGGGTGCCATGGGTACCTATATTAGTACTGCAGATCCTGCCAACTTCCAGCCCATGAACATTAATTTTGGTATCATCGCTTCTCTCACGGAGCGGATTCGCTTGAAAGCGGATCGATATATGGCGATTTCCAACCGAAGCCTTGCGATCATTGAACAGATCAAAGAGTCTTCAAATTTATTTAAAGGAGAATAACCATGAGAATTGTTGTAGACGCACACGGCGGCGACAATGCACCCTTAGAGATCATCAAGGGTTGTCTTTTAGCCGTGAAAGAACTGAAGAATATTACCATTCTGCTGGTGGGCAGAAAAAATGAATTACTGCAGGTGATGGCAGACAACGGTCTTCCTACTGATCAATTTGAAATTGTGGATGCCCCGGATGTCTTAACTATGGAGGATGAGCCCACTTCAGTATTGAAAGAAAAGCAATACAGCTCCATGGCGGTGGCCTTTCGGATGCTCAAGGAAGATAAAGCAGATGCCTTTGTCAGTGCCGGAAACAGCGGCGCTGTGTTGGTTGGGGCCACCCTGCTGGTTAAGCGGATTCGTGGAATCAAGCGTGCCGCTCTGGGAGCAGTGATGCCCTCCACCGATGGCCCTTATATGATGCTGGATTGCGGCGCCAATGTGGAATGCAAGCCGGAATATCTGGATCAATTCGCCATGATGGGCAGCCTTTATATGAAGGCCTGTCTGGGCATTGAGAAGCCCCGAGTCGCTTTATTAAACAACGGCACCGAGGAATGCAAAGGCCCTGAACTGCAACAACAAGCTTATCAGTTACTTAAAAACAACGAAAGCATTAACTTCATCGGCAATATTGAAGGCCGAGAGGTGCCCTTGGGCGGTTGCGATGTAGTGGTTTCCGATGGCTTTGCCGGCAACATTGCGCTGAAGGTCTCAGAGGGCTGGGGAAAAATGTTCTCCGGCGTGCTCAAAGGGATGCTGACCAAGAACCTCAAGTCCAAATTAGCTGCTCTTCTGATTATGGATGAAATTCAAGCCTTCCGCAAAAAGATGGACTACAAAGAATACGGCGGCGCTCCCCTGCTGGGCATCTCCAAGCCGGTAATCAAAGCTCATGGCTCTTCCGATGCCAAGGCCTTTAAAAATGCCATTCGTCAGGCCTGCACCTTTGCCGAGAGCAATATGATTTTGGAAATCGAAAAATATTTAACCAAAGAATAATCCTCTTGACATTTTGTCCCAAAATGGGTAGTATAATAGAGGCTGTAAGCCCCAATAATGAAAGGAACTATTATTATGTTTGAAAAAGTTAAAGCAATTATTGTTGATCAGCTGAGCATTGCTGATGCTGATATGATTACTTTGGATACCACCCTGGAAGATCTGGGCGCCGATTCTTTGGATATGGTTGAAGTGATCATGGCCATCGAAGATGAATTTGATGTGCAGATCAAAGACGAAGATTTGGAAACCCTCAAGACCGTTGGCAACCTGATCGACTATATCAGCAAATAAAATGTCCGATCTGAAGGAACTTCAAAATATAATCGGATACTCTTTTCAAAATGAAACCCTTTTAAAGCATGCACTTGCCCACTCCAGCTTTGCCAATGAGCGGCGCAATGAGGTGCCGGGATCCAATGAGCGATTAGAGTTTTTAGGGGATTCAGTATTAGAGTTGATTTCGGCTGAGTTTCTTTACACGCATTATCAGCATCTGCCGGAAGGCACCCTCACCAAAATGCGTGCTGCCCTTGTGTGCGAAAATGCACTTTTTGGCTATGCAAAAGAAATTCATTTAGGCGATTATCTTCTTTTGGGTCATGGTGAAGAGCGTGCCGGCGGACGGGAAAGAGCCTCCACGGTAGCCGATGCTTTTGAAGCTCTGCTTGCCGCTATCTACTTAGACGGCGGACTGAAGCAAGCAGTTAACTTCGCCCTCCCCTTTTTAACTAAAGGTGCCGAAAAGATTGCCGCCAATACCTATCAACACGATTATAAAACCGCTCTGCAAGAGATTGCCCAGCAAAATCCCGGTGAACTGATTCATTATGAATTGATCAAAACCAGCGGTCCCGATCATGCACGGGTGTTTGAGGTTCATTGTTTTCTCAACAGTAATCTTTTGGGAACGGGCAGTGGAAAAAGCAAAAAAGAAGCCGAGCAGATGGCCGCTAAAGAAGCCCTCAAGTTGATGGGTGAAGATAAAAAATAATCATCAAAAAGTCCTTCTGAAATAACAGAAGGACTTTTTCTTGTGACGAATTTATTGAATTTCGATAAATTTATATTGACAAACAAGAATTGTTGGAGTAATATGGAAGCAAGAAACGGAGGTAATCTCATGCTTAAAATCCCCACTAAAGCGTCTATCACCCTTTCCATTGTCTTTACGGTTGCTTTCATTTTCATCCTCATCGGCGGAGCCTTTATTATGCCTTGGCTGGTGCGGGTATTGATCGACCTGCCGGATAATATGGGCGGGCGCAACAATATTCTTCCCCTTGAGCGAGGGCTGATTTTGACTTTGGCTTATACCATGCTTGGTATTATGGGTGCGGCCGGCGGCATGCTCCTTTCCCTTTTATTTCGGGTTCGCTCCGGACTGGTGTTTACCGCCAAAAGCGTCGGCCTGATCCGTGGAGTCTCTTGGTGTGCCATTTTATTGGGCTTAACCTTTGCTGCTCTGGGCTGGTATTTTCAATTGGCTTATTTTGCCGCCTTTGCGTGCGTATTCTTAGGTATCTGCATTCGGGTGGTCAAAAATGTGATTGAACAAGCCACCGAAATCAAAGCCGAAAACGATTTCACAATTTAAGAGGTGGCCCATGATTATCATTAACCTTGATGTGATGATGGCGAAGCGTAAAATGTCCCTCAATGAACTTTCCGAAAAGGTCGGCATTACCCTCGCAAATCTATCCATTCTAAAAAACAACAAAGCAAAAGCTATCCGTTTTTCCACCTTAGATGCGATTTGCCGTGCACTGGATTGCAGGGTGGAAGATATCCTTGAATATTCTGACGATCAGGAGGAACGCTGACATGACGGAACCGTATACCACCCCCAAAAAGTCCCGCAGAACTTACACATCCATCGAAGCCGTATTTGCATGGCTTTGCTTTTTGATGGGCTATGCTCTCAATCGAGTATTTTCCTTTTTATTTAATCCCTTTGGCGGATTCTTATTCATCCTCGGCTTATTTACCGCCACCATCATCGTTTTAAAAATCAAGGGCGGTCGCCTCACCGGAATGCCCTTGGCAGCCTTGCTCTCTTCCCTGCTGTTTGCCACATCCTTATTATTTACAGCCAACGGATTTCTCCACTTCTTGGCTTATGCCTATGCGCTGGCGGCATATTGCTATTTTGTTTATGCCTCTTTGGGCAATGAAACAGCGGGCGGCTTTAATGATTTGATCATTTTGGATTTTTTTCGTGCGCTGATCATTTTACCCTTTCAATCCTTCGGAGCGATCTTTCTCGGCGCCTTTTCAGGAGAGGGAAAATTCAACGGAAAGTTTGCATTAAAAATCATTATTGGTGTTTGCGTAGCAGTAGTGCCGACTGCAGTTATCCTGATCCTGCTTTCTTATGACAGAGATTTCATCAACATCATCATTCGGATTCTCGACTTTGGCTTATCCGATCTCTTAGAGCATCTGGCCAGCTTGATTTTAGGCGTTCCCGTTGCCATGTACATTTACGGCCTGTTTATCTCCTCGGCCGACCATAAGGGACAAGAAATCTGTTCCGCCGAAAACTATCAGAAAGGATTACAGCAAGCTCGAATTGCGCCGATTCTTACCGTTTGTTCTGCCGTTTTACCGATCCTTGGTGTTTATGTCCTCTTCTTTATCTCCCAATGGAAATATTATATCTCCGGCTTTGTTGGGCAGCTTCCCGATGCCACCAGTTATGCCGAATATGCCCGTGAAGGCTTTTTTCAACTTTGTGCCGTGTCTTTTATCAATTTCATCATAATCGGCGCCATCGGGCTATTTATGCGGCGCAAAACCGAAAAGCCTTCTTGGGCGCAGCGGATCTTATCGGTCATCCTCTCCCTCTTCACCTTAGTGCTGATGGCAACCGCCATTGCCAAATTGGTCTTGTATATCAACGTGTACGGTCTGACCCCGAAGCGGGTGTATGCGGCTTGGTTTATGGGAATGCTGGCCATTCTATTTGTCGTTGTGATCATCAAGCAGTTTTTCCTGCGGTTAAAAGTGATTGCCGCATCTGTAGCAGTGGTGATCTGCTCTTTTGCAGTGCTGGTGTTTGCAAACACCGACACCCTGATTGCAGAGCACAATGTGAATCACTATCTAAGCGGCGATCTGGATTCCATCGACGGAGATGCTTTGAGCGATCTGGGAGAAGCCGCTATCCCCTCCATGGTTCGCTTGGTTTTAGCTATTGATGAGCAATACGATTGCGACTTTATCAGCGGAATGAATCAAGACAATATCACCACTCCTATTATGCTTGAGTATCAAACGGTACGCCACGCATTATATGACTATGCCATGACGAGCAAATCAACATTTTGGTCCTATACCATTCCTCAGCTGAAAGCGGAAAAAGCGATAAAAGACTGTGGGCTTGCCGAGGCCATGAAAGATCATCCCCATCCGGATTATTGGTAAAAAAACTCCCCCGCTTGGGGGAGTTTTTTATTTCAACAATTCATCGGTCAACCGAAGGATTTCGGGAGCAACTCTCTCCCGCTCTTTCTTTAGCACCAACTGATAAAGAGGATAAGCGAGGGAAATGCCGATCAAGCCGGGGATACTGATCAAAATTCCAACCAGAAAGAGCCCCCATTCCAAACAGCAGGTCATTCCTAAGCCAAAAATCAGCAAACCAAACACCCCCAAAACCAAGGAACCGACGGTTGCTTTATTCCCCACTCGGGCATCCATGCGGCGCAAGCGCTCTATGGGTGATTCCTCCCGAGGGATATACTTTTCCCGAATATGCTTTACTTCTTCCTGCTCATCGGCAGAATACGTATATTGAAACAAATCATTATTACTCATTAATACCAACTCCGATCTTAAAATTATTCCGTTCCTTTGCGGAACGAACGATCATATAAATCGCCATAGACAAAACAGCAAGGCAAACTCCAGCTCCGGTGGCAGCCGTCATGATTTGGCGAAATTTGTCGGTGTTTTCACCGCCGAATGCTGATAGCATGGCCGTTTCCAAGGAAAGCATCGATACCAATGCCGCCGCAAAGCTAATCGCCCTAGCCGCCGACATAACCGGACTGTTGTAGCGGCGATAACGATAGACATTCAACACCGCCTTGGCCATGGAAAAGAAAGTATAAGCTGCCATGGCGATGGTCAAGATTTCATTATATTCAAAACCACGGTTTTGCCACACAATATAGGTCACGATAACACCAAGAGCCAAATTGACCAATAATAAAAAGATTCCGCAAAATCCATAGCGCTTCCATTCCGACAGCTGATTCACTCCAAGAGTTCCCTTTACAGCATCTCGCAAGAGAAAAAAGCGCATAACCGCCAACAGCAGATAATATCCGCAAAGAGCGAAAAACCAAACAAATTGATAGTAAATACCCGAAAAGAACTGCAACATAGCGTATGCCACATTGATCAAAAAAGAGGCATACAGAGAGAGCTTGACACGCAGGATTGGGTCAGATTCATAGCGGCTTATATACCGATTTTGCCTTTTCACTGCCCGCAGTTTTTTAAAAATAGCCGGACTTCTTACACAAACCAAAGTCAACGCATATGCTGACAAAAAATAGGAACCATAGACAACGATTGGGTGAACCCCTTCTGCAACAAAGGCATAAATCAACATTGCCGCCGAGGCCGGAACCAAAAGCCATAGGAGCACGATGGGAGGAAACAAAAGCCACATGCAGATTTTTTTAAAGCGCTCCATTGGATTCCCTCCGTAAGCCCACGGTAAATGTACTTCCCTTTCCCTGCTCGCTTTCCACGGTGATATCACTTTTGGTGATATCAATCACCCGCTTAACCAGAGCAAGACCAAGGCCGTTGCCTTGGGTGGAATGAGAGGTATCCCCTTGATAAAACTTATCAAACATATGAGCGCCTACTTCTTTTGAGATCCCGCAGCCGGTATCCCTCACCCTTACGATGGCATATTCTCCTTCTGTATGAAGGCTTAGAGAGACCTTTCCGCCGGCTTCGGTAAATTTCAGCGCATTGGAGAATAGATTGTTCCACACAAGCGCCATCATTTCTCGATCTGAGCGTACAACAACCCCCTCTTCCATCTCGGTCTCAATTTCAATGCCTTTTTCCACCCAAAGATCCTCAAAATTCAAAAGGCATTCGCATAGCTGTTCCCCTAAATCATAAGGCGCAGAAAGAGGGAGAATTTGCTGGTTCTCCAGTTTATTCAGCTTAAGGATATTGGAAATAAGATCCGCCAAGCGGCGAGAGGCGGCGGTAATTGCCTTGGCATATTCCAGCCTCTTTTCCTCGGAGAGGTTCCCTTGCTGCAGCAGGGTACCATAGTTTTGCATCACCGCAAGAGGTGTTTTCAGTTCATGGGACACATTAGCAATAAAATCGGTGCGCAGGGTTTCGGTGCCGGATAATTCCTCCGCCATCTTATTGAAACAATCAATAATCTGATTAAAGCTATCCTCATAATCCACCCGATAGACCCTCGGAATCCGCACGCTGAAATCCCCTTCTGCGATTTTTTTGGCAGCCTCAGTGATCTTTTTCACCGGTCGGCTGATCGTGATTTTTCTGCGAAATCCATCAATGACGGTTGCAATCAGGCTCAGGAACATAACATTCAAAAAAGTCAGTTTGGCGGCCGCTTGAATATTTTCCTCTGTTAAAACAATTCCCATGGTATGAGACATGGTTTGGACAAAAAGCATCAGACAGCAGGTAATGATGGCCGCCGCCAACAAGAAAAAGACAACATAATGATGAATGGATTGTAAAATCCGATTGATTCTGGGTGGCATTATTGAATCACCGCCTTATATCCCAAACCATGAACAGTCACAATTTCAAAGTCTTTGCATGCCGCAAGCTTCCCACGGAGCTTTGTCATATAAACATCCACGGTACGAGGGCCGGAAGCCGTATCTGCATCCCAAAATTCATCCATCAACTGTGAACGGGTAAAGGTCTTTTTGGGATATGACAATAATTTATAAAGCAAATTAAATTCACGAGAGGTTAAGGAAATCTCTTCATCATTCAGATAGGCGGTATGTTCGTCCATGTCCATGGTAAATGCTCCAATAGTAAGACGGCGGCTGGAGGCGATTTTAGCTCGGCGGAGCAAGGCACCGATTCTCAAAAACAGCTCGTCCAAATCAATGGGCTTGATCATATAATCGTCGATTCCCACCCGATAACCACGCTGTTTGGCGGCAAAATCATCCCGAGCAGTCATAAAGAGAATGGGAATTTCCTCATTAAGGGAGCGAACGGTCTTAACAAACTCAAAACCATCAATAGCGGGCATCATAATATCAGACACGATCAGATCAAACACCGTGTCGTACATGGCATCATAGGCCTCTTCTGCCCCAAGACACCCCACTGCCTCATATCCGCTTTGATTTAAAAACGAGCAAACCGAACGATTGAGATCACGATCGTCTTCTACCACTAAAATCTTAAACATGGACAAAACCTCCCTATTTAATGATATCAGTATAGCACTGAAATGTTAACGTTTTGTTTCTAAAATGCATTTTTACAATAAAAAAGGGGAGCTCCCCTCTTTTTTATTTTTTGGCGGCAGCAAAATTTGCTTTATCCACCTCATGCTGGGCCTTGGCACTTTCCTTCATGGTATTAAATGCATCTTTAAAAAAGTTTTTCAATTTTTATTCTCCTTTATTAATAACACCATCACTCAAACGAATAATCTGATCTGCATATTTTTCTTTACGGCGATTCAAGATCTTTTTATAGATCGGATAATTAACAATTGCCATCAGCAATCCGACAGACCCAATAATAATACCGATGGGCATTGCACTTTCAATGCCGATGGTAGCCCCGATCTCGGTCATTACCAAGCTCATGCCGCTTCCCATAATAATTGCGGCAACGCTGCCAAACAAATAACCGAAAACATTTGCCGGACGCTTTACCTTTGCATCCAATGCTTTTAAAACATCCAAAACGCTATCGTCCTTTTCCGTATACTGAGAACGGATCTTTTGCACTAAAAATTCTTGATCATTGCGATTCATAGG
Organism: Eubacteriales bacterium; assembly: GCA_045539335.1. Lineage (GTDB taxonomy): Bacteria > Bacillota > Clostridia > Oscillospirales > QAKW01 > QAKW01. The sequence goes on from JAZQFD010000029.1 coordinate 299,511, forward strand.
GAAATCTCCTCTCTTGTTTTTGATGGCTTTATTCTACACCGCCAATGTTATCAAAAGTTTCAATTTTTGTTTCCGAAATGTTAAAAAGCACTGAATCTTAAGAAATTCAGTGCTTTTTTATCTTTTTTCGGATTTATTATGCAGGTTGTTCTTTCAAATTGTGTCTCCATTTAAGAATCGCCACCGTAAAGATCACCAGGTAGCCTAGGATACTCAGCCAATCAGGGACCTGACCCAAGAAGATAAACCCTATAATGGCCGCAATAACCACCTGACTATAGTCGAATACCGAAATTTCCTTGGCGGGAGCGACTTTATAAGCGGCAGTAATGCTAAATTGGCCACCGGCGGCGGAAACGCCGGCTAGAATCAAACTAAGGGTTTGCTTCCAAGTCATGGGAGCAAAATTAAAAATCAGGTTCGGCAGAAGGGCCAACGAAGAAAAGGCGGAGAAAAACAACACGATGGCCGGCCCTTGAACGCCGCCTTTTCCAAGTTTACGGACAAAGGTATAGGCAAGACCGGCACACATTCCGCCGATCGCTCCAATCAAGGCAGGAACTGCCTCCATAGAAAAAGAGGGTTTCATCACCAAAAGTGCACCGCCAAAGGCCGCTAACACATAAATCCAATCCCGCAGAGATGCCACCTCTTTTAAAAGAAAGATCGAAAAGATCACCGCAAAAAAAGGCGATAGCTTATTCAGTAATGAAGCGTCAGAAATCGCCAATCGATCAATGGCATAGAAATTACAAACAATTCCCACCACACCGGCAATGGACCGCCCCAGCAAGCCACCCCAATTTCCTTTCATGGAAGACAGGCAATCCTTTTGACGTGCCACGGCAAACAATGCCGCAATAGTGGCAACCGCATTACGAAAGAAGGCTTTTTGCATCGTTGGAACATCGCCGCCAAGTTTTACAAACAAATTCATCAGCGCAAAAAAGAAGGCGGCGCTTAAAATATATAGAATCCCTTTTTTCTTATTATTCAATGCTTTTGATCCTTATCCATTATTTTCTTTCAGTTTATCACATACTATCAAAAAATAAAAGAGGAACAAGGGCAGCCCTCCGCAAGGAAGAAGTGGTTTTGAGTACATCTTTTCCGTCCATACAAAATAAAAAATCTCCGTAATGCGTCAGCATTGCGGAGATTTTGTTATCTCGCCTGAACGAAAAATCTGTATCTCAAAACTGCTCTGCACCTTAAAATTCAAAAATTTGGATGCAAAGCAAGGCATAAAATGCGAGGCATCCTGACGGATGGCGAGTATTTTTAACACAGATTTGCGCCAAAATCTTGAATTTTAAGGCGCTTATTCCTTACGAAGGACTGCCCAAGAGTTCCTCTTTTGAAATTCAAGAAAAACGCAGCAAATGGCGAGGACATTTTTCAGCACAAAGTCCGCAAGCACTGCACCGCTCATAATCAATGATCGCCACATTGCCTTCCACATGAATGGCACCTTCAGGACAATTCTTTTCGCAGATTTTACAGCCAATACAGCCACGATTACATGCCTCTCGGGTACGAGAGCCTTTATCCTTACTAGAGCAATTCACAAGTACGGCGCTATCCTTCGGGATCAGTTCAATGACGCTCTTGGGGCAAGCCTCCAGGCAAAGACCGCACCCCACGCAGGTCTCACGATCCACAACGGCGACACCATTTTCAATGGAGATAGCCTCATAAGGGCACTTCTTTACACAGTTGCCAAAGCCCAAACAACCATATTGGCAGGTCATATAGCCGCCCAGCAGACGGCTGGCCGCCAAGCAATCATTCATTCCATAATAAGTATATTTTTTATTGGCGATGTCATGACTGCCGGAGCAGCGAATATGAGCCACCATAGGACGAACTTCCTCAGCCTTGGTGCCCATTATGGCCGCAATGGCTTCCATATTTTCCGCTTTAGTGCCGGGGCATTGATTGCAAGACGCCTTTCCCGCAACAATAGCATCCGCATAATTGGCGCAGCCTGCAAACCCACAGCCCCCGCAATTAGCGCCGGGCAGAAGATCCAAGATCTTGCTTTTGCGCTCATTCTCCGGCACATGAAATACATGACCCACCAGACTTAAAGCGCCGCCAAACAACAGTCCCATAATGCCAAGGGCTAAAAATGCTTTTAAAATATCAATCCACATAAGCATCCTCCCTTATAAAGTCAAGCCGTTGAATCCCAAGAATCCAAAGGACAACAATGCGGCAGTAATCAGCGCAATCGGGAAGCCCTGAAAGGCTTTGGGAATATCGCAGGTTTCTTCCATGCGGGTGCGCACCAAGGAGAAGATCCAAATGGCGAGCATAAAGCCCAGAGCAGTAAAAATGGAGTTTAAGAACGAGGTAATAAAATCATAGCCCTCTTGCACATTGGTGAGACAGATACCCAACACTGCACAGTTGGTGGTGATCAGCGGCAAATAGATCCCCAGCGCATTATAGAGCGCAGGGACCATTTTTTTCAGCACCATCTCCACCAGCTGAACCAAGGTGGCGATCACAAGGATAAAAGCAATGGTCTCCAAATATTCCAAATGAAAAGGAATCAGGATAAACTCATAAATACAATAGGTCACAATAGAGGAAAGCCCCATGATAAAGGTGACCGCCATGCCCATACCCAAAGCGGTATCGCTTTTCTTGGACACCCCGAAAAAGGGGCAACAACCCATAAACTGAGAAAGGACGACATTTTCAATTAAAATAGCATTAATAGCAAAAGCCAGGATCGTTCCGAAATCAAAGCTACTCAAGACTCATCCCCTCCCTTCTTACGATTGGAGATTCCTTGCACAGCGGCAATTAAGAAGCCAAGGGCAAGGAAGCCGCCTGCCGGCAGAGCAAACAACGAAAGGGGCGCCACTCCGCCAAACAGTTCAAAGCCCAAAATGGTGCCGCTTCCCAAGATTTCACGCACAGCCCCCAAAATGGCCAGCGCCATGGTAAAGCCAAGGCCCATAAACAAACCGTCAAAGAAGCTGGGGAGCACCTTATTCTTGGCGGCAAAGCTCTCTGCACGGGCAAGAATGATGCAATTCACGACAATCAAAGGGATAAAAACGCCAAGTGCATTATAAATACTATTAACATAAGCCTCCAAAAGCATATCCACCAAGGTTACAAAGCCGGCAATAATCACAATATAAGCGGCAATGCGAATTTTTTGGGGAATGATCTTCCGCAGCAGCGAGATCAGCACATTGGAACAAATCAACACAAAGGTGGCAGAAAGTCCCATGCCGATTGCATTGATCAGTGAGGTGGAGGTTGCTAAGGTGGGACACATACCCAAAAGCTGGATCAATACCGGATTATCCGTAAATAAGCCGGCTTTCAATTGGTCTTTCAGCTTCATCATACCACCTCCTGTACCAAACGCTGGGTCACTTCAATGGCGGCGTTTACGCCATTAATATAAGCGGTGGAAGAAATTGTGGCACCGGCAATTGCCTGAACCTCCCCGAAGGACGGAGTGGTTTTAACCGCCTTCACAGGATCGGTGATTCCGATCAAGCTTTTTTGGAAGGTCTCATCACTTTCCACCTTCATTCCGATGCCGGGAGTATCGGCAATGGAGAGAATCCGAACGCCGGACACAGCACCTTCCCCATCGATCGCAACCAACATTTCAATTTGATCGGAATAGCCATTGGGAGCCACCTGCACACAATAGCCCAAGGCAGCGTCGGTTGCTCTGTAGACGGCCTGCACCTCCACCACACTCTCACCAAATGTGATGGATGCATCATGCTCCTCTACCTGCTCAAAGACTCCCTCGGGAACCAGCGTTCTCAAGGATTCATTCAAGCGTTCTTCGGCCGATGCCGCAATAATGGGAGCAGTATAATAATTTGCCACCGCCAAAGCTACGGCAACCAATGATGTGATAACAAACAAGGTCAGCGCCATGCGAATAAAGTCAATTTTTGGGTTTCTTGAGTCCAAAGACATGACGCTCACCTCCAAACTTCACAGGAATCGTTTTGGTATCCAGATAACTTGCAAAGCAATTCATCAGCAGAATAGCAAAGGAAACCCCTTCGGGATATCCGCCAAAATAACGGATAAAGACGGTAATCAATCCACAACCGATTCCATAAATAATCCGACCCATGGGAGTGATGGGGCTGGTGGAATAGTCGGTAGCCATAAAGAAAGCGCCTAAAATCAAACCACCGCTGGTAAGATGATATTGCATATATTGCCATGCAGAAATATCACCAAAACGAGGAAACAGCAAGGTGATCAATGCAACCGTGCCAATAAAAGAGACCGGAATATGCCAAGTGATCACTCGCTTATAAAGAAGATAGATTCCGCCCAGCAGGAGAAAAGCAGCGCTTGTCTCCCCCAAGCATCCTCCCACATTGCCCAAAAAACAATCAGCAACGGTAAACTTATCGGTAATGGTCACCAGCTCGCCACCGGCGTTTTTTAAGTACTGAAGCGGAGTGGCGGAAGAAACCCCGTCAAAAGGAGCCGTCCAATTCCCGCTCATATAGGAAGAAAAGGTCAGAAAGAGAAAAATACGGCCGGTGATAGCAGGGTTAAAGATATTCTTGCCCAATCCGCCAAACAGCATCTTCACGATTACAATCGCAAAGAATGCACCGATGATCGGCAGCCAAAAAGGGGCCGTAGACGGAAGATTAAAGGCCAAAAGCAGGCCGGTTACAAGGGCGGAGCAATCATGAACCGTCTGGGGGTGCTTGGTGATCTTATTATAAAGAAACTCAAATAAAACACAAGACACCATGCTGATGGCAATCAGCAATACCGCCTTCCATTTGAAAAAGATAATCGCCCCTGCAGCGGCAGGCACCAAAGAAAGGAGGACACAACCCATAATGGTACTAATGGTACGATGGTCCTTGGAATGAGGAGACGAGGATACAATTAATTCCTTCATCGCTTATTTCACACCTTCCTTCTTCTTGCGCTTTTTACTGCCGACGGTTTGCTTGCCGATTCGAATATACTGAATCAAAGGAATCTTTGCGGGACAGGTAAAGGAACAGCAGCCGCATTCGATACAATCCAGAACATTCAGATCTGCAGCACGATCAAATTGACCGGATTTCACATACTGCACAATATAGCTGGGAACCAGATTCATGGGGCAGGCATTCACACAGCTTCCGCAACGGATACAAGCCACATCCCGATCCATGGTCAATTGCTCTTTGGTAAAGCAAAGAAGGCCGGAGGTACTTTTAATCACCGGAGCATTCAAGGAATACTGAGCCGTTCCCATCATGGGGCCGCCCATAATCAATTTACGGGTAGTCGGTTTGAAGCCGAAATAATCCAGCACCGCAGAAAAGGGCGTTCCTAAGCGAACGCTGACATTGCCGGTTCGCTCCACACCGTGGCCTGCAACGGTCACAATGCGACGCATGAGCGGCGAGCCGTTTACAACGGCTCGGTAGATGGCAATCACCGTATCCACATTAATTACCAAACAGCCAACATCAGCCGGCAGTTTTCCCGAAGGAACCACACGCCCTGTCACAGCACGGATCAATTGCTTCTCCCCGCCTTGCGGATATTTTGTCTTCAAAATAACCACACGGATTCGGCTTCTTGCTAACCGCTTATGGAGCAAGGAGATGGCATCAGGCTTATTGTTTTCGATGCCGATATACATATGCTTTGCGCCCATAATGTGACGCAGAATTCTCAACCCACCGATCAGCTCATCAATCGACTCCAGAATCACACGATGGTCGCTGGATAAGTACGGCTCACATTCCGCCGCATTAATGATCACGGTGTCCACACGACCCAGCCCGGAGGCCAATTTAATATGGGTGGGGAATGCAGCACCGCCCATTCCCACAATGCCGGCATTGCGAATGATTTGAATCAATTCCTCCGGCGTCTTGCTTTCATAATCGGAATCCGCCTCTTGGAAGCATTCGGCACGATTGTCTTCAAAATCATTTTCCACAATAATAGCAGGAATCCGGTTGCCGGTGGGATGATCCCACTCGCAGATTTTCGTTACCGTACCCGAGACGGTGGCATGAATCGGTGCAGAAACGGCCGCATCGGAATCGGCAATGATCTGACCGACTCGAACATAATCTCCCACCTGAACGCAGGGCTCACACATCGCACCAATATGCTGCAATAAAGGATAAATCATCTCTTTTTGAGGGGGTAAGGTTTCGATGGGCTGAGAGCGAGTATTCTTATGAGGGGTAGGATGTACGCCGCCGTCAAAACGATGAAGCCAGTTAAAGCGCATGCTGTACCAAACGGCCTTAAAATCAATTCCGCTGCCCAAGATCGACAAAACCGCTACCAATAAAGACAGGGCAAAATGATAATAAATACCAAAGGGCACCTTCAGCCACACCTGAGAAGCTGTTAAAATCAACGGGCTGCCGTTTTGGAACAATTCAAGGTTAATGCTGTAGTACACAATAAACAACATGGCATAAACCAGCAAAAACACCAGCGAGCCGGTAAAGATGGACCGCTTTCCGCCCAAGGCACGGGCCCAAAGCAAAATCAAGCCGCACACATAGCACACCAAGCCCACATAATAGAGCAGCATTGCCAAATACAACACATTCCCCATCATACTAAAGGAGCTGAGGATGCTTTCAAAATATTTTTCCACACCGCCAAGCTCTGTAAACACAGAGATCAGCATTTCCTGCCCGCCGCCCTCATAACGAACAAAGGGATTCAGCGCAGGAATAAAGGCAGATGCAATGCTGACGACCGCAAAAATCTGCACATAAAAAAGATAGGATTTTAAAACCTCTGAGATCTTTTTCATATTCTTACTCCTTGTAAAAGGTAGAATTCTTAATATATAATCGATTAATTATAGCATATAATTATATATTTCGCAAGTCTTGGAACCAACGAACCTATGAAAAAATCGCTGTGCGGCAAAGCCGTACAGCGATTAAACTATTATTTTTTAGCACCAAACTTATGCTCTTCTCCCTTGAACAGACGCTTCACATTTTCTCGATGCAGCCAAATGATCATCAAAGCCAGCGCCGCAAGGCAAGCAACAGAATAATATTCACCGGTGGTACTGCGGCAAACAAAAAACATGGTGATGGGGCCGGAAATGCCGGCTAACATAGAGCCCAAGGACACATAGCGTGTCAAAGCAACCACCAAAATAAAGACCGAGATCCCCACCACAAAGCACCGCCAATCCATCACCAAAAAGGTCATACCGACCACGGTAACGGATTTGCCGCCCCGAAAGCCGAAATAGAGAGGAAATGCATGACCCATGGAGCAGCAGAAGCCGCTGAAGGCTACCAAAGCCTGCCAATATTCCAGATCTTGGAAGATCAGGCGGGTCAATAAAATCGGAAGTAAGGACTTCAAAAAGTCACACAGCATGGTCACCACGCCAACGCCGGTACCAAAAGTGCGAGCCATATTGGTAGCCCCCGCATTCCCGGACCCGCTCTCTCGCACATCCTTTTTCATCAGCCGAGAAATCAGAATCGAACAGTTGATACTGCCCACAAGATAAGAGACAAGTCCGATGCCGAGAATGGTCAAAATAAGCTTATCCATTATTTATCTCCTCTCTCCCGAATGATAAACCGAATGGGAGTCCCCTTAAACCCAAAGGTATCCCGAATCCGATTTTCCAGATAACGCTGATAAGAAAAATGGAACAAATCTTTATTGTTGACAAAAAACACAAAGGTGGGCGGCTGAGTAGAGGCCTGGGTCATATAATAGATCTTCAAGCGCTTGCCCTTATCGGAAGGAGGCTGCACACGAGCGGTGGCATCATTGAGCACATCATTGAGCATGCCGGTGGAAATACGGCGGCGATTTTGCTCATCGGCTTCTTTGACTGCCGCCATCAACTGAGGCAGACGAATTCCTTCTTTAGCGGAAATAAACACAATGGGGGCAAAGGACATAAAGGCCAGATCATGCAAAATGGACTTTTTGAGCATCTCCATAGTGTTGGTTTCTTTTTCCACTGCATCCCACTTATTCACGGCAACAACCAAGGCTTTTCCCTGATCATTGGCATAGCCGGCGATCTTGGTATCTTGCTCGGTAACACCGTCTGCCGCATCCAGCAGAATGACGCAAACATCGGCACGCTCCACTGCCATATAGGAGCGGATCACACTATATTTTTCAACCGCATCTTCTACCTTTTTCTTTTTGCGGATTCCCGCCGTATCAATGAGGCAAAAATCGCCTGCTTCGCAGGAATACATGGCATCCACCGCATCACGGGTGGTGCCCGGAATATTGGAGACAATGCATCTCTCTTCCCCCAAAAGGCGGTTGATCAGCGAGGATTTCCCCACATTGGGCTTTCCTAGCAAAGCAACCTTAATGGGCTGCTCTTCATTCTCATCCACCTCTTCAAAGGTCAGATGCTCATAAACGGCATCCAAGAGATCGCCGGTGCCGCTGCCGTGAACAGCCGATACGGCGATGGGCTCTCCCAGACCCAGATTATAAAACTCATAAAACTCCATCGGAGGAGCGCCTAATTGGTCCACCTTATTCACGCAAAGCACCACCGGCTTTCCGGAGCGATAGAGCATATTGGCAATTTCCCGATCATCAGCGGTCATGCCTGTTTGAATATCTGTGAGAAAAACGATACAATCGGCAGTATCGATAGCCATTTCAGCCTGACGGCGCATCTGGGTAAGGATAATATCCTCCCGCATGGGCTCAATACCGCCGGTATCGATCAGCATTACATTTTTGGCACGCCACTCCACCGTTGCATAGATACGGTCTCGGGTGACCCCCGGCGTATCCTCCACAATGGAAAGACGAGCGCCTGCCAATTTATTAAAGAGAGCGCTTTTCCCCACATTGGGGCGCCCCACAATTGCAACAACAGGCAATCTCATAAGACTTACCTCCCTAACACTTTATTCAGCAGATCGCTGCCGTCATTCATCGAAACACCGATAGGGCGGTTCAATGCGGCAGAAACCTCTTCCAAGGACAGACTATCCAAGAACAGATCCTGCTCACTGCGCAGCATACTGCTGGGAATCAGCAGTCGAGAAGGCAGATCCTTACCCTTGAGCTGATTCAGAATATCGGTGCCGGTCACTAAACCGGACACGGTGATTTTTTCTCCAAAGAAATGATTGACAATGGGATAGATTTCAAACCGAAGGCCCGAAAACTTTTCTTGCATCAAGTTCAAAAGATCCCGCATATAATCAGCGGCCAACACGCCGGTGATGATCCCGACTTCATAAGAAGCATCATCCCCTTGCTCGTCAGCCAAGGCTTCCTCTACCTCTACCTGCAAGGAGCGCATGAGGCCCACACCGTTTTCAATTTGAGGATACCCATCATAAGCTTCCTCCGGGGGCAGAGGGCGATCCGCCAACACATAAAACTCATCGGATGCATAGCATCCGGCCACCCCCTGCTTGGCACGCTGTTCGCCACCGATTTTTTCAATCAGATCGATGACGGCCTCAGCATCCTCTTTTTCAAAGGGCACCAAGGGATAAAGCCCTTCCCGATGAGCAGAAATGCCCACCGGCACCACGCTGGTACTTCGCACCATGGGTGCAAGGGCCGCCAGATCCCGCAGAGAGCGCTCTAAATGAGCCCCATCATTGACTCCTTTGCAGAGCACAATCTGGCAGTTCATCTCAATTCCTGCCTCATAAAAGCGTTTCAAGATCTCATTGATTTTAGCCGCATTGGGATTGGCCATCATCCGAACCCGAAGCTCCGGATCGGTGGAATGAACCGAAATATTAATGGGAGAAATCCGCATCGTTACAATGCGATCCAGATCTTCTTCAGACAAATTCGTTAAAGTGATATAATTGCCCATTAAAAAAGAAAGGCGGGCGTCATCGTCCTTAAAGTAAAGAGTCTTACGCAGCCCCTTCGGCAGTTGATCGATAAAGCAAAAAATGCATTTATTCTTACAACTGCGCTGAGCATCCATTAAGTAATCTTCAAAATCGATGCCCAAGGGCTCCTCGCTATCCTTTTCGATCTCAAAAAGGACCTCTTCTCCATCGATCTCCACCAAAAGAGAGAGCTCTTCAGCGGCTTCATAATACATATAATCGATGACATCCCGAACCGGATGCCCGTTCATGGAGATCAGGCGATCTCCGGCTTTGAGCCCCAGCTCTTCGCCCAATGAATCGGGCGCAACGGCGATAATTCTTGCAGCCACTGATGTACCCTCCTTTCTCTTATCACCCTAAACGAAGAAAAGAGAAGGCAGAATCCCCGCCTTCTCTATCATTCCAATTCGACTGATTATTCTGCAACAGTCTCTTTAGCTTCCACAGCTTCTTCCTTCTTCTCAGCAGCCTTAGCAACGATCTTGCTGTCTTTCACAGCCAGCTTCTCATTTACATAGCCGCACTCAGGACAAGCCTTATGGGGAGCCTTGAGGGTATGGCACTGAGGACACTCAGCCAGGGCGGGAGCGCCCAACTTCCATACATTACTTCTTCTCTTATCTCTTCTTGCTTTAGAAACCTTTCTCTTAGGTACTGCCATTTGATCTTACCTCCATTTATGATGCCATTATATTAAACAATTTAAGATTCCAAAGATTCACAGCCGCAGGTTTCTTCATTTCGATTGCATCCACATACAGGGCATAACCCCTTACAATCATCCTGACAAAGAAAACGGTCCGGAAACTCCAGAATGATTTGATTTTTTGCTTCCTCTTCGGGATCAAACATTAAATTCTCGGGAATCAGAATGGTATCTTCATCCTCTTTGAGCGGATCGGTAATGATCCGACGAGAATTTTCAATATGAAGCGCTCCGCTGACCGGCGACAGGCACCGCCCGCAAAAACTTTCATAAGAAAGATCGATCACCGTATCGCACATCACCAGACCGTACTTCCCGCGAATGGAAAAGGAAACCTTCGGATTCTCGGGGAATGAGGCCAGCGCCAACAGGGCATCGTCCTCCCCAACCGACAGATCAAACTCCACCGATTTTTCATAACGATCTAATACAAATGCGTCTCTCAGATTGATCTTCATTGCTCTCCCTTTTTCAAAAGAAAAAATCAATAGCAGTAAATATTATAATGATAAAACCTCTGCTTGTCAACAAATATTTTCCTTTTTGGCAGATTTTTTAGCAAAACTCTGCTTTTACTGCCTCCAGCGCCGCCGCAATGACCTTATCCATATCGTAGTAGCAGTATTGGCCTAAGCGGCCGCCAAACAATACACCCTCTTCTTTTTGGGCAAGAGCGGCATATTTTTGATAAAGTGCGCCGTTTTTCTCATCGTTCACCGGATAATACGGTTCCATTCCCCGTTGCCATTCGGCGGGATATTCTCGGGTAATGACTGTTTTTTCCTGAGTGCCGAACTCAAAATGCTTATGCTCGATCAAGCGAGTAAAGGGAGTCTCACGGTCCGTATAATTAACCACCGCAACGCCCTGATAGTTTTCCTGATCCAAGGTTTCGGTCTCAAACCGCAGACTGCGATACTCCAGTTGGCCGAAGCAATCATCAAAATAAGCATCCACCGTGCCGGTATAAACCACTCGCTTTGCTTGCGAACGCCAGTGGTCTTTATCGGCCAAAAAGTCGGTATTCAGCCGAACCTCGACCCCTTCCAATAACCGCTCAATCAGCGGTGTATAGCCGCCCTCCGGAATTCCTTGATAGCGATCGTTGAAGTAGTTATTGTCGTAAGTAAAGCGGACCGGCAGGCGCTTGATAATAAACGACGGCAACTCTCTGCAGGGTCTTCCCCATTGCTTTTCGGTATAACCATTGATCAGTTTTTCGTAAATATCGGTGCCCACCAGAGAAATGGCTTGCTCTTCCAAATTGGAAGGTTCACCTTGAATCACCGCACGCTGCTCCTCAATCTTAGCTTTGGCCTCTGCAGGGGTACGAACGCCCCACATTTGGTAAAAGGTATTCATATTGAAGGGCAGATTATAAAGCTCTCCATGGTAATTGGCAATAGGCGAATTGGTAAACCGATTAAATTTAGCCAACCCGTTCACATAGTCCCACACCTCTTGATTATTGGTATGGAAAATATGAGCGCCATACCGATGGACGGTAACCCCTTCTACGGTTTCGCAATATACATTGCCACCCACATGGTCCCGTTTTTCCAGAACCAAGCAGGTTTTTCCTCTTTTATGAGCCTCATGGGCAAAGACAGCGCCATATAATCCACTGCCAACGATTAAGTAATCATACATTTTCATCACCAGATTAAGTATAAGCCATTTCAAAGTAAAATACAAGTTAAAAAAATCTTATATTGGTATTGACAAACCGGAAGGAATACTATATAATGTGTAAAGTCAATCGCTTTACAACGTTGAACGGAGGTAAAAAAACGGTGAAAGATCTGCGCTTTTCCCTACTGATCGACTTTTACGGAAATTTGCTGGCACCCAAGATGAAAGATGCTTTGGAATTATATTATAACGAAGACCTTTCTCTTTCGGAAATTGCTCAGCACATGGAGATCACCCGCCAAGGTGTGCGAGACAACATCAAGCGGGGCGAACAATTCTTGACCGAAACCGAAGAAAGCCTGGGCTTTTTTGCTCGCTACTCCAATTTGGAGGAGCAGATGGAGCAGGTGCGCAATTTGGCGCTGAATATTCGGGATTTCAACGCCCGCCATCATAAGACGGCAGAGATCCATCAATTTGCAGAAGAGATCATCGGCATTACCGAGCAATACAGAGAACAGGAGCAGTAAATGGCATTTGAAGGACTGAGCGAAAAACTGGCAAGAGCCTTTAAAAATCTCAGACAACACGGTCATCTGACCGAGAGTGATGTCAAAACTGCCATGCGAGAGATCAAGCTGGCCCTTTTGGAAGCAGACGTTAGCTTCAAGGTGGTAAAAGAATTCATCGGCAAGGTCTCGGAGCGTTGCGTCGGCAGCGATGTTTTGGAAAGTTTGACTCCTGCTCAGCAGGTTATTAAAATCGTCAACGAGGAATTGACCGCCTTGATGGGCTCGGAAGCCGCCACCATTAAGCTGGCCTCCAATCCCCCCACCATTGTGATGATGGTCGGTCTTCAAGGTACCGGTAAAACCACCCAGAGCGGCAAAATCGCCGGTTATTTCAAAAAGAAGGGGCGCCGTCCCCTGCTGGTCGCCTGCGACGTTTACCGCCCCGCCGCCATTACCCAATTAGAGGTTGTGGGCAGCGGTGTGGAGGTGCCGGTCTTTAAGATCGACGGAGAGAAGAATCCGGTAAAAATTGCAAAAGAAGCCATTGAACATGCCAAAAAGCACGGCAACGACTTGGTGCTTTTGGATACCGCCGGTCGCTTACACATCGATGAGGCCTTGATGGAAGAGTTGACCAAGATCAAGGAAACGGTCCATCCCCATGAGATTCTCTTGGTGGTTGATGCCATGACCGGTCAGGATGCGGTGAATGTGGCAGAAAGCTTTGATCAACTTTTGAACATCACCGGCGTGGTGCTGACCAAATTGGACGGTGACACCCGTGGCGGTGCGGCGCTTTCGGTAAAGTATATTACCGGAAAGCCCATTAAGTTTGCCGGTATCGGCGAAAAACTCACCGACATTGAGCCCTTCTATCCCGACCGTATGGCATCCCGCATTTTGGGAATGGGTGATGTGCTCTCCCTCATCGATAAAGCCCAAGAGGCTTATGATGAAAAAGAAGCAATGGAGCTGGAGCAAAAGCTTCGCAAGAATAAATTCACTTTGCAGGATTTTCTGGATCAGATGCGCCAGATCAAAAAGATGGGCCCCTTGGAAAACCTCTTGGGAATGATGCCCGGCGTGAATCAGGCGCAGCTAAAGGATGTGCATATCGATGAGCGGCAGATCGCCCGCACCGAGGCCATCATCTTATCCATGACCCCCGCAGAGCGAGAAGATCCTTCCCTGATGAACGCTTCTCGCCGCAGGAGAATTGCGGCCGGCAGCGGCACCACGGTGGAAATGGTCAACCGGTTGCTCAAGCAATTTGAGCAAATGCAAAAAATGGTTAAACAACTGAACTCCAAAAAAGGCAAAAAACGCCGTGGATTCGGTTTTTAATAAGAATTTGAAAGGAGAATGTTGAAATGGCAGTTAAAATCAGACTGAGAAGACTGGGTGCTAAGAAGGCCCCCACCTATCGTATCGTTGTTGCTGATTCCCGCTATCCCCGTGATGGCAGATTTATCGAGGAGATCGGCACCTACAATCCCTGCACCGAGCCCGCTACCGTTGTGATCGATGGCGAAAAGGCTAAGGCTTGGATCAAGAACGGCGCTCAGCCCACCGATACCGTGAAGGCTCTGCTGAAGAAGCAGGAAATTCTCTAATATCGAAAGGGTCCGTCATGAAAGAGCTCATTATCTATTTGGCGCAATCACTGGTGGAAGATCCGGAAGCGGTTACCGTGACCGAATCGGAAACGGAGGATGCCATTGTTTACGAACTCCATGTCGCTGCTGATGATATGGGTCGAGTAATCGGTAAACATGGCAAGATCGCAAAAGCGATCCGCTCTATTGTGAAATCTGCGTCTTTTAAGATGCCGAAGAAAGTGGTCGTTGAGATCCGAGATTAAGGTATTTTAAGCAAAACCGCCTTGCAAAGATTAGCAAGGCGGTTGTTTTTTTGAAAAAAATAGTGTAAAATAGAGAAAAACATCCGTCAAGGAGAACGATTATGGAAAAAGAACTGCTGGAAGCAGGTAAAATCATCAATACTCACGCACTGAAGGGCGAGGTGCGCATCTATCCTTATTGCGACAGCGCCGATTTTCTTTGCGATGTGAAAAAACTTTATATTGACGGCACTGCTTTTAAAGTCAATGCCGCAAGAGTGCATAAAGGGCAAGCCCTCATTAAATTCAAGGGCGTCAACAGCATTGAAGAAGCCGAGGCACTTTTGGGCAAGCTGGTTTATTTTGATAAAAAAGATGTGGCCTTGGAGGAAGGGCAGTTCTTTATTGATGATATCATCGGGCTCACGGTGGAGGATGTGGATACCGGCGAGATTTACGGTAAGGTGACCGATGTGTTTACCACCGGTGCCAACGATGTGTTTGAAGTGACCGGCGATCGGGTGCTTTTGGTGCCGAAGATCGATCAGGTGGTTTTAAGCATTGATCTGAAAGAAGAAAAGATTTTAATTCGTCCTTTGGAGGGGTTGTTTGAATGAAATTTACGGTAATGACCCTCTTTCCCGAGATGGTGGACAATATTCTCCAAGAAAGCATCATCGGTCGAGCAAGAAAAAACGGTATTCTGGATATTGATTGCCGTAATATTCGGGACTATTCTGCCGATAAGCATCGCAGAGTAGACGATTATCCCTTCGGCGGCGGTGGCGGCATGATCATGCAATGCCAGCCTATTTATGATTGCTATCAGGATATTGCAAAAGCCGCCGAGGAGCGACCCTATACGGTTTATGTTTCTCCCCGAGGCTCGGTGCTGAATCAAAAGAAGGCAAAAGAGCTGAGCGCCCTCCCCCACCTTTGCATCCTTTGCGGTCACTATGAGGGAGTGGATCAGCGGGTTTTGGATGAGATCGTGGATGAGGAGATCTCCATCGGCGATTATGTGTTGACCGGCGGCGAGCTGCCTGCTTGCGTGCTGATCGATTGCGTGGCTCGGATGCTCCCCGGTGTGTTGGCAGAGGAGAGTTCCTATACCAACGAAAGCCACTACAACGGACTTTTGGAGCATCCTCAATATACCCTGCCCCGAGTATGGAAGGAGCGAGAGGTTCCCGCCCTTTTAACCGAGGGCAACCATCGGCTGATGGAGCAATGGAAGCTGGAGCAATCGGTGGCGCTGACCAAAAAAATGCGACCCGACTTGATCCGCCGCCCCTTGCCCGATAATAAACGCCTGCGCTTTTTGCAGGAGGAGGATCGGGCGCTCTACACCGAGATGGCATCTGCTTTTTATAATACCCCCGGTGTACTGCATACCATTCCCGAGGAAAACATCCAAAAGACCTTTGACGGTATATTAAGCGGCGATCCTTATATCAATGCTTATATGATCCAATTTGAGAAAAAGCCGGCAGGCTACTGCCTGATCAGTCACACCTGGTCCCAAGAGGGCGGCGGGCTGACGGTTTGGATCGAAGAGCTTTATGTGCGGCCGGAGTTCCGTGGCCATAAGCTGGCAGAAAAAGCCCTGCGAGAGCTTTTCACGCTCTATAAGGATACTGCCGCCCGCTTCCGCCTGGAAGTGACGGAGGATAATAAAATCGCCAAAAAGATCTACTATAAATTAGGATTTAAAATGCTGAACTATCAGCAGATGATCAAAGAATAAAAGATCCCGCAATGCTAAAGGAAACTGTCGTTAGCGAAGTTTTGTTTTAGCATAGCATAATATATCGGATTAGAACCAGCATCGCATTTGTATGTACAAATGCACTTGGGCAGTAGCCCAAACCCACTAACAACAGAAAAGAGAAGATTCGTTTATCACGAGTCTTCTCTTTCTTTTTGTCTGTTAAGTGATATGCTGACTAAAGTCAGCGTGATATTTTCTTTTGAAAATTCCTCGCCTGTGGCGAGATATTTCTAAAAGAAAGTGATATTAAACCCTACGGGTTTAGTGATATTCTATTCGCCCGTAAACTTGCGGAGCAAATAACACTCGGCTGAAAGCCGAATATCACTGCGTAGCAATATAACTCGCCGTTAGGCGAATAGAGCTGTAGAAATGTTCGCTAAGAACATTTCTACAACGCATTGCGGGAATTTTTTAATTTGCTTGATGATAAAGAAAGGAGGCGACCTTTCCGCTGTTTTCCACGATGATCTCTTGGGTTTCAGAGGTGTTGTTGTTGCGGAAGGTGAATTTCCAAGCACCCTGCCGATACAAAAATTCCGAATACACGCTATGGTATTCCATGGTGCATTTTTCCTTTGCAAAGGAGAGGGCTTTTTCCTCGGCGATACACTCTTTTCCTACCATAAGCGTATCTAAAATCTCCATAGCCTCTTCCCCATACTGCTGCCACCAGCTTTCGGCGCCTTCATTATAGATCACATAATCGCCGGCCGTGTCTTTGAGCCAAATATAATCCCAGACTTTCTTTTCGTCGTAGGTGCCTTGGGAGGCTTTATGGGTGCCCAAGGTGATCTCTTTGGTTTCTAATCCGGTGCCGCAGACACCGAAGCCGTTTTTCTGATAAGAAACATAGATTTTGCCATCCTTTTGACCCTCCGGCCAAAAACGGAGGCCAAAGCCGGAAGCGCTTCCATCATCCTCGATCAATTCGTGTGCCCAGCCTTTGGGAAGATCTAAATCCATATAAGCATAACCGGAGGTATATTCCGTAGGAATCACGGGATCGGTGGCATTCTCCCCATCGATCATTACGGTGACGCTTTCCGGATCAGAAACTGAAATCCCTGCTTGAAGCTCCACCATAATGTGCCATTGGGCCATATCGTCGGTCCCCATTTCCGGCACCAAGCGATCAATCTCAATGATCAGTTCCTTTTCTTTTAAGGATACGCCGGTCACCTTATGGCGATTGGAGCCGCTGGGCTCCTGCAACACAATCAGAATGAGGCTTTGCTCTGCAAAATAGGCAGAATCATAGTGCCGGCAAGCATCGGTAAAGTCTTGAGCATTTAAAAGGTTATAAACCGTATCGGCTTCCATATAGGCCTGTAGCTGGTCGGTGGAGCAGATAACCGCCACTTGAGGGTATTCGGCTGATTTTTGATACCCATCGGTGCGGACATATTGAGCGTTAAACCCCAAGGGCTTTTCCTCCGTGACTCCGCCTGCAGAGCCGAGGATCTCGGTTTTCTTTACGCAGGATGCCGTCGACAGCAGTACGCCTAGGATGATTAAAAGTGAAATCCATTTTTTCATTGATCAGCGCCTCCTTTTACTATCAATACGATTGAGGAAAGGAAAATGTTGCGTAAAGACAAAAAATGCTTGCAGAAAAATCTGCAAGCATTTTTATTTAGCCTAAATAGTTTTGATGGAAGCGGGTAAAGATGGTGGCCGCCTCGGCACGGGAGCCGGTGGCTTTCGGGTCAAAGCGATTGCCGTCCTTACCGCTAACGATATTTGCACGCTGGCAGGTATAAACCGCCTCTTTTGCCCAGCCACTGATCTTCTTATCATCGGCGAAGGTGGTTTTGGCCGTTTCTTCCTCAAGAATGATGTTGCAATAATCGGCATAACGCACCAGCATCACACACATCTGCTCACGGGTGATCACATCATTGGGCTTGAATTGGGTGGCAGAG
>JAZQFD010000030.1:0-17926 GCA_045539335.1 Eubacteriales bacterium
GCGATTGGCTTATACTTCATTAAAATTGCGGTAATAGGCCAAAAGCAGATCCACCATTTCGCCATAGGATTTAATACCCGAAGGCTGATCATTGGATTGAAGATACTGATCATAGATCTCCGAGGAGGTATCGCTGATCACCGTATCCCGATAGGGCTCCCAATAGGCGCTTTCCCAGCGAATATCCCGAAGCATGCCCTCCCCGCAAAGACGGGCAATTTCGGTAGCAAGTTCGGTATCCTCATCATAGAGAGCATCAAAGGCATAGCCAAAAGCCAGCAAGCTGCCGCTATAGCGAAAATCCGCCTGCTCGGATTTCATGCAGGCCAAATACCCCAAAAAGTTGGCTTCATCCTCTCGCATAAAGCCTCGAAAATGAGTCAACTCATGACACATGGTAGCGGGAATGGTATGGGCGGGAACATCCACATTGATGCCCGATTCAAAGGGAATATAAATGCCGGTGGTCAGCACCATGGAAAACAGTTTGGAAGTCAAAAGAGGCTTATTGCGGACATTGGCCGCCTGCAACACCGGAATTTCTTCCTCCAAGGCGGCGTAGGCCTCTCGAGCGGCATCGGCGGTATCATAAAAAGATTTCTCCTGCAATTGGGCCACGCCCTCTTGCTCCTCCAGCTGCTCCCGATAGAAATTGCAATCATAGACCAGCAGTTCACACAGGTCATAAAGCTCCTCTTTGGTGCTTTTTTGCACCGAAAGATCTAAGTATTCGGTTATGGATGCCCGATGATAATTGAGCCCCATAAACAGTACAAAGGCGAAGTATAAAGCAGAAGCGCCGCCCAAAAGATTGAGCCCCAAGCGATAAAGCCGCCCCTTCCTTTCCTCTTTGATGCGAACGGCTTTCACAATGGTCCAAACAATATAGAAAAGCAATGCTCCGCCCAGCAGCACCACCAAAATCTCCAGCACCCCAAAGGGCACCAAGGAGAGAAGCCATCCCAAAGAATTGGCAAAAAGCGGGTAAATGTAGCGAGCGTGAATCCTCTCCACCCAGCCGCTATCCACTTTTGCCATCAGGGTCAGCAAAAGCCCCAAGGGCGCCAGCAGTACCAGCCAGATCCGTTTATATTTAAAAATGCGGTTGAGCATCCCAACAGTCCTTTCGTTTATGATAAAGACAGTATACAGGATTTTGCAGATAATGTCAAAGAAACAATCATGAACATATTCTAAATAAAGGAGGGATCGATCATGAAACTTTATATCGACACCACCGAAGGGCCTCTTCAATATCCTCGGGATTTTATGGGGCATTGGACCCTTCTTTTTTATTACAGCGGAGATTTTCTGCCGGTCAGCGCCACCGAGCTGATGGGATTGGCGGAGCTTCAGGGCGATTTTCAGCAGCAGGATTGCGCCCTCCTCCCCATCAGCAACGATCGGGTGGCGGTGCATCTGGCTTTTTTGGAAAGTCTGGATCGCCATCGAAAGCGCCCCATTCGCTTTCCCTTAGGAAGCGGCGACCTGACCGATTCTTTGCAGCTGGACCCTGCCAAAAAATACATCTGGCTTCTCTCGCCCGACGGCCGCCCTCAAGCCCATTTTTCTTATCCTCATACCATCGGTGCCAATTTCACCGAAGTGTTCCGCACTCTTTGCGCTTTAAGAAGCGGCAAAATCACCCCCTGCGGTTGGGTGCCGGGGGAGGCAGTTTTATCGCCGCCACCCACCCTACGATGGGAAATGTCTCATTACATGAAAAGTCAGGAGCAAGAGGGCAAGATCGCTACCGATTGGTATCTTTGCTACGAAAATCCCCAAGAACTCTTGTAAAAGCCAATCCCTTGGTTTATAATGATAAAAAAATCAAGGAGTCTTTATGAATACCTTTTTAAAGCTGGAAAAATTAACTTATTTAGCCAAAGCCGATCCTCTTTTGCGTGGGGCACTTTTAAATACCCAGCGGGCAGAGGAGCCCCTTTTGGAATTTTGCCGCCTGGCTCAAGAGGCAGGCATCGATCTGGCAGTGGGAGAGCTTTTTGCCATTGGTCAAGAATATTCCGATAATCAATGCAAAAGCACCAACGGCGGCAACCCCTCCCCCTACTCTGCCTTTGATGATGCCTATGAAAATTTCATTGAATCTATCAAATAGTGTAAATTTACACCGATTAAAAAGCGCTGTTTCATCAAGAAACAGCGCTTTTTTGGTGTTATTTTAAGATTAAGATACCGCCATCGGTTACCTTTTTAATGGTTAGTTCCTTGCCATTGATTTCCACTTCTTTTTCGCCGTCAATATCTGAAAAAGTAGCGGTGGTAAAGGGAGTCTGCACCGTAAGGCGCACATCGGTTTCCTGCATCTTCACAGCAGTATTGGTGAGCACCACCAAAGAATAATCCTCTCCTTCCAGCAAGCGAACGCTTACCCGAGGATCTTGGGATGCCACCTTGGGACAAATGCTCTCCACATCCAGAATATCACGGGGGGTATGATGGGGCCAGAAAACGCTCTCAATATAGCCACGCTTCTGATCTTCCAATTCCCGATAGCCAAATTCACCGGTTCCCTGCTCGGTGCCTTCCAAATAATAGACCTTGCCGCCCTTTTTGCGGAACTCCTGCACCGTATTCAGTTCCTCGGGGGACAACAGCTCCATCGAAGGCAGCAGCAAGACCTTAATGCCAAAGGGGTTTTCCCGCAGGCCCTGCTCATCCACAATGCTGACGGTGATGCCGGTCTCCCGTAATTCTCGGAAGGTTTTGGCATACAAGGAGCGATGACGATTGAAATAGACCTCATCGGCCTTGGTCTTATCGCCATTTTCCATGGCATCGCACATATAGGTAGCATAATCGGAATGAAGCATACCCACACCCTCATGGGCTCTATGGGCATTCATCAGCAGGTCATTGTGCTTGATGATAAACTGATTGACCTTGGCCCCGTTTTCAAAGTTAGCGGTTTTGGTACCATCATAATTCAAAAGACCGCAGCTATTGGGGAAGGGCACACCGGGAACGGGGCAATCTCCCCGCCATTGATAAAAGACGATACCCTTGCATCCGCTTCCCAATACCGTGTAGACGCCACGGGTATAAACGGTCGGGGGAATGTAGGTGCGGCTGTCCAGCTCGATGCACCAAGACTCTGTGCCTCCCAGCTCGGCCGCACATTGAGCGGTATCGGTCTGCAGGGCAAGCATGGCATCATTGGCGCCAACGGCATGAACATAGGTGGTATAGCCCACAATCTGCATGGAACGACCATTAGCAAAAAGGTCACAGCCATGATAAGCGCTCCGCTTGGTAACGCCTGCCACGGTGAAGCAGGTATAGGTAGGCAAGGGAACGGCCTCATAGGAAGCATCGGCTGCATTATTTAAAAAGCCGGTGATACCATCCCGAGCAAACAGCCGCCAAAGGGCCCACATACGGGGGCTTTGCTCCTTGCGGCCTCTGGGAGGCTGATAATCCTTGGCCTCCTCTTCCGTCATAACGCCTTTTTCCACCAACCAACGGCGATACTCGGCAACGGTTTCCTCGTGGTAATCAAACATCTCGTAAACGGGATAATGGGGCTCGTTATAAATTTGATAGGCAACCATATTGGGAAAGGCGGCGTAGTGCTCGGCCAGGCCCTTGGCATAAATACGGTTATCCTCCAAAATGCCGGGATGGAACAGCCGGGTACGGATAAAATCGGCCCACCGATAGGTGCCGGGGTTGCCGTTCCAGTCTATAAGATTTACGTCGGGATGGTTGCGCAGATTCACCGCAAAGCCCTGCTGACGAACCGATACGCTGACGTCGTTCTTTTCAGACTCCCGTACCATTTCATCAATAAAAGGAGTGTCTACGCAAAGAGTGTCCCCTTCCAGAGTCACATCCCCCAGCGCCGCAAAGCGAATATGGTTAAACCCCATCTCCGCCATCATCCGAATATCTTTCTTCATCTCCCCGATCCGATCCCCCTCGGGAGGAACGGGAAACTTGGTGGGATTAAAAGAAGGATAGTAGGATTGACCCAAAGAAAAGGTCTTTTTTCCGTCTTTATACAAAATGCCTTTTTTGATTTTATAACTCATTTTGTTACACCTCATTTAAGATAAATTATAATTTTTTATCTAACCTTAAAAAAAGAATAACATATAGTATTGACCAATGGAATATATTTTTTTATAATAAAAATATAATTTCTTATCATCGGAGGGATTTATGGAATTTTCCTTGCTTGTTCATGTGCGTGTTTATCGGGAGCAATTTATGGAAGAACACTTTTTCGGATCCGATCCCATCTTTGCTCTGGTGGATTCCGGCTCCTTTCTGGTGGAACGGCAAGGAGAGCAATTTATTGTTCAAGAGGGCGAGGGCATGGTTTTTCAAAAGGATCAGCTCTATTTTCGCAAGGTGCTCTCCCCCGTCACTCTGCATCTCTTTCGCTATACCGCCTCAGAGCCTCTTTTTCAAAAGGAGCATATTCGCTTTTCCGATACCGCCCGCATCCGCTCCACCCTACGGGCGCTGGACTCCTTGGAAACCGACGGTGGAAAAGAGCTTCATGACTATGAAGCCCACTTATTCCAAGATCTGATCCTTCAGCATTGGAGGGAAAACGCCCCCCATCTCCACCGCCAAAAAAAAGAAGATCTTATCATCAGCCAAGCGGTTTCTTGGATCCACCAAGCCATCCATGGCAAAATCTCCCTGCCTGCCATTGCCGCCCGATGCGGACTTTCCTATGCTCATTTCTTTCGGCGCTTTCAGGCCTATACCGGTCGAAGTCCCTCGGAATATGTGGCCTTCTGCCGCCTGCAAAAGGCCAAGGCTCTGCTGGCAAACCCCTCTTTATCCATCAAGCAGATCGCCTTTGCCTGCGGCTTTGAAAATGAATTCTATTTCAGCAACTTTTTCAAAAAGCAAGCCGGAATCGCCCCTACTCTTTTTCGCAATTCTCTCCTTTAAATATATAAGCGCTGTTTCTCGCAAGAAACAGCGCCTTTTTGCATAAAATAAACCATGAAGCTGAGTACATTATTTGAGCGGTGCCTTTCGGTACCTTATATTCATTTGGAAAACGATGCCGATTTTGCCGCAGAACAGCTTGGCTCCACCCTTTACCTTTATTTTGAAGCCTCTAAAGGCGCTACCGATTGGAAAAACAATCTGGATTTTCCCGCCAAGCCCTATCATCAAATGGATGGCAGCCTTTGGTTTGCTCATGGAGGCCTTTTAAGGGTTTGGAAATCCGCCGAAAGATACATTGCTGCTGAGCTGCAAAGTGCCTGCATTCGGCGGGTGGTGATTGTGGGGTATTCCCATGGCGGAGCGCTGGCCACCTTTTGCCATGAGTACGTATGGTATCATCGGCCGGATCTGCGACGTCGGCTGGTTGGCTATGGTTTTGGCGCTCCTCGGGTGGTTTGGGGCTTCTTGCCCCCTTCTTTGCGGGAGCGTTGGAATTCCTTTACCGTGGTACGAAATCTGGATGATGTGGTGACCCATCTGCCGCCCTTGGTGCTGGGGTATACCCATGTGGGCAAAATACTGACCATCGGTGAGGAAGGAAAATATTCCTCAGTGGATGCCCATCGCCCTGAAAACATATTAAAGGAATTGCATCTTTATGAAAAAAATGAGCCTGATTAGGGCAGCCCTCCGCAAGGAAGAAGCGGTTTTGAGTGCATCTTTTCCGCTCATACAAAATAAAAAATCTCCGTAATGCGTCAGCATTGCGGAGATTTTATTATCTCGTCTGAACGAAAAATCTGTATCTCAAAACTGCTCCGCACCTTAAAATTCAAAAGTTTGGATGCAAAGCAAGGCATAAAATGCGAGGCATCCTGACGGATGGCGAGTATTTTTAACACAGATTTGCGCCAAAATCTTGAATTTTAAGGCGCTTATTCCTTACGAAGGGCTGCCCTATGCAGGCTCATTTTCGTTTTTTATCTTTTGCAAAGCGGCATTGAATTCCGCACCGAGAATTAAGATCATGGCAGTCAGATGGAGCCAGATCAATAAAACGATCACTGCACCCAAGGCGCCATAGATCAAGGAATAGTGGTTAAAGTTTTCCACAAAGAAGGAAAACCCGATGCTGACGATCAGCCAAAGCCCCGACGCCAAAAGAAGCCCCGGCAAAATGGATTTGATTCTCGGTCGCTCATCCAAAGACACCACATATAAGGTGCCGACCGTCGCCATCATCATCAGCCCTACCGGCAGGAAGCGCAGATACTGCCAAGCCCCCAGCAGGTAGCCCGAAAGCTTCAAAAAATCCTCCGGCAAAAAGCTATTGATGGTGCTGATCACCTGCCGTCCTAAAATAGAAAACAACAAGGTCAGCACCAAGCCGATCAAAAAGACCACCGTAAACACCAGCTGGCGCCCGATATAGGGAAGCAAATGCTTGGGATTGCCCTGCCCATAGGCATGGCGCACATCCGTCATCAACCCCTGCACCGCCCGCATGGGAAACCATACCGAAAAGACCAAAGAAAAGACCATCAAGGTATAGCTGGAGGTATGGGTAATATGATCCAGATAGTTTTCAATAATCCCCACTGCATCTTGAGGCAACACCTGCTGCAGGGCTTGGGTGATGCCAAAAACATTCAGATCCAAAAGACCCAAAAAGTTGGAGATAAAGATCAAAAGGGGAAAGAGGGAAAACAGCAGGTAATAAGCCAGCGCCGCCGCATTTTGACCCACATTATGATCGAAAAAATGCACCAACATCAATTTCATGGTACGCTTAAACAACGGATTATGGGATTTTGACAATGCACTCACCTCCGCCGGAATGGTTTATTTTTTAGGAATGCTCACCACATTTTGAGGCGTTCCCGCCAGATATGCACGGATATTATCCCCCACCACCTGCATCAGCCGCCGGCGGGTCTCAAGACCTGCCCAAGCGATATGAGGCGTGATATAACAATTAGGAGCATCCAGCAAGGGGCAATCAGGGGTCATGGGCTCCACGCACAAAACATCCAGCCCTGCACCTAAAAGATGCCCTCTTTCCAAGGCATCCTTCAAGGCCGTCTCCTCCACCAAGCCCCCTCGGGCAGTATTAATGAAAAGAGCGCCTTTTTTCATCTTTTGAAAAGCCTCCTCGTTCATCATCCCTTTGGAATCCTCATTCAAGGGGCAATGGAGGCTCACAATATCAGCGTTTTTCAGCAGAGTATCCAAATCCACCTGTTCCACCGAAGAGTCCTGCACCTTACTGCGATTGCGCACCAACACCTTCATGCCGAAGGCCTTGGCAATAGAGGCCACTCGCTTTCCGATGGCTCCATATCCCACAATCCCTAAGGTTTTTCCCGCCAGCTCATACAGGGGAAACGGAAAATAGGAAAAGGTGCGGCTTTTGATCCAATCCCCTTCCTGCACCGTTTGATTATACTCCCCCACCCGATTGAGGGTTGCCAGCATCAAGGCAATAGTATGCTGGGCCACCGCCTCGGTGGAATAGCCGGGTGCGTTACACACTGCAATTCCCAAAGAGGACGCACAGTTAAGATCAATATTATTGTAGCCGGTAGCAAACAGACCGATATATCGGAGATTTTTTGCTTCTTTTAAGACGGCCTCATCCAGCACCGTTTTATTGCAAAGAACCATCTCCGCCTCTGCCAACCGCTCCGCCCGCTCATGGGGCGCAGTAAGGCCATAGACGGTGACCTCCCCGAATTCATGAAGAAAATCGGGGGTCACTTCTTTATCGAAAACGGTATCGGCATCTAACACAACGATCTTCATTGCTTGATCTCTTCCAAAAATTCACCGATACGGCGAAGTGCTTCTTTAATATGCTGGGTCGAGTAGCAATAAGAAGCCCGCACAAAGCCCTCACCGCCCAATCCAAAGGCAGTACCGGGCACAACAGCCACATGCTTGCTCTCCAGCAGCTTGGCGCAGAATTCCTCGCTGGTCATGCCGGTGCTCTTAATGCAAGGGAAGGCATAAAATGCCCCCTTGGGGTCCCGACAGGTCAGCCCCAAGCGATTAAAGCCCTCCACGATCATCCGACGGCGAATATCATATTCCTCCACCATATCCGCCACCACATCATCACAATTGGTCATGGCCTCAATGGCCGCATATTGAGAGGTGGTGGGGGCACACATAATGGCATATTGATGAATCTTCGTGACCTGATCCAGAATTTCCTTGGGACCGCAGGCATAGCCCAACCGCCAGCCGGTCATGGAAAAGGCTTTGGAAAAGCCATTGACCAAAAGGGTGCGCTCCCACATTCCCTCAATGGAGGCAATAGATACATGCTTTTTGCCCCCGTAGGTCAGCTCGGCATAGATTTCATCGGAGATCACCACGATATTGGTCTCCCGCAACACCTGAGCGATCTTTTCCAGATCTTCTTTTTCCATAATACCGCCGGTGGGGTTGCAGGGATAGGGCAGAATCAGCACCTTGGTTTTAGGAGTGATGGCCGCCTTTAAGGCTTCGGGAGTCAGCTTAAAATCATCCTCTGCTTTGGTTTCGATGATCACCGGCACCCCGCCCACCAGCTGCGTGATGGGCTCATAGCAAACATAGCTGGGCTGAGGAATGATCACCTCATCCCCCGGGCAAACGGTGGCACGGATGCAACCGTCGATGGCTTCACTGCCTCCTACGGTCACCAACACCTCGGTGGTGGAATCATAGGTCAACTGATATTTACGGTTTAAGTAGCCGGCAATGGTCTCCCGCAGGGTCTGCAAGCCTCGGTTTGCGGTATAACGAGTCTTACTGTCCTCCAGCGAGCGAATACCGGCACTGCGGATCTGCCATGGGGTGGGGAAATCCGGCTCACCCACACCTAAGGAGATGACCTCCTTCATGGTTTCCGCAAGGTCGAAAAATTTCCGAATGCCCGAGGGTTTAATGGAAACCACTTCGGGATTCAGAATCTTACTATAGTCGATCAAAACGAAAAATGCCCCCGATCATCGGCGGTTCCGTCGCAAAGTTCCACATCCAACTCTTTGTAGCGCCGGAGCACAAAGTGGGTGGCGGTGGAGGTCACGCTCTCTAAAGTAGAAAGCTCCTTGGCAACAAACATGGCAACCCCTTGGAAGGATTTGCCCTTTACGATGACGCAAAGGTCATAGCCGCCGCTCATCAGATACACACTTTCCACATTGGGATATTTCATCACCTTTTTGGCGATTTCTTCAAAGCCCAGCCCTGCCTTGGGAGTCACCTTCAACTCGATCAGCGCCGAAACAAAGGAATCGTCTAACCGTTCCCAGTCCACAACCGCCTTATAACCACGAATGACTCCTTCTTTTTCCATCTGATCGATCTCAGCACCTACCTGCTCCACCGTCAGACCGGTCATGGTAGCCAGCTCTTCCAAGGGAGTACGACTGTTTTTATTGAGTAATTTCAGCAATTTTTTATCCATGATCATTCTCCTTTATAAAGAGGAATTTTCTTGCAAAGATCCAACACTTCGCCTAAAATACGGTCCTTTTGACCCTCAAAATCGGTGATACAATCCTTGATCCATCCACCGATCCGTTCCATTTCAGCTTCCTTGAAGCCACGGGTGGTGGCGGCGGGAGTCCCCACACGAATACCGCTGGTTACAAAGGGCTTCTCGGGATCATCGGGGATGGCATTTTTATTCACGGTGATATGCACCTCATCCAGCCGACGCTCCAGCTCCTTGCCGGTGATGCCGGTGCCACGAAGATCCAGCAACAGCAGATGATTATCCGTACCGCCGGACACCATATTCACACCCTCTGCCGCCAGCTTTTTCTCCAAAGCCTTGGCATTGGCAACCACCTGCTTTTGATATTCTTTAAATTCCGGCTTCAGCGCCTCGCCGAAGCAGATGGCCTTGGCAGCAATGATATGCTCCAGAGGACCGCCCTGAGTGCCGGGGAAAATTGCCTTATCAATGGCCTTGGCATACTCCTCTTTGCAGAGGATCAGACCGCCACGAGGACCACGCAGGGTCTTATGGGTGGTGGTGGTCACAATATCGGCATAGGGCACCGGAGAGGGATGAAGCCCTGCGGCAACCAAGCCGGCAATATGGGCCATATCCACCATAAAGAGGGCGCCCACCTCTTTGGCGATCTTGGAGATCCGCTCAAAATCAATTACCCGAGGATAAGCGGAAGCCCCTGCCACGATCAGCTTGGGCTGATGCTCCTTGGCCAGTTTTTCAAATTCATCATAATCGATCTTGCCGGTCTCGGCGCTGACCCCATAGGGCACGAAATTATAGTAAGCGCCGGAAAGGTTCACGGGACTGCCATGGGTCAAGTGACCGCCATGGGCAAGGCTCATGCCCAGCACCGTGTCGCCGGGCTTCAAGAAGGCAAAGTAAACGGCGGTATTGGCCTGAGCACCGCTATGGGGCTGTACATTAGCATGCTCGGCGCCGAATAATTCACACGCCCGCTTTCTTGCCAACTCCTCCACCACATCCACGCATTGACAACCGCCATAATAACGCTTGGTGGGATAGCCTTCGGCATATTTATTGGTCAATACCGTACCCATGGCCGCCATAACAGCGGGAGAGGCAAAGTTTTCGGAGGCAATCAGTTCAATTCCCTCTTGCTGGCGCTGATACTCCGCACGGACAGCCGCTCCCACCTCAGGGTCTTGAGAATAGATAAACTCCATATTATTTTCGATACTCATTTTTTATTACCTCCTAAAATTTTAGTTTTTTCATAAGATTGGATCACCGCTTCCATGGCCGCACCACGAAAACGGTTTTGCTCCAAGGCGTGTACCCCTTCAATGGTACTGCCGCCGGGGCTACATACCGCATCCTTCAAAGCCGCAGGATGGGTGCCGGTCTCCAGCACCATTTTGGCACTGCCTAAAACCGTACCGGCCGCCAATTCCAGCGCCACTTCCCGGGGCAAGCCGCAGGTGACTCCGCCATCGGCCAAAGCCTCAATAAAGAGATAGGCAAAGGCAGGACCGCAGCCGGACACCGCCGTGCCGGCATCGATGAGTTTTTCCTCTAAGGAATAAAGGGCTCCCGCTTGGGAAAAGAGCTCTAAAAAGGTGTTTTCTTGGTGTAAATTTACACCATCCGTTGTATAAAGAATCCGCCCTTCTCCCACCTGAACGGGAGTGTTGGGCATGATCCGAATAAGGGGGCGGGTTGCGCCCAGCAACTCCTTTAAGCGACTAAGAGATACCCCCGCCGCCATGCTGATGACCACACTCTCTTGGGGAATCGCCTCTGCAAATTCCCCCACCACCTGCTCCAGCATCTGAGGCTTGACCCCCAGCACAATCAATGAACAGGTTGCGGCGATCTCTTGATTGGTGGCCACCGTGCCGCCGATTTTTTCCGCCAAGGCCTTAGCCTTTTGCCCATCGGCATCGGCCAGCAGAATTTTCTGCCCGCCCACGGCCTTTGCGGCTGCCGTTGCCAGCGCACCGCCCATATTGCCGCATCCGATAAATCCGAATTTACTCATAGTTTACCTCGTTTGTCCGTTTCCACGGATGATATACTTATACGCCGTCAGCTCCCGCAGACCCATGGGGCCCCGTGCATGAAGCTTCTGGGTGGAAATTCCCATCTCACAACCCAAGCCGAACTCCCCACCATCGGTAAAGCGGGTGGAGCAGTTGACATATACCGCCGCACTGTCTACCATGGCCGTAAAAAGATCGGCATTTTCTTGGGATTGGGTCAAGATGGCTTCGCTATGGCCGGTGGAATGAGCGGCGATATGAGCAATGGCTTGCTCCACATTCTCTACCACCTTCACCGCCAAAATATAATCCAAAAACTCGGTATCAAAATCCCGCTCTCCGGCAGGCGTGCCGTCGATGATGGCCATGGCGGCTTCATCGCACCGCAGCTCCACTTGAGACAGCCGCTCCTTCAGGCGAGGCAAAAAGCTTGCCGCAATCTTTTGATGAACCAAGCATACCTCTGCCGCATTGCAAACGGAAGGGCGACTGGTTTTGGCATTCTCGATAATATTCAGCGCTTGCTCTGTATCAGCAGTTTCATCGACATAAATGTGGCAGATACCGGTGCCGGTTTGGATCACCGGCACTTTTGCCCCTGCCAGGCAAGCATTGATCAGACCGGGGCCGCCTCTGGGGATCAAAAGATCCACAAAGCCTACCGCCTCCATCAGTTCCTTGGCACTCTCTCGGGTGGTATCCTCCACCAGTTGCACCCCATCCTCGCAGAGCCCTGCCTGTGCAAGCCCTTGGCGCAGGGCTTTGGTAATGGCGTTGGCCGATTGCCAAGCCTCTTTTCCGCTTCGCAGGATGCAAACATTGCCGCTTTTAAAGGCCAGCGCCGCCGCATCGGAGGTCACATTGGGGCGGCTTTCATAGATAATGGCCACCACTCCCATGGGTACCGCCGTTTTTTCAATCACCATACCATTGGGGCGCTCTACCCGCTCCAACACGGCACCCACCGGATCCGGCAGCTGCACCACCTCTCGGATGCCTTCTGCCATGGCGAGAATTCGCTGGGCAGTCAGCCGCAGGCGGTCCTGCATCACCACCGTCATGGTGGCGCCGTATTTTTCCAAATCCTTTTGGTTGGCGCTCAAAATCTCCTCGGTGGCATTCACCAGGCAGTCGGCCATGGCCAAAAGGGCTTTATTCTTCTCTTCCGCCGTCAACACCGCCAGTTCTTTGCGGGCGGCAACGGCTTTTATTAAAATTTCTTGGGTGGTCATGCTTTTTTCCCTCTGAATAATGTTCCCACCGGCTTGCCCTCCAAGATATCATAGAGGATGGCCGGATCGGCGCCGTTTGCGATCACGGTGGAAATCCCCGCCTCTGCGCAGATCTTTGCAGCGTGCAGCTTGGTGGCCATACCGCCGGTGCCCAAAGCAGAGCCTTTTCCGCCGGCAAGCGCCAAAATTTCCTCGGTGATTTCCTCCACCACCGGAATGCGCTTGGCTTGAGGATCCTTGCGGGGATCGGCGGTATAAAGTCCGTCAATATCCGTCAGCAAAATCAAAAGCTCCGCATCGGCCCCTTTGGCCACAATGGCACCCAAGGTATCATTATCCCCCACCGCAATTTCAGCAGTGGAAACGGTATCGTTTTCATTGATGATGGGCAGAGCCTCCAGTTCCAGCAGGCGATGGAGGGTATTGCGGAAATTCTCATACCGCTCGGGGTGATTCATATCCTCGCCGGTGAGCAAAATCTGCGCCACTGTATGATTATACTCGGCAAACAACCGATCATAGGTATACATCAGCTCGCACTGCCCCACGGCGGCCGCCGCCTGCTTGGTAGGCATATCGGAGGGGCGCCCGTTCAAAGAAAGCTTGCCTACCCCCATTCCAATGGCGCCGGAGGAGACCAAAATCACCTGATGCCCTGCATTTTTCAGATCGGAGAGCACCTTGCAAAAATTCTCCATGTGACGAATGTTCAAATGTCCTGTCTGGTGGGTCAGGGTTGAGGTTCCCACCTTCACAACTACACGCATAATTTTTGCCTTTCTTCCAAAAAAGTATATAGATATAAATATTATATTATACTTTCCTCTATTTTGCAATCTATTTTTCCATGCTTGACGGCGGAGAAAAAATCATATATAATATTTTAGATTAAAATCGCTTGGAGGAAAAAGCGTTGGATAATAAGAAAAAAGTAACTGCAATTACATCCATGGACGAGGATTTCGCCCAATGGTATACCGACATTGTGAAAAAGGCCGATTTGGCGGCTTATTCCAATGTGAAGGGCTTTATGATCATCCGCCCCTATGGCTTTGCCATGTGGGAGCTGATGCAGAGTGCGCTGGACAAGATGTTCAAGGACTTAGGTCATGAGAATATCTGCATGCCCATGCTGATTCCCGAGAGCCTTTTGAATAAAGAAAAAGACCATGTGGAGGGCTTTGCTCCCGAGGTGGCATGGGTCACCTTCGGCGGCAGTGAGAAGCTGGAGGAGCGTTTCTGCATTCGCCCCACCTCCGAGACTCTCTTTTGCGATCATTTCAAGGATGTGGTTCATTCCTGGAGAGACCTGCCCTTACTTTATAACCAATGGGTATCGGTGGTTCGCTGGGAAAAGACCACCCGTCCGTTTTTGAGAACCCGTGAGTTCTTATGGCAGGAGGGTCACACTCTGCACGCCACCAAGGAAGAGGCAGAGCAGGAGACCATTCAAATGCTGAATGTTTATGCCAAGTTCTGCAAGGACTATCTGGCCATCCCTGTGGTGCAGGGACGCAAGACCGATAAAGAGAAGTTTGCCGGCGCCGAAGCCACCTATACCATCGAAGCTTTGATGCACGATGGTAAGGCTCTGCAAAGCGGCACTTCCCATTATTTTGGCGATGGCTTCTCCCGTGCCTTTGATGTGACCTTTGCCGATAAGGAAAATAAGCTTTCCTATCCCCATCAAACCTCTTGGGGCTGTACCACCCGCCTGATCGGTGCGGTGATCATGACCCATGGGGACGACAATGGCTTGGTGATCCCCCCCATGATCGCCCCCACTCAGGTGATGATCGTGCCGGTGGCGCAGCATAAACCCGGCGTATTGGATAAGGCCGCCGAGGTGATGGAGCAATTGAAGGGTTGCTGCCGTGTGAAGATGGACGCATCCGACAATAGCCCCGGCTGGAAATTTGCTGAATATGAGATGAAGGGTGTGCCCATCCGCTTGGAGCTGGGTCCCCGTGATATTGAAAACGGCGTGTGCGTCTTGAGCCGTCGGGATACCGGTGAAAAGACGGTGGTAAGCCTCTCCGAGCTGGAGACGGTGATCCCCGCTTTGCTGAAGGAGATCCACGAGAATCTCTACAACCGTGCGCTGGAGCGCCGCAACACCATGACCTACACCGCCACCACCTTGGAGGAGATGAAGGACATTGCCGCCACCAAGCCCGGCTTTATCCGTGCCATGTGGTGCGGCGATGAGGCCTGCGAGATTCAGTTGAAGGAAGAAGCAGAGGTTACCTCTCGCTGTATGCCTTTTGAGGATCAGGAGCAGGTGGCCAATACCTGCGTTTGCTGCGGAAAACCCGCCACCAAGCTGGTTTACTGGGGCAAGGCTTATTAAAAAAACAAAAAAAGCGGGCGTTTCGCCCGCTTTTTGCAACATTTTTGATTTTTCAATCGTATTATTGTCAGGAGGGAGTTCCAAGTGCCGCTATATACCGACGAACAAATGCGTACCATTCTTGCCGCCTATGGGCCCATGGTCTATCGGCTGGCCTTGGCGCAGCTTCGGAACCCTCATGACGCCGAGGATGTTTACCAAGAGGTGTTCTTAAAATTGCTTCGGCAAAAGACCATTTTCCAAAGTCGGGAGCATCAAAAGGCATGGCTTTTGCGGGTAACCGTTAATTGCTGCAAAGATCTTTTGAAAAAGGCCTCCCGAGGGGATCTGCCCTTAGACGGGCGAGAATC
Organism: Eubacteriales bacterium; assembly: GCA_045539335.1. Taxonomy (GTDB): domain Bacteria; phylum Bacillota; class Clostridia; order Oscillospirales; family QAKW01; genus QAKW01. The sequence continues at coordinate 15,372 of JAZQFD010000030.1, forward strand.
AGAGCCCATGCCCACCGAGGAAAATGAAGTGTTGGCCATGGCACTGGATAGCCTGCCGGAGCAGCAGCGGGTGCTGGTGCATCTTCACTATTATGAAGGCTATACCACCAAGGAGATCGCCTCCATCTTAGAGTTGAATCATTCTTCGGTGCGCTCTTCCCTTCGCCGTGCCTGCGGAAAAATGAAAAAATTTATGGAAGGAGTGGAATTTTAATGAATTTTAAAGATCAATATCAAAAAGCATTTAAAAACGCCGCCCCCTCCCCCGCATTGCAACAGGAAACTTTAGAATTACTGCAGGAAGCAAGAGATCATCATATAGAGCCGGAGCAACCGGTCAAGCGGTGGAAGCTGGCCTATACCCTCTCGCTGGCAAGCTCCGTTGCCGCCCTCTTTTTCTGCATTGTGATGGTGGGAATCTTCGGCAAAGAGGGAACGTTTTTTCAAGACGAAATGGCCGATGAAGAATGGTTTTCCGAAGATTCCAAAGGGGAATCCGATGGCGATATGAATGAGGTTCAAGACCAATTCTCTCCCCTGCCGGACAGTGATAAAGAGAGCAGTTCCTCCGATCAAGATGCCGCCGAGGATTCTGCCGACAAAGAGAAAGAGCAAAACACCACCGACTCCTCTATCCACGATGATTGGGTGGAGGATGAGGCGGAACCCTCCCCTTCCGATCCCAAAGCTCCGGTGTTTTTGGATAACAATGACGTTCGCTCCTATGAAAGCTTCTCCGCTTTCATTCAAGCGCTGACCGATAAAACCGCCCTCGGCTACGGCAAAAATTATTACCTTGCCCGAGAGCTGCTGATCGTGCCCTCCAAATTGCCCGACGGCGCTCGCTTCCGAGTGGTGGATCTTTATGCGCAAGACGGCGGTTATTCTTATAGTTACCTGTTAAAGGAAAACCATGAGGAATATCTGCTTCAAGTCACCGTTTCCGGAAGTGCATCCAAAACTCTCTCTGAGCTTTCCGCACGCAAAGAAGCCTTGGCGGAGGAATCCATTCTCATGAAAAAAAGCGGGAATACCCGCACTTATCTTTTTGGTGAAACGGAAAAAGTAACTTTAACGCTTGAACCGGTTCTTTTAGCAGACCCCATTCCTGCCGAAGGGGATTTAGATCGCATTTTAAGCGTTTTTGACTTGGAGCGTTGCTCCCTGACCAATCCGCTTTTGGAGATGGCTTACTAATTTTTTACACGAATAGACAACCTTTCCCGATGAAAACTATAGGGGAAAGGTTGTTTTATTTTATGAAAAAGTTTTTACGTTTCGTGGCATATCTTGCGGTTGTTGCCTTTTTTGCAGGCGGCTTCAGCATTTATGCTTCCCAAATTCCCACCGTTTATCACTGCATGGCAGGAGAAGAGCCAAAAACCGACATTTATTACACCTTAGAAGCCGATTCCGAAGCCCTTCACCAAGCCAACGGAAATAGCTATACCGCCAAGATCAAGCTTTTTGGTCTGTTGCCCTTTAAGGATGCCACCATCCGTCAAATTTCGCAAAAACAGCTTACCGTACTGGGCACCCCCTTTGGGGTCAAGCTCTATACCAAAGGGGTGATTGTGGTGGACACCGAAGAAGGCAGTGCCGGCGCAGAGGCAGGCGTTCAGGTGGGAGATATTATTCTCTCTTATAATAATACCCAAATCCGCTCCAATGAAGAACTGCGGGCGCAGGTGCAAAAAAGCCAAGGACAAAAGCAAAAGGTACAGCTTCTGCGAAATCAGCGCACCCAGACCCTTTGGGTCACCCCCACCGAAACCGAGGATGGCTATTCCATCGGGCTTTGGGTGCGAGACAGCACCGCAGGGCTGGGCACCCTCACCTATTATGACCCCGAATCCGGTATTATTGCAGGGTTGGGACACTCCATCTCCGATGTGGATACGGGGCTGACTATGCCGGTGGAACGAGGCACTTTGGTTACTGCTCAGATCACCGGCGTTAAAGAGGGAGAGGTCGGTGCTCCGGGTGAACTTTTGGGCTATCTGGAGGATCGGGTGTTGGGCACGGTGAAAACCAACTGCAATGCCGGCATCTTCGCCACCGCCGCCCAAAGCTTTGATGGAGTCTCCTATCCCATTGCGCTCAAAGATGAGATCCGGGTGGGAGAGGCGCAGATCCTTTGCACTCTTTCCGGCTCTGCCGCCAAAACCTATTCGGTGAAGATCACCAAAATCAATAATAATTTAGAGCAATACCGCAATCTTTGCCTGACCATCACCGACCCTGCTCTCTTAGATTGCTCCGGCGGAATTGTGCAGGGAATGAGCGGCAGCCCCATCCTTCAAAACGGCAAGATCATCGGCGCCGTCACCCATGTGCTCATCGACGACCCCACCTCCGGCTACGGCATTTTTATTGAAAATATGCTGGCCAGCGCAGAATAATCATAACTACCAGCCAGTAGTTTTTAGTTACAAAAATATGCACCTCCAAAAGTGTCTAACTTTTTGAGGTGCATATACGTTTTTATATCCCCGGTTTTCATTTACAGCAACGAACTTTTGCGGAATTGAAGAGGCGACATTCCTATTTCTTTT
>JAZQFD010000031.1:0-17825 GCA_045539335.1 Eubacteriales bacterium
GCTCACCCTTTGTTAAAATACTCGCCAATGCGGCAGCATTGGCTGCGTTTTATGCCTTGGTTGAACAAAAATCCGCTCTTTTTAAAATCTTCGACCTCAAAGCGAGGAGATTTCGAGAGATTTTTGCTCGATCTTTTATGCAGATCGGCTGCCGCCGATCAAATAAAAATAAGTGAAAAGCTCCGAAATATGCCGCTTTGAGGCAGGTTCGGATTATTCTTGTCACCTTAATCTTCATTATAAACAATCCAAAAGAGTGTGTCAAGAACCGTTGCAGAGAATAAAAATATTTGCTATACTATTCTAAAGGGAAGTGATATAATGGCAAGATCTGCCAACCAACAATATAAATTAGTGCGATTGATGGAGCTCTTTTTGCAAGAGACCGATGAGGACCATGGGCTGACCATGGAGGAGATCATCGCCCATTTGGCGGCTTCGGGGATTCCGGCGGAGCGCAAAAGCATCTATGAAAACATCGAGACCCTTAATCAATATTGCGGCATGGATATTATCCATACCCAAGAAGGCGGCCGCCATCTTTATTTTGCAGGAGAGCGCACCTTTCAGGAGACCGACGTGCGGCTTTTGGCCGATGCGGTGGCATCTTCCCGCTTTATCACCGCAAAAAAATCGGAAGAGCTGCTCAAAAAGCTCTCCTCCCTCACCAGCCGCCACCATGCGGCAGAGCTGCGGCGGCAACTCCATGTGGCCAGTCGGATTAAAAACATGAACGACACCATCTATTACATATTAGATGATCTCAGCCGAGCCATCAACGGCAACAAAGCCATTGAATTTTGCTACTATGATTGGAAATGCCAAGGCGGCGCCTTAAAAAAGAGCCCTCGGCATGGGGGAAAGGTTTATACCGTCTCCCCCTGGCAGCTTCTTTGGCAGGATGAGCTTTACTACCTCATCGCCTACGACCATGCTGCTGAGGCCATTCGCCATTATCGGGTGGATCGCATGGGCATGATCCGCCTGACCGAAGAAAAGCGCCAAGGGGAAGAGCTTTTTGCCACCATTCACCTGGAGAATTATACCTCTCGGATTTTTGGAATGTTTGGTGGAAAAAGCCAATGGGTCACCCTCTCTTTTCCGGAACGGTTTTTGGATATCATGGTGGATCGCTTCGGCAAGGATCTCCACCCCACCCCTGCCAAAAAAGGCTATTTTGAGATTCGGGTCGAAATTGTGCCCAGTCTCCCCTTCTATGGCTGGATCTTCTCTTTGGGGGCTGAGGTGCAGTTGGTCGAGCCGCTCTCCTTACGAGAGGAGTATAAACAATACTTAGAACAACACCTTTCTTCCTATTTATAAAATAAAAAAGGAGATGCAAGGGCTACTTCTCATAAGAATGTTTAAGAGTAACAGACTAAAAATCTGTTACTCTTATTTTTTTCTTGCACTTTACATAAGGATAAAAAACTGCTCACACATAATAGGTGTGAGCAGTTTTATTTGTTTTTGTAATATTTGATTATTGAGATAGAACCAGCATCGCATTTGTATGTACAAAAGCTGGCAAGGGCTAAGCCCAAACCCTTATTTTGATTTAATGGTTTTAAGTGAAGATATTAACATTCTGCGAATTGCACCACAATCGTTTTGTAACGCTTTATAATCTTCTTCATTCATACAATTGGTTTCAAATAGAATTTCAAGCCAATATTCAGTCTCATAACACTCTTTTTGTGCAATCTCAAGTTTAGAAATAAAATCTTTAGTTCCTTGTGCGTATTGTGCTTCGTGCAAATTTGCACCGATTGAAGTAGCGGAACGAGGCAATTGATTTATTAAAACAGACTCCTTATGATTTGCTCTCATATCACGACAAAGAAAAACAACAGTTTTTGCAAACTCCTTTGCTTTATCCCTTAAAACACTATCAGCCAAAGTTATCACCTCTAAATATATTATACATATAAAAGATAATCTTTCAAGTTGTTTTCCGACTTTGTCGGAGTGATATTATTGCCTTGAGGCAATAGTGATATTGAAACCTCGCGGTTTCAGTGGTATTTTATTCGCCTGCAAAACTTGCGAAGCAAATACCACTCGGCGTAAGCCGAATATCACTGCAAAGCAATAGAACTCGCCGCAAGGCGAATAAAACTGCGAGACTTCCCTATGAGAAGTCTCGCAATGCATCTCCTTTTTATTATTCTTCGGTTTCTTCAGCAGAAACTTCCTCCACTGCGGGAGTTTCTTCCTCCACTGCGGGGGTTTCTTCCTCCACTGCGGGAGCTTCTTCCTCCACTGCGGGAGTTTCTTCCTCCACCTCGGGATTGAAAATCTTTTCAAATTCGGCGCCGGAAAGATGCTCCTTCTCCAGCAAGGCCTCGGCCGTGGCACGAACCTCCGCTTCATGTTCGGATAGGATTTCTTTGGCCTTCTCATAGGCAGCATCGATGATGGCCTTAATCTCATCGTCAATCATAGCGGCCACCGACTCGGAATAGTCACGCTGGGTAGCAAAATCCCGACCCAAAAAGACCTCATTGCTATCACTGCCGTAGAGAATGGGGCCCAGCTTATCACTCATACCATACTTGGTAACCATCTGGCGGGCGATGGCGCTGGCACGCTCAATATCATTGGAAGCACCGGTAGAGATATCATCCAGATAGAGATACTCGCTGACCCGACCGCCCAACAAACTGACGATCTTTTCAAACATCACCTTTTTGGTGGAATAAGAAAGATCCTCTTTGGGCAGATAGAGGGTATAACCGCCGGCTCTGCCACGGGGAACAATGGAAATATCCTGCACAGGATCGGCGGTCTCCAAGAACCGAGCCACCACAGCATGGCCGGCCTCATGGTAGGCAGTGAGCTTACGCTCTTTTTCCACCACCTTGCGGCTCTTCTTCTCAGGACCTGCCACCACCTTCATTACCGCTTCCTCGATCTCCGCCTGACCGATGGCATCCTTGCCACGGCGAGCGGTGAGCAATGCGGCTTCATTGAGCAGGTTTTCCAGATCAGCACCGGTAAAGCCGATGGTGCCCTTGGCGATGGTTTCAAAGCTGATATCTTCGGCAAATTTCTTGCCCTTGGCATGAACCTTCAGGATCTCTTCACGACCCTTTTGATCGGGCACGCCCACATAAACCTCACGGTCAAACCGACCGGGGCGCAGCAGGGCGGGATCCAGAATATCCGCACGGTTGGTGGCGGCGATCACGATGATGCCCGCATTGGCACCAAAGCCATCCATTTCCACCAGCAGCTGATTGAGGGTTTGCTCCCGCTCATCATGGCCGCCACCGAGGCCGGCGCCACGGCGTCTGCCCACAGCATCGATCTCATCAATAAAGATGATACAGGGGTTATTCTTTTTGGCTTCATCAAAGAGCTCACGGACACGAGAAGCACCCACGCCCACATAAAGCTCCACAAAATCGGAACCGGAAATGGAGAAGAAGGGAACTCCTGCCTCACCGGCAACGGCCTTGGCCAAAAGGGTTTTACCGGTACCCGGAGGGCCCACCAGCAGGACACCCTTGGGGATGCGAGCACCCAACTCCAAATATTTGCGGGGAGATTTTAAGAAATCCACAATCTCCACCAATTCTTCTTTTTCTTCATCAGCACCGGCTACATCGGCAAAGGTCTTTTTCTCCTTCTGATCAGCGCCGGTCTTAATGCGAACTCGGGTAAAGCCGGGGCCTTTTCCGCCATTCATCTGGCGGCTCATGATCATAAAGAACACAAAAACGCCCACCAGCATCAGCCCATAGAACAGATAGGTGGTCCACCAAGGAAGGGTGAAGCCTTCTTTAAAATCATAATCGGTAATGATGCCGTTTGCTTGCTGCTCCAGCACCATGGGCATGACCTCTGCCTCAAACATCCCCAGACTCAAAAGGGTATGCTTGGTTTTGGTGCCATCCTTCAATTCCATGGTCAGTTCGGTGCCTTTCAGCTGGAATTTCACCACCTGCTGATCGGTAAAGTTTTGCACCATCTCGCCGTAGGATACCGCCTTCACTTCCGGCCCTTTATTAAAAAGGGAGAAGGTGCCGAAGAGAAGGGCAAACATGATGGCGGCGTAGATAAAGCCGTGTAAACGGGAACGTTTTTTCATACTGAAACTTTTTCTCCTTATTTGTTCAAGCGGGGTTATTCGCTATAGATTTCTTCTTTCAAAATGCCCACATAGGGAAGATTGCGGTATTTTTCCGCATAATCCAGACCGTAGCCCACAATAAAGGCATCGGGAATTACATAGCCGATGTATTTGGCCTCCACATCCACCTGACGGCGGGCGGGCTTGGAAAAGAGGGTACAGATCTCAATGGAATTGGGTTCTCTTTGCTTGAGCAGGTTCATCAGATTATGAAGGGTCACGCCACTGTCCAAAATATCCTCTACGATCAGCAGGTCTTTTCCCTTAATATCCACATCCAGATCCTTTAAGATCTTCACACTGCCCTTGGTGGCGGTGCTGGCACCATAGCTGGAAACGTTCATAAAATCAATCTCCAGCGGCAGGTCTACCGCACGCATCAAATCGGCCATCACCATAACGCTTCCCTTCAAAATGGAAACCATCAGCAGATCCTTGCCTGCATAATCCTTGGTAATGGCGGCGCCCAGCTCGGCAATCTTGCTCTTGAGCTGCTCTTCGGAACACAAAATCTCTTTAATATCCTTATCTTGAACGGTCATTTTTATTCTTCCTCCCCTATTATAACCATCCCGCAGCGGCGGGTATGTTCATCACAGCAGAATTCTTTTGCCGCACCGTACCCTTGTGCCCAGATGATGCGGTCTTGCTCATCGGCAAGGACCCAAAGAGCATCCCGACGGGAACGAGGAACACGGTCATTTTTTAACCGCTTTTGAAAATGGGACGATCCGCCCCCCTTTTGAGGAATAAAACGATCCCCCGATCGTTTATGGCGAAAGACCGGATTGCCCCCTATTTTATCACAATCCACATGAGAATGTGTAAACGGTCTGTTAATTTCTTCCAAACGAATAATAAATTGCTGATCCTTATAAGACACCGTCCCGCCGATGACAGCGGGAATCACCGTCTGCTCCGGCTCCTGCACAAAGAGCCCTTTTCCATATTCCAGTCGGAAATAGGTCCCCTTGGAAAGTTCCACCTGACCCGCAGGGGGATTCTTTTGCAAAAGCTCATAAATCTCTTTAAAATGCACCCGATTTAAGGATGCGCCCAGCCGCCGATCCAGCACCCGCTTCAACACCGCTTCGGGCAACGCCCTCAAGGCTGACGCTTCTTCGGTTTCCACCTGCTCCGCCCATTGGGCAAGGGCTTCTTCTTCCTTGGCAAGGTGCTCCATGGCAACCGCCAAACCTTGAGAAAAGCGCCCCTCTTCTCGGCTGTTGAGCAAGGGCAGTACCGAATGGCGAATGAAATTTCTCAGATAAGCGGTATCGGCATTGGTCTCATCTACCACAAAAAGCAGTTCCTTCTGAGCAGCATAAGCCTCAATGGCTTCTTTTTCAATCTCCAAAAGAGGACGAAGGTAGCCGTCCCTTTTGGCTCGCATTCCCGATAGACCGCCGCTTCCGCTGCCACGGTACAAATTGATAAAAAAGGTTTCCAACTGATCTTCCCGATGGTGAGCGGTGGCCACAAAATTCTCCACCCCATCCGCCAAAGGCTCCAAAAAGCCATAGCGGAGAGCACGAGCCCCCTCTTCGGGGCTCATCCCTTCATAAAGGGTGGCATCCCCCTCAAATTCATGGAGAGGGATCCCCCACTCTTGGCAAAGGCGGCGGCAAAAGGCCTGATCCTCCCCTGCCGAAGGGCGCAGTCCGTGATTGATATGGGCGGCCTCCAGCAAAAAGGAGCGATGGGGCAGTTCCTTTAAAAGATAAAGGAGGGTCACCGAATCCATTCCGCCGGAAAGGGCCACCGTTACCCGACAGCCCTTGGGAAGCTCCAAAGCGGCCATAGCCGCCGCAAAACGCTGCTCCATCATACGGGAGGCGCCTCATCAGGCAAGGGAATTCCGCCGTTGGGATCCTTTTTCACCTTATAATTGCCAAACTTGGTCAAGGAATTATTCCATGCCAAATAGATGGTATCGGTAGGACCGTGACGGTTCTTGGCAATAATTAGCTCGATCTTATTGGGATTGGCCGTCTCTTTATTATAAATGGCATCGTTGTACAAAAAGAGAATTGCATCTGCATCCTGCTCAATCGAACCCGATTCACGCAGGTCGGAGGGCATGGGGCGATGGTTATCCTCCCGCTTCTCCGACGCACGGGACAACTGGGAAAGACACAGCACCGGCACATTAAACTCCTTGGCCAGCAGCTTCATGGAACGGGAGATCTCCGATACCGCTTCCTGACGGCTGTTGGTCTTAATATCAGCGTTCATCAACTGCAAATAGTCCACGATCACCAAATCTAAGGCCGGCAGGCGGCGAAGCTTGGCTTTCATCTGACCCACGGTAATGCCGGGAGAATCATCTAAGTAGATATTGGTATTGGACAGGCGGGATGCCGACTGTCCCAAGCGAATCCATTCATTCTCCGTCACCTCACCGGTACGGAATTTTTTATTATCCACTCCGCTATGGCTGGCAAGCAATCGGTTAGCAAGCTGCTCATTGCTCATCTCCAAGGAGAAGATGGCAATGGTCTTGCCCTGCAAGCCGATATTCTGAGCAATATTCAGCGCCAGCGAGGTTTTACCCAAGCCGGGGCGTGCCGCCAGCAGAATCAGATCGCTCTTACCGAAGCCGGAGAGCACACGGTCCAGATCCTTAAACTGGGTTTGCAACCCTGCAAAGGCATCCTTATCCTGAGCAATGGCGGAAATATTATTAAAGCTCATGGTCACCGCTTCCCGCAGCTCCATCATGGTGGTGTTGGCCTGCTGGTTGCGGATCTTATAGATCTTGGCCTCGGCATTGTCCAGAATGGTCTGGGCATCCTCACTTTGAGCGTAGCAAGCATCGCTGATCTCCTCGCAAATGGCGATCAACTGACGCAGAGAGGCCTTTTCCTCTACGATCTTTCCGTAAACCGCTGCGGTCTTGGCATTGGGCACCGAGGAGGCCATATCATAAAGCAACTGCTTTCCTTCTGCCTCATCATAGATTCCTGCCGCCACCACTTCATTGAGGACAGTCACAAAATCAATGGGCTGATCGGCCAGATGCATCTTTAAAATCACATCATAGACCTGACCGTATTTTTTTACATAAAAATGCTCGGCCTTGAGAAACCCAACCAATTCTTCCATACAGCGGGAATCTACCATCAAGGCGCCCAAAACGCTTTGCTCGGCATCCAAGCTATGGGGGACACGCTTCAAATCTTCAAATTCTGCCACGTGATTGCTTCTCCTTATGTTTTATTCTTTCTCCACGCTAACATTGACCTTAGCGGCAATGCCGGTATAGAGCTTCACCGTGCAAGGGTAGGTGCCGAAATTCTTGATGGTATCCACCACCAGTTTTTTCTTATCCACGGCGATGCCGGTCTCTTTTTCAATCAATGCGGCAATTTCCTTGCCGGTTACGGCACCGAAAAGCTTGCCGCTTTCGCCGCCCTTGGTTTTGAGCACAAAGGTCTTGCCGTCCAATTTGCTTTTATTCTCTTGAGCGGCGGCGGTATCTACATCAATCTTATGCTGAGCGGCAGCCGCCTTGCCTGCAAAATCATTCTGCACCTGAGCGTTTACGGGAGTGGCCAAGCCTTTGGCAATGAGGAAGTTTCTGCCGTAACCGTCTGCCACATTTACGGTATCGCCCTTTTTACCCTGGCCTTTCACATCTTGCAATAAAATTACTTTCATTTTTCTGTTCCTTCTTTCTCTGCTTTCACAATCAAATCCACAAGTTCTTTGCGCACCTCATCCAAAGGACGCTCCTTAATCTGAGCGCCTGCGGAACTGCGGTGACCGCCGCCGCCCATCTGCTCCAAGATGGTCTGCACATTAAAGTTCACATCGCTGCGGCCGGAGATATGAACGGTATCGTTGATTTCATATAGCACAAATGCTCCGCTGATATCCGCCACATTCAACAGTTCATCAGCCGCTTTGGCGGCGATGACCTTAATCCCATCAAAGGGAGGATCCTCCCAAGCCGACACGGCAATATGATCCGTCACCATCTCCGCACGGGTAATGATCTCCATCTGCTTGCGGTAGGATTTGAGATCATTTTTGAAATAGCATCGCACATCCTGAGGATCGGCGCCGGCCTTACGCAACCGTGCCGCCGCCTCGAAGGTACGGGAGCCGGTACGCTCGGTAAAGTTCTTGGTATCTAAGATAATGCCTGCCAGCAAGACCTGGGCTTCCAATTTGGTCAGGCGGCAATTTTTCACATTTTCGGTCAATTCGGTGACCATCTCGCTGGTGGAAGAGGCGCCGGGCTCATGGAAATTCAACACTGTATCCGTCACCACACCCTCCACCGCTCTGCGGTGATGGTCGATAACCGCCACATCCCGAAACATTTTCAAGATCTTTTCACTTTCGATATATTCCAGATCATGGGTATCCACCACAATCAGGAGGGAATCCTCTGCCATGGAGCGGTTCATTTCCGACACTTCCATTAAAATTTCTCGGTATTCGGTATCCATCAACCGATCCAGAATATCCTGACAAAGGTTTTCTTTTTCGTTATAAAGGATATAGGGCTTTTTGCCCATGGTGGACACAATTTTGGCCATACCCACCGAAGCGCCGATGCAATCCAGATCAGCAAATTTATGACCCATGATAAAAACGGAATCCGCTCGCTGAATCTGCACATTCAGGGCATCCGCCACCAGGCGAACCTTTACTCGCTTGCGGCGACCGCCGGCCTCGCTGTTACCACCGTAAAACTCATAGCGATCGGTTTCGGTATTGGTCAGCGCCACCTGATCGCCTCCTCGGGAAAGAGCCAGATCCAAAGCATTACGGGCGGCCTCTTCGGTTTTGAGAAGCCCGCTGTCTCCATAGCCGATGCCCATAGAAAGGGTGGCGTGGAGGGTATCCTCAATGCGGATATCTTTAATCTCCGAAAGGATTTTAAACCGATTCTCTTTCAGCGCTTCCAGGTTCCGCCGTTCGAAGATCAGCATATACTTATCCACTTCCGGCTTTTGCATAATGCCGCCCACTCTTCTGGCAAGCTGACGAATCCGAACATCCACACGGTTCACAAAATTGCTCTTTTGCAAAGAGGTAACCGACTCGGGGATCTCATCATAAGAATCCAGCAGAATATAGGCCACGCAAAGGGCATCTCCCCGCAGCTTATGAATCTGCTCATGGAGGGTATGATTATCCATCCAATAAACAGCATAGAAATGATTCTTTCCCTCTTCCCCTTGGCTGAGGATATAAACGGTATAGCGTTTATCAGCAAAGGTAATATCATACTTTCCGCTTTGATGCTTTTTAATCTTTTCAAAGGAAATATTCTTATTGATGGCATGAACCTTCTGACCGAAGATCTCACTTATGTTCCCATCATGGAGCACCTGATGAAACAGCTCGTTGTACCAGATGATCTCCCCTTTATCATTCAGAAGGGTAATGGGCATGGGAAAATTGGTGAGATTTTCTCTGGCCGCCTCTCCCAAATAAGAAGTGATATTCTGCAGATAGGTATAAAGATGGCGATTTCGCTGATCCATCCGCACCAGGCTGTAAATGACAAAAAACAGTGCAAATGCACCTTCTGCCAGTCCCAGCCATAAATGAACGGTCATGGTAAACAGCGAAAACAGCAATAATAGGCTGAAAAAGACGATTTCCCAGCGACTAACCTTTAATTTAATGGATTTCAAATCGTATCCTCCGAAATCATTTTGCTTTATTTTTGAATCACAATCTTCACCGGCATGGTGGCGATCCACCAGCCGATATAAAGCACAACTGTATAAGGGAACAAGCTTCCTACGCTAACATAAGAAATGATAAAGAGTGCACCCACAATTGCCGCCGACACCATGGGAGGCAGATTTTTTTTGCGCAAATATTGCAAAAAGTAATAGAGGGCAATAAAGATATAAAGAAAACCAAACAAATGAACGGCCGCCGAAAAGTTTTGCGCCGCCGCTCCGGTTCCCAAAAAGGTGGTGGCAATATAGAGAGCGATAAACGCCCAGCTGAGCCCACGGGAAGGAATTAAGGTATTCCAAGGGCCCAAAAGCCGCCCCCGCCCCTCCTTGCCTGCCTTACGGTCTGCCGAATGGACACACCAGAAAAACAGACCGAACAGACCATACACCGCCATGTAAATAACGGTAAAGGCCAGCACAGAGGCATTTTCCTGCAAAAAGGCAAAATAGGCGCTCATCTTCTCCTGCATCTCGGCAGGATAAAGAGGCAGAGCCATTGCTTGAAACTCCCCGATCATGATCTCGAAATAAAGACCAATCCGCTGAAGAATCAACCCAACGCCCCAGCTGCCGAAACGCAACTTATGAAACAGCAACGCTCCGCCCAATGCGATGCCCCCTGCCAAAGGCAAGGCACCCATGGCCAAGGGCTTGATCTTGGCGTGTAGCGGCCACACCACAGACACCGCCAGCGGAATGGCACAGCAAAGAGCCCAAACCAAAACCGTGGCCGCCCAATTGCCGGAAGCGAACCAAAGAAGCCCAAAGCCTGCTGCCATTCCTGCCCAAGTCCATTGATTGCCCAGCCGCCGAATGGCGGCGGTCAAAAAGGGAGCCGTCAGCACCACCCAAAGAGGGAGGGTCATGGAAAGGGCGATCATGCCCCCTGCCGCATACTGCTGACCGGCCAAGTAAAAGACCCAGCAGCTAAACAGAATATTGATCCAACCGAAAACGGTACTTTTTTGAGGATGCTTGCTCATTACTTTTGTTCCGCTTCCTTTGCCATAATGGCATTCACACGGCGCTCATGGCGACCGCCTGCTTCAAACTCAGCGGTGAAATAAGCCTCCACAATGGCAAGACCCAATTCGATGCCCAACACACGGGCACCCATGCAAAGAACATTGCTGTTATTATGAACCACCGTCATTTTGGCGGAATAGCAATCGCCGCAAACCGATGCACGAATGCCCCGCACCTTATTGGCCGCCATGCTCATGCCGATGCCGGTTCCGCAAACCAAGATGCCCTTTTCGGCTTCGCCCTTTGCCACCATTTCGGAAACCAAAAATGCAGCATCGGTATAGTCGCAGCCATCCTCGGTGCCGTCAAAGACGATTTTATTTTCCAAACCCATGGACTTCAATTTTTCGCTGATGACCGGCAACCATGCAGTGCCGGCTTTGTCACAACCCAATACGATCATTTTTCTTGTTCCTTTCTCATTTGATATTCACGTTCTGCTTGAGATAATCTGAAATAGGCAGGCACCAACCGCTCCGGCGGAATGGGCTCCAGCCATTTTGCCGCTTTGGCAATTCCTGCTCCGAGAATCGCCTGATGGGGGCTCATAAGAATCTGCTCTCCATCGGCCAAAGAAGCCAAAAGATAAGCACCGTCTCCCACCAGCACCGCAGGGCGATCCAAGGCTTGAATCTGCGCCGCCGCTTCCTCCACCGAGCAAGCCTGATCGGGGATCACCGAGGTGGGTCTCCCCTCCTCATCAAAGGAATAAGCGCCCAGATAAACCTGCCGACAGCGAGCATCCAAAAGCGCTACCGCCACACGGCCGCTCTTTTCTTCATTAAAGGCCATCGCCATTAGGGTGGGAACGGCAATGCAGGGACGCCCCAGCGCCAAGCCCTTAGCCAGACCACAGCCAATCCGAAGTCCCGTGAAGGAGCCGGGACCATTGGTCACCGCAAAGGCCTCCACTTCTTCGATGGACAGCCCTGCCTCCTTCAAGGTGTGATCCACCAGCGGGAGAAGGGTCTGGCTATGGGTCAGCCCCTCATCGGCAAAGCCTTCGGCTAAAATCTGCTCCCCTTGGCTTACCGCCACGGCAGCCGTCTTGCCGGTACTGTCTAAACTTAATAATTTCATCGATTGTTCTCCACTTTGATGATTCGCTCTTCCGGGGTTGCACCGTGGGTGATCTCCACCCGCCAAGCATCCGCCGGCAACGCTTCTTCGATATTCTCGCTCCATTCAATCAGCATCAATCCGGTTTCCAGATAATCATAGTAGCCGGTACTGAACAGACTGTCTATCCCATCCACCCGATACATGTCGAAATGATACACGGCAAAGGCGCCGCTTTGATACTCATGGACCATGGCATAGGTGGGACTGGTCACCTCATCCTCCAGCCCTAAGCTTTGGCAAAGGTAGCGAATAAAGGTGGTCTTTCCGGCGCCCAGATCTCCATAAAATGCCAGCGTCTCTTTCCCCGTCAGCCATCCGGCGATTTCAGCGGCGGCTGAAGCGGTATCGGCCAAAGAGCGGCAATGAAATGTTTTGTTCATAGGGTACTCCGTTTTATAAAATAACATACTTTCAGAAATAATAGTATGTAGTAGTATAACATACTAATATATAATTTGCAAGTTGTCCTTGCAAAAAATTAGTGCCTTTGTTATACTGAATAAAAAAGCCGGAAAGGAGGAGCCTGCCATGGGCGAACAAATTTCATTATTTATCCGCCATGTTCTCAGGCGGATCGATTGGATCTTGCTGGGACTGGTGCTGGCTTCTTGCGGCTTTGGCCTGTTGCTGATCTCCTCCGCCACCGCCACCTTCGGCACCCATAAGCATTTGATTGTGCAGGCGGCAGGGATTATGATGGGGCTGTTCATGTGCTTGGTGCTGACCACCATTGAGCATCATAATCTGGTTCGTTTCTCCATTCCCATCTACATTTTATGCGTTTTGATGCTGGTCTTTACCCTTCTGTTCGGCATCGAGGTCATGGGCAATAAAAACTGGATCTCTCTGGGACCGGTGAATGTGCAGCCCTCGGAATTTGTGAAGATCGGCTTTATCCTCACCTTTTCTTTGCACCTATCCAAGGTGCGGCAATATATCAACCACCCCCGTGCACTGATTCCGCTGGCCATCCATTTCGGCATCTTGGCGGTGCTGGTGATGATGGGCGGCGATCTGGGCACCACCTTAGTCTTTGCCTTTATCTTTCTTGCCATGCTGCTGGCGGCAGGACTCCATTGGGGCTATTTTCTGGGCGGCGGTGTGGTGGTGGGCTTGGCGGCACCCTTTATTTTTGACCGCATGGCCACCTATCAGCAGATGCGAATCTTAGCGGTATATGACCCCTCTTTGGATCCGCTGGGATATGGCTATCATACCATCCAGAGCAAAATCGCTTTGGGCAGCGGCGGGCTTTATGGTAACGGACTTTATAATGGAATTCAGACCCAATACAGTATCCTCCCCGAAAAGCAGACCGACTTTATCTTCTCGGTTTGCGGCGAGGAACTGGGCTTTATCGGCTGCTTTTGCATCGTTGCCTTGGAGGCAGCCATCATCCTGCGGATTCTTTATGTGGCCAAGCACTCCCCCAACCATATGGGCAGCTTTATCTGCGTGGGGCTGGCGGCCATGCTCTTTATGCAGGCGGCAGAAAACATCGGCATGTGCTTAGGGTTGCTGCCGGTTATCGGCCTGACCCTTCCCTTTTTCAGCTACGGCGGCTCCTCGGTGCTGGCTCTTTGCATGGCCATGGGGCTTGAAATGTCGGTCAACGCCGATCGGGTGAAAGGCAAATTCTTCAAAGATTAAAGAAAAAGACAGCGTGTCGGTGACACGCTGTCTTTTTAATGTTCTTCTCTCAAAAGCTTGATGCCTTGGAGCATTTCATAGGTTTTTTCGGTGGGATAGGCCACAAACCGATTGATGGGCGTTCCCATGGAGGAGAAGCGCTCCTCATATTCGGTCATAATATTGGGCGTATCGGTATGATGCAGATCATAGGTCAACTCTTCCAGCCGAAAACCCAGCTCGGTGAATTCCTCTACCGAAAAGTCAAAAAGAGGGCGATTATCGGTTTTGAAACAGATCTTTCCCTCTTTTTTCAATAAGGGAAGATAGGCCGCCACCATCCGCCGATGGGTCAGCCGCCGCTTGGCATAGCGAGCCTTAGGCCAAGGATCGGAGAAATTCAGATAGAGAATATCCACGCATTCTTTGGGAAAATAATCGGTCAGCTCTGCCGCATCCAGGCAGAAAAAGCGAATGTTTTCCAATTGCTTATTCTTGGCCTTTTCCATAGCCATCACCAAGCAATCGATCACCCGCTCAATAGAAATATATTGACGATCGGGATTTTGTTCCGCCAAGGTCACGATAAAGCGTCCCTTGCCCGAGCCGATCTCCATATCCAAAGGCTTTGCCCCATCAAAAAACTCTTCAAATTTTCCCAAAAGACCCTCGGTCTCCAGGGTATAATCGGCGCAGCGATCAAAGCGCAGGCCGGCATTTTTCTTTTTTCTTAAACGCATGGTTGTTCCTCTTTGGTGTTTTTTCTTTATTCTAACGGTTTTTTACCGATTTTGCAAGCATATACTGAAGAAAAAAGGAGGTTTTTCCATGGCTGATGTTTATCTTTCCCCCTCGGTGCGGCATTTCAATCGGGGCTACGGCACCTACGGTACCGAGGAGCAACGCATGAATCTTTTAGCCGATGTGGTGGAACTGGAGCTGGCTCGAAACGGACTTACCACCGCCCGCAACAATCCCGATTATGACCTAACTGCCGTGGTGGCAGATGCCAATGCTCAAGGAGCCGATATCTATGTTGCCATCCGTTCCATTCAATGCGAAGAAAGCGGCGGATCTCGAGTCTATTATTATCGGGAGGGAAGCAATGGTCAACGATTGGCAGAGAATATTTACCAATATCTTGCTCCCCTCACCCCCACCGACGACCGAGGCACCGACGATGGCAGCCGAGCCTACGGCGGCTTGGGCTATTATGAGCTGCGGCGCACCCGCCCGCCGGCGGTGATCATAGAGGTGGGATGCCATAGTTCTCCTGCCGAAGCCGATTTTATTATTTCCAATCTTTATGAGATCGGCGTGGCCATCGCCCAAGGGATTCTTGCCTATTTCGGCCTCCCCTATACCCCGCCCTCTCCAGAGGAGATTCAGCGCCTTCGAGATGAATATAATAATGTATACTTTGAATAATATTCACCCTTTATTCAGTTCGGCTTTATGCAATTTCGAACTGCATAAAACGATTTTATGCATAAAAATAAACATTTATTAAAATAAAAAGCCCACTTTTCCTGAAAAAACTTAAAATTACCTATTGACAAGCCGTATATTATGCATTATACTGTATGCACAACCAAATAAATAAAAATTGAAAGAGGACTATGAAAATGAAAAAAATTCTTTGTCTTGTACTGGCAGTTATGATGCTGCTGACTCTGGCCGCTTGCGGCAACACTGCTCCCAAAAAGGCAGTTGTTATCGACATCGACCTGACCGAAGAAGAGTATGCCTTTGGTGTTGTGAAGAACGATCCTCAGCTGCTGGCTGATTGCAACGCCTTCATTAAGGAGATCATGGACAACGGCACCTTCGACGAGATCTGCGACAAGTATTTCGGCGACGGCACCCCCACCCCCGTAACCTCCGCTGCCGAAGATGCTACCAAGGATCAGCTGCTGGTTGCTACCAACGCTGCTTTTGAACCCTTTGAGTACACTGAGGGTGACAAGTATCTGGGTGTTGACATGGAGATCGCCGCTTTGCTGGCTGAGAAGCTGGGCAAAGAGCTGGTAATCAAGAACATGGACTTTGATGCTGTTTGCCTGTCCGTTGGTCAGGAAAAAGCAGACATCGCCATGGCCGGTCTGACTGTGAAGCCCGACCGTGAAGAGTATGTAACCTTCTCTGATTCCTACTACATCGCTTCTCAGCGCATCATCGTTAAAGAAGGCGACACCACCTTTGCTGATTGCAAGACCGTGGCAGATGTGGAGAAGATTCTCAACGGCTTTGATAAGAATGTGAAGATCGGCGTACAGAACGGTACCACCGGTCAGCTTTATTGTGAAGGGGATGAGGACTGGGGCTTTGCCGGTCTGCCTGTAACCACCGTTGGTTATAAGAACGGTTCCATGGCCGTTCAGGATATGCTCAACGGCAACATCGATTATGTTATTATCGACTCTGCTCCCGCATCCTTTATTACCGAAGCCTTGAACGAAATGGCATAACTACAAATAAATGTAACAGATACTTCACCGCAGGCTCCTGCGGTGAAGCATTTGTTTTGTTTAGAGGAATTTATAAATGGGTAATTTTGATAAAAAGATTGCCACCTTTTTAGAAACCTTTCTGGAACACGGTGGCTATAAAAAAATGCTGGAAGGCTTGCAAAACACCATTATTATTGCGGTGTTGGGCTTGCTGATCGGCTCAGTGATCGGTACGCTGATCGCTGCGGTGCGGGTCATGCCCAAGTATAAGCGGCTGCCCCGTATTCTGGACAGTATCTGCAGTGTGTATGTTTCCTTTTTCCGAGGCACTCCTATGGTGGTACAGCTGCTGCTATTCTATTATGTACTGTTCCCCCTGATGGGTATAAACATCGGCTCGGTGACTGTTGCGGTGCTGGTTTTCGGCTTAAACAGCGGCGCCTACATTTCCGAAATCATGCGAGGCGGCATTCTGTCGGTAGACCCCGGTCAGATGGAAGGCGGAAGGGCCATGGGCCTGAGCTTTACCGCTACCATGATGAAGATCGTAATTCCCCAAGCCATTAAAAACATTTTGCCCACCATGGGTAATGAGTTTATCACCCTGATTAAGGAAACCTCCATTGTCAGCTTTGTGGGTGCCACCGACCTGTACAAGGCCTTTAACGACATCGGCACCAACAACTATGAGTTTATGGTTCCCTATCTGGC
This sequence comes from Eubacteriales bacterium, assembly GCA_045539335.1. Classification (GTDB taxonomy): domain Bacteria; phylum Bacillota; class Clostridia; order Oscillospirales; family QAKW01; genus QAKW01. The sequence continues at coordinate 16,782 of JAZQFD010000031.1, forward strand.
AATGGCGCTGATCTACATTGTGATGGTATTGGCCATCAGCCTGCTGATCAAACTGATGGAAAGGAGATTGAGAAAAAGTGATCGAAGTATGTAATCTCCATAAAAGCTTTGGCGATCTCAAGGTGCTCAACGGCATTGACCTGACCATCAAGCAGGGGGAGATCGTGGTAATCTTAGGTCCTTCGGGTAGCGGTAAAAGCACCCTTTTGCGTTGCTTGAACTGTATGGAAGACCCCACATCGGGCCAGATTTTGTTCCACGGTGTGGACCTGACGGATCTGAAGGTGGACATCAATGTACACCGCCAAAAAATGTGTATGGTATTTCAGCACTTCAACCTGTTTAACAACAAAACGGTGCTGGAAAACCTGACTTTAGCCCCGATCTATGTGGCGAAAAAGAAGGCAAAAAAAGCAAAAATTGCCAAATTTTTCAAAAAACCCTACAATCAGGAAGACCTGCGCACCAATAAGGAAATCAAGGACACCGCCGATGCGGCGGCCATGGAGCTGCTGGGCAAGGTTGGACTGCAAGACAAGGCCGGAGAATATCCCTCCAAGCTGTCCGGCGGGCAGAAGCAGCGTGTGGCCATTGTGCGGGCGCTGGCTATGAACCCCGATGTGATGCTCTTTGATGAGCCCACCTCGGCACTGGACCCCGAAATGGTGGGCGAGGTGCTGGAGGTTATGCGGGAACTGGCCAAGGACGGAATGACCATGGTGGTGGTCACCCATGAAATGGGCTTTGCCAAAGAGGTCGCCTCCCGAGTGCTCTTTATTGACGAGGGCATTATTCAAGAAGAAGGCACCCCCCAAGAGATTTTTGACCATCCTCAAAACCCCCGTACCCAAAGTTTTCTATCAAAAGTTCTTTAATCCGAAAGGCAAGGGCACCCTCAGATAGGAAAGAATCGGTTTTGAACCCATCTTTTCCGCCCATACACGATAAAAAAATTACCCAATGCGTCAGCATTGTGCCGTTTTTGTCATTTCGCCCAAACGGAAAAACTGGGTCTCAAAACCGCCTGTGGGCCCCCGGATGGGG
>JAZQFD010000032.1:0-40203 GCA_045539335.1 Eubacteriales bacterium
TTCAGTTTTGAGAGTGTAAGCACTTTCAATAGTCGGTGTTGATTATGAGTTGGTCCCACCCGTTCCCATTCCGAACACGGTAGTTAAGCAACTTCATGCGGACAATACTTGGCTGGTGACGGCCCGGAAAGATACGTAATGCCGACATAAAAAACCGCTTTAGCAATAAAGCGGTTTTTTTCTTATTTATTTAACGATTTATCCTGAAAAGCAATTTTGCTTTACAGAGGAAAGAGGCTAAAATGGCGTCAGATTTATTATTTCAACAACCGGATTGGACCTTTTCTTATCGAGTGGGTGCATTGATCTATCATAATGGAAAGCTTTTAATGCAGCGTTCGGCAGGAAGCGAAGGATATGCCCTCCCGGGGGGGCATGTTTTATTTGGAGAGTTTACCACCGAAACTCTTGCCAGGGAAATTCGAGAAGAAACCGGCATCGCCTTGCAGGTGGGGCGCCTTTGCTTTGTTGTTGAATGTATGTTTGAATGGGATAAGCCCTGCCATCAGATCAATCTTTTTTATCTGGCTGATCTGAAGAATAAAGAGGATCTGCCGAAGGGTGTTTTTCATCCCTTTGATGAAAACGGTCAAGAATGTCATAAGCAGGAGTTTTGCTGGGTGAATCTTGAGCAACTGGAGAAGATTAAAATCTATCCTTCCTGCATCCGTCCTTATTTAAAAAAACTTCCTTCCCATACCATTCACCTTTGTGAGAATAAAATCAAATAAAAAAGAGCAGTATGAATACTGCTCTTTTTTTGTTATTTGGTCAGGCGATCCAAAATCTTATCATGGAACTCCACATAGAACTTATTGCTCTTGGGATAATGCTCAAAGTCCATGGTCATGCCACATTCTTCATCGACCCATTTTTTGGTCTCTTCCAATCCAATTTTATCGGCAAGCATCTTCAGGAGCATCCGATCCTGAAGAGCATCATAGAATGCGACGGTACGAATACATTCCACCGAACCGTTCTTATAGGGGTACACCGAATAAGCGTCGCCGGAGGGGAAGGCGTGCATGGCATCACTTACATAATAGGGATCAATTTTGAAGAAGCTCTTTGCGGAGTAATAAAAATTATGACCCCAATGAAGGAATCCAACAATATCATTGCGGAACATCTGCACACCAATAGCACGATTGCGATACTGAGGCATGGCAAAGAAACGATTGGAAACATCTTTGCCCTGAGAGCAGCAGTAGTAAGTCCAGCGCTCATTAATTTCCGCTTCCATAAAGGGTTTGATATGATTGTTGGCGGGAACAGGGATTTCGACAAGACCGTTATGATAGAAATCAATATTGGAGAGGGCATCCATCTGCTTAAAGCCCTTCAAATAAGGGGCAACCAGCTTTTTAGCGGCGGTATAGGCCTCTAAATGCCGGAGGTGAGGTTCGTCCGATACATGGAAATAGCATTTATCAGCAACGCCCCACTCCTTTAATTGATCGGTCAGCGCCGGCAGGAACTGTTGGATAAAGTTGGTATAGAGCTCACCGGTGGCGGAAACATGCCAACCAAACTCCTTAACCATCTTTCCATCGATCTCTACTTCAATTTTGGGGCAGAAGTTAGCACCCCACTGAGTAAAGAGGTGAGCCATTTCAAAGTATTCAATTCCATATTTATGGCAAAGATCTACCCAACGCTTAAGCAGAGTAAAATCAAAGGAATATGTATCGCCGCTCTTCTTGATTTTAACTAACTGAGCGGTAGGACGCTCGCCGCCCGGTTGAGTGTCCAGAGGGGGCGTAAAGATGGGGGTCAAAATCATGGTCATGCCGGTGCGAGCGGCCGTTTTGATATAGTTTTCCAAAATTTTCCAATGCTTTTCGCTAAACATTTTCACGTGATGAATGTCGGCGATGCAATCGCAATGGAACCATTGGGTAAAGATCAGGTCATTCTTGGCAATTACCAGATCCTCCACCTCAACCATAACCTTCACGGAACGCTTTTCTTTACCAACGGTAAAGGTGAAATAAACGGGATATTCGCCGGCCTCAAAATCGGTAGGAATATCAATGTTTACCATCAAGGTCAAGGGAGAGTCATAGGGGCATACAAAGGTCTCTTTTACCTTCAAGGGAATCATTACATCGGGAAAGGCGCCGGGAGTGGTGGTGATGTAATCATCGTCATGCCGCTCGGGGTAGACAGGCAGTTCGGAAAGAACATAGCCTACCCGACTAACCTGCGTATAGGGGCGCAGGGGAGAACGCAGGGTATAGTGGGCATAACTCCAGCTGCCTCTGTCGGGATTATTGTATTTATATCCGCTCTGGATCTGAAAAGAGACTCGCTCGCCTTTCAAGCCACGAACCTTGGTGATGGTTTCGTAGGTGTCAAAACGGTCTGTCAGCATCACTTTTTCCATGGCGGAAATTGCTTTAAATTTGAACATGAACAAAGACCTCATCTTTCTGTATTTGGGATCAAAAAGCCCCTTTTTCGTTGACTATACCATAATAAAACTATAAAGTCAATGAAAAAAAGGGACGAAAACCTTTTTTCGTCCCTTTTTATATTATTTGGTTAAGCGATCAATGATTTTATCATGGAAATCATCATAGAATTTCACGTTGCGGGGATAGGAATTGAAGTCCATCACCATGCCGGCTTCTTCGTCCATCCACTTTTTGGTCTCTTCCAATCCGATCTTTTTGGCCAGCATCTTTAACAGGGTGCGATCCTGCATTGCCTGATAAAAGACCACGGTGCGGATGCACTCAATGGCACCGTCTTTATACGGATAAACCGAATAGGCATCGCCCGAAGGATGGGCGTGATGGGAATCGCTGCAAAGATAAGGATCGATGGGCAAAACGCTTTGTGCGGTGGAGTAAAAGTTAAAGCCCCAGGTCATAAAGGCATCAATGTCGTTGCGGAACATCTGCAGACCCATACAACGGTTGCGGTAGTTGGGCATCGCAAAGAACCGATTGGAAACTTTTTTGGCCTGCATACAGCAGTAATAGGTCCACCGCTCTTTAATGTCCTCTTCCAGGAAGGGGGCAATGTGGTCGTTGCAGGGGATGGGAATATCCACCAAGCCTTTTTTGTAAAAATCAATGCTGGAAAGCGCGTCGATGATCTTGTAATCCTTCAAGAAGGGGGCCACAAATTCCTTGGCGGCCTTGTAGTTTTCCAGGAAATTGTTGTTGGGCTCATCGGAGATGTGGAAATAAGTATTTTCAGCGATGCCGAGACGCTCCAGTTCAGCAGTCAAAGCAGGCAGGAACTGAGAAAGGAAGTTTTTATAGAGATCGCTCATGGCTTCCACATGCCAACCGAATTCTTTTACCATCTTTCCATCGATCTCCACTTCAATCTTGGGACAGAATTTGGCACCCCACTGAGTAAAGAGATGGGCCATTTCAAAATACTTAAAGCCATGGCGTCGGCACATTTCCACCCATTGCTCCAAGAGAGTGAAATCGAAGGTGTATTTGGTGTCGGTCTTTTTGATCTTTACTAACTGAACGGTTTTGCGCTCGCCATTAATCTGAGTATCCAGCGGCGGGGTGAAAATGGGGGTGAAAATCATATTCATACCGGTGCGAGCGGCAGTTTTAACATAGTTTTCGGTGATTCTCCAAAACTTTTTGCTAAAGACCTTCACATTGTGGTAATTAGCGATACAGTCGCAATGGAACCATTGGCCGAAGATCAGGTCATTTTCTTCCATTACGGCATCCGCCACCTGCACCATTACCTTCAAAGAGCGCTTCTCGGGGGTGCGAGGCTTGCCCTTTTCAATATGGAAGCAGAAATAAAGAGGATATTCGCCGGCTTCTATATCTTTGGGGATATCCACCGTGACCATCAAGGTGGTGGGGGAGTTGTGGAGAATATAGAATTTATCCTTGGAAGTCAGAGGAAACATGACATCAGGAAACAGACCCGGCTCGATGGAAATATAATCGTCATCATGCAGGCCACGATAGGCGGGAAGCTGAGAGGGGATGTATTCTACCTTGCTCACTTGGGTTTGCTTGCGTAAAGGAGAGCGCAGGGTATAGTAAGTAACACCCATGGCAGGCTTTTTATCGGTAGGCTTATGACCAACCTGAATCTGAAAAGAAACTCGCTCTCCCTTCAAACCCTTCACAGAGGTAATGGCCTCATAGGTTTCGAAAGTATCGGTGAGCATCACTTTTTCCTGAGCAGAAATTGCCTTGAATTTAAACATAGACAGGAACCTCGACTTTCATTAGTATTCTGCTTTGAGTATAACAAAACTGGAAAATATAGTCAAGGAAAAAGAGGACGAAAAGTTCCCTTTTCATCCTCTTTTTTTATAACCGAGGAAATGCAGCTTTTGCCTCGGCGGAAAACATCCCAAATCTCATTTCGGGGTTGGCACCTGCTGCAAGATGGGTCCGAAACAATGGCACAAAACAACGGGATGCTTTCCTTTTGCAAAAACGGTGCAGATAAGAGCGTATCTCTTTTGGAAGAAATCCTCGCCATACTGCCCCACCGTTATTTTAGGCAGATGGCGGTCTTTTGCTTTGCATGGTTCGCGAAGAGTTCATGCAAAGCGTATCCTTAATTCCCGGGACGCTCTTATTATGTGTCGCTAAAGAAAAAATATGCGCTGTTTTCACAGCGCATTAATCTTCCAAAGTTGGTAAATTTATCTTTTCAATAGTAATCGGTTTCGGCGGCGTGCGGCGCAGGGGAGAATAAAGAAACTTGGAGCAATGAAATCCGCCCTTGACCAACCCTCTTTTGGAGCAAAGGACATCCTCAGTGCCAAAGACCTGCGTACCGTGCTCACAGTAGGCACAAACTTTTTCAATTTCCTTGGAAAAGATCATTTTTTTGCTCCTTTCTTTCATATACCATCCTATTATACAGCCTATTTGCCGATTTGTCAAAAGAAATCATAAAATAACAAAAATCGGCAAAAAGATCCCGTATAAAATTTTTCCCGCCAACATGGGTAAAATAGGAAGCCCTGCATCAGAAAGATAAGAGGCATTTTGAAAAAACACCGATACTCCCGAAAAACCTACCATGATCGCCACCAAAAGTAGGTGGACCGGTCCCGGCGGTAAGGCTAAAATGCCGCCGGAGATCTCCAAGAATCCATATAGATAAGAAAAATAGGGAATCCCCTCCAGTAGTGTTGCTATCACCGAGAAAAGGGTGATGTATGCGCATAGAATTAAGCTCCCTTGAGCAGCCTCGGCAACGCTTTTGGTCAGGATGGGCAGCAACGGTCGGTCTTCGGATGCCGATTGTTTGAGTGTTTTATAAAGTCCACCGCTCAAGAATAAAAGGGCTGATATGGTGAGCTGTCCCAAGAATAACAGAATGCCTACCCGCTGATTCTTCATGACCACATCGCCTACCAACCCAATCAAAAAAGCCGGTGAAGCATTGGCACAGCAAGCAGAAAGACGGATAGCCTGCTCTCTTTCAAGGATTCCTCGCTCGTAGGCAAGGGTCAAGGTGCGAATTCCTAAGGGAAATCCACAAAGGTGCGAGGCGATCCAAACTGTCCAGGTGGGAGGCAGCGGCAGGCTTTCTGCCAATTCTCCGATCAGGCCGCTGAGCACCATGGCGGGAAATAGAGCGGGCAATACACCCCGAAAGGAGAGGATGAGTCCTCGCTGTACTCCCTGACCAGCTTTTTGGTTGAAAATCAGTAGCGTAAGTAATAAGATTAATGCGATTGTAAGATAAATTGTTTTTCGATATTTTTTCATATTAAAGGCTATGCATCCCGCATAAAAATAATACGAAAAGAGGGATGATGATGAAGCGAAAATCCAAGCATCGGGGGATGAGCCCCCTTCGGCGATTGGCGGGCTGCATGGACTTGCCGGAATTTGCTGTGGGGCTGAATGAGTGCATTGAGATTTGGGGCGGAAACACCGTGCAGGTGGAAGGCGCTAAAGGGATCCATACTTATGAAAAAGAAATCGTGAAGATCCATATGAAGAATTACCTTTTGGTGATTCACGGCTCCGATTTCGATCTTGCTCATTTCGGCGACCATACATTGAGGGTAACCGGTCAATTAAAGCGGATTGAATGGGAGGGGTTGGCATGAAGGACCGGCTGGGCTTTTGGCAAGGGAGAGTAGAAGTGGAGGCCAAGGGCTCTCAAATTGAGCAGTTTATCAATCTCCTTCATCGCCGTCGGATTTCTATGATCGCCCCACGGCGGGAAGAGGATGGCACTCTTTATTTCACCTTGGCATGCAAGGATTTTTCTCGCCTTCGGGAACCGGCTTTTAGAACCGCCACCCGCTTGCATATTTTGAAAAAACGAGGCCTTTTTATGGTCATGCGACCCTATCGTCGCCGCTGGGGATTGGCGTTGGGCCTGGGCTTATTTCTTGGGTTCATCCTTTATTGCTCCGGCTTTGTGTGGCGGGTGGAGGTTTTGGGATGCGAGGAAACCTCTTCCACTCAGGTGATGGAGGATTTAAAAGAATTGGGGTTGTATGTGGGCTGTCGCCGCTCCATCGATGTGGGTCCCATTGAAAACCGATACCTGACCGGCAATCAAAAACTATCCTGGATGTCCATTAATATTAAAGGAACAACGGCTTATGTGGAGGTCAAGGAAGCGGGGCAGCATCCTCAAATGGAGGACCCTACCATTCCCAGTAATATTTACGCAGGGCGGGATGGGGTGATTGTCTCCATTCGGGATTATGGGGGGACCCGTCAGGTGCAGGCGGGAGAACCGGTACTGGCGGGCGATCTTTTAGTCAGCGGCGATTGGACGGATAAATACGGAGTGCGCCGTCTCAGTCGTTCCATTGCCACAGTACTTGCCTCCACCAAGCGGGAAACGGAGGTGACGGTGCCCCTCTCAGAAGAAATTCGCCAAAAAAACGGCAAAAAACGCATCTTTTTTGCGATTTCTTTTGGGAAATATAAGTTTCCTCTTTATTTTAAGAAAAAAATAAATTATAATAATTATGATATAGTGGAAAAAGAATACCCACTTGCCATCGGCAGTTTTGCGCTGCCTGTTTGCGTGTCGGTTTTGCGGGTGGAAGCGGTGGAGAAAACAATCGTCAACCGTAGTGTGGAGGAGGCTCGCTCCTTGGCGCTGACCCGCCTGGGCTTTTTTGAAACCGATCATCTGAGCGCCGCCCGAATAATAAACCGAAAGATTGTCGAGCAGGTCTCCAATGGAGTGTTGAATCTGCAGGCGGTTTATACCTGTGAAGAAAACATCGGTGTTGAGATACCGATTGAGGAGTAGTATAAAAGAATGCAAAAAGTATTTGAGAATCCTGAAATCGCATTGATTCCCGCCGTCTTTGGCCCCTTTGATGAGCATGCGGCCATTTTGGAAAATGAACTGGATGTTCGCTTGATCAATCGTGGGGAGAACCTGCTGATCAGCGGGGAAGAGGAACGGAATGTGGAGACGGCCGTCACCGTTTTGGAGAATCTGTTTTCTCTGGCCTCCCGTGGAGAAGTTATTGATGTGCAAAAGGTGCGCTATCTTATTAACCTTGCCGGGGAGGATCGCTCTTGCAATGTGGTGAAGGCGCTGGATGAATGTATCTGCATCACCACCCGTGGCAAGCCCATAAAGCCCAAGACCATTGCGCAAAAGGATTATGTGGAATGCATCAATAAAAATGTGGTGACCTTCGGAGTAGGACCTGCCGGTACCGGCAAGACCTATCTGGCCGTTGCCTTGGCGGTCTCTGCTTTGAAAAGTAAGCAGGTCTCCAAGATCGTGTTGACCCGTCCGGCAGTGGAGGCAGGAGAAAAGCTGGGCTTTTTGCCCGGCGATCTGCAGGATAAGGTGGATCCCTATCTGCGCCCCCTTTATGATGCGTTGTTTGAAATGTTGGGTCCCGATACGGTAGCGGGTCTGATGGAGAAAAATATTATCGAAATTGCTCCCCTTGCCTATATGCGAGGCCGCACCTTGGATAATAGCTATATCATTTTGGATGAAGCGCAAAACACCAGCATCGAGCAGATGAAGATGTTTTTGACCCGCTTTGGATTTAATTCCCGCATTGTGGTCACCGGCGACCCCACCCAAATTGATTTGGATGGAAAGCCCTCCGGCTTGATGCATGCCTTGAAGATTTTAAAAAATATTGAGCAGATCGGTATCCATCGTTTTGAAAAGAAGGATATCGTTCGTCACGCTTTGGTTCAAAAGATCGTGGATGCTTATGAAAAGAAAAACGATGGGGAGAAGAAGTCGAAATGAAGGTAACCCTTTTGTTGGAAGGTGAATTACACCAAGATCTGATCCGTTCTGCCGCTGAGGCGGCTCTTACATACGAAAAATTTCCGCAGGATGCCGAGATCGAGGTGCTCTTTGCCGATCTGGAAGAGATTCAAGAAATCAATCGAGAGCAGCGGGGGATTGACCGTCCCACCGATGTGCTCTCCTTTCCCATGGAGGAGGATCCCTTCAATGCGGAGGTGGATCCCGAAAGCGGCGCCGTTTTTCTGGGGAGCATGGTTATATGTTTGCAAAAGGCGCAGACCCAAGCGGAGGAATACGGTCATTCTCTGGAGCGGGAGATTGCCTTTCTCACCGTTCATAGCGTGCTCCATCTTTTAGGCTATGACCATGAGCTGGGTGAGGAAGAAGAAAAAGAAATGTTTCAAAAGCAAGAAGAAGTATTAAATGAAATGGGGATTACACGATGAGAAGTTTTGCCAAAAGCTTTTTATATGCCTTTCGGGGGATCGGATATCAGCTTTGCTATGAGCGCAATTTCCGCATCCACTGCTTTGCCGCCCTCACGGTGCTGCTCCTTTCTAATTTTTATGATTTTACATCGGTGGAATGGGCCCTTTTGATCCTGCAGATCTGCCTGGTGATCGGGTCTGAGAGCCTTAATACCGCTATTGAACAAACCGACGATACCATCACCAAAGAAAAGAGTAAGCATATTCGCCGTGCCAAGGATTCTGCTGCCTCTGCGGTGCTGGTGTTCGCTATCGGCGCCATCGCCGTTGCGTATTTCCTCTTTTGGGATTTGGCGGTGTTTGCCGAGATCTTCCGCTATTTCAGCGTTTGGTATCGCCTGCTTTTGCTGGTGTTGTATATTGCTTTAATGCTGATCCTCGTCTTTTGTAAAAAAACTTATAAAAAAGGAAAATAAGAATGTCAACCAAAACTGTTTTTGCCACCCTGATGGGTCGTCCTAATGTGGGAAAATCTACCTTATTGAATCAGATGATCGGAGAGAAGATCTCCATCGTCTCTCCCAAGCCCCAAACCACCCGTACCCGCATCACCGGTATTCTCACCAAAGAGGATACTCAGTTTGTTTTTTTGGACATGCCCGGCTTTATTGTGGGCAAAAGCGGGCTGGGCAAGCGAATGGAGCAAACGGTCAGTGATTCGGTGGATGAAACGGAAATCGCCGTATTCGTGGCAGAAGCCAAAGCCCCCAATGAGCAGGAAAAGAAGATGCTGGCTCGCTTAAAGAGCATGGGTGTTCCCGCTATTTTGGTGCTGAATAAAATCGATGCTATTCAAAAAGAGAAGATTTTATCCGCCATTGCCGCCTTTACCGCCGAATTTGAATTTGATGCAGTGGTTCCTTTATCGGCCAAAACCGGCGATGGGGTAGAGGTGTTGCTGGAGGAATTGAAAAAATATGCTGAGGAATCTCCCTTCTTCTATGATCCCGATCAATTAAGCGATCAGAGTGAAGCAACCTTTGCTTGTGAGGTGGTGCGGGAGAAGATGCTCTATCTTTTAGGGCAAGAGGTTCCTCATGGTGTTGCCCTTGCGGTAGATGCCTTTGAGGAGGAAGAGGATCTTATTTCCATCTATGTGGTGATCTATTGCTCCCGAGAGTCTCATAAAGGCATCATCATCGGCAAAGGGGGCAGTATGCTCAAGGAGATCAGCTCCAAAGCCCGTGGGGAGTTGGAGAAGCATTTTGATAAAAAAATCTATTTAAAATGCTTTGTTAAAGTCAAGAGAGATTGGGAAAACAACAGCGGTCTTTTGGACAGTTTGGGCTTTACTTTGGAATAAATTACTACACCTTTTTTGCACCCTTTTTTCCATACTAAATATACTGGAAAAAAGGAGTGATGGTAATGGACAGCAAAGAAGCGTGGCAGCGTTTTGAAAATACCGGCAGCGTGGAAGCCTATTTGGAATACCGTGCGCTGGATCAAAAGGAAAAGGGCGCAGATTATGACCTGCAAAGTCAAAGGAATTCTTCTGAGGATCAGCCCTACCGTTCATGAGGAACGGGCGCTGACGGTTTTAACCGACCGTTTGGGGCTGATCACCGTGTTTGCCAAAGCAAACCGTAAGAAAAATCAATATGATCAGTTCTATTATGGAGAATGGGTCCTTTATGAAACCGGCGGCGGGAACCGCCTTTTGAACAGTTTCACCTTAGAAGAACCCTTCCACGAACTGAAAGAACGGGTGGATCATACCTTCCTTGCAAGCTATTTTGCTCAGCTGGTCTTGTATTTTGCAAAGGGGGACAAGGAGGAAACGGCAGTTCTCCTGCCGCTTCTGCTCAATAGTTTATACTTATTGGGAAAGGGTCGCTCGCCCTACTTGGTAAAAAGTGTGTTTGAGCTCAAAGCCATGCAGCTGATGGGATTTTGCCCCAATTTATCCGGTTGCGGCCATTCCGGAAGCTATTTTGCGTTGGAAGACGGCAGCGTTCTGTGTGAGGAATGTGCCTCCGCCTTGCGGGTGGTGGCGGTAAATGCCACCATGGTTGCGGCTTTGGCTCATATTTTGAATAATCCGGCCGCAAAGGCTTTTTCCTTTACAGTTCCAAATGAAGATCTGGTGCGGCTTTCCCGCCTTTCGGAGAGTTTTGTGCTTTATCATCTGGAACTGAAAGCCCCGGCGTTGGAGATGTGGAAAACCATGATTGAAGAATAGGAAAAAGAATGGGTAGAAACTTATTTTATTATAAAAAATCATTAGCGGCCTTGGAATATTTCAAGGTCTTGGAGCAGGCGGCAAGCCGCTGTGTTACCGAGGAGGCGGCCAAGCGTCTTAAAGAGCTGTTGCCTCTTTTTGATGCTCCTTGCGCCAAGGTTCAGATTGGTCAGACGGTGGCGGCCATGCAGTTGATGGAGCGTTCCCCTCGCTTCCCGCTGAACCGTTTGAGCGAGAATCTGCCGCTCTACATAAGCAGAGCAGAAAAAGGCTTGCCTTTGGGGGCGAAGGAACTGTTGGCGGTGGGCACCCTCTTGAAATGCGGCGCCGATTTGGGGCGGTACTATGAGGATAAGAATTTTGATACCCCTTGCCTTGATTTATTCTTTTCTCAGCTTTATGAGGATCGTAGCCTCTATGAGCAGATCGACCGTACCTTTATTACCGAAGAACTGATCGCCGATGATGCTTCTGCCGCCTTGGCCTCCATTCGCCGCAAGATCGCATCCACTGCCGCAAGCATCAAATCTGATCTGGAGAAGTATATTCGCACTCCCGAGGTGTCTAAGTCCCTGCAGGAGCCCATTGTCACTCTGCGGTATGATCGTTATGTGGTGCCGGTTCGTGCCGATAATCGGGGAGAGGTAAAGGGCTTGCTCCATGATACCTCCAATACCGGCGGAACTCTCTTTATCGAGCCGTTTTTTGTGGTGGAGGGGAATAATAAGATCCGCAAATTAGAAGCGGAAGAAAAAGCAGAAATCGCTCGCATTTTAGAAGAACTGACCCAAAAGGTCACCGCCATTGCCTTACCCCTTTTAACCTCTTATCGTACCATTGTGGCGCTGGATATGGTGTTTGGCAAGGCGAAGTATGCCGCCGATGCCGGTTGCTGTGCGCCCACCCTTTCCAAGGATAAAACCATTGATATCAAAGCCGCTCGCCATCCCATGATCCCCAAAGAGACCATGGTTCCTTTGGATATCCGCATGGGTGGCGGAATTGATACTATTGTCATCACCGGCCCCAATACCGGCGGTAAAACGGTGTTTTTGAAAACTTTGGGTCTTTTGTCCCTGATGGCAAAGGCCGGCTTTCCGGTGCCTGCCGTGGAGGCTAAGCTTTATATCTTTGATCGGGTATATGCCGATATCGGTGATGAGCAGTCCATTGAGCAATCGCTGTCCACCTTTTCTTCCCATTTGAAGAATATTCGTAATATCATGCAATCCGGCGATGCAGAGAGCCTGGTGCTCTTTGATGAGTTGGGGAATGGCACCGATCCGGTGGAGGGTGCCGCTTTGGCGGTCTCCATTATTGAGCGCCTGCGCCGTGGAGGCTCTTATGTGGCAGCAACCACCCATTACAGCGAGCTGAAGACCTATGCCCTTTCCCATGATGGGGTGGAAAATGCCTCCTTTGCCTTTGATTTGGAGACCTTGCGCCCCACCTATCGGTTGCAGTTGGGCATCCCCGGTAAATCCTATGCTTTTGAAATCTCCCGCCATCTGGGACTCCCCGAAGAGGTGATTCGAGATGCAGAAGGGCGGGTCGATGATGCCGACCGTCATTTGGAGCAGGTCATCGACCGACTCCAGCAAGAAAAGAATAAATATGAGGATCAGCTTTCCGATTTGGGCGCAGAGCGCCTTGCTTTGAAAAAAGAGCGGGACGATCTGGCAGAGGAGCGAAAAAAACTTCTCTCCGGCGTAGATCGGGAGATTGCCGATGCCCAGCGTAAAGCAAGGGTTACGGTGGAATCCGCTCGCCGTCAGGCCGAGGCCTTCTTAAAGGAACTGAAGGAAAAGCAGGAAAAGTTGGATAAAGCCACCGCTCAAGCCCTGCGAAGCGGCGTGAAAAGCGGCTCTGCCAAGCTGCTGGATCATTTGGGAGGCGAAGTGCCCAATGAGCGAAAGGGTGAAGCCATCCAAGGAGCGCTCAAGGTGGGAATGCGGGTGTATGTGGCCAAAATGAACCGCCATGGCACCATTTTGGCGCTTTTAGGAGAGCAGGTGCAGGTGGATTGCGATGGCATTCGCCTGAAGATCAGCAAATCCGAGCTCTTTGCGCCCAAGGAAGAGGAAAAGAAGCAGCCCAAGGCCACCATGCGGGTTCAGCGCAATGAAAGCCATAAGCGCTCTTCTGCTGAGCTGGATCTGCGAGGGGAGACCATTTTGGATGCGGAAGATAAGATCGATGTCTTTTTGGATTCTGCCCTTTTGGATCATCTCCATTCGGTGACCATCATTCATGGAAAAGGTACCGGCGCTTTACGCACCGGTGTTCATCAATTTTTAAAAACCCATCCCTTGGTGAAGTCCTTCCGCTTAGGCGTCTACGGCGAAGGCGACTCCGGCATCACGGTGGTGGAATTAAAAGATTAAAAAAGAGGACTCCTAGGCGTTGTACCCGTAAGGATACAACGCCAGTTTTATTCGCCTTGCGGCGAGTTATATTGCTTCGCAGTTATATTCGGCTCTCTCCGAGTGTTATTCGCTTTGCGAGTTTTATAGGCGAATAAAATATCACTAAAACCATTAGGTTTTAATATCACTTTTGATTTATCAAAAATATCACTGTGAGACTTGTCTCACAATAGCACTATTAAAAAGTATTTTATTTTGAGACAGTAAAAACGGATGTGCAGAAATTCTACACATCCGTTTAAAATTTGTCTCATACCGTAGCAAGCAGGGAAAATGTACGGCACATTTTCCGCTTGTTAGGAGAACCTAATACTTTTTTCTAAACAAATATCATCTATTCGATAAATTGGAATTTATCTAATTGTTTCTTCTAACTCGAAAAAATCCTATCATAAATAAGATGATGCTCATCAACAAGAACAACATCAACATGATAAATTGAACATTTCCGTCCAGGCATTGTTCCCAGTTTTGGAAATCCACCTGATAGGGTTTGTTATCAGGCGGGCCAAACAAGGCTGCAATTACATGATTTGCGCAATAAAGTGTGATTCCAATGACTGTGGTACAGATTCCTGCCTTAAGAAATGCGTTAAATCTGAAGGTGCATATCACTGCACAAGCAATCATTGGTACAAAGCCGTAACCAGCCAGCAATATTGCGTTGTCAAGCATAAATGGGTGCCAGATACGGATGTGTATCATCATCAAAACAGTCAATGCAAACAATGCGGAAAAGGATATGATATACTTATGTCGCGCATACTTCGTTCTTTTTAGTAAGACAGGTACAAATACCATCACATAACCCATCAAGACCCCGATAGCAGCAGTCAAGAACCAAGTCAGCCCGTTGGTGTATACCGCGCAAGTAAATAAAAGCAGGCAAATAGACAGATATGTTGAAACAGAGAAAGCGAGCAACTTTTTCGTTTCAAAAAAACCGGTAACTGTAGGTACAAAGGTAAAAGCACAAATCAATGCGGCCAACACAACAAAGAACCAGGAAAGCGTATGGTTTACTGCAAGATTACAAATGAGACAGGTAATTAGCGCAACGCAATAGGCTATTGTCGGGGCCAAAAACCAGGTGTCACGAATAATGCGGAACTTTCGAGCCTCTTGTTTCATTTTTCGTGTGTCCATATCAGTTGACGCAGTAATCAATTCATGTTCGCTTATCTCAAGGACACGGCAGATATCAGCAATTAATGTAATATCGGGATATGACACACCTCGTTCCCATTTGCTTATCGCACCCTCAGTAACAAACAATATTTCTGCCAAGTCCTTTTGTGAATAATTTTTCTCGGTTCGTTTGGCTTTAATGAACGAGCCGAATGTTTTTTTATCAGTCATATCGTTTCACCTCCGCCCATCATTCTACGGCAAATAAGGAAAACCGTCAATGGACTGTCAAGCCACCCCCCATTTTTGATGTGTGGAGGCAAATTCTTATTTTCCTAACTGTTCGACCTATTGGAATTTGTAGATTAGTGGTTTTAATCTATTTTCTCAATCTTAAACACATTTATGGTATCTACATCGGGGCAACAGAAAACATTATTCTTTAACTCTCCGCCATAACGTAAGATATCAATCATAGGAAAAAGAACGTGTGCAGCCATTGGACACAGTTTTCCTCTCTCTGTGTCAAAATCAAAAGTATCTCCAACTTTGTGTCCTCTGTGGCAAGGACAAGATCCTTTCTGTTCTACCAAGGTGATTTTAATCTTCATAATTTACCCTCGCTTATGTATTGTTCAATATCAACGCCGTAAAATTTTTCTTTTTTATCAAGATTATCTATAATAATGTTTCTTACCGTTTCCATTGCGTGTTTGGTAGCATCATACAGAGATTCACCATTCAGCACATCGCTCACGAGAACTGCAGAAAAGATATCGCCCGTTCCGGGAAAGCGAACATCAATCAGTTCAAATCCGATTTTGAAATCTTCATTCTTCGTATGGTCATATCCTATAACGCAGTTTTCACCATCTACGGAGGCGCTTGTGATGACAACCGATTTACTGCCAAGGTGACGTACTCGTTCAATCAAATTTTCAGCTTCACCATGACTTAAAGTATCTCCGTTATAAAAATGGTTTGTCAGGAAGCATGCTTCGGTAAAGTTAGGAATCAAAATATCGGCGTATGAGCTGAGTTTTCTCATGATTGCCACGTTATTATCCGTCATCCCATTATACAGCTTTCCTTCGTCACCCATAATCGGATCGACAACGACCAACAACTTGTCGGTGTCTTGATTATTGATTAGGCACTCTACAGTGTCAATTTGTTTAGGGTTTACCATAAATCCCGTGGCAATGCAATCAAATTTAAATCCAAGATCATGCCAAATATCGACGGTCTTTTCCATATAATCGGTGGTATCGAGGATATCAAACTTACCGAAATCAAGTGTATTGGACACCAAAGCAGTTGGCAAGGAAGCCACGTCGATCCCTTTGGCTGAAAGGATCGGTATCATAGCCGACAAAGCAATTTTACCCACACCAGGCATATCGTTTACGCAACAAATTTTTTTCATAACCAATTCTCCGTTTTACTATAGTTAATCTATCGATTACTATCGACAAATTCTTATTTATCGGTTAGTTGTATTATACCATAACTTGACCAACAAATAAAGAGAATATTAAAAAACACCCGCAGTTTAAAAAACTACGGGTGTTTTCGTATCTTGTTGTACTGTCCTTAACAGTACGACTTATATGAGTCCTCTTTTTTATGTTTTTATTTTAAAATTCCGCTGTTGCCGATGGCGTCTGCTACCTCTTCTAAGGTTTTGGCGGGTAAGACCAAAGCAAAGCGTATGTATCCCTCGCCTCGAGGGCCGAAGGCCACGCCCGGCGTTGCCAAAACGCCTGCTTGCTTGACCAGCAGTTTGCAAAACTCATTGGAATCGGTATAGCCTTTGGGCAGTGGCGCCCACACAAACATGGTGCCGGCATTGCCGGGGATCTCCCAGCCGTATTTTTTAAGCCCGTTGCAAAGGGCATCCCGCCGCCGCTGATACTCTTTGCATTGCTCCTCTACCATATGGCGAGGGCCTTTCAAGGCGGCAATGGCGGCCTTTTGAATGGGGGTAAACATCCCAAAGTCATATTGAGAGCGCAAAAGCTTCATGGCGTTCACGATCTGCTTGTTGCCGATGAGAAAAGAGATTCGTGCACCGGTCACATTAAAGGATTTGGAAAGGGAGAAGAATTCCGCCCCAACCTCATAAGCCCCTTCCAAAGAAAGGAAGGAAAAGCCCTCTTTTCCGTCAAAAAGAATGTCGGAATAGGCGTTGTCATTGAGGATGATGAATTCATATTTTTGCGCATAGCGGATCAGTTCTTCATAAACCTCTTTGCTTGCGGCGGCGCCCACCGGATTGGAGGGATAGGAAACCACCATATACTTGGTTTTGCGAAGGGTCTCTTCCGGCAAAAGATCCAAGCGGGGCATGAAATCATATTCTTTTACCAAAGGATAATAGCAGATTTTCGCCTCGCCGAAATAAGCCCCCGCTTCAAAAGCGGGATAGCCGGGATCCGGCAGCAGCACCACATCTCCCGGGTCGCAAAGAGCCATGCCGATATGGCCCATGCCTTCTTGGGAGCCGTTTACCGCCGTGATCATATCCGGGGTGATGGTAGTGGAAAAACGATCCTCATAATAGGCGCAGACCGCCTCTAAAAGTTCGTCGCTTTCGGTAAGAGAATACTTCCAGTTATCGGGGTTTTCCGCCGTCTCGGTCAAGGCCTTGATCACATGAGCGGGCGGGGTAAAATCAGGAGTGCCGATAAATAAATTATAGAGTTTTTTACCTTCTTTTTCCAGGCGGGCTTTTTCTTCGTTCAGTGCCGCAAACACTCCTGTTTGAAAGTGGTTGAGGCGGCTTGCAGGGTTGATTTTCATAGGTTTAATCTTCTTTTCGTTCTTCTTTAATGATTTGTCTTGCCTCGGGAGGGGCATAATCCAATGTATTGGAGGATTTGCCTTGCTTGGTCAGGCCGTTGTTGATGGCGGCGTTCACAAAATAATAGATCACCGCAAAGAGGGGCACGCCTAAAAACATGCCGAACATTCCAAACAATCCGCCGAAGAGGAAAATCGCAAAGATAATCCAAAGGGCGGAAAGACCCAAGCGCTCCCCTTGAATGCGAGGGCCGATGATATTGCCGTCTACCTGCTCCAACACCACGATAAAGATCAGATAAGGAATCAGCATGGCAGGCTTAAAGATCAGCACAATAATGGCAGGGGGAACCGCACCGATCCAAGAACCGAAATAGGGGATGGTATTGCAAAGACCGATGATGAGTGCGCAAAGCAGGGGATAGGGCAGCTTCATCACCGTCATCACCACATAAGAGAGTACCGCCACAATCAGAGAATCCAGCAATCGTGCTGTCAGATAATTAAGAGTCTTCTCATGGGTCACTTGCCCCACCTTCAGCACTCGCCGATAGGAGGCTTTATTTTTAAAGATGAAGTTGAGCACCTTTTTGGATTGGGCAATCAGTTTCTCCTTTCCATGGAGGAAATAGACCGAGATCACGATCCCCACAAAGGCGTTGATCAATCCGCTTCCAACCTTCATGGTCATATCGGCAATTTTAGGCATCAGCGCTCCCAGATAGCCGGTGATCAGTCCCAGGGCCTGCTCCAAGAAACCATTGATCTGGGTGTCATAGCGATTGTAGAGTTCCTGAATGGAGGGGTGGTCATTAACATACACCGTAATGTCATTTAAAAGGGCCTTATAATAACCGGGGATCTCATTGGCAAGGCTGGTCAGGCTGGAAACCAAGCGAGGCAATAAATAGGAAAGAGCGCCGATGAGAATAATCAAAAAGCCCGTATAGGAGATCAGCAAGGCAAGGGTTCTTTTGGTCGAGGGCTTCTTTACCTTTTTGAGAACCTTTTCTTCTAAGAAATTTAAAATGGGATTTAAAAGATAGGCGATGGCAAAGCCAATGTAAAAGGGGGTCAAAAGACCCAAGATGGTTTTGATTGTGTGAAAAATTGTGCCGATATTCATCAGCGCCGCCACAAATACAGCGCCGGCGGCTACCACGAAAAAGGCGATGATTCCCCAGCGGTATTGCTCATTGGTGGGTTTGAGTTTCATATAAGACCTTCTTTCTGCAATCTTGCTCTTATTATAAACGATAAATCTTGAATTTACAATCACTCTTTGCTATAATATTATTTAAATCTTGTTTTTTTCGGAGGATGCCGATGATCCTGATGCCTCAGTATTTATTAAAAGATGTCTTTGACCTGACCGAGGACTTTATCGATGCTCATCAGATTCGGGGAATCGTGTTTGATGTGGATAATACCTTGGTTGGCTTTCGTGCGCCCAAGCCCACGCCTGAGGTGCTGGCTTTGCTGGATCGACTGAAAGCCAAGGGGATTAAATTGGCCATCGCATCCAACAACAGCAAGACTCGTGTGGGGCGCTTTGCCGAAGGGTTGGGGATTCCCGCCTACCATCGCAGTATGAAGCCTTTGGGTTTTCGGTTGAAGCGGATCTGCCGTGATTTCGGGCTGATGCCTTCTCAGGTGGTACTGGTGGGGGATCAGATCTATACCGATATGCTGGGCGGCAACTGTGCCGGTATGCAAACGGCGCTGGTAGAGCCCATCGATCATAAGGAAACTCTCCTCTTTAAAATCAAGCGTGCTTTGGAAATTCCGGTAGTGGAAAAGCGGCGCAGAATGGAGCAAAAGCATGATTAAATTCGGACCGGGCGGGAATTGTGAATGGTTTAAAGCCGAGGGGCATAAAACCTCCGCCGAAATGCCTGCCTTTTTAAACAAAATCGGGCTGGACGCCTATGAAGTGGAATGCGGTCGAGGCGTTCGGATGAACGATATCGTTGCCAAGCAGCTTAGGGAAGAAGCGTTAAAATATCAAATTGCTCTTTCCATCCATGCCCCTTATTATATTTCTATGTCCTCTCTGGAGGAGGAAAAGCGGGAGAATAGCATCCGCTATCTGCTGGAAAGCGCCGCACTTGCCAAAAAGATCGGCGCTGAACGAGTGATCTTTCATTCCGGTTCTTGCGCTAAAATCAGCAGGGAAGAGGCGCTGGATCTTGCGGTTCAGACCTTAAAGAAAGCCCAAGAAGCCTTTGATGCCGAAGGGTATGGAAATATCCTTCTTTGCCCCGAGACCATGGGAAAGATCAATCAACTGGGCTCCTTGGAGGAGGTTATGGCGTTATGCCAAGTGGATGAGCGGATTTTGCCCACCATCGATTTTGGCCATCTCAATGCCCGTGAGCAAGGGCTGTTTTATGGAGCGGCCGACTATGAGCGGGTGCTCGGTGTGATGGAAGATGCCTTGGGTGCATATCGGGCTTCTCATTTTCATGCCCATTTTTCCAAAATCGAGTATACCACCGGCGGCGAAAAGCGGCATCTGACCTTTGAGGATCAGCAGTATGGCCCCGAATTTGCCCCCTTGGGTGCGGCGCTTGCTAAGCGAAATGCCGCCCCTACCATTATTTGTGAGTCTGCGGGAACGCAAAGTAAGGATGCTTTGGCCATGAAGACCCTCTTTTTTCAAAATAACCCTTGAAAAAAGGATATTCTTAGTGTAAAATAAAGTGTAGAATATTTTTTCGAAACAGAAAGGAAATAGAAATATGATTACTGCTGGCGATTTCAGAAACGGCGTGACCTTCGATATGGATGGTCAGGTTTACCAGGTGGTTGAATTCCAACATGTAAAACCCGGTAAAGGCGCCGCCTTTGTCCGCACCAAGTTTAAGAATGTCATTACCGGCGCTGTGGTTGAAAAGTCCTTCAACCCCACCGATAAGTTTGAGAATGCGACCATCGATCGCAGAGACTGTCAGTATCTTTATAACGATGGCGATCTCTATTATTTCATGGACGAAGAAACCTATGAGCAGATCCCCTTGGAGGAAGCCAAGCTGGGTGATAGCTTTAAGTTTGTGAAGGAAAACGACGTTGTGAAGATCATGTCCTATAAGGGCAATGTATTCGGTGTAGAGCCTCCCTTCTTTGTAGATCTGGTGATCACCGAGACCGAGCCCGGCGTAAAGGGTGATACCGCTACCAATGTTACCAAGACCGCTACTCTGGAGACCGGCGCTGTTGTTAAGGTGCCCATCTTCATTAATGAGGGCGAGAAAGTTCAGATCGACACCCGTACCGGCGAGTATATGGGTCGTTCCAAGGAGTAAGATTATGTTAGAAAAAGTTGCTTATTTAAAGGGTCTGCTTCAGGGCATGAAGCTGGACGAGAAGGATCCCTACAACGAGTTGTTCGTGAACGTGGTGGACATTCTGGAAGATATGGCTGCTGCCATTGCCGATGCGGAGGATAATATCATCGAGCTGGATGAGTACATTCAGGAAGTGGATGAAGATCTGGCTGATGTGGAAGACTTCCTCGATGAGGAGTTGGACGTTCTGGATGAGGACGATTATTATTGCATCGTTTGCCCCACCTGCGGCGAAGAGTTCTCTGTGGACGATGAGGTTGCCGAGTGCGGCCGGATCAACTGCCCCAACTGTGGCGAGGATCTGGAGTTCGATCTTTCCGATCTGGACGAGTGCGACGGTGAGTGCGACTGCTGCGGCGAAGATTGCGGCGACGAAGAGTAATAAAAAAGCCACCCTGCGGGGTGGCTTTTTTTATTGTAATTTCTATTGAAATATGTTAATATAGAATTAAATAGAAAGAATCGGAGGGGATGGATATGCAATATAAAATCGTAGGCGACAGTCTTCCTGTTGTAATTTGTGATCTTGCGGCAGGAGAATCTATGATCACCGAGCGTGGCAGCATGAGTTGGATGAGCCCGAATATGCAAATGGAAACCACCAGTAACGGCGGTATCGGGAAGGCCTTTGGTCGAATGTTTGCCGGTGAATCGTTATTTCAGAATCGGTTTACTGCCGTGGGTGGTGCCGGTCAGATTGCTTTTGCATCCAGTTTCCCCGGCTCCATTCGTGTTTTTGAGATCGGCCCGGGGCAGGAACTGGTCGTGCAAAAGCGAGGCTTTTTGGCGGCAGATTCCGGCGTTCAGCTTTCGGTTCATTTTCAAAAGAATATCGGTGCCGGCCTCTTCGGCGGCGAA
Source organism: Eubacteriales bacterium (assembly GCA_045539335.1). Classification (GTDB taxonomy): domain Bacteria; phylum Bacillota; class Clostridia; order Oscillospirales; family QAKW01; genus QAKW01. Next base: position 21,452 of record JAZQFD010000032.1, read on the forward strand.
GGTTTTGTGATGCAAAAACTGTCGGGAAAGGGTCTTGCTTTCGTGGAGATCGACGGTCATGCCTGTGAATATGTGCTGGAGGCGGGGCAGTCCATGATCGTGGATACCGGTTACTTAGCTGCTATGGATCCCACCTGTTCTCTGGAAATTAAGTCGGTCCCCGGCGTAAAGAATATGATTTTCGGTGGGGAAGGGATCTTCAATACCGTGGTCAAAGGTCCCGGAAGGGTAATTCTTCAGACCATGCCTATCACGTCGGTGGCAGGTTCCCTTCGCCCCTACCTGCCCAGCGGGAAATAACCCCAAAAACGAGTTGCTCGGCAACTCGTTTTTTGTTGACTTCATTTTTCTAAAATAGTATAATATTTATAGTTTTGTTTTAAGCGAGGAAATCATGCTCCAAACCAATTTAGAAGAAAAACTGAATCAAATGAATGAGCGGCAGCGGGAAGCGGTGGAGCATACCGAAGGCCCGTTGCTGATTTTGGCAGGCGCCGGTAGCGGAAAGACCACTGTTTTGATCAATCGGATCGCTTATCTGCTTTCCAAGGGAATTTGTGCGCCTTATCATATTCTGGCCATCACCTTTACCAATAAAGCGGCCAAAGAGCTTTGCGATCGAATCGATAAAATGATGGGTGCCGATGCCTTTGGCGTTACTGCCGCCACCTTCCATAGCTTTTGCGGGCGGATCCTCCGTGCCGAAATTGGGGTGGATGGGGTATTCAACAGTAATTATACCATCTATGATACCGACGATGCCCAGCGAGTCGTTAAGGCGGCCATGAAGGCGCTGGAGGTAGATGATACCGTCTTGCCTGCCCGCACTATTCAATGGTATATTTCTCGGGCAAAAGATGAGCGTGTTGCTCCCGATGAGTTTTGCAAGCATTATGGTCGGGATCATCGGATGGAAACCGTTGCCAAGGTCTATGCCCGCTATGATGCCGCTTTGCGGGAAGCCAACGCTTTGGATTTTGACGATATGATCCTAAAGACGGTGGAGCTTTTTGAAAACCATCCGGAAATTCTGGCCAAGTATGCCGGCCGCTTCCGCTATATTATGGTGGACGAGTATCAGGATACCAATCCCCTGCAGTATCGGTTGGTGGCGTTGCTTTCCTCCAAATTCGGCAATCTTTGCGTGGTGGGCGATGACGATCAGAGTATCTATAAGTTCCGTGGTGCCACCATTGAAAATATCTTGCTGTTTGAAGATCGTTTCCCCAATGCCAAGGTCATTCGGCTGGAGCAAAATTATCGCTCCACTTCCAATATTTTGGATGCCGCCAATGGGGTGATTGCCCATAATAAGCAACGCAAAGGTAAAGAGCTTTGGACTGCCGGCGAAAAAGGGGAGCCGGTTTATCTCAAGCGTCTTTCCGATGATTTTGAAGAAAGTCGCTTTGTTTCCGATACCATTCAGGATCGAGTGGTGAAGGATGGGGCGAAATTCTCGGAATTTGCCGTCCTTTATCGCACCAACGCCCAAGGCAACTCCATTGAGCGTTATTTTGTAAAAAGCGGAATTCCCTATAAAGTAGTAGGCGGCTTCCGTTTCTATGAACGAAAAGAAATTAAAGATATTTTGGCTTACCTGCAGGTGGTCAATAACCCCAGAGACGATTTGCGTCTGAAGCGGATCATCAATGAGCCCAAACGCAAAATCGGTGCCACCACCATTGCCCATGTGGAGGAAATTGCACGCCGTGAATATTGCTCCATGCTGGAGGTGATGGGCAGGGCAGGGGAATATGCCCAGTTGAGCCGTGCCGCCGCCTCTTTGCAAACCTTTTATCGCCTGATTGAGGATCTCAAGGAGGCTTTGCCCCGCATCCCCTTGGATGAATGGGTGGCAAGGGTGGCTAAAGAAAGCGGCTATGTTCCCATGCTGGAGTTGGAAGATACCGATGAGGCTCGGGATCGGATCAATAATATCATGGAACTTTGCACCTCGGTGAAGCAGTATCAGCAATTAAACCCCGAAGGAACCCTTTCCGGCTTTTTGGAGGAGGTTTCCTTAATGACCGATCTGGATCAGCTCAATGACGAGGAGGATCGGGTGGTGCTGATGACCTTGCATAGCGCTAAGGGCTTGGAATTTAATTATGTCTTTATGATCGGCATGGAGCAGGGCCTGTTTCCCAGCCAGCGCAGTATGGATGAAGCCGATGGCATTGAGGAGGAGCGCCGCTTAATGTATGTGGGCGTTACCCGTGCCAGAAAGTGCCTTTATCTGCTCCATACCCGCCAGCGCATGCTGTATGGCCGCACTCAGTATTGTATCCCCAGCGAGTTTTTAAAGGAATTGCCGGTGTTGGTCACCAAGGATCTGACCCCCAAAAGCGATACGGCCTTCAGCAGTTCCTTTGGCGGCGGTTTTAATGCCAAGCCTTCCGCTCCCCGCTATGGAACGCCGGTTCGCACCGGTTATGTCCATAAGCCTGCTGCACCGGCTATTCGCCGTCCGGCCCCTCAGGCTCCTGCGGCAGAATTCAACTTTAAGGTGGGGGATCGGGTGCATCATAAAACCTTTGGAGACGGTACTTTGCAAAGCATCACCCCCATGGGCAGCGACTTTTTGCTGAGCGTTCAATTTGATCAGGTGGGAACCAAAAAGATTATGGCAAACTTTGCCAAGTTAACGAAATGCGAGGAATAAATCATGACCAAAATTGATATTTTCAGTGGCTTTCTCGGCGCCGGAAAAACCACTCTTATTAAAAAACTGATGGAAGAAGCCTATCAAGGCGAAAAGCTGGTTTTGATCGAAAATGAATTCGGCGAAATCGGCATCGATGGGGGCTTTTTGCAAGAGGCAGGCGTGGAGATTACCGAAATGAATTCCGGTTGTATTTGCTGCAGCCTGGTGGGAGATTTCGGTAAAGCCTTGGAGCAGGTGGTAGAGACTTACCATCCCGACCGTGTGTTGATCGAGCCCAGCGGCGTGGGTAAGCTCAGCGATGTGATCGCCGCCGTGACCAATCTGGAGATCCCCGATGTGGTGCTCAATAGCTTTACCACCGTTGCCGATGCCGGCAAGTGCAAGATCTACGCTAAAAACTTCGGTGAGTTTTATGATAATCAGTTGGAGCACGCTGCTTGCATTATTCTCAGCCGCTCTCAAAATGTCAGCCCGGAAAAGCTGGCGGCGGCTGTGGAATTGATCAAGGGTAAAAATCCCAAGGCAACGGTGATTGCAACTCCTTGGGATCAGCTGAGCGGCAAACAAATTTTGGCCGCCATGGAGCAAAAGGATTCTTTGGAAGAAATTCTCCATGAATTATCCCATGAACACCACCATCATCACCATGATGACCATTGCGATTGCGGTTGCCATGATCATGACCATGAGCATGAACACCATCATGAACATGAGCACCATGAGCACGAGCATGAGCACCACCATGACCATGGCCCCGAATGTACCTGCGGCTGCCATGATCACGATCATCACCATCATCATGCCGATGAGGTCTTTACCAGTTGGGGCAAAGAAACCACCCACACCTACACGCAGGCTCAGCTTTCTGCCGCTTTAGAGGAATTGGATACCGGCAAGTTCGGCACCGTTTTGCGTGCAAAAGGCATGGTTGCCGATGGGCAAGGGGAGTGGCTGTTCTTTGATTATGTTCCCGGCGAGCAAGAGGTGCGTAAAGGAACCCCTCAGGTCATTGGTCGCCTCTGCGTCATCGGTTCCGATTTGGATACCGAGGAATTGGCGGTCCTTTTCGGATTGGAGGATTAAGCGATGACCCAAATCCCTGTTTATCTGTTTACCGGCTTTTTGGATTCCGGTAAATCCACCTTTATTCAGGAAACCTTAGAGGATCCCAACTATAATGACGGCACTTCCACCTTATTGCTGATCTGCGAAGAGGGGGAGATAGAATTTGATCCCTCCCGCTTTGCTTCTCCCAAGGTGGCCATTCAAACCATCGAGGAGCAAGAAGATTTAAAGACTAAGTTTTTGGAGCGGCTTATAAAAAGCAGCCGTGCCCAGCGAGTATTTTTAGAGTATAACGGCATGTGGAAGATCGGCGATCTTTATGATGTGCTTCCGGAAGGCTGGGTGATTGTGCAGGAGTTCTGCTTTATGGATAGCAGCACTATTTTGACCTATAATGCCAATATGCGGAATATGGTTGTGGATAAGCTGCAAAGCGCCGAAATGGTGATCTTTAATCGGATGCCCAAAGACACCGATGTGATGCCCTATCATAAGCTGGTACGGGGTATCTCTCGTCGTGCGGATATTGTGTATGAATCGGTGGAGGGTCAAGTGATTCCCGATACCATCCAGGATCCCTTGCCCTTCGATATCAATGCTCCCGTTATCCAAATTGAAGATATCGATTATGCTCTTTGGTATCGGGACCTTTCGGAAGAATTGCCCAATTATGAGGGGAAAACCGTCCAACTAAAAGGGCGTGTGATTGTGGATGACCGTAGCGACGGTAGCTTCTTCGTGTTCGGTCGGCAGGTGATGACCTGCTGTGTGGAGGATATTACCTTCGCCGGCGTGGCCTGCCTCTATCCCGATTCTTTTCGCCTTAAAAACGGCAGTTGGATGACCGTTACCGCCACCATTCATATTGAGGAGCATGAGGCTTATGGCCGCCCAGGCCCGGTTCTGACGGTACTGGAGCTGGAACCCGCTCTGCCTCCCCAAGAGGAAGTGGCAACCTTTTATTAATGGGGCATTTTTCAGCGATCTTTCATTGACAACCGCAAAGTGTTATGTTAAAATAACTTGGTCACGGGCCATTAGCTCAGTTGGTTAGAGCTCCCGGCTCATAACCGGTCGGTCCCGGGTTCGAGTCCCTGATGGCCCACCAAAATAAAAGACACACCCCGAAGGGTGTGTCTTTTATTTTGGTGTTTTACGGGACGCAAACTTTTTGCGAAGCAAAATGTTCGTTGAGGCTGCCCCAAAGCTGCGATAGGCTTTGGGGACAGCCGTGTCTCGAGCAGTGAAGTTTTTTCCATACCGCTCGGATCGGTGGAAAAAACAAACGGCGCAGAGTATCCCTGATAAGGTGATGAGCAGACACACCCCGAAGGGTGTGTCTTTTATTGTTAATGCTTTTTCATGGCACAATTGGGGCAAATCCCCCGCTCTTTCAAATAGTTTTCTCCCCATTGATACATGGATTCCAAAATGGGAATCATACTTTTGCCAAGAGGGGTTAAAGAATATTCCACCTTTGGCGGCACCACCGGGTAAACGGTGCGAAGAATCAATGCATCGGTCTCCAGTTCTCGTAGCTGCTGGGTCAGCATTTTGGGGGTTGCTTCCGGAATGAGTTTTTGCAGTTCTCCGAAGCGCTTGGTTTCCTCCGTTAAAAACCAAAGGATCAGAGCCTTATATTTTCCGCCGATCAAGGCAATGGTTTCGCCGACAGGACAATGGGTATCCATTCATATCACCATACTTTCTTTTTGGGTAGTATCTAACCTTTTAGTGCATACTTGCAAAAGAGATATTATTAGTTTATCATAGATTTAAATACAATACAAGAAGGTGATTCTTTTTTGAAAAGAGAATTTGATATTACCGGCATGACCTGCGCCGCCTGCTCCGCCCGCATTGAACGAGTGGTTCGTAAGGTGGAAGGGGTGCGGGAAGCGTCGGTCAATCTTGCGGCTGAGCGGTTGAGCGTTGATGCAGAGAATGGAAGCGTATTTTCTTCTGTAATCGCCGCCGTGGAGCGAGCAGGGTTCGGGGCTGTAGAACATAAGAAAAACAGCCAAAATTTGGATAAAAACGCCCTTAGAGTCCGTACCATGAAGAAAAAACTTATTCTGGCGGCTTGCTTTTCCATTCCGCTCTTTTATTTATCCATGGGCCCCATGGTGGGATTGCCGGTTCCGAACTTTTTAGCCCCCAAAACAGCCCCACTTTTGTATGGGCTAACGCAGATGTTTTTGGCTCTCTGCGCCATGTGTGTGGGCTGGAAATTCTATACGGTCGGTTATTCTTCACTCTTTCGGGGAAGCCCTAATATGGATAGCCTGATCGCCGTGGGCACCACTGCCTCTTTCGGTTATAGCATCTATTCGCTGATTCGCATTGCAGGAGGCAACCATCATGCCGTTCATGAACTGTATTTTGAATCCTGCGGTGTGATTGTGACCTTGATTCTTTTGGGGAAAACCTTGGAAACGATCTCCAAGGGAAAAACCTCCGAAGCGATTAAGGGCTTGATGAAATTGGTACCCGCCACCACCTTTGTGTTGCGAAACGGGGTGGAGTTAGAGGTGCCCACCTCCAAACTTCTGGCGGAGGATATTTTAGTTTTAAAGCCGGGGAGTCGTATTCCGGCTGATGGAACGGTTCTTTTCGGCAATTCCACCGTGGATGAATCCATGCTTACCGGCGAGAGCCTGCCGGTGGATAAGGGAGAGGGGAGTGCGGTTTTTGCCGGCTCCATCAACCAAAGCGGCGCCCTGCAGGTGCAGATCACCCATATGGGAGAAGAAACTGCTTTGGGTGAAATGATCCGTATGGTGGAGCAGGCTCAAGGCTCCAAGGCGCCCATTGCCCGATTGGCTGATATTGTGTCGGGGTATTTCGTTCCCGCTGTAATGGCCACTGCGCTTTTATCAGCCATTGCTTGGAAACTTAGCGGCCAAGGGTGGGGCTTTTGCCTTTCAATTCTAGTGTCCGTTTTGGTAATTGCTTGCCCCTGTGCTTTGGGTCTTGCCACCCCAACTGCCATTATGGTGGGAATCGGCAAAGGCGCAGAATACGGCATTCTTTTTAAAAACGGGGAAGCGGTGGAAGAGCTTCATCGCATTCAAACAGTTGTGCTGGATAAGACCGGCACCATTACCCAAGGCAAACCCGTCCTGACCGATCTGATTCCTGCCCAAGGCTTTGATCGCCAAAGCCTCTTAATGCTTGCGGCTGCGGCAGAGCGTCCTTCCGAGCATCCGTTAGCCTCGGCTATTGTGGCCAAAGCAGAAGAGGAAGGCTTGGAAATCCCTCCTGCAGATGCCTTTGAAGCCCAAGTGGGCAGAGGGGTTGTGGCTATGGTGGGGAATAAGCGGATTTTGGCGGGAAATGCTCGCATGATGGAAGAGCAAGGAATTTCCTTCTCCGCTTTGGAAAAGGAAATGGCTCTTTTGGAAGAGCAGGGGAAGACTCCCATCTATTTTGCCGTTGACGGCAGTCCTGCCGGTATTGCCGCCGTAGCAGATACCATTAAGCCCGATAGCGCTGCCGCTGTGCAAAAATTAAAGAAAAAGGGGATTCAGGTAGTGATGCTCACCGGCGATACAGAACGTACTGCCCGTGCCATTGCCGCCGAGGCGGGGATTTCGGAAATCCGTGCTCAGGTGCTTCCCGGTGATAAGGCGGCGGTCATTAAAGAATTGCAGGCGCAGGGGAAAAAGGTTGCCATGGTAGGGGATGGAATCAATGATGCCCCCGCTCTTGCTACCGCCGATGTGGGAATTGCCATTGGCTCCGGCACCGATATTGCCATGGAGTCTGCCGATCTGGTGCTGATGCATAGCGGACTTTCTGCGGTGCCTACTGCCATGGAATTATCCCGCCGTACCATCCGAAATATTAAAGAGAATCTATTTTGGGCTTTTGCCTATAATACCTTGGGGATCCCCGTTGCCGCAGGGCTTTTATATCTCTTTGGGGGTCCGTTGCTCAATCCCATGTTGGGAGCGGCAGCCATGTCGCTGTCGTCGGTTTCTGTGTTATCAAACGCCTTGCGTTTAAAACGATTTAAAGGAGAATAAAAAATGAATAGTTTTAAAGTGCCCGGCATGATGTGTATGCACTGCGTTAATTCCATTGAATCCGCATTGCAAGCCATTGCCACCGATGTGAACATCGACCTTGCCACCAAAACCGTTTCCTTCGATGGGGATCTCAATGCCGCAAGGGAAGCCATTGAAGCCATCGGCTTTGATGTGGAGTAATGAAAAAGAGCGATTGGATTTCCAATCGCTCTTTTTTATTTAGCTTTTCATTTGGACATTAAAGTAATACTCATTTTGATAATTGGTGCCATCATCGTAGTCATAAGGCTTTCGCTGATACTGGGAATAATCCGGATCGGTATCCAGCCGCATCTTAACGACCAAGCCCCAGTGGTCGGAGATATGCCCATCGGGCACACCGGCAGCCGTATCGTTGTAGACTGCATAATCAAAGCCGTAGTAGTCAATGGTCATATGGGGCATGGGCTTGCCCATCAGATAGTCGATTTGCCCGCCATCTCCGTTGGCTTGGGGCACCGTTTCATTTTTCCAAGCATCATTTTTACTGCTGCCCATTCCGCCCAGCTCGCAAAGGCCATCCTTATAGAGATACATGGCCATATCACGGAAATCAAAGACCTTCGTCCAATCATCCATCATCATATTATAATAGTCATTGCGATAGATTTGGTTGAAGTCGCCGCCGAAGAATACATATTCATCCTCTTTGGCCAAAGCCGCTTTTTCATAATAAAGCTCCATGGAGCGGTGAGGACAGCTCTTTCCGTAAGGATCAATATGCACACAGTATGCGTACATGACAATGCCGCTGGATTTTTCTTGCAGCTTAACCCAGTTGCAGATATGACCGGTCTGGGCGGTGGAATCAAAAGAAACAGATGGAATGGTGGGCGTTTCAGACAACCAGAAATACCCCTCATCTAATTTCTTAAACTTTGAGGTTTTATAAAGCACCGGCTCTGCTTGCAGACCGCCGGCTTCTGCTTTCGACTCCATGCGATAATGATAGGTGAAATCATAAACCTGCGACATATAGGGGTCTTTATCAAAAAAGTCGATTTGCCCGGTTCTGGATTCCTGAACAAAAATAATGTCCGGATCATTGGCCTTGACCATGCTGCGCCAACGGGCCATACGGTTGCCCAGCTTATACTGATCGGTGGAGCTGGTTTCAATGGTGTCGTTTCCACCGTGGAAAATATTCTGCATCATAAAGGTAATGGGCACACCGCTGGATTCCTTCTCCATGGTTTTCCATTCATCGGGATCGTCCTCTTCGGAATCATCGGGCTTTTGAGGATCTTCCGGCTGAGAGTTATCGGGCTTTTGGGGATCCTTCGGCTCATCTTTTTCATCCGGCTCCTTCGGATCTTCGGGATCTTTGGGCTCCTCCGGATCTTCGGGTGTTTCCGGATTTTGATCCTCTTTCGGATCATCGTTTTTGTCGGGGGTGGTCGGCTTTTGAGGATCGTCTTCTTTTTCGTCCGACGGGTCCTTGCCTGAATCGGTGGAGCCGATCTGGCTGTCTGTTACGCCGAACTCTTCCTCCTCTGCTCCTTTACAACCGGCAACACAGGTAAGAACCATCACGAAAACCAACATCAGAGATATCCATCTTAAATATTTCATCATCCATTACTCCTTTTTTATTCACAAACCAAAGCATTGAGTTCTTTTCTGAAATTCAAAAGTTGCTCAGGGGTTTCGGGGCAGGTGTCAAAGGTGACCTTACCGAAATGTTTTTCCATCAATTCCTCGCAGAAGGGTCGGCCTTTTTTCTGCTCCAGAAGCTGCAGGGCACGAAAATCGCAAAGAGCTTCGCCGAACACGATCTGGCGTATGGAGGGCACGGCCGTACCGTCATAGTTGGGATAAACAATGTATGCGGCTCCGGGACGACTGCGGAAGGTGCAGGGGTTGAGGCGAGGATCGTTGATTCCTTGGCTCAGATAATCATAGTAGTTGTTGAGCCCCCAGTGCAAAAAGCCGTTTGATTTATGTTGATAAAGCTGAACCCCCATAATACGGTTGCGCTCGGGCTTCACCGTAATGGTGCGGTTGCTCATATTGCCGGTGGGGCCGCTTCCGGTATAATAATACCAAACCTCATCGCACCGACCGATATAGGGAGCGGCATTTTTGGTATTTACAATGGGAATCTCCACCGTGCCGTCCTCATAGAAATTATAGTCAAATAAAGCATCGCCGCACATTTGATCCTTCAGCAGTTCTTTGATCTGGTTTTTAGCCTTGCGGTAATCCTCGATCTGATGCTCCTTGGGCTCATCGGAAATATGGTATAAGACCTTACCGTCAAATCCTTCCTCCTTAAAGAAGGGGAGAGCAACGGCAAGATACTGGCGGAGAAAACCGCCGTATTCTTTACCGGCAGAATCCGTATCCCAGCCAAAGAGGCGGTTGCCGTCCTTATCATAGATATTGGGAGCGTGCTTACAGCCCCATTGAGAGAAGAAATGGCAATGTTCCAAATAGCCGATGCCCACCTTTTTGCAAAGGTCGGTAAAGCGCTTTAAGAGGGAAAGATCGAATTCGTAGCGATCGCCCTTTTTCTCAATGCCCACCAACTGCACATTCATCCGCTCGCCGCCGATCGGCGTATCCAAAGCAGGAGTAAAAGCGGGAGTCAGCACCATATTCATGCCGTGGGTGGCGGCTACCTGCAGATAGCTTTCCAGAATAGACCAGAATTTTTCGGTATAAACCGGCTCATTATGCAGATCGCTGATGCAGTCCATATGAAGCCAGTTGGTATAAAGCAGAGTAGGAGCGGGAAGTTCAGCGTCGGCAATCTTCACCGTTAAAGTATCCTCACTGAGAAGCACCTGCTCCACCGCATGATAGAGTTTTAAGGTGATTTTATGCTCCCCGGCAGGCAAAATGTTCTTGCCGCCTTCATTCACCGTCAGCCAATAAGCCTGCCAGCTCTGATCGAAAGCGCTGATCACCGTTTTTTCGCCCATCTCTCCGTAGCGGGTGGCGTTCATCTTAAAGAGTTCGGGATTGGTGGCTTTGGGCAATAGCATATCGGGGAACATTCCGGGCTTGGGCGGTTCATGAAAGCCTTCTGCTTTGGTTTGCAGTACCGGCACGCAGTGCACCGTATAAATGGAAACGGGAAGGTCTGCCTCTACCCGCAACAGCAGGGGCAGGGGAGCCCATTGTTCCATCTCCTTTGCCTTGAAGGCTAATTGAAAAGATAAGGGCTCATTTTTCAGGCCGCCGATCTCTTGGATGGCCTTATCCGGGCAACCATCGGGGAAAACCCGCTCTAAGGAACTCAAAATCTTTGTTTCAATCATGGGGATGTTCTCCTTTTTTGGGAAATCGATACTTTCTTATTATCTTAACATATTTTTATAAAAAAAGCAACGGAACTTTCCAAAAGTTCCGTTGCCGTTATTTTAGAGTTTTTCAACGCCTAAGGTAACCTTTTCGCCGTTGATATCCCATTCCTTGGAGAATTCGGGGGCGGTAGCATGATCCACCAGCTTGTCGGCCAAGGTGTTGGAGCCAACCTCCTCAAATTCTTCCTTCAAAAGGGTGGTGAGAGCCTCATTGCCGTCAATATAGATGGCAATGTGATCCATAACCTCAAAGCCGGAATCCTTGCGCATGGTCTGTACTTTGGAGATGATCTCCCGTACCATCCCTTCCCGAATCAGTTCTTCGGTCAGGTTGATGTCCAACACAACGGTCACGCCACGGTCCTTGGCGGTATGGAAGCCCTCTTTTTGAGCGATGCTGATTAAAAGATCCTCAGTCTCCAGCTTGACGGTTCCGCTTGCCAGATGGAGGGTCAGTGCGCCGCATTCGTCCAGTTCAGCCTTGGCGGCAGCACCGTCCAGCTGGGCAAGAGCGGTGCGGATCTCGCCCAGTTGCTTGCCGTATTTGGGACCAACGGTCTTTAGCTGAGGCTTGAATTCATAGGAGATGAAATCGGAGAGGTTTTCTTTAAAGGCAACCTCTTTCACATTCAGTTCATCCTTGATGATCTCCACATATTCAGCGCCCAAGGCTTCAGCACTCTCTACATACATGCAGGCAAGAGGCTGACGATTCTTTCTGCCGGAGCCATTTCTTGCGGCACGCCCCAGCACAACGATGTTCAATACCTTTTCCATACTGGCTTCCAGTTGGGAATCAATATATTTTTCTTCCACAGCAGGGAAGTCGCAAAGATGGATACTTTCAATGGCATTGGAATCAATGCTGCGCACCAGATTTTGATAGATATTCTCTGCCATAAAGGGGATCATGGGGGCGGCGGTCTTGGCGGTTACCACCAGCGCATGATAAAGGGTCATATAGGCAGCGATCTTATCCTCGGGCATATCGGGCACCCAATAGCGCTCTCGGCCACGGCGGACATACCAGTTGCTCATTTCGTCCACAAAGCTGTCCAGCGCACGGGCGGCCTCGGGGATGCGGTAGTTCTCAAGGTTGGTGTCTACTTCCTTGACCATGGTGTTCAGCTTGGAAAGGAGCCATTTGTCCATAACCGTCAGCTTGCAATCCTCCAGTTTATACTTGGAAGCATCAAACTGATCGATGTTGGCATAAAGGGTGAAGAAGGCATAGGTATTCCAAAGAGTGCCCATAAATTTGCGCTGACCCTCTACCACAGCCTTTCCGTGGAAACGGTTGGGCAGCCAGGGAGCAGAGTTGGTATAGAAATACCAGCGGATGGCATCGGCACCGTAGGTCTCCAAAGCGTCGAAGGGGTCCACGGCGTTGCCCTTGGATTTACTCATCTTCTGGCCGTTCTCATCCTGTACGTGCCCCAATACAATAACATTCTTGTAGGGCGCCTTGTTGAAGATCAGAGTGGAGATGGCCAGGAGGGAATAGAACCACCCACGGGTCTGGTCCACCGCCTCCGAAATGAAGTCAGCAGGGAATTGAGATTCAAAAAGCTCTTTATTCTCAAAGGGATAGTGATGTTGAGCAAAGGGCATGGCACCGGAATCGAACCAGCAGTCAATCACCTCGGGCACCCGATGCATCTCCTTGCCGCAATGAGGGCAGGGGATGGTCACGGCATCAATAAACGGACGGTGCAGTTCGACTTCCTCGGGGCAATTATTGGAAAGCTCTTTGAGCTCTGCAATACTGCCGATGGAATGAAGATGTCCGCATTCGCATTGCCAGATGTTCAGGGGAGTGCCCCAATAGCGGTTTCTGGAAATGCCCCAATCCTGTACATTCTCCAGCCAGTCGCCAAAGCGGCCTTTGCCGATGCTCTCGGGAATCCAGTTGATGGTATTATTGTTGCGGATCAGATCCTCCCGTACCTCGGTCATCTTAATGAACCAGGATTCTCTTGCATAATAGATCAGGGGAGTATCGCACCGCCAGCAGAAAGGATAATCATGCTCAAACTTGGGTGCATCGAAAAGGAGACCCTTCTTATCCAAGTCGGTCAGAATGATGGGATCGGCGGTCTTTACAAATAAGCCCTCATAGGGAGTTTCGGCCGTCAGCTCCCCTTTGCCGTCTACCAACTGCACAAAGGGCAGGTCGTATTTACGGCCCACATTGGCATCGTCCTCACCAAAGGCAGGGGCGATATGAACAATGCCGGTACCGTCGGTCATGGTAACATAGTTATCGCAAACAATGTAGTGACCCTTCTTGCCCTGCTTGTCGCAAATCGGCTTCACAAAGTCGAAAAGGGGCTCATATTCTTTATGCTCCAGATCGGTTCCCACATAAGACTCCAGCACCTCATAAGCGGGGGTGTTTTCATCTCCCAGCTTGGAGAGCACCGTCTCCAAAAGGGCTTTTGCCATGTAGTAGGTGTAACCATCGGTGGCTTTAACCTTGCAGTAGGTCTCATTGGGGTTTACGCAAAGGGCCACGTTGCTGGGCAGCGTCCAGGGAGTGGTGGTCCATGCCAGAAAATAGGCATCTTCGCCTACCACCTTAAAGCGAACCACCGCACTGCGCTCTTTGACCGCTTTATAGCCTTGAGCAACCTCATGAGAGGAAAGGGGAGTGCCGCAACGGGGGCAATAGGGCACGATCTTAAAGCCTTTATAAAGCAGTTTCTTTTCAAAGATCTTCTTCAGCGCCCACCATTCCGATTCAATAAAATCGTTATGGTAGGTAACGTAAGGGTTTTCCATATCTGCCCAGAAACCAACGGTACGGGAAAAATCTTCCCACATGCCCTTGTATTTCCAAACACTTTCCTTACAAAAGCCGATAAACGGCTCTAAGCCATATTCTTCGATCTGTTCCTTACCGTCCAGACCCAGCATCTTTTCCACTTCCAGCTCTACCGGCAGACCATGGGTATCCCAGCCGGCTTTGCGGGGAACCATACAGCCCTTCATGGTGCGGTAGCGGGGGATCATATCTTTGATAACACGGGTCAGCACATGGCCGATATGGGGCTTACCGTTGGCAGTGGGAGGACCGTCATAAAACACATAGGGAGTACCCTCTGCTTTGGTTTCCACACTCTTTTCAAAGATTTTCTCGTCCCGCCAGAATTGCTCGATCTTTTTTTCTTCGGCAACGAAATTCAGATTGGGAGATACATTCTTATACATTTCATCCTTCTCCTTAAAATAAAATAACGCCTTCATCCTGCCAACAGGATGAAAGCGCAAACTTTCACAACCACCTATTACAAACAGACCATCATCTGCGGCTCTTGGTAACGCATGAGCGGGTGCGGAGAGGCTTACCGAGGAGAGTTCCTTTTCAACCTTCAACTCTGGAGTGATTTTCGATTTTTACTACTGCCGTCGGGCTTCCACCGTCCCCGATTCGCTAAAGGGTTTTCGTAAAACCTACTGTCTCCATCACAGTCTTTGCCACATTGTATCATATTGAATATTAAAAAGTCAAGTTTATTTTCAAAATCCTCTTGACAGAAAATGGGAACGGTGATAACATATGAGCAGATGTTCATATGAATGGAGGCTCAAATGATGGGCGAGCATAATCATCAAGCCCGGCTGGAGGCCGTGCGCAGTCAAATGCCCGAGGATGAATTGCTTTGCGATCTTGGGGATTTGTTTAAGGTATTTGGCGATACCACCCGCATTAAAATCCTATATTCCTTGTTTGAATCGGAGCTTTGTGTCTGTGCCATTGCGGAACTTTTGGGGATGACTCAATCGGCCATTTCTCATCAATTAAAGGTGCTCAAAGATGCCAAACTGGTCCGATCCCGCAGAGAAGGGAAAACCGTTTATTATTCCTTGGCCGATGATCATGTCAGCCTGATTATCGGTCAAGGTTATAATCATATCACAGAAGGAGATCATCTTATGAGAAAGTCGTTTATGATGGAAGATCTGGATTGCGCTCATTGTGCATCCAAAATGGAGGAGGGCATCCGTAAGCTGGAGGGTGTTTCGGAGGTGACGGTGAACTTTTTTGCGCAAAAGCTGATTATCGAAGCCGATGAAGAGCGTTTCGATGATATTATGAAAGAGGCTCAGCGGATCGTAAAGAAGGTCCATCCGGCTACTCGGATTATACTGTAAGGCGGCGATTTTCTTGACCAACAGACAAAAAAAGACCCTCTGGCGGATCCTTGGCGCCGCCGCTTTGCTGATGGGGGCATCTCTGCTGCCCTTGGATGGGATTTTGCGGTTGATTGCGTTTTTAATCCCTTATGGCTTGATCGGCTATGATGTATTGTGGAATGCCGCTCGGAATATTGTAAACGGGCAGGTATTTGATGAGAATTTTCTGATGGCCATTGCCACCGTTGGCGCTTTTGCCACCGCCGATTATCCCGAAGGGGTGGCGGTGATGCTGTTTTATCAGGTGGGGGAATGGTTTCAATCGATTGCGGTGGGCAAAAGCCGCAAATCCATTGCCGCTTTGATGGATATTCGCCCCGATGTTGCCACCGTTTTGCGGGATGGGGCAGAGGTGACCTGTTCTCCCGATGAGGTGGCGTTGGAGGAGGTATTATTGATCCGCCCCGGCGAAAAGATTCCCTTGGATGGGCGGATTCTCGATGGCTCTACCACCGTGGATACCGCTGCTCTGACCGGTGAATCCTTGCCGCAGGAAAAAGAGGCGGGCGATGAGGTGATCAGCGGTTCGGTAAACCTCAGCGGATTGATCAAGGTGCAGGTAACCAAGGTTTTTGAAGAAAGTACCGTCTCCAAGATTTTGGACTTGGTGGAGAATTCTGCCGCTAAAAAAGCAAGATCCGAGCAGTTTATCACTCGGTTTGCCAAATACTATACCCCTTGCGTGGTGATCGGTGCCCTTTTATTGGCTGTGCTTCCGCCGCTCTTTTTAGGGCAGTGGAAAGAGTGGATCCATCGTGCGTTGATCTTCTTGGTGGTGTCTTGCCCCTGTGCGTTGGTGATTTCGGTTCCCTTGTCCTTTTTCGGCGGGATCGGCGGCGCTTCCCGTAAAGGAATTTTGATGAAGGGCGCCAATTACTTAGAGACTCTTGCGAAGGTGAAAACCGTCGTATTTGATAAGACCGGCACCCTCACCAAAGGAA
Source organism: Eubacteriales bacterium (assembly GCA_045539335.1). Taxonomy (GTDB): domain Bacteria; phylum Bacillota; class Clostridia; order Oscillospirales; family QAKW01; genus QAKW01. The sequence goes on from JAZQFD010000032.1 coordinate 37,698, forward strand.
CCTTTAAGGTAACCCAAATCTGCCCCAACGGTCTTTCGGAAACAGAACTTCTGACTTTGGCAGCTTATGGAGAATGCTTCTCCAACCATCCCATTGCTCAATCGATTTTGGAAGCCTTCGGGAAACCGGTGGATCAAAGCCGAATCGAGGAGACCGAGGAGCGCCATGGAAAAGGAATTCGCTCGGTGGTAAACGGAAAAACCCTTTGGGTGGGCAATGATAAGCTGATGGCGGAGGCGGGGGTTCTTTTGCCCGATTGTCCTCATAGCGGAAGCGTTGTGCATCTAGCGGTGGGGAGTACCTATGCCGGCCATTTGGTGATCGCTGATGTGTTGAAGCCGGATGCGAAAGACGCTGTTTCTTCTTTGAAAGAATTAGGAGTTCCCCGTACGGTGATGCTTACCGGTGATCTGGAAGCGGTGGCAAAATCCGTTTGTTCGGAGCTGGGCTTGGATGAGTACCGTGCACAATTGTTGCCCCATCAAAAGGTGGAGGCGGTAGAGCAGCTTTTAGCCCAAAAAGAAGGCGGTTCTTTGGCATTTGTGGGAGATGGCATCAATGATGCTCCCGTGCTTACCCGTGCAGATGTGGGAATTGCCATGGGCGCTTTGGGCAGTGATGCGGCTATTGAAGCGGCAGATATCGTGCTGATGGATGATCAACCCGCTAAAATTGCAGAGGCCATTCGTATTGCCAGAAAAACCATGTCCATTGTGCGGCAAAATATCATTTTTGCCCTTTCAGTCAAGGGCTTGGTGCTCCTTTTGGGTGCCTTGGGTCTTGCAGGAATGTGGCTGGCCGTCTTTGCGGATGTGGGGGTTATGGTCATTGCCATTTTAAACGCTATGCGTGCCCTAAAAGTGTAGAAAAATGTCGCTCTCGGAGCGACATTTTTTATTGACTATCCATGGGTTAAGTGATATGATGATTGCAGAAAAAAGAAAAGGAGTAATTCTTATGCGTAATGCACATCCTCGTTATCTATGTTATCCTTCGGTGGTCTGCGTGGGAAAAGAGACGGAAGTTGCCATCTTCCCTCGGGACATCAGCCGTGTATTTCGAGAGGAATTTGAATATGAATTGGCAGTGGTCGGTCTTCGGGAGGATCAGCTGGATTATCATGATCATATTCCTCTGGATCATCCCTGCTATGTGAAAGACGGTTGCCTGCATTTTACCTATCATTTTGATTTGGAGCAGGAATATTCCATTCGCTTTTGCAAAAAAGGGGAGAAGGAAGAGAAAATCGCTCTTTATGCCGTGGAGGAAGATTTATTTGCTCTGCGCCCCTTAAAAGGCGATCTCCATACCCATACTTATTATTCCGACGGTCAGGATGGCATCGCCATGACCCCCGCCGATTATCGGGAAGAGGGCTTTGATTTCTTTGCCTTGACCGACCATAATCGGATGTATACCTCTCATCTGATGGCAGAACTTTATCAGGATATTCCTTTGGGGTTGCATATCATGGCAGGCGAGGAGGTGCATACTCCCGGCTCCATCGTTCATATTGTTCATGCCGGCGGTTCCGAAAGCGTTTGCGATCTTTATGTGCATCATCGGGAAGAATATGAGGCGCAGATAGATGCCATTGCCGAAACTTTGCCCCATGTTCCGGAGCAGTATCGCCGCCGTATTGCCATGGCCAAGTGGGCTTGTGAAGAGATTCATAAGCGTGGCGGAATTGCCATTTTTGCCCATCCCTTCTGGTGCCCCAATCGCTATAATGTGACCCAAGAATTTGCCGACCTTCTCTTTGATCAAAAGATTTTTGATGCCATGGAAGTCGTTGGCGGCGGATGCGGTGTGGGCAAAGCCAATAATGCTCAGCTTGCCCTGTGGCAGGAGCAGGCCTTTAAGGGCAATCTTCTTCCCGTGGTGGGCAGCAGCGACTCCCATAATCATGATTTTTCCGCCGGTGGCTTTGGTAAGCGTTTTTCTATTGTTTTTGCCAAGGAGAATACCACTGAAGCTATTTTGGATGCCATTCGCCAAGGCTATAGCGTGGCAGGGGAACTGCCCTTTGAAAGCGACCATGATGTTCGTTTTTACGGCGGTGCGCTTCGTTTGGTTCTGTTTGCACACTTTTTGTGGGGGCATTATTTTAATGAAACCTGGCGCCTTAGCGTCGGAGAAGGTATTTTGATGCGCCGCTATGCCGAAGGCGAGGCCGTGGAAAAGGAACTGGCGCAGCTTGCACCTACTGTGGAGAATTTCTATAAAAAGTTTTATGGAAAGACCCCTGCACCCAATGTAAACGGTCGTATGGCATTTCTTGATCGTTGCTTGGAGATGCAGAAAAACGGGCCGGAGACAAAAGGCGCCAATCTTTATATTTACGGCGGCAACGAACGCCGAGAATAAAAAATTCCCGAGGATTTCCGTGATGTTCTTAACGGAGAATTGGTGGGTGGTATGTAACCGGAAGGTGTAAAAACCTTCCGGTTATTACTTTTTATGCGGTTTTTGCTGTTGGTTGTGCGAGGACGTCGATTGCGGGGAC
>JAZQFD010000033.1:0-41894 GCA_045539335.1 Eubacteriales bacterium
TCTACGACCTAAAACGAGCAGAATTTTGTGTGATTTTTGGTGCAGTGAAGTCGGTAAGGCTGGCGCCTACCGACGCCAATAATCCGAAAAGCGCCAAAATTATGCCGTTTTAGGCGAGTTCGGATACTCCTTCACTGCTTAAAATTACACCGCCCTTGCCGAACTCGGCAAGGGCGGTGTTTTTTCTTAAAAAGCCTTCTTTTTTAAAAAGTCAATGAAGCTTTGGATGTTGCCGTAGGCGACACTCTTTTTATAGTAGCCACATACTGTTTGCCGCTCGTTAAAGTCCACTACGTCCAGATTAACGATCTTGTGGGTCTGGCCTTTATTGGTCAGGTAATCCCGTCCAAGTCCCAGGGCGACTCCAGCCTCAATGAATTTGCGGTAGCAAAGGGTGTCGTTGCTTTCTGCTACAATGGTGGGGGTAAAGCCTGCCCGCTTGCAGGTCTGGATCAGCAGCTTTTGCAAATGGGTGTCGTCTCCCATACTTACAAAGGGCTGGTTGCAAAGCTGTTTCACCGTTAAGGTCCGTCCCGATAAGGGGTGATTGGCCGCCGCCCGGAAAAAGATCCGCTGGGTACAAAGGTCAAACTGCTCATAATCGGGGTATTTATCTTTATTGTCGGCAATATCAATGATAATATCGTATTCCTCGGGGGCTTCTTCAAACCGAAAAACGGTATTGAACTTAATGTTGGGATACTTTTCGTTAAACTCAATGATATAATCGGTGATCCGTCCCCGAATGGCGGTGACCAAAAGGTTGATGTGCCGGTCGTCGATCACCTGGTGAGAAAGGGCGTCGGTAGCCTGCTCCAATTCGTCAAAAACCACGCAAAGGGCTTGCTGTAACCGTTTGCCGTTGTCATTGAGGATCACCCGATTGCAGGTGCGATCAAAGAGCTTGCAATCCAGCTCCTGCTCCAATCGCTTAATGGAGGCTGAAACCGAGGAAGCCGGCACCATATATTTTTCTGCCGTTTTGGCAAAGCTTTCGGTTTTTGCACTGTCAAAAAAATATTTTAACTGTAACAATTCCACGAAATCACCTCTTTTTAATTGATTTGTTCCAGTAAAGTCTTTGCCTCTTCCACAATGTGAAGCTTATTGCCTTTTTCAACCACAAAGCATAAGGCTTCTTTGGCTTTTGGCAGGTCTCCCTTTGCCAGATAAATGCGAGCGCTTTCCATAGCAATGCCGACTCCTGCCAGTAGATGGGGGATGGGAAGGGCTTGGAGGCTCTCAAGGGCTTGATCATATTCTTTGTTGTAGTGGACGTTATTTAGGACGATATTCACCTCTAATTTCTTTTTAGCGGCTGAGGGCTTGATACTGCTATAGAGTTGATTTCCCTTGGATAGCCAGATCTTTGCCGCCTCTTCCTGCCCCAATTCATCACAAATCGTAAAAAGATTTTGATAATACACAGCTTTATAAAGAGGAACCATTTCTTTGCATTGATCGATATTGATGGCGGACATCAGTTGGTAAGCTTTTTGGAATTGACCGATTTCGATCAAAGCGGCGCAATGATTGATGGTCAGCATCTGGCGATGATATTCTTTGTTGCTATGAGAGAGGAAGGTAGCTGTTTCTTCCAAAAGGGGATAGGGATCGCACTGTTCGTTAAGGGTCTTTATGGCCTTATTGACGATTTGCGCATAGCAGCCCTGACTATATAAATAGGCAACCACCACCAATAAGAGGTTCAAAAACAAAATCAATAAGGGCGGCATCTGCAGTGAAATAAACACAAAGGTATATAATCCGCAAAGAATCAATGCCAATAAAAGAAATCCTGCGGTTTTATGCTTGCTGACCCAGCGATTCATTGTTTCCATACTATGCTCCCCTACCTGTTTTTTTACATTATATCATAACGCTGCCTAAAATACAATGAAAAAGGACGCCCTAGGGCGTCCTTTTATTTTATGCGGTTGCTTTGAATTGATTCTTTTTAATGAATTGAATCACAGTAACAACAGCCACCAGACCCAAACCGATCAGGTCCGTTACTATACCGGGATAGATCAGCAACAGGCCGCCGGCCACGCTCAGAATGCGCTCATACCAACTCATTCCCCGTAGGAACCAGCCTTCCAGTGCTGCCGACACAGCAAAGATGCCAACCAAGGAGGTGATACAAATGCTTACCACTTCCCAAGCGGTGGTGTCAATAAAGAGCATTGCCGGATTTAAGGCAAATACATAAGGCACGATGAAAGCGCCAATGGCCAACTTGGTTGCCGTAAAGGCGGTTTTCATGGGATTGGCCTGCCCGATAGCGGCACCCGCATAAGCGGCTAATGCCACCGGCGGGGTCAGGTCTGCCACAATACCGAAATAGAATACAAAGAAATGGGAAGCTAACGCAGGCACGCCCATCCGCATCAGGATGGGAGCGCAGGTGGCGGCCATAATGCAATAATTAGCAGTAGTGGGAACACCCATGCCCAACACAATGCAGCAAAGCATAGTCAGGAAGAGGGCAACGATCACCTGATTGCCTGCCACCGCAACAATAGCGGTGAGGATCTGATTGGCCAGACCGGTCATGGTAATGGTACCGGCCACAATACCGGCAATACCGCAAGCCACTGCCACAGTGATCATACCTTGAGCACCGGCGGCCAGCGATTCAAAAATTCGCATAGGGGTGATGCGGTTTTCTTTATTAAAGAGACTAACAATAATTACTGCCACAATGGAAATGGCGGCAGAATACTGAATGGTAAAGGTATTGCTGCTCACCAAATAGATCAGCAGGAGCAGGGGGATCAGCAGATAGACCTGCTTGAGCAAAGGCTTTACCTTGGGCAACTCTTCTTTGGAAAGACCCTTCAAGCCTTCTTTTTTTGCTTCCAAATGTACTGAAATGAAAATGCCTGCAAAATAAAGAGCCGCAGGCAAAATAGCACATACAATCACCTGACTGTAGGGCAAGCCCAGATTGGCGGCCATCAAAAAGGCAGCTGCACCCATGATGGGGGGCATGATCTGACCACCGGTGGAAGCGGAGGCTTCAGCGGCGGCAGCAAATTCGGGTTTATAGCCGGTACGCTTCATCAAGGGGATGGTTACCGAGCCGGAACCGACAGTATTGGCTACTGAAGAACCGGAAACCATGCCTTCCAAGGCGCTGGCCACAACCGCAACCTTAGCGGGACCGCCGGAAAAGCCGCCAACAAAGGCATTGGCAATTTTAATAAAGAAATCAGCAATGCCGCTGCGCTCCAAAAAGGCACCGAAAATAATGAATACCACAATGAACTTGGAGCATACGTTGACCGGAGTGGAGAAGATGCCTTCAACTGAATAGAAAAGCTGAGAAACCAGCAAGGTCAAGCGCTTAAAGAAGGAAGGATTGGTCAAGCCAACGGTTAGTGCATAAACCACCAATACGCCTGCCACAATTAAAATGGGCAACCCCACGCATCGACGGCAAAGCTCCGCTAAGCTGAGAATACCCACAATGCCGATCACAATCTGATAGACCTCAAAGTGAGCGCCTTGTTGAATAATGTCCATGGCGTTGAAGGTGAAATATAAGAATGAAGCAGTTCCTGCTATCATAATTAAAATATCGTACCAAGGAATATAATTGACCTTTTGTACTCCCTTTCTGGCAGGGAATACCAAGAAACCAATCAGCACAATGAATGCCATAAAAGAGGTCAGGCGAACCTGATCCAGCATGGTGGCAATCAAGGTGACATATAAGCAAAAGAGGGAAAAGGTAACCAACACACAGTTCACTATGATTTTGGGCACGCCTTCCCAAATACGGGTGTTTGATTCCCGATCGAATTTCTTCATCACCGAATCCAGATCCATGGGCTCATCCATGGCGGGTGCGGTCTTTTTCTTAAAGAATGCCAAAAAAGAATACCTCCTTAAAGTGATAAGAGTAATCCGAACCTTGTTTTAAAAAGGCGGATTTTCGCTCACCCTTCGTTAAAATACTCGCCAATGCACAAAGCATTGGCTGCGTTTCATGCCTTGATTGAACAAAAAACCGCTCTTATTAAAATCTTCAACCTCCAAGTAAGGAGATTTTGAGGGATTTTTGCTCTATCTTTTATGCAGATCGGCTGCCGCCGATCAAATAAAAATAAGTGAAAAGCACCGAAATGTCCTGCTTTGAGGCAGATTCGGATTACTATTGTCACCTTATAAAACAGGGAAATGGGTGCGATGAAACCATCGCAGCCATTGATGAGCATAATGGCTTGATTACTCCGCAGTAACCGTGATGTTCTTTTCGGCGAAATACTTTGCGGCACCCTTATGGAAGGGGGCGGCCATACCGCTGGTGGCGTTCTCCAGGGTCAGTTCAGCGCCCTTGGCATGCTCAGCGGTGATGTCGCTAACATGATCAAAGATCGCAGCGGTCAACTTATAAACATCATCTTCGGAGGCGTTCTTATCCACAATCAAAGTAGCCTTAACGGTGATGGTGGTGATATCCTCGGTTTGGTTTGCATAGGTGTTTGCGGGGATGGTGTAAGCGGTGTAGAAGGAACCTTCTTTATTAATCAGCTTATCAGCCAGATCACCGTCGATTGCCAGCAGGTGAGCTTCTTTATTGGTGGTGCAAAGTTCGGTGATGGCAGGGGTGGGAGCACCGGCTACAATGAAAGCAGCATCGATCTTACCATCCTTCAGAGCATCAGCACTATCAGCAAAGGATTGATACTGGGGAACGATATCAGTCTCGGTCAGGCCGGCTGCGCCCAATACATCGATAGCGTTGAAATAAACGCCGGAACCGGGAGCGCCGATGGAAACCTTCTTGCCCTTCAGATCGGCAACGGTCTTGATGCTTTCGTCCATGGTCAGCAGTTGAACAGCCTCAGCATACAAGCCGGCAACCACACGGAAGGATTTCAGAGCACCGTCTTTTTCGAAGGTGCCGGTGCCATCCCAAGCATAAGCCATAACGTCGGACTGAACGGTAGCCAGCTGATAGTTGCCTACGTCAATACCTTGGATGTTTGCCTTGGAGCCGTCGGTAGCAACAGCAGTTACTTCAATGCCAGCATAATTTTTAATATACTGTCCAAGCACGCTGCCGAAGCCATAATAAGTGCCGGAAGAACCGCCGGTACCCATGGTCATTTTGCTGCTGCCGCAGGAGCAAAGGCCTACCAGCATCAGCGCCAATACTACAACAATTGCGAGAATTCTTTTCATTTTCATAGTGTTCTCTCCTTTAAATGTATTACTCTTAAATTATATAAGAAGTTTTTTCGTTTTTCAAGGGGCAAAATGTCGATTTTATGTTAATTTCTTATAGTTCACCCTTTTTGCATAATTTCTAAGATATGCTAAAGAGGCCTTATCCTATAGAGCGTTATTTGGCGTGTAGAAAATCATTTTAAAATCCCCCTGCCAAAAGGCAAGGGGATTTTAAAAACACTTATTTGGAAAGCATCACTTTATCGCTGGTAAAGGCGCTTCCGCTTGCTTTTTCAAAGAGCTCTAAAAGCTGGCTGATGGTCAGCTTCTTTTTCTCTTCACCGCAAACATCGACCACAATGCGTCCCTCATGCATCATAATCAGACGATTGCCATGGGCAATGGCGTCGTGCATGTTATGGGTGATCATCAAGGTGGTTAGGTGGTTTTCGGTTACCAGCTTATCGGTAATCTCCAAAACCTTTGCGGCGGTTTTGGGATCCAGAGCAGCCGTGTGTTCATCCAAGAGCAATAGTTTAGGACGATTCAGAGTGGCCATCAGCAGGGTAACGGCTTGTCGCTGACCGCCGGAAAGGAGACCCACTTTGCAGGAAAGACGGCTTTCCAAGCCAAGCCCTAAGGTAGCCAGCAGTTCCCTATAGCGTTCCCGTTCATTGCCCCGAATGCCCCAAAGCAGCTTGCGCTTAGTGCCTCGGCGGGCGGCAATGGAGAGGTTTTCGGCAATCTCCATATCGGGAGCGGTACCCTTCATGGGATCCTGAAAGACACGGCCCAAAAATTGAGCCCTTTTATGTTCGGGCATATTGGTTACATCCACACCATCGATCTCAATGGTGCCAAAATCCGGCTTCCACACACCGGCAATGGCATTGAGCATGGTAGATTTGCCGGCTCCGTTTCCGCCGATGACGGTAACAAAATCTCCGTCTTCCAGCGTCAGATCCAATCCGCTCAAAGCGGTTTTGGCGTTAACGGTGCCGGGATTAAAGGTTTTCTGCAGATCGGTAATTTTAAGCATTATTGTCACCTCCTGCATTCAGTTCGGCAGGCACCTGCTCAAAAAGGGATTTTTTCTTGGTGAAGTATTCCCCTTTCAGATAAGGTACTGCTAAGAAGATCGCAACAATTACGGCTGAAAGCAGCTTGAGATAGTCGGTCTTCAGACCCAAGAGGATCACGAAATTATAGATGATGTAATAAACGATACCACCGCCTACTACACCAATCAGGCTAACTACAAAATTGGGTTTGATCTTCATGGAGACCGAAAGTCCGATATAGATAGCAGCCAGACCGATCACAATAGCGCCACGCCCATCATTGAGATTGGCAGAGCCTTTATACTGGGCTAAAAGAGCGCCGGCAAAAGCAACAATACCATTGGAAATGGCAAGGCCGATCACCTTATTGAGCTTTACGTTGATGCCTTGGGCACGGCTCATATCGGGATTGTCGCCGGTGGATTTCAGGGTCAGTCCTACTTCGGTGTAGAAGAAGAGCCAAAGTCCAATGATCACCATGGCAACAATGAGCACGCCGGTGACGATCGCTTTTGGATTATCACTCATTTGAAGCAGTAAGGTATTGGCTCGGGGATCCACGGCGATCATGGATCGACTGTCCAGAATCAAAAGGTTGACCGAATAAAGCATCAGCTGAGTGAGAATACCGGACAAAATAGCGGGAATTCCCAGTGCGGTATGTAAAAGTCCGGTCACCACACCGGTCATCGCACCGGCAATAAAGGCCAGAATCACACTGAGCCAAGCAGGAACGCCCTGTGCCAGCAAAACGGCGCACACACATCCGCCGGTACAGATCGAACCGTCTACCGTCAGATCGGCGATATCCAATATTTTATAGGAGATATAGACGCCAATGGCCATCAATCCCCAAATAAGCCCTTCTGCAATCGCTCCGGGCAATGCATTTAAAAATACCATTCTTTACCTCGAGTTTAATAATTATTCTGCAGGCACCTCAATGCCAAGGGTGGCGCAAAGATCTTTGTTGTACTGAACAGTGGGGGTCAGTGTTGCAATCTCAATATCGGCAGGAGTCTTTTTGCCTAAAAGGATTTCAGCGGCCATTTCACCGGTCTTTTCACCCAGCGCATAATAGTCGATGGCAAGGCTTGCATAGCAAACAGCACCGCCGTAACTGGTGAAGACAGGCACTTTTTTCTCGGTGCAGATGGTTCCGACGATGGTGTCGTTTTGAGCAACGGTATTGTCAGAAGGAACATAGAGTGCTTTGCAGCTTCCGGCAGCAGAATTCACCAGAGCCTGCAGCTCGGTAGTTTCAGAGAAGGTATAAGCTTCCACAACAATCTTTTCTGCCTCAAAGAGAGCCTTAACAGCCTCATACTGAATGAGGGAGTTGGACTCGTTGGTGCAATAGAGCACGCCCACCTTATCACCGGCAACCAGACCCAAGGTATCGATCATCATTTTTGCCTGCTCGTCAAAGGGAACAGCGTCGGAAGTACCGGTTACATTCTCGGGAATGTTGCCCTTGAAGGTATCTTCATAATCAGTAACTGAGGTGCCCAATACAGGGATCTTAGAAGAGGTGGTTGCGGTAGCGGCAGCCGAAAGGGCAGGGGTGGCATTGGCCATGATCAGATCTACCTTTTTGGCAGTAAAGGTGTTGATCACCGTGGTGCACAGATTGGCTTCGCCGGCAACCTGAGTGTCGATTTTAACGGTTTTGCCTTCTTTGGCAAGGGCGGCCTCCAGAGCCTTCACAAAGCCTTCGGTGGCTTTATCCAAGGACTCATGCTCCATCAGCTGGCAGACGCCAACGGTGAAGTCAGCACTTTCGCTGCAGGATGTCAGCGAGAAACAGGCGCTGATGCAAAGAACCAGGACCATAATGAGAGCTACGATTTTTTTCATAATAAAAATCTCCTTTAATTAATATAATTCACACAACACTTATGCTGTGAAAATTCAAAAAATAAAAAATCCCTGCACCTTCTACTAAAGAAGATGCAGGGACGATGATCAACCGTGGTACCACTCTGCTTTACTCTTTTGTTGCCAAAAGAGCCTTTTGAGGTGTCGAATCAACACCCTGCAATGTAACGGTTGCGACCGGTAAAGCCTACTCAGCAATCTGCCTTCAGCCCACAGCTAACGAAAGGAATTCCCCGCTTATGACCGTTACTGCTTTGCACCAACCAACAGTTCTCTGAAACGTCATTAAGGCGGATACTGGTTTTCGCTCAAACGCTTTATGTTCCTATTTTAATCAATGAGATGCGCTTTGTCAAGAATTTTTCTTTCGCTGTATCTATAATGTTTGTTTTACCATAGTTTTAAAGTTGGGGCGGTGCCATCATATTTGATGGTTGACATTTGTGCAGGGGGATTTATAATAAGGTAAAGTCGCTCGATGGGCGGCGGTAATGGGCACTTGTAAAGGTTTTGGGGGAAATCAAAGTGAGCAGACACAAGGGATGCGTTGCGCTCTCGGCTTTCGGCGACCGCTTCGGGCGGTTCTCGCCGAAACCGTCGTGCTCTCGACTTCGCAGTCCCCAAAGCCTATTGCGGCTTTCGGGCTGCTTCGATGAACTTTTTTGCATAAATGCAAAAAAGTTCAAAGAACCGCAGTCTTTCTCCGCCAAAACAAAAAACACCCCGAAGGGTGTTCTTTGTTTTGGCGGAGAAAGTTCGTTGCCCTCAGTTTCCCACACGTTTTTTCTTATACACCATAAAGGCAGGATAAATTTTTGATTTAAAGGACTATTTTAAAATTGATTATATTTATCAGCATAATCTTTTAAATTGCTAATATTGACTTTATCCCAATCAAAGTTTGATAGCGTATCTGCATTAAAAGTGCTTCTTAAATAGGCTGTTTGCACATTGCCACTTTCTTTGTAAAACACAAATTTCACGGTCATTTTGTAGTCATCTTTCATACCATATAAAATTGTATACTGTATTAATGCCGCATTATCTGGATTAGGCTCTGTCAATAAAAACTTTACCGTTTCGGAATCGATGGCGATATTTTCAACACGATTCTCCCCAAGTGCACCCACTGCCAATTTACGTAATTCTGACATAAGCATATAATCTTCATTTCCGGCCATTATAAAGTTTTTTTCTGCTTCTGTAAGTCCATCGCCAAGGTTAGTCTCATCTGAAGTTTTAGAGTCATCGACAGAGGAAACGTTTTCCTTTGGATATTCTTTTTCCTGAGTTACATTATTAGAGCAACCTGCAAAAGACAAAATCAAAATCAACGCCAATAAGGTAACAACTTTTTTCATATATTACTCTCCGTTTCTCTTTTGAATATCATTTATCAGTTTTCTTTTCAATCGTAACGCAAGATGATGTCAGCATTCGTCTTATTCTGCCGCAGAGGTTGCGCAGCGATTTAAAAGTATCCTCATCAATAATCTCCGCTTCAAACATCAGCTTGAGCCAACTTTCTGTTTCAACACATTCCTTGCGGGCAATTTTGAATTTTGAAAGCATATCGGCAAGGCTTTGGGGATATTGAGCTTCGGTGATATTTGCAAAAACGCTGGATGAAGATTTGCGAATTTGAAAAATAATATTAGAGTGACTTCCACGAGGCAGTGTTTTGCAAATTTTTTCCACCTTAACTGCAAGTTCCTCGGAATATTTCATTAAAAGGTTTTCGCTCATAATTACCTCCAATCAACGCGAAGCGTTGTATGAAATCCGCCACAGGCGGTATGAAATCATCACGAAGTGATGGATGTAATCGCAACTTTAGTTGCGTATGTAATCAAACCGAAGGGATTTTGCATAAATACATCTGACGGTGATGCCATACTGTGCTACGCACAAATTACATACAATTCGCTTTGCGAATTGATTACATACCAAACCCTTCGGGTTTGAATAAAAAATCCCCGTTCCAAAGAACGAGGATTTTTTGGCGGAGAAAGAGGGATTTGAACCCTCGCGGCGGTTACCCACCCTACGCCCTTAGCAGGGGCGCCTCTTCGGCCTCTTGAGTATTTCTCCAAAAAAGGTGCGAAAATATCATTCGATTTAGCGAGATATATTATAGAATAAAGAAAAAGAAAAGTCAAGGAGAATTTATAATCTTTTTATGGACATTGAAGCGTTGATCGAGAAAGATCCGAAAAAACTAAGAAAAGCTGACTATACGGTGAAAATCCTTCCCTGGTTTATGGGGGCGTCTAATGATTTGATGTTCTACATCGCCATCAACACCCTCTTTTTTACCGTTGCCAAAGGAATGAGTGCGGCGCAGATCACCTTTTTAACCACCGTGTCCGGCACCGTTTGTATTGCGGCTCAGCGATTGATTTTAAGCATCATTCATCGCATCGGCAATACCCGTGCCGTGCGGGTGGGCACCTTATTGTTGCTGGCGGGCAGTATTCTCTTGACCTTTGGGCCTTCTTATCCTTTCATTGTGGCAGGCCATATTTGCTATGCCACCTCCTTTCTCTTTAAGCAGATGGATAATGTGATCCTTCAGAGCAATCTGGATTATCTGAATCAGCATGAGTCTTATCTTCTTAAAAAGAATAAGGCAGCCATTGCATATTCCGTCATTACCATGGCGGTGGCGGTGTTGTCGGGGCCGTTGTTTAAGATCCATACATACCTGCCCATGTATCTTTGCATTGCCGTTTGCGCTGTTAATGTCGTGATCAGTTTCACCTTCGAGGATGTAAATGAAAAGCCTTATGTTCATAAAGCCAAAGGAGAAAAAGTACCGTTCTCCAAGTTTCTGTTGTTGATCATCGTGGCATACGGTCTTTGCTATGCCACCATCTCCATCGGGCAAAACAATGTGAAACTGCTGATCCAGTATCAGCTTTCCGATTTCTTTGATGCAGGTACCACCGCCACCTATTTCTCGATGGTTTTGGTCTTCTCTCGCATTTCTAGAATTTTATCCAATCTTTGCTTTTATCGGATCTATAAAAAATGTCGGGATCGGCTGGTTTATCTGTTGCCCATCGTTTGCGCAGGCGCCTTCCTTTGCGGCGTAGCCGGCTATTTCATTCCGCAGATTCATGTGAAATTCATTTTGATGGTTTTGGGCTTCTGCATTATTTTGGGCATTCGAGATCTTTTTAATACTTATATGAATAGCTTGGCCATGAAAAAGGTCGATCCTAAGGATCATCAAAATGCGGTGTCCTATATGCAACTTTCCCGTAAAGTGGGGGAGACCGGTATCAGCTTTGTTCTCTCCATGCTGTTGATCAAGGTGGAGATGATCTGGGTTCTCTTTGTGTTGCTGGGCTTTGCCGTCGGAGCGTTGCTGCTAAACCTTCAATTATATAAAAAAACGGTCACATTGTGACCGTTTTTAGTTTTGTTGGGATTCCGTGTTGACTGTAAAAATCTTCCATTTCTTTTAAATAGGTTGCGGGATCTACCAAATAGCAAAGTCCATGCCCTGCTTGGGGAATGGTAACAAAATGCTTGGGAGCGGCGCAGGCCTCATAGTTTTCTTTGCTCATGCTCCAAGGCACATAATCATCCGTATCTCCATGGAAAAACAGTACCGGAAGGGTGCAGCTTTTAAGCGATTCAATGGGAGAGGTTTCTTCTAAATCAAATCGCCCGATGAGTCGAGCCCCCAGCTTCACAAAAGGATAGAGCAGGGTAGGGGGCAGATGCATTTCCCGAATGGTCTTTTGAATGATCTCTTTGGCGGAGGTGTATCCGCAATCGGCCAGCACTCCCACCACCTGAGGCGGTTGCGGTCTGCCGGCGGCGATCAGTACCGTGGCGGCACCCATGGAAATGCCGGCCAGCATGATTTGTACATCTGCCCCGAATTCCTTGATCATAAAGTCCACCCAAGCATCGCAATCTCGACTTTCCCGAATGCCGAAGGTGATGGTTCGCCCGCCGCTTTTTCCGGATGTTCGCTGATTCACAATGAAAGCATTATGCCCAATGGAAAAGCAACGCTGTACCGCCCCGCAAAGATCCCGCTCGGCGGTGCCTCGATATCCATGAAACATTAATTCAATAGGCGCTCCTGCCTGACATTCATAGTATTTGGCGTGGAGATTCAATCCGTCAAAGGAGCGGATGTTGAATTCCCGATAGGGGAGCGTCCGCACCTCTTTTTGACGTTTTTTGATTGTTTCATAAAAAGGTTCATAGATGGCGCCCTTGGGCAAATCAAATTCCCCCTTGATGGGGCGCCGAAGGGCAAAAAAGGTTTTTAAGTAGCAAAAAAAGGTTGTCAGCAGCAGGAGAGCCGCCAAAGCAACCAAGATCCAAAGAATTATCATGGTTTCACCTCGCTTTCTTCATTATACTCTGTTTTGGCAAAAATGCAATAAAAATGCTTTTAAAACCCGATTTTAAGATGAATAATATTCATAATTCAATGCATAAACATGCAAAAATGAACAAAACCACACCGTAAATAACGAAAATCCTTGTCAATATCCTAAAATATATAAAAAATACTTGCATTTATTAAAAGGGTGTGGTAGTATTTATTCATTGATTTTTGAATTTTATTCAATCGGAGGAAAATGAAATGAATAAAGAGAACATTAAGAAAGTTGTTTTGGCCTATTCCGGCGGTTTGGATACATCCATCATCATTCCCTGGCTGAAGGAAAACTATAATAACTGTGAGGTCATTGCCGTCTCCGGCAACGTGGGTCAGGCCGACGAGTTGGACGGTCTGGAAGAAAAGGCGCTCAAGACCGGCGCTTCTAAACTTTACATTGAAGATCTGACCAAAGAGTTTGTGGAAGATTTTGTGTTCCCCGCTGTTAAAGCAGGGGCTGTATATGAGAATTACCTGCTGGGCACCTCCTTGGCTCGTCCCATTATCGCAAAGCGGTTGGCAGAGATCGCCATTGCCGAAGGTGCGGATGCCATTTGCCATGGTTGTACCGGTAAGGGCAACGATCAGGTTCGTTTTGAGCTGGCCATCAAGGCCTTTGCTCCCGATATGCCCATCATTGCTCCTTGGCGTGAGTGGGATATTAAGTCCCGTGAAGAAGAGATTGAATATGCCGAGGCCCATAATGTGCCCTTGAAGATCAATCGGGAAACCAACTATTCCAAGGATAAGAATATGTGGCATCTGTCCCATGAGGGCTTGGATCTGGAGGATCCCGCCAATGAGCCTCTTTATAATAAGCCCGGCTTTTTGGAGATGGGCGTTTCTCCCGAGATGGCTCCCGATAAAGCGACCTATGTGACCATCCATTTTGAAAAGGGTATCCCCACCGCTATCGACGGGAAGGAAATGAACGGTGTGGATCTGATTTGGAAGCTCAATGAGTTGGGCGGCGCCAACGGTATCGGCTTGCTGGATATCGTGGAAAACCGTTTGGTAGGTATGAAGTGCCGTGGCGTGTACGAAACCCCCGGCGGCACCATCCTTTATAAGGCCCATGAAGCTTTGGAGATGCTGTGCCTTGATAAGGCTACCTCTCATTATAAAGCCTTGGTTGCTCAGAAATTTGCCGAGATCATTTATGACGGACAATGGTTCTCTCCCTTGACCAAAGCCATCTGCGCTTTTGTGGATAGCACGCAGGAGACTGTTACCGGTGATGTAACCTTAAAACTTTACAAGGGCAATATGATTTTGGCAGGCGTCACCTCTCCCTATTCTCTCTACGATCCCGAGATCGCAACCTTCGATGAAGATAATGTATATAATCAGGCAGATTCCGCCGGCTTTATCAATCTGTTCGGTCTGCCCATCAAGGTCAACGCAAAGATGCGTAAGAAAAATAATCTGGAGCTGTAAGAAACATGGCAGAAAAAATGTGGGCAGGTCGGTTCCAAAAGGAACTGGATCGGGAAGCCGACGATTTTAATTCATCTATCCATTTTGATAGCAGGATGTTCCGGCAGGATATTGCCGGCTCCTGCGCCCATGCGGCTATGCTGGCAAAGCAGGGCATCCTCACCGCAAAGGAAGGGGAGGCGATCATCGCCGCTCTTGGTGAGATTCTCTCCGATCTGGAAAGTGGGGCGCTGGCCTTTGACTATGACGCCGAAGATATCCATATGTTTGTGGAATCGGTGCTAACAGAGCGCATCGGCGATCTGGGCAAAAAGCTGCATACCGCCCGTAGCCGTAATGATCAGGTAGCGGTGGATATTCGCCTGTATCTGCGGGATGAGACCAAAGAGATCCTTGGATTGATCAAGGATCTCCTTTCCGCTATTTTGGAGCAGGCAAAGGTCCATACCAATACCATCATGCCCGGCTATACCCATCTTCAGCGTGCCCAGCCCATCACCTTCGGGCATCATCTTTTGGCCTATGCCATGATGCTGGTGCGGGATTGCGGCCGTCTGGAGGATGCCACCTTAAGAATGAATCAAAACCCCTTGGGCTCCTGTGCCTTGGCGGGTACCACCTACGAGACCGATCGGGGAGAGACCTCCAAGCTTTTAGGGTTTGACGGATATACCCTCAATAGTATTGACGGGGTGTCCGATCGTGATTTTTGCGTAGAGCTGATGAGTGCCTATGCCATGATCATGATGCACCTTTCCCGTTTTTCTGAGGAAATCATTCTTTGGTCCTCTTGGGAGTTTAAATTCATTGAGTTGGACGATAGTTATACCACCGGCTCCAGCATTATGCCCCAAAAGAAAAACCCCGATATGGCAGAGCTGGTGCGAGGCAAGACCGGTCGGGTTTATGGGGATCTGATGGCATTGCTCACCACCTTAAAGGGGTTGCCCCTCGCTTATAATAAGGACATGCAAGAGGATAAAGAGGCGATCTTTGATAGCGTGGATACCGTTAAGAAGTGCTTGAAGATTTTCGCTCCCATGATCCGTACCATGAAGGCATTGCCCGATCGGATGTACAAGGCGGCGCAAAAGGGCTTTATCAATGCCACCGATCTTGCCGATTATCTGGTGAAAAAGGGCTTGCCCTTCCGTACCGCTTATAAGATCGTGGGTCAAACAGTGGCATATGCCATTGAGAAGGATACGGTTCTGGATGCCATCCCTTTGGCAGAACTCAAAGAGTTCTCGCCTCTTTTTGAAGAAGACGTTTATAATGAAATTTCCTTGGAGACCTGCGTTTCCAAGCGGGTTTCCGCAGGTGGCACCGGCCCCGATTCAGTGCAGGCGCAGATCAAGTATATAGAAGGATTTTTAGCATGAAAAAAGTATTTATCGACGGAAGCGCCGGCACCACAGGCCTGCGCATCCATGAGCGGCTGGCCAAAAGAGCAGATATTGAGATTTTGACCTTGCCGGAGGAGACCCGCAAGGATCCCACCGCCCGTAAAGAGATGCTCAATCAAGCTGATATTGCTTTTCTTTGCTTGCCCGACGATGCGGCAAGAGAAGCGGTGGCTATGATTGAAAATCCCAATACCGTGGTGTTGGATACCTCCACCGCCCACCGTACCTTGGAGGGTTGGTGCTATGGCTTTCCCGAGCTGAGCAAAGAGCGGGAAGCCCAGGTGAAATGTGCAAAGCGCATCGCCGTTCCCGGTTGCCATGCCAGTGGCTTTATTGCGCTGGTGGCGCCTTTGATCAAGGAAGGAGCACTGCCCAAGGATGCCCTTTTGACCTGCCATTCGGTTACCGGCTATAGTGGCGGCGGAAAAAAGATGATCGCCGAATATGAGGGGGAGGAGAACGATTCTTTGTTGAAGGCTCCTCGCCAATATGGTCTGACCCAGCAGCACAAGCATCTGAAGGAAATGGCAGCCATTACCGGCCTTGAAAATCTTCCGGTTTTCTGCCCCATTGTGTCGGACTTTTACAGCGGCATGGCTGTGACCGTTCCTTTGTTTGCTTCTCAGTTGAATGAAGGCTTCGGCATCCGAGAGATTAAAGAAATCTATCAAAAGCAATATCAAAGCGGCTTGGTTTCTTATGTGGAAGCCGCCGATGAGAGCGGATTCTATTCCGCCGCCGGACTTTCCAATCTGGATTGTATGGAGGTTTCGGTATTTGGTAATGAGGATCGGATTTTGCTGACCGCCCGTTATGATAATTTGGGCAAGGGCGCATCCGGCGCCGCTTTGGAGTGTATGAACTTAGTATTAGGAGCACCGGCAGAGACCGGTTTGGAGATCAAATGATGAAAATGATTGAAGGCGGCGTAACAGCCGCAAAAGGTTTTTTGGCAAATGGACTGCATTGCGGCATCCGTAAGAATCCCGGTAAAAAGGATCTGGCGCTGATCTATAGTGAGATCCCCGCCGCAGCAGCCGGTGTTTATACCACCAATTTGGTAAAAGGCGCTCCCATTACCGTTACCAAAAAGCATTTGGAGAATGGTGTGGCGCAGGCAGTGATCTGCAATAGCGGCAATGCCAATACCTGCAATGCTAATGGTATTGAAGTGGCAGAGAAGATGGCTGCTCTTGCGGCCGATGCCTTGAATATTAAGGCCGAGGATGTGATCGTGGGTTCTACCGGCGTGATTGGTCAGCCCTTGAATCTGGAGCCCATTGCCGCCCATATGGAAGAGCTGGCAAAGGGTCTTTCTACCAACGGTCACTCTGCCGCTGAAGCCATTATGACCACCGATACGGTGTCCAAGGAAGTGGCGGTGGAATTTGAAATCGATGGAAAGGTCTGTAAATTGGGCGGTATTGCCAAGGGAAGCGGGATGATCCATCCCAATATGGCTACTATGCTGGTCTTTTTGACCACCGATTGCGCCATTAGTGCGGCTATGCTGCAAAAGGCCCTTTCTGCTGATGTGCAGAATACCTTTAATATGACCAGTGTGGACGGAGATACCTCCACCAACGATACCGTTGCTATCATGGCAAACGGCTTGGCAGGGAATGCCGAGATCACCGCCGAGGGCGAGGCGTTCGATACGTTTATGAAGGCCTTGAATTCGGTGACCATGGATCTTTGCCGTCGCATTGCCGCCGATGGAGAAGGGGCCACCAAGCTGCTGGAGTGTAAGGTCAGCGGTGCCGCCGATCTTTCCATCGCCAAGGTGGTTGCCAAAAGCATCATCTGTTCCTCTTTGGTAAAGGCCGCCATGTTTGGCGCCGATGCCAACTGGGGTCGGATTCTTTGCGCCATCGGTTATAGCGGTGCCAAGGTGGATGTGAATAAAGTGGAGGTTCATTTTGTGTCCAAAGCCGGTCAGATTCTGGTCTGTGAAAACGGTGCCGGGGTTGATTTCTCCGAAGATCTGGCCAAAAAGATCCTGCTGGAGGATGAGATCGATATTCTGGTGGATCTGCACGACGGTGAGGCTGCTGCTACCGCTTGGGGCTGTGACCTGACTTATGACTATGTGAAGATCAACGGAGATTACCGCACTTAATAAATAGGGTGGCGATGCCACCCTATTATAAGGAGTTTTAAAAAATGTCTATTTCGTTAACCAATGCCCAGCGTGCCGAGGTGCTGACCCAGGCGCTGCCCTATATCAAAAAGTATAATGGGAAGATCGTCGTTATCAAATACGGCGGCAATGCTATGATCAACGAGCATTTAAAAGAGCAGGTGATGGAAGACGTGGTGCTTTTATCCCTGATCGGTGTAAAGGTCGTGCTGGTGCATGGCGGCGGCCCTGAGATCACCGAAACCATGAAAAAGGTGGGGAAGGAGAGCGTCTTTTTAGACGGTCTTCGGGTCACCGATAAGGAAACCGCCGAAATCGTGCAGATGGTGCTGGCCGGTAAGATCAATAAAAGCCTTGTGAACCTCTTGGAGGTCAAGGGCGGTCGTGCCATGGGTCTTTCCGGTATGGATGATCGCATGATCCTTTGCAAAATGAAGGATGAGCGGTTGGGCTATGTGGGCAAGATCACCAAGGTGAATGTCACTCCTGTGGTGGATCTGCTGGAGAAGGGCTATGTCCCTGTGTTGTCCACCGTGGGCGTGGATCATGAGGGCAATGTTTATAATATCAACGCTGATACCGCCGCCGCTTATATTGCAGGGGCATTGCAGGCAGAGCGTCTCATTTCTCTTACCGATATTGCCGGTATCTTAAAAGATCCCGGCGATCCTTCTACTTTGATTCCCGAATTAGATATTGCAGAGGCCAATCAACTGTTTGATGAAGGAATTATCTCCGGCGGCATGATTCCTAAGGTAGAGTGTTGCATCGATGCCATCCGTCGGGGCGTTCGAAAGGTGATTATTATGGACGGCCGTGTGCCCCACTCCATTTTGATCGAAACCCTCACCGATGAAGGTGCCGGTACCATGGTTGTAGAAAAGAGAACAAAGGAATGAACATTAAAGAAAAAGACAGTCAATATATCGCCCATACCTACGGTCGTTTTCCCGTGACCTTGGTAAAGGGGGAGGGCTCCCTCTTTTGGGATGAAGAAGGAAAAGAATACATTGATATGGGGAGCGGCATCGCCGTGAACCTGTTAGGTGCTTGCCATGAAGGCTGGGTACAGGCGGTAAGTCGCCAATTAACCACCCTTCAGCATACCTCCAATCTTTACTATACTGCCCCTCAAACAGAACTGGCCGAAGCCCTTTGCACCCGCACGGGCATGAAAAAGGTGTTTTTCGGCAATTCCGGTGCCGAGGCCAATGAATGCGCCATTAAGGTGGCAAGAAAATATGCCGCCGAGAAAAAGGGAAAAGACTATTATAAGATCATCACCTTGGTCAATAGTTTCCATGGCCGCACCATCACCACTCTGGCCGCTACCGGCCAAGAGGTGTTCCATCAGGATTTTCTTCCTCTGACTGAAGGCTTTTTATATGCCCCTGCCAATGATCTGGAGGCAGTGGAAAAGTTGGTGCGGGAAGAAAAGGTGGCCGCCATTATGGCAGAGCCGGTCCAAGGAGAAGGCGGGGTTCTTCCTCTGAGCGAAGCCTTCTGCAAGGGCTTGCAAAAAATAGCCGATGAGCAGGATATTCTTTTGATCATGGATGAGGTGCAAACCGGCAACGGCCGCACCGGTCAGCTTTATGGCTATATGAATTTTGATCTCCATCCCGATGTGGTTACCACCGCAAAAGGCTTGGGTGGGGGACTGCCCATCGGTGCTTGTATGCTGGGTGAGCGGGTGGAGCATGTTTTGACCCCCGGTAGCCATGGCTCTACCTTTGGCGGCAATCCCGTTTGCGCCGCAGGCGCCGTGTATATCCTATCTCAAATCACTGAGGAACTACTTGCCGATGTGCGGGCAAAATCAGACTATATCTTTCATACCCTGCAAGGCGTAGAAGGCGTTAAGAGCGTCAGTGGTATGGGGCTGATGATCGGAATTGAAACCGATCTCCCTGCCGGTGAGGTGGTAGACCGTTGTCGTCAAATGGGCGTGCTGGTGCTGAAAGCAAAAGAAAAGGTGCGGCTGTTGCCGCCCCTCAATATTCCCATGGATCTGCTGAAAAAGGCAGTAGATGTGATTTTGGAGGCTGTAAAATGAATTTAAAGAACCGTCACTTTTTAAAACTGCTGGATTATACTCCTGTTGAAATGGAATACCTGCTGGATCTTGCCGCAGAGCTGAAAGATCAAAAGAAAAAGGGCATCCCTCATCGCCTTTGCGAAGGAAAGAATATTGCTCTGATTTTTGAAAAGACCAGCACCCGTACCCGTTGCAGCTTTGAGGTGGCCGCCTATGATTTAGGCATGGGCGTCACTTATTTGGATCCCAGCGGCTCTCAGATCGGCAAAAAAGAAAGCATTGCCGATACTGCAAGAGTGCTGGGCAGAATGTATGATGGCATTGAATACCGTGGCTTTGGTCAGGAAATCGTGGAAGAACTGGCCAAGCATGCCGGCGTTCCAGTGTGGAACGGTCTGACCAATGAATTCCATCCCACCCAGATCTTAGCCGATTTTCTCACCATTCGGGAGCATTTCGGTAAGCTCAAGGGCATCAAAATGGTTTATTTGGGCGATGCCCGCTATAATATGGGCAACTCTCTGATGGTCGGTGCCGCCAAGATGGGGCTTCATTTTGTGGCCGCCGCCCCCAAGGCCTATTGGCCCGATCAGAAACTCATTGACGAATGCCAAAAAATCGCTGCCGAGACCGGCGCTACCCTCGCCTTTGAAGAGGATCCTAAAAAGGCGGTGGAGGGTGCCGATGTGCTCTATACCGATGTTTGGGTTTCCATGGGCGAGCCTGCTGAGGTGTGGGAGGAACGGATCAAGGCACTTTCTCCCTATCAGATCAATAGCGAGCTGATGAAGATTGCCGGCGAGAAGGCGGTCTTTATGCATTGTCTGCCTGCTTTCCACGATCTTAAAACCACCGTTGGCAAAGAGATCAGCGAAAAATTCGGCATCGATGAAATGGAAGTTACCGACGAGGTGTTTGAGAGCAAGCAGTCCATTGTCTTTGATGAGGCCGAAAACAGAATGCATACCATAAAAGCCGTTATGGCGGCAACTCTCTAATAAGATCCTTGAAAAAGGCACAGGCCGACAATGAAAAAAAGTCTCCCCGTTGGGGAGACTTTTTTATATCATAAATTTTCTCATTGAAGTTCAAAAAACTTTTCGTTATAAACCATAAGTATTCCTTCCTTTGGCAAGCCGGTCAAAATGAAAGAATCCCCAATGTTTGCGGTGTTAAAAATCCCGGTACCTGTCATACAATAACGGGGAGACCAAGTATTATAGCTTTTTGTGGCTGTTATATAGTAACTGCCGCTTTTGAAATACAGTGTGTGCGGAATACTAAAACTCAGTTTGGCATGACCGCCGGGGCATCCCTCTACGCTTTGGATCAGTTTCTCTGTTTGGATAAAGTATTTCCCGGCTTTTATTCTTTTAACCCGAACGATATCACGGATCGTATACACCAAAATGCAAATTGTCGCCGCCATAAAAAACAGGCTTGCAACAATGAAAAACACAAATATATTGGGCTTAAGAATTCCAAGAAGGATAAAAGGAGCACAGATTATCAGCGAGATCACCCATGCGGCAATTGAAGTAAGCACAGATACTTTCGTGTCTCCGCCCGAAACTCGGATTAAATCTTTTTCAATAATAGAACGTGTCAGTTTTTCTTTTTTCATAAACTCAATCTTTCAATACAAAAAGTTCTTTGCTGTACAGATGCATCGGGACGGGTCTTTTTCCGATAAACACCAAATAATAATCCTCGCCCACTTTGGCTCGATCATAAACCCCTTTGTCGGTCATATAGTAAGTCGGAGAAAATCGGTAGTATACTCCATCGTATAGCAAAATTTCTCCGTAACGGGAAAAGCGCAAACGATATACGCCGTAAGGAGAGAGCCAAAGGCGAGATCGCAGTTCATATCGTCCCCATACATCGCCGCTTTGGATTATTTCGGCAAGAGTATCCTCAACGATCCTGAAATCCCCTTTTTTTAGTTTTTGAATGTAGATCCACCGATTGATGATACTCATCAATACGATACTCGATAAAAGAACAAAAGAGACGGTAGAAATCATAACGATCATACCGCTTTTCTCTTTGATTAACAGATAGCATAGAAGAATCCATACAGGAATTAAGATTGCTACCGCAAGCAAGAGATAACGTATATTTTTTTGATAACATTCTTTAATATCTTGTGCAATGATCTTTTTGTTAATAATCTCTTTTCCCATATTTGCACCTCCTAAAACTTATTTTATCATAAGTACAACGCTCTTTGCAACTTGAATTCTTTATACTTTTTTTATATAATGAAGAAAAGGAGTGTTTTATTATGAAGGATATTTTAAATAAAGTAGATCATACTCTTTTAAAGCCGGAGAGTACTTGGGCGGATATCAAGGCCATTATCGACGATGGCATCGCTTATGAGACCGCTTCGGTCTGTATTCCCGCCTCCTATGTAAAAGAGGCGGCGAAGTATGCCGCAGGCAGAGTAGCCATCTGCACCGTTATTGGCTTTCCTCTTGGCTATTCCACCACCGCCACCAAGTGCTTTGAAGCCGCCGATGCGGTAAAAAACGGAGCGGATGAGATCGATATGGTCATCAATATCGGCTGGGTCAAGGATCAAAAATGGGAAGAACTCTTGGAGGAGATCAAAGCCATTAAAGAAGCCTGCGGCGGGAAATTGCTGAAGGTGATCATCGAGACCTGCCTTTTGACCGAGGAAGAAAAGATCAAGTTGTGTGAGATCATCAGCGCCTCCGGCGCCGATTATATCAAGACTTCCACCGGCTTTTCCACCGGCGGTGCCACCCGAGAAGATGTGGCGCTTTTTGCCGCCCATATTTCAGGCAATCTGAAGATCAAAGCCGCAGGCGGCATCCGCTCCCTGCAGGATGCCAAGGATTTTATTGAGTTGGGGGCTTCCCGTTTGGGAACCAGCGCCGTTGTGAAACTGGTTAAAGAGAAAAAAGACGCTGTTAATACCGCATATTAATCCCCAAAAAGGGTTGATGTCGAGTTGAATACGGCTGTTGCTATGGAGAATCAATCAATGAAAGTTTTTTTAATTGTTTTGGATAGTTTGGGGGCTGGGGCATTGCCCGATGCACCCCGTTTTGGAGATACCGATCCCCATACCTTAAAAAGCATCTCTAAAAGCAACCGCTTTTCCATCCCCAATCTTTTAAAGATGGGGCTGGGAAATATTGAAGGTCTGGAGTTTTTAGGAAAAACCGAAGCGCCCACCGCCTCCTATGGGCGGTGCATGGAGCGCTCTTTAGGAAAGGATACCACGGTAGGTCATTGGGAGATCGCCGGTGTAGTGTCAGCCCAGCCCTTGCCCACCTTTCCCCAAGGGTTTCCACCGGAATGTCTGGAGGCCTTCACCGCCGCCACCGGCAAAGAGGTGCTTTGCAATCTTCCTTATTCCGGCACTGAGGTGATCAAGGATTATGGGGAAGAATCGGTAAGGACCGGCAAGGTCATTGTTTATACCTCTGCCGATAGCGTGTTTCAGATCGCCGCCCATGAAGAGGCGGTTCCCTTGGAAGAATTGTATGAAATCTGCCGCAAGGCAAGAAAGGTGCTCACCGGCCCTTGGGGAGTCGGTCGGGTTATTGCCCGCCCCTTCATTGGGGAGGCAGGGGCCTATCGGCGCACCGCCAATCGGCGGGATTTCTCCTTGGAGCCCCCTGCTAAGACCCTTTTGGATGTCTTAGAAGAAAATGGAGTTCAGACCGTCAGCGTCGGAAAGATTTTTGATATTTTTGCAGGGCGAGGCATTTCCCGCTCTATCCCTACCCATGGCAATGCCGAGGGAATGGAGGTAGCTCTTTCTCTTGCTAAAGAGGATTTTGAGGGCTTTGTTTTTGTGAATTTGGTGGATTTTGATATGTTGTACGGTCACCGCCAGGATGTAGATGGCTATGCCGCCGCCCTCTCGGCAGTGGATGCTTGGTTGCCCTCCTTTTTGGCGGCCATGGGGGAGGAGGATCGGCTGATCATTACGGCGGATCATGGCTGTGACCCTGCCGATGATCACACAGACCACACCAGAGAGTATACCCCTCTTTTGGTATACGGCAAAAACCTGCCGGTAAAGCCCTTGGGCACCCGCCAAAGCTTTTGCGATATCGGTCAAACCATTGCCTCTTGGTTTAACGCTTCCATGAAAGAAGGAACGGTATTATGATTTCAGATCGTGCATTATTAAATGAAGCCTTAAAAGCTCGAAAAAATGCCTATTCTCCCTATTCCGAATATCGGGTGGGAGCGGCGCTTCTTTGCGAAAATGGGAAAGTTTACACCGGATGTAATATGGAAAATGCCTCCTATTCTGCCACTCTTTGCGCCGAGCGAAGCGCCTTTGCTTCTGCCATATCCGCAGGGGAGCGCTCCTTTTTAGCCATTGCCGTTGTCGGCGGAAAAGAGGAATCGGCCGATGAGGCGGCTTCTCCTTGCGGGATCTGCCGTCAGGTAATGGCAGAATTCTGTAAAAAGGATTTTAAAATCATTTTGGGGAATGAAGATGCTATACAGATTTATTCCCTTTCCGATTTATTACCATTGGCATTTTCATTGGAGGAAAATAAATGAGAGCCGTTGATCTGATTGAAAAGAAAAAGCGTGGGCAGGGATTATCTGCGGAAGAACTCTCCTTTTTGGTGAATGGTTTTACCAAAGGGGAGATTCCCGATTATCAGCTTTCCGCTTGGGCAATGGCGGTGTATTTTCAAGGAATGACCGCCCGAGAAACAGCGGATTTGACCATGGCCATGGCCCAAAGTGGAGATCAGGTGGATCTTTCTCCTTTGGGCGATAAGACTGTAGATAAGCATAGCACCGGCGGAGTGGGGGATAAAACCACCCTGATCGTTACCCCTATTGTGGCTTCCTTAGGGGGAATTGTGGCCAAAATGAGCGGTCGAGGTCTTGGGCATACCGGCGGAACGGTGGATAAATTGGAATCCATCCCCGGCTATCGCACCGAGCTGACGGCCGAGGAATTTATGGTTTTTTCCCAAAAAGTTGGGCTGGTGGTAGCGGGGCAGAGCGGCAATCTGGCCCCTGCCGATAAAAAACTCTATGCTCTGCGGGATGTTACCGCCACGGTGGATTCCATTCCGTTGATTGCCTCCAGTATTATGAGTAAAAAACTGGCCGCCGGTGCCAAATCCATTGTGTTGGATGTAAAATGCGGCAGCGGTGCGTTTATGAAAACGCCGAAGGATGCCGCCGCTTTGGCAAAAGAAATGGTTGCCATCGGTCAAAACTGCGGCCGTAAGGTCTCGGCGCTGATCACCAATATGGATCGCCCCTTGGGCAATGCCATCGGCAATGCCTTGGAGGTGGAGGAAGCTTTGGCGGTATTGCGTGGAGAAGGGCCGGAGGATCTAAAAGCAGTCTGCCTGACCTTGGCGGCAGAGATGCTCTCCCTTTGCCATGGCTGGAGCGGGGAAGACGCTATGAAAAAGGCGGAAAACGCCTTGGAATCCGGCAAAGCACTGGCAAAGATGCAGGAATGGATCGACTGTCAAGGAGGAGACCTTTACAGTTTTGAAAAAGCCCGTTCTCAAGCCAAAATCCCCGGTCAAGAGATTCTTGCCCCCCAAGATGGGTTTATCACTGCAATGGATGCAGAAGGAATCGGCATTTCTGCCATGCTTTTAGGCGCAGGCCGTGCTGCCAAGACGGATTCCATCGATTATGATGCCGGAATTATCTTAAAGAAAAAGACCGGCGATGCCATAAAGGCGGGAGAGGTCATTGCTTGCCTTTATACCAAGGAGCCCTCAAAATTTCAAAGTGCCGCCAAGCGTTTTATGGAGGCGCTTCAAATGGGAGCAGAGGCTCCTTCCGATGAGCCTCTCATCTATGAAAAGATCGGGGGCGCATGCTGAATGGATCTTTTGTGCTGTCCGGTCTGCAAAGCCTTGCTCCATCGGGAGGAGCGGCGCTATGCTTGCCCGCAGGGTCATTCCTTTGATATTGCTCGTCAAGGGTATGTGAATCTCTTGCAAAGTCAGCGTTCCTCTGCCCGCACTCATGGGGATGATAAAGAGATGGTGGTGGCTCGCACCGCCTTTTTGGAAAAGGGCTATTATGCTCCTTTGCGGGATGCTATTTTGGAAAAAGTGTATTTTTACACCCAAAATAAACCGTCGATCATTGTCGATGCCGGTTGTGGTGAAGGTTGGTATACCGAGGGCGTGGCCAAAAAATGCCCCCATGCCCAAGTGATCGGGCTGGATATTTCCAAGGATGCTTTAAAGTGGGCGGCCAAGCGAGAGGGGATTCCCCATTTAGCGGTGGCCAGTTGTTTTGATATGCCGATTGCAGATGCATCTGCGGATGCAGTAATCAATGTGTTTTCCCCTTTGGCGGAAAAAGAGTATGCCCGCATTTTAAAAAAGGGCGGAGTATTGGTACGGGTGGTGCCGGATACCTATCATTTATGGGAAATGAAAGAAACCGTTTATGAAATTCCAAAGCCCAATCACCCCGAGTCAGAAGAACTGGCCGGATTATCTCTTTTGGAAAAGATCCCCATTCACTATCAAATGGATCTTACTTCCAATGAAGATATCCAGGTTCTTTTTCAAATGACGCCGTACTTTTACCGCACTTCCCCCTTAGATCGTGCCAAGCTGAATCAGGTTGATCGATTGTCCACTCGGGCGGAATTCAATTTGTTGATTTTTCAAAAGCCGTAACAGAAATGTTACGGCTTTTTGTACATTGTAACTAAATTGTAACCAAATTGTAACTTGACATTTTGTGTAAAATGCCCTATGATGGAATTGAGGAAGAAAGTTCCAATCCACCAAAGGAGGTACGATTGTGATGAAGAAAATGATAGCAATGTTGTTGATGATCCTCATACTTTGTTCCTCTTGCGCCGCTCCCGATTCCAACGGGGAGGAGGCCTTGGGAATCACTTGGGAGGAGGCATGTCAAGAAATTGAGCAGCTGCAAGCAGCCCAAGGGGAGGATGGACTAAAAGTGCCTGAACCGCCGGTGTATCAACCGGTTGTTCTTGAGAAAGATGAATCTATCAAGGAAGAGCAACGAGAGTATTTCTTTGATTTTGCTCAAAAATATCGCCTGGATTTTCTTCCCGATTTACCCCAAGACGGTTTGCCGGATTTCATGCAGATGAAATGGTATGTTGCTTATGTGGCAATGGATGAATGGGTGGAATCCGGCAATGGCTATGCCCTTACCGCCGATACCATCAATCGCATCACAAAGGATTATTTCGGGTTCACCTATGATCTTGGCGGTGAGACTCTATTTCCCTTAGAAATCGGCGAAATAATGACGACTGTATTTTGTGAGCTGCTTTCTTATAAAGAAGAAAGAACCTCGGAAGGGGAACTTTTGGTTACCGTTCGGTTTGCGGAGTATTATTATGATAAATTTGGCTATATTGATCCGATTAAAGATGCTTATGAGGACTATGTGGCAACCCGCCATCGTATTATTAGCGGTAAGGAGGATCAGCAGTATGCAAAGGAACTCACCGAGGTGCAATTTATCACCCAAGATGGGCTGAGCCTTGATCGGATCGTTGCTAATAAAAGCGTTATCCGTATGCCGGAAGGCTTCCCTGCTCTGTAAAGGAGGTGCAATGCTATGAAGCGTTTGATTGCGCTGTTATTGATGGGAGTGTTTTTGCTGAGCGGCTGTCAATCAGTATCGGAAGTTCCTGTTTATAAAACCCCAAACGGTACCCCCTTTATTCTCCCGATGGATTATAAAGAGATTGAAAATGCCCCGGAGGTGACCATTCTTAAAGGGGATGCCATTACCGATGAACTGCGGGAGGAATATTATCAATTTCCCATTACATGGAATACCCGCTACTTTGCCGATTTTAACTATGCCAAGGGGATTCGTCCTTCAGAGGATGCCCTGAAGTATTATTCGGCAAAAATCGACGATTACTGGCTGATCTGGGATTTCGACGGAAAGACCGCCACCATCGATGGGGATAAAATCAACACCCCCATTGCTCAGCGATTTGATTATTCCTTATATGATGCCGAGGATCAGGTGTCCTATATCCCGGCCGAATGCCGAAAAAAGATCTATCAGTACGGCAGCGGATACAGTCCCGTGCAGGTATTAGCGGAATACCGCTCGGTGGAATACGGAGATTATACGGTGATTTCGGTAAAGGCCAAGGATTATTATCGCTCGATCCCGGAAAAAACCGAAGATCCTCTTTCCTTTCTTTTAGAACGCACGGAACTTCTGGAAAAACCGGATTTGCAGGTTGAGTACACTTATATGATCAAAGAAGGCGGCGAACCCATTTTCCTCTCTTATCAGATGACCATCCTCTGGGATATCCTCTCCGCCTACAAATAAAAAAGTGCCACCCGGGAGGGTGGCGCTTTTTATCATTTTAAATGTTGTATAATTTTTGTGTGCTGAATACTGCGCAGAAAGGGAACGCCCAAAGCAAAGCATACCACAAACTCACTGGCGGCAACCTCCATGGCCATGGTAAGAAAGGGAATCCATTCGAACCGCCCCACCGTTAGGAAAGTGAGCATTCCGCCGATGATCAGCCCGTTGAATAGAATTGGGGGAATCGGCGCCAAAAGCAGATGCTTGCACTTATAGGTGCACCATGCCGCAAGAAGGGTGGCAAGGGTGCCGAAAATTGCATCCCAAATGGTGGAAAACAGCAAATTGGAAAGCAAGCACCCCAGCGTCACTCCCGGAATCGCCCAAGGGGTGATAAAAGGCAGAAGGGTCAGAATTTCGGCAATGCGAAATTGAATGGGCCCGAAGGCGATCTGCCCGAAAGGCAGGGTCAGCACAACATAGAGTGCAGCGAGAAGGCCGGTGATAACCGCTCCTCGCAGATTTTTGTTTGTATTCATTTTATTCTCCTTAGTATATCTTTAAAGTCCGATTAGGAATCTCGACGGACTGAAACGGGGAACATCTTTTCCTTCCGTTTCTGCAGTTAAAGGGTTAGGAAAGCTTTTCAATACCCTTTTGAATTCTCTTCAAGGTCTCCTCTTTACCCAAAAGGTAAGCCAACTCCACACCGCCGCCGGGGGTGAACTGCTTGCCGGAAAGGGCGGTTCTGAGAGGCCAAAGGATCAGACCGTTCTTTACCTCTAATTTGGCGATCAGATCAAAGAGTGCGGTGTGAATATTTTCCTGAGTCCACTCGGTCACAGCCTCCAGCACCGGCAGAGTCTCCTTCAAAGAGTCCAGAGAGTTTTCGGGGTTGGTCTTCATCTTCTTATGGGTGTAAAGAGCAATGTCGTATTCCGGCAGAGTATCCAAGAAATCCACCATTTCGGGAATCTCGTTGAGGATCTGGCAGCGTCCCTGCAGCAGGGCGGCCAGCGCATCAAAGTCGATATCCTCCCGCTTCACGGTCTCACGAATGAAGGGCATTGCCTTCTCCTTGAAATCGGCGGCGGGCATGGCTTTGATGTATTCACCGTTGAGCCAAGCCAACTTTTCATTATCAAAGATGGCAGGGGACTTGGAGATGCCGGCAATGTCAAATTCCTTGATCAGCTCGTCCAGGGTGAACTTTTCCTGCTCGCTCTTGGGCGCCCAGCCTAAGAGGGCGATATAGTTTAACACGGCATCCTTCAGATAACCCTTTTTGATCAGGTCTTCATAAGAAGCGTCGCCGTTGCGCTTGGAAAGCTTGTTTTGTGCATCCTTCATGACCGGAGCGCAATGGATGTATTTGGGAATCTCCCAGCCAAAGGCTTCATAAAGCAGATTGTATTTGGGGGCAGAGGAGAGGTACTCCTTACCACGCACCACATGGGTGATGTTCATCAGATGATCGTCCACCACATTGGCAAAATTGTAGGTGGGCAGACCATCGGTTTTCACCAGAATCTGATCGTCCAGCTCGCTGTTGTCAACGGTGATCTCTCCGTACACCTCATCGTGGAAGGTGGTGGTGCCTTCGGTGGGGATCTTCTGACGGATCACAAAAGGAACACCGGCGGCCAATTTGGCCTCTACTTCCTCTTTGGAAAGATTGCGGCAATGACCGTCATACTTATGAGGAACCTTGGAGATGGAATGGATCAGCTTCAGCTCATCCAGACGCTCTTTATCGCAGAAGCAATAATAGGCAGCGCCTTTTTCCACCAGCATCTTGGCATATTCCATGTAAAGACCCCGCCGCTCGCTTTGGATATAGGGGCCATAGTCACCGCCCACATCGGGACCTTCATCCCAATACATGCCGGTTTCCTTCATGGTGCGGTAGATCAGGTCTACTGCGCCCTCCACATACCGTTCTTGGTCGGTATCTTCAATACGCAGAATGAATTTACCTTCATTCTGGCGTGCAATCAGATAGGTATAAAGTGCCGTCCGCAGGTTGCCCACGTGCATATAACCGGTGGGGGACGGTGCAAATCTGGTACGTACTTCCATAGTCGCAATTCTCCTTATAATTTTACGCTATATATAATAATCTTTATTTTAAAGGTTGTCAAGTTGAATTATTTGTGATATGATATTCCAAATGAGATTTTGAAAAGAGGCATTCCGTAAATGAACGAAAAAACCATTTTCAGCGGCATTCAGCCCAGCGGTATCATCACCTTGGGCAATTATATCGGCGCAGTGCGTAATTGGAGCAAGGTCAGCGACCAAGGGAAGGGCATCTTCTCGGTGGTGGATCTCCATGCCATTACCGTCCGCCAGGATCCTAAAGAGCTCCATGAGCGTATTTTGTCCACGCTGGCCATGATTATTGCCAGCGGCGTGGATCCCGAAAAGAATTTGATCTTTATCCAAAGCCATGTGCCTCAGCATTGTGAACTTTCCTGGATTTTGAATTGCTATACCATGTTCGGCGAACTGTCCCGCATGACCCAGTTTAAGGATAAATCTCGTCGGTATGCCGATAATATCAATGCCGGCCTCTTTGATTATCCGGTGTTGATGGCCGCCGATATTCTGCTTTATGATACCGATCTGGTGCCGGTGGGCGTGGATCAGAAGCAGCATTTGGAGCTGGCTCGGAATATTGCCAATCGTATGAACGGTGTTTTCCCCGATCTGTTTACCGTTCCCGAAGGCTATATCCCTTCTGTGGGCGCCAAAGTCATGTCGTTGACTCAGCCCGATAAGAAGATGAGCAAGTCCGATCCCAATCCCAAGAGCTACATCAGCATTATCGATGAGCCGGCTAAGATCTTGAAGAAATGTAAGAGCGCCGTCACCGATTCTGAAAACCGTATCGCCTTTGAAGAGGGGAGAGACGGAATGAATAACCTGCTGACGATTTATAGCGCCATGACCGGCGAGACTATTGAGCAAGCGGTCAACCGCTTTGCCGGTCAGGGCTACGGTGTCTTTAAAACCGCCGTCGCCGATGCGATCATCGCTGAATTGGCTCCTCTGCAGGAGCGCTATTATCAGTTGATGGCAGACCCTGCATACTTAAAAGACGTTTATACCCGCAGTGCCGAGGAGGCGCAAAAAATCGCCGCCAAGACCTTGGCAAGAGTACACGAAAGAATTGGTTTCGTAGGACGGTAAAAGTATGACTCAATATGATTATTTGATCGTTTTTTTGGCATGGTTTGTTGCAGGGCTGACAAGCTTTTTGTGCACTCCCTTTGCCAAAAAGCTGGCTTGGCGGATCGGTGCCATCGATGTGCCGAAGGATGCCCGCCGCATGCATAAAAAGCCAATCCCTCGCTTGGGTGGTTTTGCCATCTTTTTGGGCTTTTTTGTCAGCACCATGGTCTTTACCTTCAATTTTATCACCGTGCCGATTTATGGGGTTTTAATCGGCGCCATGGTCATCATAGCGCTGGGTATGGCAGACGATGTGTTGGCGTTGAAGGCCTCCTATAAGTTTGTGGTTCAGTTGATTGCCGTGGCCATTCCTGTGGTGATGGGCGTTCGGATTGAGCGGTTCCCCGATTTCTTCGGCGGCGGCTCCTATATCCAGTTGCCCTTTATTTGGTCTTGCGGCATCAGCGTGGTGTGGTTGCTGGCAATTTTGAATGCGGTGAATATCATCGACGGTCTGGACGGTCTTGCCTGTGGCGTTTCGTCCATTATGACCATCTTTGTTACCATTATCTTGGTGTTGCTGGAGGCTCCTCAGGTGGCCATTATCGCCGCCGCTTTGGCAGGTGCTTGTATGGGCTTCTTGCCGTATAATATCAATCCCGCCAAAATGTTCATGGGGGACACCGGTTCCATGTTTATTGGCTATATGCTGGCGTGCTTGTCTATTCTGGGCTTGTTTAAGGCCTATGCCATTGTGGCCTTCTTTGCGCCGGTTATGCTGTATTTATTGCCCATCTTCGATCTGATGTTTGCTGCCACCCGTCGGGTGCTCAGTGGCAAATCGCCCATGCAGGCCGATAAAAGCCACCTGCATCATAAATTGATCGCTTTGGGCTTTTCCCAAAAGCAGGCGGTGGCCATTCTTTATGGGATCGCCACCATTTTGGGCTTCTGTGCCGTGTTGATCACCGCCGATGACTTCGGTAAAGCTATGCTGGTGATCGGCGCTGCTTTTGTTATCATCGTTCTTAGTGCATTAGTCCTCTATGCCCGCCTTAAAAAGATCGAGCAAAAAGAGGCAGAAAAAGAAATGGAGGAGCAAAAATGAGTATGAATGTTGTTTGCTTGGATATGGAAGGCGTTTTGGTTCCCGAAATCTGGATCGCATTTGCCGAAGCCAGCGGGATTCCCGAACTGAAGCGTACCACCCGAGACGAGCCTGATTATAATAAACTGATGGAGTATCGCTTGAACATTCTGAAGGAGCATGGCTTGGGTCTTAAAGAGATTCAAGAGACCATCGCCAAGATTCAGCCTATGGAAGGGGCAAAGGAGTTTTTGGACGCCCTCCGCAAGGAAACCCAAGTGATTATTCTGAGCGATACCTTTACCCAGTTTGGAATGCCCTTGATGGAAAAACTGGGCTATCCCACGCTTTTCTGCAATACCCTTGAGGTGGCAGAGAACGGGGAGATCACCGGCTATAAAATGCGGTGTGAAAAGTCCAAATATACCACCGTTAAGGCTTTGCAATCCTGCGGCTTTGAAACCATCGCCGCCGGCGATAGCCATAATGACCTTGGCATGATCCGTGCCAGCAAGGCCGGCTTTTTGTTCAAAAGCACCGATCAGATCAAGGCCGATAACCCTGACCTGCAAGCCTTCGAGGAGTATGACGATCTTTTGGCCGCCATTAAATCCGTACTATAATAAAACCCGCCTGCATCTCACGATGCAGGCGGGTTTGTTCCATATCGCCAAAAAACTCTTAATCTTTTTGTGATTTGTGACGGGGTTATGTTACATTTATGTTACATTTTGGTCCAATCTATTGCACCGGCCCATTTTTCCATATAAAATGAAAGTAAAGAAAGGGGATACTTATATGCAACGAATTCTAAGTGTTTTGTTGATCCTGACTCTGCTGCTTGCTGTTGCCGGTTGCAAAAAATCGATGGAAGAGGACAGCGCGGTCGCTGGCACCCCTGGGGTGGATCAAAAGCAGGAATCGGTTGGAGAAGAGGGAGATATCCCCTTGCCGACTCCCCAGGAGCCGGTTGTGGAGCCAACGCCGGAGGATCCAAAAAAAGAAGAGCCGGTAAAGCAGCCGGACCCGGTGGCACCGGGCACCGTGGAGCTTTCTGCGGTCATTCCCCAAAGCTCCTGCACCTTTGAATATCACTATTTAAAGTTTAAGGAATCCTCGTCGGTCAGCACCGCCTATCCGGGCTTTACGGTGTTGCGTTCCACCCAGGATCTGGAAAAGTTTCGGTTTGCTTTTGCACCCCGCTTTGATTTTTCCCAAAGCGAAGAGCAGCTCAAAAAGTATAATGATGCCTATTTTGAAAAGCAAAGTCTGATCCTCTTGTGGATCGATACCCCCGCCGGTAACGTCACCGCCCGGATCGCCGGCCTGCATCTGGCCGACGAAAAACTGGAGATCTCCTTGCTGTATGAATCGGAATATGATACCGAGGGCCCTGCCGTTGTGTCCACCCATCTCATCGCCTTGGAGCCGGAAGCTTCCTTTACCGTTCCCCAGGAGGTGTATCTGCAAACCTACCGTGGGCACTACGACCGGAATGATCCAAGCCGTTATTATCAGTTGGAAAAGGACGAATATCTCACCAAAGAACGGCGTTTTTCCAGTCTGACGACCTTGCCCCAAAACCCGATTCCTTTTAAGGTAAAGGCCTTTTCCGACAGCGTTTATCCGGAACTGGATTCCCCCCGAAAGCCCATCATTCTTCGCTCTGTGGAAGAGAAAAATGCCTTTGTGGAACAATACAGAGAACACTTTGAAGAAAAGTTTTTGCCGGCCTTGGCCCAATATGAGGAGTCGTACTTTAAGGACCATAGCCTGGTGATCCTTCTGCTGGAAGAAGGAAGCAGCGCTTATTCAAGCACCGTTACCCACGTAAGCTATAAGGACGGTGTTGCAACGGTCTATTTGTTCCACGATACCCAAGAAGGGTATATGGTGACCAACGATATGCGAGAATGGCAATACGTGATTGAAGTGGAGGGCAACCTCACCTCAGTCAACACCGTTTACTACTAATAATAAGAAGGCAGGGCTTGGGCAGCCCTGCCTTTTTTATTGTTCTTGTTCCCGCCGCATCCGGCGCCAGTTATAGTATCCATAGGCATCATTGATTAAAAACATGATGAAGCAGACCACCATGGGCAGATAAGAGGGGTCTGCGATGGAGGCCAGCGTCCAAAGAACGATTAAAACCACATCATTGGCGGCATAGGCTAAGGCGTAATATGGGCTTCGTAGCACGGTGAGGGTGCAGGCAAGAACACTGGTGGTGATGGAGATGGTGCTGGGGATTAAATTGGCGGTGTTCAGCGCTTTTAAAATAAAATAGAAAAGAAACGTGACGGCGGCTGCAAAAAGCCCTAAGAACAACACATCCCGCTTTTGAAGATGCCGTACCTCTACCTCTTTGGTCCCTTTATAAGGATGGCGGAGCCAAGAAAGAATGGCGGCAACCGCAATGGGCGCTGTCATGCATAAATAAGTGATCATTTCGCCATAGTAATGAAAGAAGAAGGAAATGATTCCATAGAATACGGCAAATACTACTGTCAGTACCTGACCCAATACATACCCTTTGGCCACAAAGATCAGCGCCGTTACCCCGATCAGGGAGGCCAAAAGGCTTAAAAGATCTCCTTGCGGCGCCAGTAAATAAGAGCCGCTGACCCCTGCTAAGGAAAAGAGCAAAAGCCCTCGCTCGAATTTCGTTAAATCTTTAAATGCGTTCATGTTCTTCTCCAAAAAAATAAGCACTCGCAGATATATCTTCAAAGACCTAACGATATATCCCGAATGCTACCCGGTGGCAGATATAGATTTGTTATTATTATAGAAAGATTAAGAAAAAAAGTCAATAAATTTTTTTATTCTAACGAATTGACGAATAAAAAATCAAGTGCTATAATTATTTCATTATTTTTATTATAACGGAGGGATATACGATGGATTCGAATGTAAGACCTGCCTCCATGGCAAGAATCACTACCAAGGAACTGGCTGATGCATTTATTGCAGAGCAGGTTCGGGAAATTCGTGCTCAGGTTGGAGAGAAAAAGGTGCTGCTGGCCTTGTCCGGCGGCGTGGATAGCTCTGTTGTTGCCGCATTGCTGATCAAAGCCATTGGCAAGCAGTTGGTCTGTGTTCATGTGAACCATGGTCTGATGCGCAAAGGCGAGAGTGAGCAGGTTGTGGAAGTATTTGGCAAAGAGCTGGATGCCAATCTCGTTTATGTAGATGCAACCGATCGTTTCTTGGATCTGCTGGCCGGAGTCAGTGAGCCTGAGAAAAAGCGTAAGATCATCGGCGGCGAGTTCATCAAGGTCTTTGATGAGGAGGCTTCCAAATTGGAAGGCATTTCCTTCTTGGCTCAGGGTACCATCTATCCCGATATTCTGGAAAGCGATGGTGTTAAGGCTCACCATAATGTGGGCGGCCTGCCGGAGGATATGCAGTTTGAACTGGTGGAGCCGGTAAAACTGTTGTATAAGGATGAGGTTCGTGTGGTCGGTGAGGCTCTTGGTTTGCCTCATGCCATGGTTTATCGTCAGCCCTTCCCGGGCCCCGGTTTGGGCGTTCGTTGCTTGGGCGCCATCACTCGTGACCGTTTGCACGCTTTGCGTGAGGCCGATGCCATCCTGCGGGAGGAATTTGACCTGAGCGGATTGGCAGAAACGGTTTGGCAGTATTTCATCGCCGTGCCCGATATGAAGAGCGTGGGCGTGAAGGACAATAAGCGTTATGAAGGCTGGCCCGCCATCATCCGTGCGGTCAATACCACCGATGCCATGATCGCCACCATCGAGGAGATTCCCTATGCACTGTTGCATAAGATCACCGATCGTATCACCCATGAGGTAGATGGCATCAACCGTGTTCTTTTAGACCTTACTCCCAAGCCCATCGGCACGATTGAGTGGGAATAAGGCGAACTTAATATTGCACAATAATTTACAACGAATCAAAGTGCGGCAGGGAGAAGCTCTCCCTGCCGCCGTTTTTTATAACTTTTTCATCAAATGCACTATATTTTTCGGACACAATGTGCTATAATATTTGGCGATAATCGGAGCTTGTATTTTTCGGTGCGTGGCTTCGGTTATGCACTTTTTTATTTGTGAATCGTAGCTTTTTGAATATCGGCATTGTTACGGAGAGTAACAACGGTGTTACAGGCGATTTATTGTTCGTTTTGGTCCTCCGGCGTAGAAACTCGTCAGCTTGCAAAGCGTATTATGGCAGAAGAGTTTGAAATCGGAAATTGGAAATTTATCAAATGCGCTTATGAGGTAGAAAATGGGGAAAAATCAGAAAAAGAAAAAAATAGTTTGGCAACAGTACATAGGAATGGCATTTATGATGCTGATTGGAGCAATTTGCGGTGTTGTGATGGTTTCGTACCTTGACAAATCCCCGGAAGACACGCCGTTATACCAAGAGTTTCTCTCCTTTGCAGGACTTTTCCTTGGTATGTATGTTGCTTTGTTCTTCCATATGATCGTGCATGAAGCAGGACACCTTCTGTTCGGCTTGATGACGGGATATAAGTTTAGTTCTTTCCGCATTGCCTCTTTTATGTGGCTGAATGAAAACGGGAAGCTTAAATTAAAACGACTTAGTTTAGCCGGAACGGGCGGTCAATGTCTTATGATTCCCCCCGATATGAAGGACGGCAAAATACCACTTGTGTTATATAACCTTGGTGGCTCATTTATTAATATCATTCTTGGTGCTTTGTTCTTAGCAGGATATCTGCTTTTCTCCGATGTCCCATTCCTTTCACCGCTTCTTCTTATGTTTGCAGTAGTTGGATTTATGACTGCTATGATGAATGGCATACCGATGCGTATGGGAACGGTTGACAATGATGGATACAATGCCTTTGCATTATCAAAAAATAAAGAAGCGGTAGAAGCCTTTTGGGTTCAGCTCAAAGTTAGCGAGCAAAGTTCAAAAGGGATTCGGCTTAAAGATATGCCATCTGAATGGTTTGCAATGCCAACAGATGAAGCTATGAAAAACAGTATGGTTGCTACCCGATGTGTGTTCACTTGCAACCGACT
Source organism: Eubacteriales bacterium (assembly GCA_045539335.1). Taxonomy (GTDB): domain Bacteria; phylum Bacillota; class Clostridia; order Oscillospirales; family QAKW01; genus QAKW01. The sequence goes on from JAZQFD010000033.1 coordinate 37,142, forward strand.
TATGGATGAAGAAAAGTTTGAAGAAGCGGATGCACTTATGGCACATCTGCTTGAAATCGAAAGCGGCATTGTTGGACTTCACCACGACCTTCTGATGTGTGATAGAATTTATGTGGAGCTGATCGGAGAAAATCGCCGAGAAGTTATCCAAGATATGCTGACTAAGAAACAGAAGAAATTTATGAAAGCAATGAAACGATTCCCATCCGTACTTCGAACCGAGTATGCACTTGCGTTGCTTTTCGAGAATGACACCGAGAAGGCAGAAAAGATTAGGAGTGAATTTGAAAAGGTTGCTAAGACCTATCCTTATTCGCAAGATATCGAATCCGAAAGAGATTTGATGAATATTGCAATACGCAAAATAACCATACGGGAGTAATATGAAAATGATTTTAGAACTTAAAAATATAGAAAAATCCTTTGGCGAGAAGAACGTACTCACCGGAGTATCCTTTAAAGCAGAAGGCGGAAAAGCATTTGGTCTCTTGGGCAGAAACGGCGCCGGCAAAACCACATCGATCCGCATTTTGATGAATGTATTTCCCGCAAACAGCGGGGAAGTGTTGATGGACGGTCAGCCCATCGATTACGATAAAATCGGGATCGGTTATCTTCCCGAAGAAAGAGGCTTGTATCCCAAGAAGATTATTATTGACCAGCTTACCTATTTTGCAGAGTTGAAAGGCATGAGCCATAAGGCGGCCGTGCAATCCATTGACTATTGGCTCCAGCGACTTGGTATGACCGAGTATCGCAACAAGAAACTCGAAACGCTCTCAAAAGGCAATCAGCAGAAGATTCAGCTTATTACGGCTCTTGCCCACGACCCCGATATCATTATTCTGGACGAGCCCTTTTCCGGCCTGGATCCGGTCAATGCCATGCTCTTAAAGGATGTGGTTAAGGAACAGATCGCAAAGGGCAAAATCGTTCTGTTCTCCAGCCATCAAATGAGTTACATAGAAGAATTCTGCGACAGCATTGCGATCCTCAACAACGGTGTTGTTGCTCTGCACGGTGATTTGCACGATATCAAGCGGGACTATCCCCGTGACCGCTTGGTTGTGAAAACAGAAATGCCCGATGCGATCCTTGCTGATTTTGGCGCTTCCTGTACCGTTATGGAAAGCGGCGATTTGATGATTCGCCTGGCCGATCCTGGCGAAAAGAAAGCGACGATGACTCGTCTTGTGGAAACCTACGATATTGATGAGGTAAAGGTTTTTGAGCCTTCCCTCAACGATATCTTTGTGGAATACGCAGGCGATGCCGCACAGGAGGACTAAGCGATGAAACAGTTTGGAAAAATACTTAAATTTGAACTTAAAAACTATGCTAAGAATAAGGCGTTTGTCGGCGTAACTATCTTTTTGATGGTGGTTATCGCTATCGTTATGTTCTTCCCTCGCATTAGCGCCTTGTTTAAATCAGACGATTCTTCCGATACCACCGCAGACCTTTCTGTTATGCTTGTAAAAGCAGATGATCCTACGCAGGCGGATATGGTAAAAGAAACCTTTGCCGCCTCCTTTACAGACTATGACGTGCAGATTACAGATGCAGAAATCAGCGTAATCAAGGATAAAATCACTTCCGGCGATGTGGAGTGCGCTTTTGTAATGAACGGAGCAACCTCATTTACCTATTATGTGGATAATCTTTCGATGTACGATATGAACCCCGATATCGCAACCGGTGTGCTGCAGCAGATCTATCAAATGAACGCTATGATAGGCGGCGGTATGTCCGCCGAAGATGCCGCAGGGGTTATGAGCATTCAAATTGATGCTGAGGTGGAAAGCCTTGGCAAAGATCAGATGCAAAACTTCTTCTACACCTATATTATGATTTTTGCGCTGTATATGGTCATTCTGCTTTACGGTCAGATGGTAGCAATGAGTGTTGCAACCGAAAAAAGCTCCCGTGCCATGGAATTGCTTATCACCAGCGCTAAGCCCATCAATATGATGTTTGGTAAAGTTTTAGCAGCTTGTATGGCGGGTCTTGTTCAGCTTGTTGCTATCTTTGGCTCAGCACTTGTGTTTTATAATGTGAATAAGTCCTATTGGGGAGATAACGGAATTATTGACTCCATCTTTAATATTCCGCCCGAGCTGTTTATCTATATGCTCGTATTCTTCCTGCTTGGATTCTTAATTTATGCATTCCTCTATGGTGCAATTTCCTCTACAGTTTCCAAGTTGGAGGATATCAATACCGCCGTTCAGCCGGTAACCTTCCTGTTCCTGTTCGGCTTTATGGTGGTGATCTTCTCCATGACCAGCGCAAGTGTGGATAACATACTGATGCAGGTTTGCTCCTACATTCCGTTTACTTCACCAATGGCGATGTTCACAAGAATTGCCATGAGCTCGGTGCCTTGGTATGAGATTGCTATTTCCATCGGCATTTTGGTTGCATCTACCTTTGGAATTGGTATACTGTCTGCTAAGATCTACCGTGTTGGTGTTCTCATGTACGGTACCTCTCCCAAGATCGGCAATATCATCAAAGCCGTTTGGAAAGCATAAAGGGGTATTTCACTATGCAGGCCTGTTTATCGCTATGTTGTTGATTCAATAAGGAGCATTAAGATGAAACTTTTATTTAAACAACGCTTATTTTCATGGTTTGATAGTTATGATATCTATGATGAAGCCGGCGAGACGGTTTATACCGTCAGAGGGCAGTTGGCATGGGGTCATTGCTTGAAAATCTATGATAGAAACGATCATGAGATCGGCACGGTGAAGGAGCGAATCTTCACCTTTTTGCCGAAGTTTGAAATATACTTGGGCGAGCAGTATTTAGGCTGTATCAATAAAGAATTTACCTTCTTTACTCCAAAGTTTAATATTGACTATAACGGTTGGCAGGTGGAAGGCAGTTTTTTTGAATGGGATTATACCATCACTAATCAAAATGGTAGTGCCGTTGCCACCGTTTCCAAGGAACTTTTTAATTGGACGGATACCTATGTAATTGATGTTGTCAATCCCCAAGATGCGTTGTGTGCTTTAATGCTGGTGTTGGCCATCGATGCCGAAAAATGTTCTCGTGACTAAAAAAAGAACCCTTCATTATGTGAAGGGTTCTATTTTTTTATCTTTAAAATAAAAGACTCGGTCATGCTCGTTGATTTCCCGCAGCACACGGCAGGGATTGTCCACCGCCACCACATTGGCAGGCAGATCGCTTGCTCGGCAATCAACTCCGGATCCACGCCGCTATAGAGGCTTAAACTGTGCATTTTATCTCGAATGTCCATTGTTCAAATACTCCTTGTACCATGCTCTTTTGCATTATAGACCAAGAAAATGAATTTAGCAAGAAGAACCTTGCAAAATAGGGGGGATTCCGCTATACTTAATATCAGTACAAAGAGGGGAGGAGCAATATGTCACATTCCGGCAGAATTCATTATTTCGATATCCTGCGCATCATGGCCACTTTTGCGGTTATCTTGCTTCATCTTTGTGCCCGCCCTTGGGAAACTTTGAGTATTTCTTCTCCCTCATGGCTGTTTTTTAATGGGCTGGATAGCGCAGTGCGGTGGGCGGTTCCTTTGTTTGTAATGCTCAGCGGAGCGCTGTTTTTAAATGATGAAAAGGAGCTCTCCTTTACAGCTATTTGTAAGAAAAATCTACTGCGAATTGTCTGCGCCTTTCTTTTTTGGTCTACTGTTTACGGATTCATCGGTCTTTGGAACGGAATGCCTCTTCGAGAGTTCCCTCTTGCCTTGCTGAAGGGGGAGTATCATATGTGGTTTTTGTTCCTCGTGATGGGACTTTATCTTTTTGTGCCCCTATTGAGAAGAATCACCGGCACCAAAAAGCATACCGAATGGTTTTTAGCGGGAGGAGGATTATTCTTTTTCCTGATTCCTCGAATCGTTCATTTGCTTGCTGTTTTGAATATTTCCGTTCCCTTTCAAGGGCTCATTTTGAAAGCCATGAATATCAATGTGGTGTCTGTTTGCTATTTGTTTGTATTTGTGCTGGGGCACTATCTTCATCGGTATGAACTTTCTTCTACTCTTCGCAAGCTTCTATACGGATTCGGTTTACTGGGCTTTTTGGCTACCGTTAGCCTTACCTTTTGGCATTCCCGTCAAATCGGAATGCCCAGCGGTTCTTTTTATACTTATATGTCTTTCCCTGTTATGGCCATGGCAGTTGCCATCTTTGTGTTTGCCAAGTATCATTGGAATAAAGAGCGGGAAGGGATGGCGTTTATCTCTCGCTGCAGCTTTGGAATGTATCTTGCCCATGTGAAGTTTATTCTTCCGCTGGAAACCGCATGGATTACCCCTTGGTCGGTATTGCCGTTAGGGGTAGGGGTTTTTGTGTTGTCTTTGGGTGTTTCTGCAGTGGCCAATCATATTCCGTTGCTTAAGAGGTATATTGTATGACCTATCCTGATTATTATCCGAAATTTCAATGTATTGCCGATCGTTGCCGCCATAGCTGCTGCATTGGATGGGAGATCGATATTGACCCCAAAACCTTAGAAACCTATCAAAAGATCCCTTGGATCGCTGAGAAAATCAGCCAAGGGATTTTTTCTCTGGATGAGCACGATCGGTGCCCTTTTTTAGATGAGCATGGGCTAAGCAGTGAAGGAGTATCCGAACCCGATTTATTTGGGCGGATTTTCCCATCTGCTGTGTTAAAATACTCGCAAATCCGTCAGGATTTGCTGCGTTTTATGCCTTGCCGATGTAAAAATCACCCACAAATAAATTCTACGA
>JAZQFD010000034.1:0-2607 GCA_045539335.1 Eubacteriales bacterium
TCGACCTCAAAGCAAGGACATTTCGAGGGATTTTTGCTCTATCTTTTATGCAGATCGGCTGGCGCCGATCAAATAAAAATAAGTGAAAAGCACCGAAATGCCCTGCTTTGAGGCAGGTTCGGATTACTCTTGTCACCTTAATCATCAAACCCCGCCTCATAGGCGGGGGTTATTTTGTTGAATTTTACTGTTGACGAACCCATAAGCATCTTGTAAAATAATAAATATATTATTAAAATGGAGGCATTTTTATGCTGTATCAAAGCACTCGTAGCAAATTATATACCGCCACCGGCCCTGAGGCCATTCTGCAAGGAATCGCCCCCGACGGCGGCCTTTATATGATCTCGGATTTTTCCAAGATCCAATTAGACTGGAAGGAACTGCTGGAGCTGGATACCATCCCCATGGCCGCCAAGATTCTGCAGGCTCTTTTGCCCGACTTTTCCCCCGAGGAGATGGACGAGCTGGCCAAAGCCGCCTATTGCGGCAAATTTGAGACCGAAGATCTGACTCCCTTGGCTCAGGTTGGCGATCGATATGTTTTGGAGCTGTTCCGTGGCCCCACCAGCGCCTTTAAGGATGTGGCTCTTTCCATGCTGCCCCAGCTGATGACCGCCTCCCGCAAAAAGACCGGCATGAAGGAGGATATTGTGATCCTCACCGCCACCAGCGGCGATACCGGCAAGGCCGCTCTTGAGGGCTTCCATGATGTGGAGGGCATCAAGATCATGGTCTTCTTCCCCAACAACGGTGTTTCGGCGGTACAGCAAGCACAGATGGTCACCCAGACCGGCAATAATGTGGCGGTGGCCGCCATCAACGGCAATTTCGATGATGCCCAGACCGGCGTGAAGAAAACCTTCGCCGCAGCCGCAGAAGACGCCGCCCGCTTAAACGGCGCCGTGCTCTCCTCTGCCAACTCCATCAATATCGGCCGCTTGGCTCCTCAGGTGGTTTACTACTTTAAGTCCTATGCCGATTTGGTGCGGGAAGAGATCATTAAGGTAGGCGATAAGGTCTCCTTTGTGGTTCCCACCGGCAATTTCGGCGATATCTTAGCCGGCTATTTTGCCAAGAAATTGGGTCTGCCTGTGGAAAAACTGATCTGTGCCTCTAATGAAAATAAGGTGCTGACCGATTTCCTCAATGAGGGTGTTTACGACCGTCAGCGTCCCTTCTATAAAACCACCTCTCCTTCTATGGACATTTTGGTTTCCAGCAATCTGGAGCGTTTGCTCTTTATGATGAGCGATTGCGATAGCGATTTGGTTGCCTCCTTGATGAAACAGCTCAATGAAGAAGGAAAATATCAGGTTCCCGCCCAAATGCTGGAGAAAATTCAAGCCGAATTCGGCGCCGGCTTCTGCGACGATCAGGAGACCGCCGTTGCCATTCGCAAGGTTTGGGAGACCTATGGCTACCTGATGGACACCCATACCGCTGTGGCTTGGGCGGTCAGCGAGGAGTACAAGAAAACCGCCAAGGAGCCGGTAATCGTGCTCTCCACCGCCTCTCCCTTTAAGTTCCCCCATGCAGTACTCTCCGCCTTGGGTGAGACCCCTGCCGAAAATGAATTCGATTGCTTGGAGCAGCTTTCTGCCCTCAGCAACCTGCCCATTCCCAAGAACCTTTCGGGGCTCAAGGATGCCAAGGTGCTTCACGACACGGTGATCAATAAAGAAGATCTCATCGATTTTGCACTAAACAAGGCGGGGCAAGCAAAATGGTAAATATCCGCATCCCTGCCAGCACCGCCAATTTAGGTCCCGGCTTTGATAGCTTCGGCTGTGCTCTCGGGCTGTATAACAACTATACCTTTGAATTGGCCGATCATTTAGAGATCATCGGCTGTCCACCGGAATATTCCGACGATCGCAACCTTTCCATCATCGCCTTCAAAGCCACCTTAAAGGTCTTGGGCGAGCCCTATACCGGCGTGAAAATGACGGTGGATGCTCATATCCCCTTTTGCAGTGGTCTGGGCTCCAGCGCCGCCACCATTGTGGCCGGTGCCAAAGGGGCAAATGCTCTATACGGCAACCGTCTGACCAACGCTCAGCTTTTGAAGATCTGCAATGATATTGAGGGGCATCCCGACAATGTGGCACCTGCCATCTATGGGGGGATGACGGTCTCGGTGGTGCAAAACGGCATTCCTTATTGCGTGCAGTATCCGGTGCATCCGGACCTTCGGTTTGTGATTATGACCCCCGATTTCCCCTTGGCCACCAAAGAATCCCGCCGAGTGCTGCCTCAGATGGTCAGTCGGCAGGATGCCATTTATAATCTTTCCCATGCAGGGCTTTTACCCAAGGCCTTGGAATTGGGAGATGAACGGCTGATTCGGCTGGCGATTCAGGATCGGCTCCATGAGCCCTTCCGCCGTCCGCTGATCACCGATCTGCCCTTGGTAGAAAAAGCCGCCATGGATCTGGGCGCCATTGCCTTTTGCATCAGCGGTGCAGGCCCCACCTGCCTTTGCCTGACCAAGGATCCTCAATTTGCCGAAAAGCTGAGAAAGGAACTTCATACTCCTCATAGTAATTGGACCATTCAAGAATTGAGTGTGGCTAAATAAAAACTCGTGCGATGTCTCTAGCATCC
>JAZQFD010000035.1:0-32424 GCA_045539335.1 Eubacteriales bacterium
CTCAATAAATTCGGTGATAATGGCCCACTTGTCCTCCACCACGGTGACTTCCAGTACCTTAGGAACGTGAAGACCTGTTTCTTCGATGCGGGCCTGGTTCAAGGCTTCATTCAGCACATCGGCCTTAGAGTAATCAGCATCAAATACCTTGATGCAGCGATTTCCATCGCGATAAACAGTTTTATTTTTTCTAACAGCAATGATCTGATCTAATTTCATAGTCATATCCTCCTAAAAAGTTCCGGAAAAGCCATCAGGCCCGGGTGCCGTAATAGGCATTTAAATACATTTGTTTGATCTCACTCATCAGCGGATAACGGGGATTGGCACCGGTGCATTGATCGTCAAAAGCCTGTTCCACCATGTCATCCAAACGGGCAAGAAAATCGGTTTCATCGATGCCGTAGGCTTGAATGGTAGGCAGGATACCAACACGGGCCTTCAGGTCGTTGATGGCGCCGATCAGGTTTTCCAGTTTTTCTTCATCGGTGCTGCCGCCAAGTTTCAGTGCATCGGCGATCTCGCCGTAGCGGGAAAGGGTATGGGGATGATCATATTGAGAGAATGTACCCATTTTGGCGGGAGCTTCGGAAGCGTTGAAGCGGATCACTTCTTCGATCATCAGGGCATTGGCAACACCATGGGGCAGATGATGAAAGGCGCCCAGTTTGTGGGCCATGGAATGGCAGATGCCCAAAAAGGCGTTGGCAAAGGCCATGCCGGCAATGGTGGCTGCGTTGGCCATTTTTTCGCGGGCGATCACGTCGGTCTGACCATTTTCGTAAGCACGGGGCAAATAGGTGAAGATGGTCTTTAAAGCCTGAAGAGCCAAACCATCGGTATAATCGGTGGCTAGCATGGCGGCATAGGCTTCCACAGCGTGGGTCACTGCGTCAATGCCGGAAGCGGCTGTTAGTCCCTTGGGTGCACTCATATGAAAATCGGTATCGATAATGGCCATGTTGGGCAGCAGTTCGTAGTCCGCCAGCGGATACTTGGTGCCGGTGGATTCATCGGTGATAACCGCAAAGGGAGTTACCTCCGAACCGGTACCGGCGGAGGTGGGGATGGCAATGAAATAAGCCTTTTCACCCATCTTCGGGAAAGTGTACACACGTTTTCGAATATCGATAAAACGCATGGCCATATCCATAAAGTCGGCTTCCGGATGTTCATACAAAACCCACATGATCTTGGCAGCATCCATGGCAGAACCGCCGCCCAGAGCAATGATGGTATCGGGCTTGAAGGCCGCCATCTGAGCCGCCCCCTCCTTGGCATTGCCTAAGGTAGGATCGGGCTGAACATTAAAGAAGGTGGTATGAGCAATGCCCATCTCATCTAATTTATCGGTGATGGGCTTGGTATACCCGTTTTCATACAGGAAGGTATCGGTAACAATAAATGCCTTTTTGGCGCCACGAACGGTTCTCAACTCATCCAGAGCCACAGGCAGACAGCCTTTTTTGATATAAACCTTCTCAGGCGCACGGAACCAAAGCATATTTTCCCTTCTTTCTGCAACAGTCTTAATATTGATCAAATGCTTAACGCCTACGTTTTCCGACACGGAGTTGCCGCCCCAAGAGCCGCAACCCAAGGTCAGAGAAGGCGCCAACTTAAAGTTATAAAGATCGCCGATACCGCCCTGAGAGGAGGGGGTATTCACCAAGATACGGCAGGTCTTCATACGGGCGGAAAACTCAGCCAGTTTTTCACGCTCGGTCATTTCGTTGGCATAGATGGAAGAGGTATGACCGTAGCCACCGTCTGCCACCAGATGCTCGGCCTTTTGGAGGGCATCCTCAAAGTCTTCGGCTTTATACATGGCAAGAACGGGAGAAAGCTTCTCATGGGCAAATTCCTCGGAAAGCTCCACACTCTCCACCTCACCGATCAGCACCTTGGTGCTCTCGGGAACGGTAACGCCTGCCAAAGCAGCAATGGTAACCGGCTTCTGGCCCACGATCTTAGCGTTCAATGCGCCGTTGACGATGATGGTCTTGCGCACCTTTTCGGTTTCTTCTTCATTGAGGAAATAACAGCCACGGGCGGCAAATTCCGCTCTTACGGCATCATATACATCCTTCAGCACGATCACCGCCTGTTCGGAGGCACAGATCATACCGTTATCAAAGGTTTTGGAATGGATAATGGAGTTGACTGCCAACAACAGATCCGCAGAGGAATCGATAATGGCAGGGGTATTACCGGCACCTACACCCAAAGCGGGGGTACCACTGGAATAAGCCGCCTTCACCATACCGGGGCCACCGGTAGCCAGGATAATATCTGCCTCTTTCATCACCGTGTTGGTCATCTCCAAGGAGGGAACATCAATCCAGCTGATGATGCCCTCGGGAGCGCCGGCCTTTACTGCCGCCTCCAGCACCACCTTGGCGGCGTGGATGGTACAGCCCTTGGCACGGGGATGGGGGCTGATGATAATACCGTTACGGGTCTTTAACGCCAGCAGGCACTTAAAGATGGCGGTGGAAGTGGGGTTGGTGGTGGGGATGACCGCAGCGATGACGCCGATGGGCTCTGCCACCTTTTTGATGCCGAATGCTGCATCTTCTTCGATGACACCGCAGGTCTTGGTGTCTTTATAAGCGTTATAAATATACTCGGCGGCATAATGGTTTTTGATTACCTTATCTTCCACCACGCCCATGCCGGTCTCGGCAACGGCTTCTTTTGCCAAAGCGATCCGCATCTGATTGGCGGCCACGGCGGCGGCCTTAAAAATCTCATCTACCTGCTCCTGAGAGTAGGTGGCAAAGGTTGCTTGCGCCTTACGGACATTGGCAAGTTCTTTTTCTAATTGCTCCACGCTATCTACAATTTCTCGCGTGTACTTTTCCATGATGTTTACTCCTTTTTTCGCAATATTCCACTAAAACTTCCAAAATCTCTTATCATCTCCACTAGCATTATAGCAAAGGGACGTCTTTTTGGGAAATGCCGTTTTTGCATAAGGCTATGCCATAAAAAACATAAGCCCCGCTTCCATGGAAGCAGGGCTTATAATTATTCGACGGTTAAAACAACCTTCCCCACATTCTCCCCCCGATACAGAATATCATGGGCGGCTTCCGCCTGGGTAATGGGAAGCACTTTATAGATGGTGGGCTTCACCTCGCCGGTTTCCACCTTAGGCCAGACCCGCTCCACCAGCTCTGCCAAGATCTGCGCCTTGACCTCGGGAGCACGGGAGCGCAAGGTACTGCCGATGATCCGCACATTGCGAACATAAATGTTTTTCAGATCAATCTGCGTTTTGGTGCCGGCCAAAGCGGCGATCATGATCCAACGGGCGCCATGCTTCAAATAATGGATGCACTGCCCCATAATCTCGCCGCCCAAGCAGTCGATGGCCACATCCACGGGATGCCCTGCCTCCAACTGCTCTTTTAATACCTCGGCGATATTTTCCTTGGTGGTATTCACCACCACATCGGCGTTCAGATGCTTGATGGAATCGGCGATCTCATCGGAGAGAACGGTGGTGATCACCCGCACCCCAAAAGCCTTGGCCATAGGGATAATCACACTGGCAAGACCGGAGGCGCCGGCATTCATCAAAAGGGTATCCCCCGCTTTGATATTGCCTTCCATAAACAGGTTCAAATATGCGGTGGCAAAGGCTTCGGGCATGGCCGCCGCCTCTACCATGGTGCAATTCTTCGGCACCGGCATCAGCATATCATATTTCACATTGGCATATTGGGCATAGCCGCCGCCACCCAAAAGGGCGCAAACCTGATCGCCTATCTTCCATTGAGATTTCTCCGCCGCCTCCGGCCCCATCTCCACAATGGTACCGGCGATCTCCAGCCCCATCCATTCCGGACAGCCGGGAGGCGGGGGATAATCCCCCTCTCGCTGCATTAAATCGGCCCGATTCAATGCGGCCGCTTCAATTTTGATCAAACAGTCCTCTGCTCCCAAAATAGGATCGGGCACATCCGCCCAGCGCAGAGAACGATCCTCATTTACTAAAATCGCTTTCATATTCCTTCCCTCCCGCAACATTTTAATAAGGTTTTATATAACTCCAATTCATAGTCATAAGAATAGGGGTTCTTCCGCTCCCCTGCCACCATTTGAGCAAAGGCCGCCATCATGGCATCATAGCGATTGAAGGGCTCGGTTTCCGAGCAGATCCCTCGATCCCGCCAAGCGGGGTTTTCATATTCGGTTTTTGCCGTAGCCACCAGATCCCCTTCCAGCCCGATTTCCAAGGGCTTGAGCTCCACCGTCTTTTTACTGCCGGTCACCACCAACTGGCGGCGGGCATAGCCCCCAATCTCTATGGCGGTGCATTTGGCAAAGGATACCCCTTGAGGATACTCCAAAAGGGCAAAGCCAAAATCTGCCCCCTTATTCATGGGCAGTACTTTTTGGGGCAGGCCTTGGATCTGCAAGATCAGATCCACCAAATGACAGCCCAAGAAGAACATCATCCCTCCGGGAAATCCTTTCAGATACTCCCGCACCTCTTGGGGGTGAATACAATTCATTTGAGCCTCTACGCCGGAAATATCGCCCAGCGTTCCGCTTTTGACCTCCTCCAGCAACTGCCCGATCACCGGATTATAGCGATACATATACCCCACATGAAAGACCAGCCCTTTTTCTTTCACCAAGGAAACCAGTTCCTCAAAAGCGGCAAGATCGGTGCCGCCCGGTTTTTCCATATGGATATGCTTGCCCGCCTTGGCCGCCAGCAGAGCATAATAGGTCAGGTATTGTTCCTCCGTTTCGATGGCCACTGCTTCAATGGTGGGGTCGGAGAGGATTTCTTCCAGCGAAAGCTCTTGATAACCCTCAAAAGCCGCCATGGTCTTGGGATACCGCTCCCGCTCCCCTTGGGGCAGGGCAAAGCCTGCCACCTCAAAAAGATCGGTCTGCCGTGCCAAGGATTTAAAAATCTGCCGCCCGTGGCTATATTGGCTGGTGCCGATCTGGGCAATACGAATCTTTCTCATGCCAAATCCTCCCAGCAAAACTGAACAACGGGAAAGGCAGGCTCTTCGGCCAAGCGCTGATAAACCGTTGGGGCCTCCATGGGCGAATGAACCTCATCCACCAAGGCAGAGGGGCGGATACGACCGGTCTCGGTCAGCCGCTTTAAGGCCGCCATATCATCTTTTTGGGTCCACCAGCCTGCAGAGGATTCCTCCGCAGGGCGAGCATTGGTATGGGCGCCGATCAAGCTGATCCCGGGGCCGTGAACCTTATGATAATAGTCGATGGAAAAATCGCTGTTGCGGGTACAGCCCAAAAGGGCCACCCGTCCAAAAGGTGCCATGCAATCTAAAATTCCATCTAAGCCTTTTCCAACGCCGGTCACTTCAATGCCCACCTTGGCACCGCCGCCGGTTAAATCTTTTACCGTTTGGGCAAAAGAAGGAGCATACGGATCCAGGGCATAATCCGCCCCGCATTGCAATGCCTTTTCCCGCTTTTGGGGGATGGGATCCACGGCGATGATGGGCGTAGCGCCGGCGGCACGCAGCAGCATCAGACCAAAGAGACCCAAAACGCCCATTCCCATCACAATGGCACTCTCCCCCATCTCCAGCCGACATTTCCGAATGGCAGCCAAGGGAAAGATGCCGATATGAAAGAGCGCTGCATCGGCAAAACCAACCTCCCCAATGGGGCAGACATTTTTGGCAGGCAGGGTCATATATTGGTTATGTCGGCTCCAAGAAAGAGCCACTCGATCGCCGATCTTCAGATCGGAGACCCCCTCGCCCACCGCAACAATGGTGCCGGCAGAGCTATAGCCTCCATGGCGAGGGAACACCGCCTCCGCTTGATCTGCAACAACACTCACCCGAAGGCTTCCCATTAAATTGGCCCGCTCGGTGCCGCTGCTGATGGAGGAAAACGCCAGTTTCACCGTCACTTCCCCCGCTTTGGGCTCCCGTACCGCTTTTTCTAACACTTCTGCTTTTCCTACTTGGGTAAAGACAATATTTTTGCTGTTCATAATAATAACTCCCGAATGGTTTTCACTTCACTTAAAAGCGGCTGAGCCTTGGTTGAAAGTTCATTATGCTCATACACGCAAAGATACATGCAATCGCCGATAATGGGCGCTACCCGCCGCAGCAACTTGCATTCTCCCCCTGCCAAAAAGAGGAAGGGGATTTTCAACTCTCTCTTTAAAAGATCCACAATCCGCAGATTCTCGATCTGCTGTTCCATGGTCTCGGCGCCGGTCACGATCTTGGCAATATCAGCCCCTCTTTTTTGATGCTCCAAAGCCATCTCCAGCACTCGCTCCGCAGGGGTGAACCGATAGATATGAGAGGACATCAGCACCTCTGCACCCGCTTGATGGAGTTCTTCGATGAGCGCCCTTTGCTTTTCGATGGCGGCAGGCGCCATGGTAAGCTCATCGGGCTGAGGATCAAAAAGATCCCCCATCACATCGCAAAGAGTAGCTCCACTTTGAGCAAGGGTCAAAAGTCCCTCTGCCAACTCTTCATCGGTCTTTTCTTTGTTCAATCCGTGACGATAGTGGGTCACATAGCAGGGCTTCTCCCCCATGGCGGCAAAGATCCGCCGATAACTTTCGGGGCTTTGATCCTCCAAGCGGCAGGTCTGCAAGCCGAAGGCTTCTGCTCCTTCCGGCAAGGCTTTGGCCACAAGATCTTTGGCATCGTCCTCGAAAGGGGTTTGGATCATCACCGTCAGCAACGGTTTTTCATAGGTCAAAAAGGTTTTACTCATTGGTCAAATCCTCTTGCGATGGTATTGCGACCTCCATCGATCAAAAGATCGATACCGGTAATAAACGAGGCTTCATCGGAGGCCAAAAACAATACCGCATCAATGATCTCCTGAGGCTCTGCCGCTCTGCCTAAGGCAGTACGCATCTTGCCCATCTTTTCACGAGTCAGTACCGGACCGGGGGAAACGCAGTTACAGCGAACATTATAGGCCGCTCCATAGGCGGCAATGGATTTGGTCAACCCATTCATGGCAGCGCTTTTAGAGGAAGCATAAGACACATTATGCTTGCAGCCTTCCACTCCGGTAATGGAGCCAATATTTAAGATCACACCGCTTTTTTGCTCTCGCATCTGCTTTAATACGGCATGATCAAAATAAAGCTGACCCTTCAGATTTACATCAATTCCCCAATCATAGACTTCAATGGGTACATCGGGAAATTCAAGACCCGTGGCATTGAGCATTCGGGTTTCGGCCCCGCCGGCAAAGTTCACCAGCAAGTCAATGGAACCAAAGGTCTCCACCGCACGATCCCGCACCTTCAAAACCTGTTCATAATTCCGAACATCACAAACAACGCCGATTGCGCATCCTTCTTGAATGGCATTCACCTCTGCCACCGCTTGATTCAACGCCTCAGCAGAAATATCGCTCAGCACTACATTTCCGCCCTCTTTTGCCCAACACTTGCTGCAAAGCAAACCCATGCCGGATCCGGCTCCGGTAATAATGGCGGTTTTTCCTTGAAATCGCATACCATCCACTCCTTTTTCCACATTGTAATAAAAAAAGAGGCCATCAGCAATAGAAAAAACAATCTATTTTAACATTTTTGATACTAATTTAAAAATAGTATTGAACTTTTTTAACAATTTCGGTATTATATACTTATGAAAAACATGACCATAACCAAAATTGAAGAGCTTTACGTAGTAACCTCTCCCAAGGGTCGGCATTTTGAAATGAAGGAGCGACCTTGCTTTGGTCTTTCCTTTTGCATCGATGGGCAGATCACCTATACCCACCAAGGCAAGACCTACCTTTCCGATCCCGAACATGCCGTCCTCTTACCCAAGGGGCAAAGCTACACCCTTTACGGAGATAAAAAAGGGCGGTTTCCGGTGATTGACTTTCAATGCAACGATTATGAAGGGGATTCTTTTATGGTGCTCCCCCTGCAAAATCGGGACTTTTTTCTCAAAAGCTTTGAGCAGATGCACGCCCTCTTTTCCCATCCCGAGCAGCGCCCCAAAATGATGAGTCTTTTTTATGAGATGCTCAGTCGGCTGACGATGCCGGCACCCTATCAAAATCCCCGTCTGCACACCGCCCTTCAATATCTGGAGAGCCATCTGATGCTCCCCACCCTTCAGAATACCGCCATTGCCCAGGCCGCAGGAATCAGCGAGGTCTATTTACGCAAGCTCTTTTTACAGTTTTACGGCCAAACCCCCAAGCAGTATATTTTGGAGCGGCGGATGGCCAAGGCTAAAACCCTACTGAACAATTCTGAGCGAACCGTTACCAATATTGCAGAAGAATGCGGATTTTCCAGCGTATATCATTTTTGCCGCTCCTTTAAGGAAAAAACGGGACTGACCCCCACCGAATATACCAAACAAACCCAAAACTACGGAATATAAAAAAGAAGGACACCTCGAGGCGCACTCCGTAAGGAAGTGCGCCTCAGTTATATTCGCCTTACGGCGAGTTATATTGCTTCGCAGTGATATTATGCTATGCATAGTGATATTGTCCTACGGACAGTTTAGGGGCGAATATAATATCACGAAAACCGCAAGGTTTTCATATCACTTTTGCCGCAAGGTAAAAATATCACTGCAAACTTTTAGTTTGCAATATCACTTTACCTGCCGAGAAAGATATTCTTTATTTTCGGCAAGTATTTACCTTTCTTAAAGTGTGTAACCCACTATGACACTTTCACAATCCTTGTGCAAAGTGTCATTTGTTTTTTGATGATAAAAGCCGAGCGAGACAACTTCTTTACGAAGTGTCTCGCTCGTGTCCTTCTTTTTTATTTGATCTGATTTTTTAGAGATGCGATAAAGGCTTGATCTAAAGGCGTCAAATGATAATCATGACGATAGATCAATACATCCTTATACACCCGATGATTGGCTTTGGCCTTTCTTTGAACCAGATGATACTTTTTCAAAAGATCCTCCGACAAAGGAGAAACCCACATAAAGGCCTCCGGCATCTTCTCCAAAAGGCTGAACTGGCTGGCCCGCTCATAAATATTGATCCGCTTATCCACATACTCCGAAAGCTCCGCCTTTTTCACATCGATTTGAGGCAGGTTGGGCACATAAGGGTCTGCATGGCAGATCTCAAAATAGGGAGCCAGCTCCTCCGGTGCGATCTCCTCTTTTGCCGCCAAGGGATGCTTTTCATTCATCAGCAGGCAATAGGAGAATTCGGCGATGGTTTCACTGACCAGCCGCTTTTCCTCAAACTGAAGCTGGAAATACTGCTCAAAGCTTTCCTGATAGCGGACGATTCCCAGATTAAACTCCTCTTTGACCACATTATTTAAAGTACGCATGGAGTTGGTCTCTTTATAATAAATATCGGCCGGATTTTCTGCGCTTAAATGAGCAGTAAAATCCGCAAAGGCCTCAGAAATATAGGTGGCCCGAGGCACAGAAATGGAAAAACGCTGGCTATTGCGGTTGGTCTGATAAAATTCCTCCATTTTATCCACCTGCTTGATGATGCGGCGAGCATTATGAAGAAACTCCTCTCCCTCGGGAGTGATGGAGATGCCCTTGGGGGTACGATTAAAAATGATAATTCCCAAAGAATCTTCCAGTTCTTTAATGGCACGGCTGAGATTGGGTTGCCCCATATAAAGATTCTCCGCCGCTTTGCTGATGGATTTGGTTTTTGCGATTTCCACCGCATATTTCAAATGCAAAATGTTCATAGTCCCTAATTAATAGCTAAAGTAATAGTCCAATTCGTCCCAAAGCTCTCCGCCAATGGCACCAAAGCCGGAAAAGAGCACAAACATAACAAATGCTACCAAAATGATGCCCAGCACCAGGCTGACCCCTTGGAAGATCAGCTGCGCTCTTGCCCAGTTGCGGAAGGTGGTGTTGTTTTTGGCCTCATCGGTTCCGTTGAACGCCCAAATAAACAGCACAACAATATAAACCAGATTTCCCAAAATAGGAACCACCAGACCGGCATAAGGAATCAGATGATAAAGCAACCATTTGCCCAAAGAGATGGGCTCTTCCTTACACTGCTGAACCGGGGGCATATATTGGGGAGGCATCCGATACTGGGGCGCCTCCGGTGCTGCCTGCTGCTTAGGCTCTTCTGCCGGCTGAGGAGCAGGAGCTTCCTGCTGGGCCTCTTGGGCTTGGAACGGCACGCCGCATTTGACGCAAAAGAGGGCTTCATCCTGCCCTTCATAGCCACAATTGATACACTTTTTCATCCTAATATCCTCCCTTATGGATTATTTTAAATAAATACGGGGAACCCGTTTACTGACTCCGCAAACCAATTCATAATGAATGGTTCCCACCTGCCGAGCAACGGTATTGAAATCAATCTCCCCGCCCATGAGCACCGCCTCATCTCCCGCTTTACAGGGAAGATCAGACACATCCACCATCAATTGATCCATACAAACACTACCAATCACCGGCGCAAGCCGCCCGCCGATCAGCACCTGCCCCTTCCCCGACAAAAGGCGGGGATACCCATCGGCATAGCCCACGCTTAAAGTGGCAATGCGGCAAGGCTCCTTGGTGGTATATCGGCGACCGTAGCTGATATCACGGCCGGCCGGCAATTCCTTTACATAAGAAACAATGGTCTTTAAGGTCATGGCCGGACGGAACGGATTTTCTCTGCCGCCGGGCTCCAGCCCATAAAGCACAATTCCTGCCCGCACCATATCCAGCTGATAACGAGGATCGGCAAAGGTGCCGGCGCTATTGGCAATATGGCACAGAAGATGAATTCCTTCTTTTTCCAAAAGCTCCCGTACTGCCATAAAGCGCTGAAATTGAGCCTCGGTATAGGCTTCCTCTCCATCGGTATCAGCCACCGAGAAATGAGAAAACATCCCCTCCACCAATAGACCGGGAAGATTCACAATTTTTTGCACCATCTCCGCCGCAGCCTTTGGATCAAAAGCATCAAAGCCAATACGCCCCATTCCGGTATCCAAGGCGATATGTACCTTTCCCGTCAACCCCTTAGAGCAGCAATAGGCACTGAGGGCTTCGGCACTTTCCATATCAAAGATGGTTTGGGTAATATCAAGGCCACCAAAAGACTCATAATAAGCCGGCAGCGTATAACCCAAAATCAAAATCGGCTGTGCAATGCCCAAATCCCGCAGTTCTTTTGCTTCCTGCAGGCAGGACACTCCGAAATAATCAGCACCGAGCTCTGCCAGCAAGGGTGCCACCTTCTGTGCACCATGGCCATAGGCATTGGCTTTTACCACCGCCATCAGTTTCACGGCAGGCGCAAGCTGCTTTCGCACCATATGATAATTTTCCCTAATGGCAGAACAATCGATTTCTGCCCAGGTTCTCTTAAAATGTGTCATGTTCCAGCTCCATCCAAGCGTCACTGATTCTTTGGGCGATCTCCTCGGGCTGTAAAGCAAAAGAGCTTTGCACCTCGCAAGCCAGATGGGCACTGCGATTATGAAGATATACACCCAATTTTGCCGCTTCAAAGGCGGCAGAACTGTCCGCCGCTAAAAGACCGGCAATGAGACCTGCCAAGAGATCGCCACTACCGCCCTTTGCCAAAGCAGAGCAAGGCGCAGAGAGGATCACCGTCTCCGCCCCATTGGTCACAATGGTGGCCGCATCCTTCAGCACTAAAATGCACCCATATTGAGCGGCAAACTCTTCTGCCAGCCTCAAACGGTCAGCCAAAAGGGCTTCGGGACGGATGCCTAAAAGGCGAGCAAATTCTCCCATATGGGGGGTCAGAATCGTTACTCCCTTGCGGGGAGTAAGCATTTTCTGAAGATGCCAAAGCCCGTCTCCATCCACCACCAAGGGATGAGAAGAAGCCCAAAGCTTTTTCATTTTTTTGGTAGCGGAAGCCTTCCGGCCTAAGCCGCTGCCAACTAAGTATGCATCCCATTTCAAAGGAAACAGCTTTCGAGGGCTTTGCAGCACCGGCCCGTATAATTTTGCGGCCGCCGCCCGTCGAGCCTCGGCGGGCAGATAGCCAAAGACCAACCCTGCGCCGCTTTTCAAAGCACCCAGCAAGGCCAAGGCGGCCGCACCGGTATATTGAGGTGCGCCCACTAAAAGACCCACCGTTCCATAGCGAGTTTTATGCCCCCAATCGCTACGAGGAGAAAAGGCAGGCTTTAAGGTTTCTCGCTTAATATCCTTGGCGTAGCCTTTGGGAATTCCAATATCTTTGACCACCACCTTGCCGCAATCGGCCAGCAGATGGCAGGGCTTGGGATAAGCGAAGGTCACCGTCAGCTCCGGTTTCAAGGTGCCCATGGCGGCAACGCCGCTTTCACCGTTCATTCCGCCGGGCAGATCAATCGCCGCCACCGGCACATGAATTTGATCAAATACCCCTCGAACCTCTTGGGGCAGTTCTCCATGAAAGCCGGTGCCGAAGACCCCTTCCACCACCAGCGGATAATCCTCGGGACTTTCCACAAAGGGGATGCCCGCTTCCTTACACTTTTGATAATAATACTCGCAATCGGGAGAACGCTCCCCCTCCCCAACCTGCAAAATGGCAGGCTGATAGACGGGATGCAGCATCAGCGCCAAGGCATAGGCGTCGCCGCCATTATTGCCAAGACCTGCCAAAAGCAGAATCTTTTCAGCGCCCTTTTGCTCCATCCAGCAGGTGATCTCCGCATAAAGAGCTTCGGCGGCATTTTGCATCAGCCGCAAGGAGGAAAAGACCCCCTCCTCCACTGTGCGAAGATCCATTTTTTTCATTTCCTTGGGGGTTACGATCTTCATTGAAGCTTTCCTCTTGCCCGCACGGCAAAGACATTCAACATCCGCTCATCGGGCTGGAAAAGAATGCAGACCTTCTCCCCATTCTTTTTTTGAGTAATCCAAAAATACTCCGGCAGTTCTCCCTCATGGCTGAGGAAGGAGCGTACCGCCCCGACATTGGACGGCATCCGATCCATAGGACCGTAGCTTTCGGTTTTGGTGATATCTGCTTTGAGCACCTCACGACGACGCTCCTTATTGATCACCTTGGTAAACGTGATCTCATTCTCTAAAAGGGTATACTCCAACTCATAATTGAAGGAGACATAGACCTTATAAGACACATAGACGCAAACCACGGCAACCACCATGCCGATCAAGGGATGAAGCATCAAAGCCACTGCACCGATCAATAAAATCGCAGCCGTCAACCCCATGCGCTTAATCCAATCGCCGCCGGTCAGCCGGTAAGGCAAACTATATTCAATGAAATTCTCCATATTGACACAACCTTTCTTAATATATTAGTTTATCATAGTTCTATAATAATTTCAATAAAAAAAGAGGTTGCTTTTTTAAAAATCCTATGGTAGAATAGGAGAAACGCATTGAACGAGCGTATAAAGATTATGTAAACCAGTCATCAGAGAGAAAGCGCCGGCAGGCTGAGAGCGCTTTTGACAGCGGTCCATGATCCATCTTCAACTCGGGAGCGGCGCTTTCGAAAAAGCGACGGTAGCCACCGTTAAAAGGCAGCAAAGTGCCGCAGATGAAATTTGCGGAATTTGGGTGGTAACACGGGTTTATTTTTCATTCTCGTCCCTATTGGGGCGGGAATTTTTATTTTTTTGGAGGATATGGTTATGAAAGAAAAGTTAGAAGCCATCCGAGCAGAAGCGCAAGAACGGTTGGCCGCTTGCACCACCAAGGCCGATCTGGAAGCCTTACGGGTGCATTATCTGGGTAAAAAAGGTGAGCTGACCGCCATTTTGCGTGGCATGGGCGCCCTTTCCCCCGAAGAGCGCCCCAAGATGGGTGCTTTGGTCAATCAGGTGCGGGGCGAGCTGGAAAGCGCCATGGAAGAAAAATTGGCCGCACTGGATGCCGCTGAGCTGGAGCGCCGCCTGCAGGAGGAGCAGCTGGACGTTACCGTTCCCGGTGTGTCGGCTCCCTATGGCAAAAAGCATCCCCTGACTCAGGTATTGGATGAAATCAAGGATATCTTTTTGGGCATGGGCTTTCAGATTGCCACCGGCCCTGAAGTAGAGCTGGATCATTATAATTTTGAGGCGCTGAATATGCCCAAAAATCATCCTGCCAGAGATACGCAGGATACCTTCTATATTACTGAAAACATTCTGCTCCGTACCCAGACCTCGCCTATGCAGGTGCGAGTCATGGAAAAGCAAAAGCCCCCCATTAAGGTCATTGCCCCCGGTCGGGTTTACCGCTCCGATGAGGTGGATGCTACCCACTCTCCCCTCTTCCATCAGGTGGAAGGCTTGGTAGTGGACAAGGGCATTCGCATGAGCGACCTGAAGGGCACCTTGGAACTTTTTGCCAAGCGACTCTATGGAGAGGAGGCAGTGGTTCGCTTCCGTCCCCATCACTTCTCCTTTACCGAGCCCTCGGCGGAGATGGATATTCGCTGCTTCTCTTGCGGCGGTAAAGGCTGCCGCCTCTGTAAAGGAGAAGGCTGGATCGAGATCTTGGGCGCCGGCATGGTTCATCCTAAGGTTTTGGAAGGCTGCGGCATCGACCCTGAGGTATACAGCGGCTTTGCCTTCGGCTTAGGCTTGGAGCGTATTGTGATGCGGCGGTATAATATTGACGATCTGCGGTTGTTCTTCGAAAACGACTTAAGATTCTTGCAGCAGTTCTAAGGAAAGGAGCGTTAAAACCATGAATGTAACCAAAGGCTGGCTGGCCGATTTTGTGGAACTCAAGGAATCGGCAGCTGAAATTGCAAAGGATATGACCATGAGCGGCTCCAAGGTAGAAACCTATAGCTGCTGGAACGATCATATTGAGCGGGTGGTTGTGGGGCACCTTTTGGAAGTGACCGACCATCCCGATTCCGACCATTTGAAGGTCTGCCAGGTAGATGTGGGCGAGGATGAGCCCATTCAGATCATCACCGGTGCTCAGAATATCAAGGTGGGGGATTATGTTCCCGCCGCTTTGGATAATAGCCTTCTTCCCAATGGGGTGAAGATCAAAAAGGGCAAGCTGAGAGGACTGCCCTCCAATGGTATGCTCTGCTCCTTGGGCGAGCTGAACCTAACGGTGGGGAACTTCCCCGAGTGCATTGAAGACGGTATTATGATCCTGCCCGAACCCTGCAAGCCCGGCACCCCCATTGATGAAGCTCTGGGGCTCAATGATCCCATGATCGAATTTGAGATCACCCCCAACCGTCCCGATTGCCTGTCGGTGATCGGCCTTGCCAGAGAGACTGCCGCCACCTACGGCCGTCCCTTTAATAAGCACACCCCCGTCTTTACCGAAGACCCCTCTGATCAAATTGAAAATTATCTGTCTGTAACCGTTGAAGAGCCGGTTGCCTGCCCTCGCTATAGTGCAAGAGTAGTCAAGAACATCAAGATCGGCCCCTCTCCCTTATGGCTGAGAAACCGCCTCTATGCGGTAGGTGTTCGCCCCATCAATAATGTGGTGGATATCACCAACTATGTGATGCTGGAGTACGGTCAGCCCATGCACGCCTTCGATTACCGCCAGATCCGTGGCAAAGAGATCCATGTGAAGATGGCCGGTGAGGGCGAAAAATTTGTGACCTTGGATGAGCAGGAGCGCACCTTAAACGCATCCATGCTGACCATCGCCGATAAAGAGGGCACCATCGCTGTGGCCGGTATTATGGGCGGTCTCAACAGTGAGATCGAGAATGATACCACCACCATCGTTTTTGAATCTGCTAACTTTGACGGTGTGACCATCCGCAAAGCCTCCCGTGCTTTAGGTCTTCGCACCGATGCCTCCTCCCGCTACGAGAAGGGCTTGGATCCGGTGCTGGTCGAGGGCGCTTTGAACCGTGCCTGCGAGTTGGCAGAGCAGTTGGCCGGCGGTACGGTGGTTGCCGGAGTGCTGGATGTGAATAATGACACCCGCCCTGCTCGCACCATTCCCTTCCGCCCCGATCATGTCAACGCCTTCTTGGGCACCGACATTGAGGCTTCCTTTATGAAAGAATCCCTTCTTGCTCTGGAATTCGGCGTGGACGACAGTAAGGAGCCTTGGCAGGTTCGCATCCCCTCTTTCCGAGATGATGTGGAAGGAGAAGCCGATTTGGCCGAGGAAGTGGTTCGCCTTTACGGATATGATAATATCCCCACCACTTTGGTGCATATGGCCACCACCCAAGGAATGCTGACCCCTGCTCAAAGCCTGCAGAAAACCATGAACGACGCCCTTTTGGCCGCCGGCTATTATGAGATCTGCACTTATAGCTTTATCAGTCCCAAGATCTATGATAAATTATTACTGCCTGCCGACAGCACTTTCCGCAAATCGGTGACCATTTCCAATCCCTTAGGCGAGGACACCAGCGTGATGCGGACCACCGCCATGGGCAGTATGCTCTCGACCCTTGCCACCAACTATAACAACCGCAACCTGACCGCTCGCCTCTTTGAGCCTGCCACCACCTATACTTATACCGGCGAGGATACCCTCCCCTATGAGCAGGTGGAATATGTGCTGGGTTGCTACGGCAAGGATGAGAGTTTTTACACCCTGAAGGGTGCCGTGGAGCAGGTTCTGACCGCCGCCGGCATCCCCGCAAAGGATGTGGAATTTGCACCCAAGAAGGACTGCCCCTCTCTCCACCCCGGAAAGACGGCTTCCATCCTCTATCAAGGCGAAGTCATCGGCTTTATGGGCGAAGTGCATCCCTTGCTTCCCGCTCAGTTTGATCTGCCGGAGCAGGTATGGATCGCCAATCTCTATTTCGAGAAGATCCTTGCCTCTGAGAAGCCTGCCAAGGAATACCATGCAAGTCCCCGCTTCCCTGCCACCACTCGTGACCTGGCCTTTGTGTGCGCCAAGAGCGTTACCGTTGGCTCCATGGAAAAGGTGATGCGTGAAAAGGGCGGCAATATCTTGGAGAGCGTTGCCCTCTTTGATATCTATGAAGGCAAGCAGATCGCCGAAGGCATGAAGAGCGTGGCCTTCAATCTGACCTTCCGTGCGGCAGACCGTACCTTGAGCGACGAGGAGATCGACGCCAAAGTAAAGAAGATGGTTACCGCCATCACCGAGCTGGGCGCTACCTTGCGTTCCTGATTCAACACAAAAAAGGCTGAAGAAGAATTCTTCTTCAGCCTTTGATTTTTTACAATTTTTTGCTTGATATCGATTGATTTTTATTATATAATAATCCTATCAATGTACAGGAGGTTTTAAAATTATGTTTGAAAACACCCAACCTTTTAAGATCCGCAATGAAGAAGAGATGAAGATGAAGGATGTTCTCTCTGCTGTTTATGACGCCTTGAAAGAAAAGGGCTACAACCCCCTGAATCAAATTGTGGGCTATATTTTAAGTGAGGATCCCACCTACATCACCAACCACAATAATGCCCGTGTGCTGATCCGCAAAATCGATCGGGATGAGCTGCTGGGCGAGCTGGTTAAATTCTATCTGGATCATTAAGAAAACACCCGAGGAAAGATAAATCTTTCCTCGGGTGCTTTTTTTATTTTTCTTCGGGATAATATTGAATGCTGGCTTTGAGGGCGGTATTCTCCTCATCTTCAACATAATAGATGACGCAATCGCTCATGATCTGAGGCAACACACCTTCCACCTGAAAATCCTCTTTCACTGCGCCCCAGCTTTCGGTTTCGCCGGTCTCAATATCAATGGCACAGATGGTCTTATTATAAAGCGTTACCACCTTGCCACGAGTTACATTGATATTTTCCAGATCTGCGGTAGCATCCAAGGTATGGGTCAGCAGGGTCTTTGTTTCATTCTTTGCGGCACGGTAAACGCAAACAGAGGCATCGCCGGTCAGATTATTCACCTTCAGATAAACGATATCGGCGCCGCCATCGATGCTATGGGCATCCCGGAAAATATGATCGGCCTCAGCAGCAACAATGCGATCCCGAGTCTCCCCCCAAGGAAGCACCAGATATACACCGGCGGTATCATCGGAATAATACATACCATACTCGGTCAGCGCAAAGGAATCCACCGTGTAGCCGGTTTCCAGCTTGCCTACCGTTCCGGTGGCCAGATCATAAGTATTAATATATTTGCCATGGTCGCTGACCAGATAGTAGACCACACCATCCCGCACCTGATAGCTCAGCGCCTCTTCCAATAGGATGCGATGGTTATCCTCTTCTCCCAGATCATAGGCATACAGGCAATCATTGACGGTTTTTTTATAAAAGACGGTATGATCACAAAGGGCGATCTGATACACATCTGCGCTTAAGATATAGCGGCTCTCTCCCGAGGGCTTATGATAGATAAACAGCGCCGGAGCATCATCCTTGCCGCCCCGCATAGCCAGATAATCTCCCTGCTCTGCCACAAGGGTATTTCCATAATCCAAACCATTCTCAAAGGTATTTTTGATCTCAACGGAAAATTTGGAGCAGGCGGGGGCGGTCAGCAAAAGGGCTGCCAACACAAGATAAATCCAAAGTTTTTTCATAGAGGACTGTCCTTCCATTTAAAATACCTATTTATTCTAGCATAGTTTTTATAAAATGAAAAGCCTTTATTGACGAAAACTGTAGAAGGGTGTATAATTTTTTCATCTGATTTTGAAAGGATGAACATTTCATTGAATCTGCAAACTGCTGATAAAATTGCCATGGAGCGCATTGCCCCCGCCATCAAAGAAGCGGAAGACATTGCCCTTTTCACCACCCAGCGGGTGATGGAGGCCTTTCGGGAAGAGCGGGTCAGCGAGGCTCATTTCGCCGGCTCCACCGGCTATGGATACGGAGATCGGGGCAGAGATACTTTGGATAAAGTATTTGCCCGTGCCTTGGAGGCAGAGGATGCCTTGGTGCGCCCCCATTTCATTTCCGGTACCCACACCCTGACCGTTGTCCTTTTCGGCATTCTGCGCCCCGGCGACATTATGCTGGCAGTTACCGGCAAGCCTTACGACACTTTGGACGAGGTAATTGGACTGGGCGAGACGGCGGATGAAGGCTCTCTAAAGGATTTTGGCGTAGAATACCGCCAGTTGGATCTTAAAGAAGGTGCCATCGACTATCCTGCTTTGGAAAAAGCCCTAACCGAACCCAAGATCAAAATGGTCTTTATTCAAAAGTCCAAGGGCTATCAGGAACGTCCCACCCTCTCTGCCAAGGAGATCGGCAGGGTGGCCACCTTTGTCCATGAACTCCGCCCCGAGGTGGTGGTGATGGTGGATAATTGCTATGGTGAATTCTGCGAGCGCCATGAGCCCACTTATTACGGCGCAGATCTCATGGCGGGCTCCCTCATTAAAAATCCCGGCGGCGGACTTGCCCCCACCGGCGGCTATATTGCAGGGCGGGCAGAGCTTATCGAAAAATGCGCCTATCGGCTGACCTCCCCCGGCATCGGGCGGGAAAGCGGATGCACCCTCAATATCCTAAGAGAGTTTTATCAAGGACTGTTCTTAGCTCCTCACACGGTATTGCAGGCAAAAAAAACCGCCATGTATGCGGCGGCCATGTGTGAGCAGATCGGTTGCCCCACCTCCCCTGCACCGGACTCCCCTCGCTATGATATCATCCAGACGCTGACCTTAGGCTCTCCCCAGCGGATGCTTTCCTTCTGCAAGGGCATTCAGGCCGGCTCGCCGGTGGATAGCTTTGTAACCCCCGAAGCATGGGATATGCCCGGCTATGATTCGCCGGTGGTAATGGCGGCAGGGGCCTTTGTGATGGGCTCTTCCATTGAGCTCTCGGCTGACGGTCCCATCAAGCCCCCCTACATCGCCTTTTTGCAGGGCGGCCTCACCTTTGAAAGCGGCCGCTTAGGCATTCAGCGAGCCTTCGAAGAAATGACAAAAGAATAATAAAAAACGCTGTGCATCGCACAGCGTTTTTTATTGTATAACAATTATGGTCAGGACTGTTTCAATAAGAGGCAGAAGGTCTTTTCTTCAAGGAACGGCTGTATGCGATACGCCGTTTCTTGAAAAAAAGGCTAAAAAAGAGAAGGAACCCCTTCTCTTTTTGTTCTGCGCTTATTGAGACAGTCTTCACAGAGCCTCGAAAGCCCTGCAAAAAGCCTTGGCCTTTTCTTCAGTCTGTTCCTTACTGAACACAGCCGAGCCGGCTACAATCACATTGGCGCCTGCTTTGGCCACCACCGGCAGATTCTCCAGATTGATGCCGCCATCCACCTGAATATGATAAGAGAGCCCCATCTCCTCCCGAAGGGCGGCTAAGGCCTCCACCTTGGGCATCATATGGGCCATAAATTTTTGACCGCCGAAGCCGGGTTCCACCGTCATCACCAGCACCATATCGCAAAGATGCAGATAGGGCTTTACCGCCTCTGCAGGGGTGGCGGGCTTTAAGGCGATGGCAAACAGCTTGCCGGCATCATGGACTTCTTTTGCAATGGTCTCAATGGCATCGGTGGCCTCCAGATGCACGCAGATCAGATCGGCTCCCGCCTTTAAAAAGGCTTGAGTATACCGCTCAGGGCGGTCGATCATCAAATGCACATCAAAGAAGGCATCGCTGACCTTACGAAGGCTTTCGATTACTACCACACCGATGGAAATATTGGGCACAAACTGCCCGTCCATCACATCAAGATGCAGCCACTTGGCGCCGCCCTTAACAGCGGCGGCGGTATCCTTGCCCAGATCGGCAAAATCGGCGGCTAAAATAGACGGAGATAAGATATAATCCATGACCGGTTCCTCTCTTTCAAATCAAAAAGCACCGCTAAGCGGTGCTTTTTTTCATATTAGTCTTCTAACTGCTCAACCAACTCACACAGAGCGGTCACAGCGGCTTCTTCATCGGCACCGTCTGCAATAATGGTGATCTCGGTATCCTTGATGATACCCAAAGACAAAATGCCCAGCAAGCTTTTGGCATTGATCCGGCGAGAGCCAATCTCAACCCAAACAGAGCATTTATACTCATTTGCCTTTTGGATGAAAAAGGTTGCAGGGCGGGCATGAAGACCCACGCTGTTGGTCACCTTTACGGATTTAGAAAACATAGGAGAACCCCCTGAAATTTTTATTTTATAGTATTATATTAGCGAAAAATCACCGATTCGTCAAGGGTTGCCGTTCACTTTTGTATGTTTGAACAATTCGGCCATTTTTACCGCCCAATTTTTAGTTATTTTTCGGTTTTTTTGACCATTAACAGAAGTTTTTTCAGGTCCTCAGAGCGCAAAAGCACCAAAAGGAGAAAATAGACCAAAAGACCTGCAACCAAACCGCCCAAAAGTCCCAATAGAACGCCTAGAGTTCCGCCAATCTGACCCATGATCAGAATGCGAACTTCCCGAGCCGCCACAAAAAGACCCATAGCGCCCACCAGATCCTTACCGATATTCAAAAAGAGGCTTCGATTGAGCAGACCGGGGGTACTGCGAGCGGCAAAAATCCAGAGGATCACCGCCATGACCACTGCCGCCGCAACGGTACCCAGCGCCAAGCCGTAAACGCCCCATTCTTTCGCCGCAAAAAGAGAAACCGCCAGATTCACGGCAATGCCGGCAAAAGCTGTTATCACCGGCACTTTGACCTTTTGCATGGAATAAAAATACTTATTGAAGATCTCCTGATAGGAATAGAAGATCATGGCCAAGGTATAGATCGAAAGCAAGGTTCCCACCCGCAGAGTGTCTTCAGCGATGAAGCTGCCTCGCTCAAACAGCAAGCGGATCACCGGGCGGGCATTTCCGCCCAAAAAGGCCATAATGGGCAATACAATTGCGGAGATGGTGCTCAGCATCCCCCGACAGATGGTTTTGGCTCCATCGGTATCCTTGCGGGCAAAGCAACGGCTCATTTCGGGGAAGAAAAGATTGGTCAGGGCATAGGAAAAAATGCCCGCCACAATGAAATAGGCCCGATAAGCGTAATTGACCGTTGCCAATGCTCCTTCCTCCAGGGTGGAGCTGATATTGGTGGAGATCAGCTGATTGATGGGCTGCGCCAACGCCGCCACAAACAGCGGCAAGGTCAGCACCAACACCCGCCGAATATCACGGGATTTCAAATCAATCGTCCAAGAATAACGAAACTTCTTTTTCTTCAGATAAGGAACTAAAAAGAGCAGCTGTACCAACCAGCCAAGGGTAAAGGCAACGCCCAGCCCGAAGATGCCAAAGGTGCGATCAAAAAAGAGGAAATAGATGATCATCACCAGATTGGAAGCCAGCGAGATCAGAGCAGGGCCGGTAAATTCTTCATAGGATTGAAGAATGCCCACAAAGATAAACACCCCTGCGGCAATACACATCACCGGCAAAATGATCCGCACCAGCGGGATGGCATAGGCCAGCGCCTCCCCTTCCATACCAGCGGCAACGATCTTCAGCGCCCCTTGAGGGAACAGCATCCCCACGCCCACCAGCAGAGCAGACAACAACACCACAATATTCAAAAAGTTACTGCCGAAGCGCTCCGCTTCTTCTTTGGTGCTATGGGTCAGCTTCTCATTAAAGACCGGCACAAAGGCCGAAGCGATGGCCGTTCCCAAGGTTACATCATAGATCAGCAAGGGCAAACTGCTGGCAGCATTAAAGGCATCGGTCATGGCGGAAATGCCATAGGAATTGGCCAACAGCACATCCCGCACCATCCCCAGCACCTTAGACAGCACCACCGCCGCCACCAGCACCAGATAGGTTCCCGCTATACCTTTTTTTTGCATATTATTCACCTCATTCAGGAAACATAATTTAGTTTCCTTTGGAATTATGTGCAAGTAGTTTTACACATTTTCAACAGGTTTCTAAACACCCAGATCCGCTGATTGGGCGGTTTTTCAAAGATTTCACAGAGTTATGCACAGGATTTTTACCAAAACCTGTCGAAAACTTTAGTTAACATAATTGTTTTTCGATAGAGTATGAAGAGGATGCATTAAGACTAAAATCCGCCAAATGACCCTCTTGAAATTCATAAAATGCCTGAGCGCCGATCATGGCTCCATTATCCCCGCAAAGAGCAAGAGGAGGCAGATAAAGGGTCTGATCGGGGGCCTTTCCTTCCATGAGTTTATCCCGCAGCATGGAGTTGGCACTGACCCCGCCGGCAATCACCAAGGTCTTTTGATCATAGTCTTTGGCGCATTGCAAAAAGTGATCGGCAAGGGTGCCGGTGATGGCATCGCTGTAAGATGCCGCCAGATCCTCTAAATTCAGTTCCTCTCCCTTTTGCTTGGCATTATGAACATA
Organism: Eubacteriales bacterium; assembly: GCA_045539335.1. Lineage (GTDB taxonomy): Bacteria > Bacillota > Clostridia > Oscillospirales > QAKW01 > QAKW01. Next base: position 23,146 of record JAZQFD010000035.1, read on the forward strand.
GTTCACAATGGCGGTTTTAACGCCGGAGAAACTAAAATCATAGGGGTCTTCTTTAAACTTCACCCGAGGAAACTTAATGGCTTTAGGATTGCCGGTTTTGGCCAGCCGATCCATCTGCACCCCGCCGGGATAGGGAAGCCCCAGCACACGAGCGCCTTTATCAAAGGCCTCGCCGGCGGCATCATCCTTGGTGCGACCCAAGATCACATACTCGGTATAATCTTTGACCAACACAATATGGGAGTGACCGCCGCTGACCACCATAGCCAAAAAGGGCGGCTTCAGCTCCGGATAAGCGATATAATTGGCCGCCACATGGGCACGGATATGGTGCACGGGAATCAGCGGGAGGTTGCGGGCATAGGCATAGCCCTTGGCAAAATTGACCCCCACCAGCAAAGCACCGATCAGCCCCGGTGCAGCGGTGACGGCCACTGCATCAATCTGATCCTCGGTAAGCCCGCTTTGGCGGATGCATTCCTCGGTTAATTGGGAGATCTTTTCAATATGACAGCGAGAGGCGATCTCCGGCACCACCCCACCGTATACTTTATGGACATCGATCTGGGAAAAAACCACCGAGGACAATACCTCTCTGCCGTCTTTGACAATGGCGACGGCGGTTTCATCGCAGGAACTTTCAAAGCTTAAAATATTCATGCTTGTACCTCGTACTGATAAATGACGGCATCCTCCAAGGGATCCCGATAATACCCTTTGCGGCGGCTGATTTCCAAAAAGCCGCATTTTTCATAAAGTGTGCGTGCGGGGGTATTTCCTGCCCGCACCTCCAAAAAGAGCTGCTTGCCGCCCATTTCTTCAAATTCCTTGATCAGGGCGGTCAATAACGCCTCGCCTAAGCCTTGGCGGCGAAAATCGGGGTCGATCCCAACCGTCAGGATATCGCCCTGCTCCTCCACCGTCTGCACCCCGCCGCAGCCTACTACTTGCCCTTTAGCAAGGCAGACATAAAAGCGGCGGTTTTCTTCGGTAAGGGAGGCGGCCAGATCCTCTTTTTTCCAATGCTCATGGGGAAACAGGCGACCGGTCAGCTCTGCGGCGGCGGTAACGGTCTCCGCCGTCAGCTTACTTACAGTCATACCAGCTCTCCCCTCTTGCCACCTCTGCAAGCATGGCCACCGAAAGGGCGGCCGCCCCTTCCATCTCCCGCCGCAGCAAAATGGCGGCACGGTCAGCATGGGCTTTGGTGCTTTCAAGGATCAGTTCATCGTGAACCTGCAAAACCAAATGGGCATCCAAGCCCTCTTTTTTCAGTTGCTTCCACACCCGCACCATGGCAATTTTAATAATATCGGCGGCGGTACCCTGAATGGGAGTATTGAGCGCCACCCGCTCTCCAAAGGAGCGCTGAATGAAATTAGAGGATTTCAACTCCGGCAGGTAGCGGCGGCGGCCAAAGAGAGTTGTAACATAACCGTCTTTTTTGGCTTGCTCCACAATGCCGTCCATATAGGCTCGCACGCCGCTGTATTTCTCAAAATACTGCTCCATATAAGCCTTGGCCTCTTTTTTACTAACGCCGATATCCCCTGCCAAAGAGAAATCGGAAATGCCATACACAATCCCGAAATTCACCGCCTTAGCATGGCGCCGCATTTCCGGCGTGACCATAAAGGCGGGCACCCCGAATACGGTGGCGGCAGTAACGGTATGAATATCTTCGTTTTCTTGAAAAGCACGGATCATGGTGGCATCCCCTGCTATATGGGCCAGCACCCGCAGTTCGATCTGGGAATAGTCGGCATCCAGCAGGATATGCTCCTCATCTTTGGCCACAAACATCCGCCGCAGTTCCCGCCCTAAGGGGTCTCTCACGGGGATGTTTTGCAGATTGGGCTCCGAGGAGGAGATGCGTCCGGTAGCGGTTACCGTTTGATTATAGGTGGAGCGGATGCGACCGTCCTTCTCAATGAGCTTCAGCAGTCCTTCTCCATAGGTGGAGCGCAATTTGGCATACTTTCGATAAGAGAGAATTTTGTCCACAATGGGCTCATCTTTAAGCTTTTCCAGCACATCGGCGTTGGTGGAATAACCGGTCTTGGTCTTTTTACCACCCTTTAAGCCCATGTTCACAAATAAAACCTCGCCCAACTGCTTGGGAGAATTCAGATTGAATTTCTCCCCTGCCAGAGCATAGATCTCCTGCTCCAATTTGGCGATCTCCACTCCCAGCTCCTCGGTATAGGCAGCCAGTCGCTCCTTTTCTACCGAAAAGCCCCGTTGCTCCATATCGGCCAGTACCACGGTCAAGGGCAGCTCTACCTCATAGAGCAGCTTTTTCTGGCCGTTTTCTTCAATCACCTTTAATAAAGCCTGGCAAAGGGCCGGCAAAAAGGCCACGCAATCCTCCGCCGTATCGGCATTTTTATCCAAATATTTTTTCAAAAGATGGGGCAGATCAAAGCGATCGGAAGGATCGGCCACATAGGCCGCCACCATGGTATCAAAATAAGGCTCCCCTTCAAAGTCCATTCCGTAAAAAGGCTTGGCATCATGGGTATAGATCTTCTCCACCTGAGAAAGCAGGGTCTCACCATCAGCAAGAGCCACCACCTGATCCTCATAGCGGGCATAAAATCCATCGGTCTTAATAAAATAAAGACCGTTTTTTTGAAAATAATCCAGATAATCGGCGGCAACGCCCTGAAGGCGCTTAGGGGTTTCCTTCCGCTCTATGGCTTTCAGATCAAAAAGCTGAAGAATACTGCTCAGCTCCAACTCCTGCAAAAGAGCAATCAGGCGCTCGACATCAAAGGGAGAAACCGCCAAGTCCTCATCCGAGAGGGAAACGGGCACCTCCTTGCAGATCTTAGCCAGTTCATAGGAAAGATAAGCCGAGTCTTTCCCGTTTTCCAATTTGGTTTTTAAGGTAGGCTTGATGGCATCCAGATTGGCATAAACCCCATCTAAAGAGCCATAGGTACGGATCAGCTCCAAAGCCCCCTTTTCTCCGATGCCGGGTACCCCCTTAATATTATCGGAGGTATCTCCCTGAATGGATTTCACATCGATCAGCTGTGCGGGCTCCAAGCCGAATTTATCTCGAATGGCTTGAGTGTCATAGAGTTCCATTTCGCTGGCACCGCCACGGGTCACCGGCATCAAAATGCGAACTCCCTGCTCCGCCAGCTGAAAATCATCCCGGTCGCCGGACACGATATCGCATTCGTAGCCCTTTTCCACACAGTAGCGGCTGACGGTGCCGATAATATCATCGGCCTCATAGCCTTCCAGCTCCAGAATCTGCACATTCATGGCACGGAGCACCTCTTTTAAAGGCTCTACCTGCAAGGCCAGCTCCTCAGGCATCCCCTTGCGCTGAGCCTTATAGTCGGCATACATCTTATGGCGGAAGGTGGGGGCACGCAGATCAAAGGCCACCGCCACCAAATCGGGCTTGGAAAGATTGAAATATTTATGATAGAGCTTTAAAAAGCCGAAAATGCCGTTGGTAGGCTGTCCGCTGCTGTTGGTGAGGGTGCGGATGGCATAAAAGGCTCGATTGAGGATGGAATTTCCATCAAAGATCAAAAGTTTCATTGAACGCTCCTTCAAATCCTTTCGCTTGCAAAAATGCCTTTAACTGCTCCGGCAGGGGGCAGAAAAAGGAAAGAGACTCGCCGGTGACCGGTTGGGTAAAAGAAAGGGTTGCGGAATGGAGGGCATGGCGCCCCAAGGCAGCATCCTCTTTTCCATAGAGAAAATCTCCCGCCACCGGCGCTCCCAAATAGGACATATGCACCCGAATCTGATGGGTGCGGCCGGTCTCCAGCTTCAGCGCCGCCAAGGTATAGCCGTTTTTCTGCTGCAACACCTTATAATGGGTTACTGCCGGCTCGCCTTTGGGGTTGACCTCTCGCCCCAATACCGAATCGGGGCGGCGGGCGATGGGGGCATCTATGGTCCCTTCTTTTTGAGGAAGAGTACCCTCCAAAATGGCAAGGTAGGTGCGCTGAATCTTTTTTTGCTTCAGATCCTCCCCCAAAACGCCGGCACTATGGGCATTTTTACCCAAGAGGATCACTCCGCTGGTATCCTTATCCAAACGATGGATAGGGCGAAACACAAATTCACGATTTTTGCTTTTCATATAGTAGGCTACCGCCCCCGCCAAGGTGGCGCCACGGTTGCCCAAGGTGGGATGCACCGCCAGATGAGGCGGCTTGTCCAACACCAGAATGTCTTCATCTTCATAAAGAATGTTCAAGGGGATCTCCACCGGCTGGATATGCTCATTATCCACCTGACTTTCCCGATTGGCAATACGAACGGTCAATACATCGCCTTTTTTCAGTTGCTTTTGCACCGTTACTTTTTTGCGGCCGATGGTGATTCCATAAGGATTCCGCTTCATTCCGCCCAGCACACGGGCAGAAAAGCCCTTGGACTTTAAAAAGGATAATACGGTACGACCGGCATCCTGCTCTTCAATTTCATACACGATTTTTCGATAGTCCAAGAAACACTTCTCCTTATAATGACATACATAGATATTTTACCATATTATACGGTATTTTACAATCATTTATTTTTTGAAAACCGCCCTGTTTTCGACAGATTCGGCCCCACCCATCTGCTATACTGAACCCATGGTTATTTATGTTGATGTATTATTCTTTACCAACCTGATTATGGACACTCTGCTCCTTGCCACCACCGCCCTCATCGCCGGACGGCAGCCTCGACCTTGGCGGCTTTTGGGGAGTGCGGCGGTGGGAGCACTTTTTGGGTGTCTGCTCTTTTTTGCAACCCTTTCGCCGCTGATCCTCCTATTGCTGAAATTCGCCGTCCCCGCCTTGTTGATTCTCTTAGCCTTTCCCTTTGAGCGGCTATCCTCCTATGGCAGAACCACCTTGATCTATTTTGCCGCCAATTTACTGTTTGGCGGCGGAATGTATGCCTTTTACGCCTTCACCGATGCAGGCAGCCATATGCACACCGCCAATGGGGTCTATTACATGGATCTGCCCCTTTGGCTACTTCTTTTACTCTCCTTTGGGTTTTATGGATTGACCCGAGGCTTCTTTCACCTTTTGGATCGGCGCAAAGAGAAGAGCTTTTTACATACCCTCTCCGTGGACGGCACCGACCTCTTCGCTCTTTTGGATACCGGCAATTCCCTTTATGATCCCATTTCTCTTTTACCGGTAATCCTTTGCCAGTGGGATGCTCTGCCCCTGCCGGAGCCCTTGCTGCAGGCGGTGCTTCATCAGGATGCGGCCGCCCTGCCGGATTTGCTTGCAGACTTTCCTCAATTGCATTTAAGGCTTCTACCCTATACCGATGCCACCGGCGCTCGCACCCTGCTTTATGCCTATAAACCCAAGGACTTAAAAATCGACGGACAGGAACGGCGGGCACTGATTGCCCTGACCCTGCAAACCCTCTCCCCCGATCGCCGCTTTCAGGCGCTACTACACCGAGATTGGAGCAACCTATGAATATCATTCGCTATTACATACTGTATCACCCTAAACTTGCCAAACTCCTGCAAAAACTGGCAGGGCGGGTTCACTATGCCGGCGGGCATGTAACCCTACCTCCTCCCTTAAAGCCGGAGGAGGAGCAGGTCTATATCAAGGCCTTGGGGCAAGGGGAGCAATATGCGGTGCAAAAGCTCATTGAGCATAACCTGCGGCTGGTGGTTTATATCGCCAAGCGCTTTGAAAACCCCGGCATTGCCGGTCAAGACCTCATCTCCATTGGCTCTATCGGACTCATCAAGGCCATCAATACCTTTCGGGCCGATAAAAACATTAAATTGGCGACCTACGCTTCCCGCTGTATTGAAAATGAAATTCTGATGTTTCTGCGAAAGAATCACAATCAAAAGATTGAGGTTTCCTTAGATGAGCCGCTGAATATCGATTGGGACGGCAATGAACTGCTGCTCTCGGATATCTTAGGCACCGATGCCGATAGCGTCTCCAAGAATTTAGAGGAAGATATTGAGCGACAGATCCTCCATAATGCCCTGGAAAAAATCCCCCTGCGAGAGCGAATGATCATGGAAATGCGCTTCGGCTTGGGAGGGTATCGGGAAATGACGCAGAAGGAGGTGGCCGATGTATTGGGCATCTCCCAATCCTATATCTCCCGTCTGGAGAAAAAAATCATCTCCCGCCTGCGGCGAGAGATTGAAAAAAACTTATAAATACCATTCAGCGTTTTGCATTCTGCATTCAGCATTAAAAAAACTCCCCGAACGGGGAGTTTTTTATTGGTCGGCGCCATTTTCATAAAGGCGGCTAAAAAATGGATGCAGATTTTCATTTCTCCCAACGAAGGCGTATACCGATACGGTGAGGCGGGAAAATGGAAAAAATAAAAACTCCCCGAATGTGGCTGTTTTTTGTTCAGTATGCGCGAACTTCAAATATAACGGCATTTTCATAACCGTTGGTGCTATGGATATGTATCTCTGCAGAATCGCAAAGGGTGTTTTCCAGATTTACTACGTTCAAGCGCTGATAGTTATCGGTTATGTGAATTTCCTTAACTACTTTGCCGTTTAAAAGAAGGCGCAGGGTATAATCCTTTATAAGTTCAGGAGGAACGCCTTTCCGTTGTTGTTTTTGGCGGTTAGGCGCCATTGTAACACGAATGGGATACTTGAAATCTGACCAGAAGGTCAGGCGTAGTTCCTTTAACTTCTCAGGCTTATGAAGCGTCATTTTAAGGATCTCACCGTCTTTACTGATGCCGTCAGATACCCAACCGTTCCATTTATCTTCTAATTTTCTTGAAATGCCGTTATTTACCTGATCAGGCTCACCGCCTTGTACGTGGCTGGAGGCGCTGAAGGTTGCGTTACGTGCTAAATCAAGGGGATCTTCATTTATAATGTTAGGCAGGAAGCCGTCAGCCTTTAAGATCAACTGCTGAAGTTCCTTAATATGCTCAGGTGCTAACTCCCTTGGCTTACAACCGTACTTGATGCAAAGCGCCGATGCGATACCAATGGCTTCACCACCGACAGCACAGGTGCCGATAATTCGTGTACTGCACATACCAAGCTTGCTGGCAGAGATGTTTCTTCCCGCCATAAAAAGATTGGGGATATTTTTGGAATAGTATGAACGGTACGGAATGGTATAAACGCCTTGAAAGAAGCTGCAATCGGAAGGAAGCCGTTCAGTATCCAACAACCCGTGGGGAGCGTGAAGGTCAACACACCAGCCGCCGTAGCATACAGCATCTACAAACTGTCTGTGGGAAAGAATATCGTTTTCAGTCAGTATATAGTCACCGATAAGTCTGCGGCTTTCACGCATTCCGGGTAGGCATCCCACCCATTCAAGCGTGTGATTTAAAGAATTATGATCATGAACACCCTCGTCTCCGTTCTTCATATGATCCCACAAGCCATAGGTATATGCCAACAGGTCATCCCTGATCTCCTCATATTCCGTGATGATATCTTGAGAAGTGCCCATCAGTTCCATCCACCAATAGCCGTAATCGCAGTTTGTGGTGGAGGTCATACTTGTCCTTCGATATTCCTCGGGATCGTCATAAGCGCTCAGATCAATGGAATTCTTCATCGTTTCACAGTGAATACGGTTTTTAAGCTGCTCCTCAGTGAGTTTTTTTGCGAAGGACGGCGGATAAAATTTTACAGGTTCTCCCGTATTTCTGCCACGGAGCAATATGGTGTTACCCATTCTTTCATTATTAGGCTCCTTTGGCGCGTGCGGCTCATCAAACTCATCCTTAGCCTCACTGCCAATTCGATATTCTGCCCCTGCATAGTAACCTAAAGTGCCGTTTCCCGTACAGTCGATAAATATGGGCGCGAAAAAGCGAAAGCGCATTTCTGTTGTTTGCTGAACACATAAAACGCTTTGAATTTCGTCATCCGCCATATCTACATCGTACATAGTCGTATTATAATAAACGGTCAAATTTTCCTCTTTTCTTGCGGCATCGTAAAGAACCGCATCCCAAACACTGTAATTGAAATGGTCATTGCAGTGCTTGTTTTCCAGCATCAGCTCATAAAGCAGACCTGCCTCTGCATAATCCGCCTGCTTCATTCCCTGATCAGCACCTGAAATATGCACACGGATCTCGCTTGAAGCATTTCCGCCAAGCATCGGACGTGCGTGAACTAAAGCGACCTGTACCCCCTGCCGTGCCGCAGAGATAGCCGCGCCTACGCCTGCCATACCTCCGCCTACTACAATTACATCATAATGTTTTTCTGCATAACGCTCATTTATTCTTCTCATATACATCCTCCTTATTTTCTTTATTGTAGCACAAAGATAAATGGCTATCTTCCCCCAATGTTGACAGTTTTTCCACTATTGTGTTACAATAATGTATAAATAATAAGGAGGTCGGCTATGCAGGATACTAAAACCTTTTTTCAAATTGAAAATGTGGATTGCGCTTTCAAATTTAAAAGCAAGCGTATTCATCAGGGCTACATAGATACCGCAAGGTCATTTGATGAATTAAAGCTGGTGCGTATAGCATCGGGCAAAGGTATCTGGCACATCGGTGATAAGAGTTATCCCGTGCAGACAGACGATATTATAATTCTTAGTCCTATGGATGAGCGTCACATTGATACCGTTATGAGTAAGGAATTGATTATTGAATACCTTGAATTTATGCCAATGACTATTCATCCAATGCAGTCTTGTGCCGACTTTTTCTTTAAGCGTTCACCTGATTTTTCCAATGTGCTGCCCCGTGATAACGTATATCACGCCAAGCTATTGGAAAGCTTTACCGAACTTCGATCTGAGTTTGACGATCATAAGATCTTTCAAAACGAATACGTTGTTCATCTTTTGATGGGTATGGTGATCACGGCGGCACGTTCATTGGGTATTCACCAGAATACTTCTGCCGCAAATGAGGATCAGCGGTATCATTCAATATGTAATATGATGGTATATATCAAAGATCATGTGGAAGAGGATCTGAGCCGTGACAGATTGGCAAAAATGTACGGCTTCAGTCCCTCCTATCTTTCGAGGCTTTTCCGCGAATACAGCGGCACGTGCCTTCAAGAATATATCTCCAAGTGCCGTGTACAGAAAGCGATCTTCTTATTAAAAAGCGGGCAATACAGTGTTTTAGAAGCCGCAATGGAAAGTGGCTTCAAAAGCTCCTCTGCCTTTTACCGTGCATTTCGTAAGACTACCGATTCCAATCCAAAGGAATTTTACAAGCACCAATAAATATGCCATCAAAAAAACAGCCACCGGAATGCACACATCACATAAGGCCGTAATTTCAAAATAC
>JAZQFD010000036.1:0-2489 GCA_045539335.1 Eubacteriales bacterium
CTCTGCCACCCAATTCAAGCCCAATGATGTGATCACCCGTGAGCAGATGTGTGTGATGCTGGTGCGTTATGCCGATTATTGCAACATCATTCTTGAGGAAGAAACGGCCAAAACCACCTTCGCCGATGATAAGAAGATCAGCGGCTGGGCAAAAGAGGCGGTTTATACCTGCCAGCGTGCAAATATCGTTAGCGGTAAGGACGGTAATCGCTTTGACCCGAAAGCCACCGGCTCCCGTGCTGAGGCTGCCACCATCTTTACCCGCTTCCATCAAAACTATTTAGGTTAAAAAAATGCGAGTTCGAATTTCGAACTCGCATTTTTTATTCAACCACTAATTTTGCAATGGTGTTTACGTTTCCGGCACCCATCAGAATGCCAAAATCGCCTTCTGTGAGGTTTTCTTTTAGGTAAGCGGCAATATCTTCAAATCGGCTGATATAGATGGCTCCGTCGATTTTATTCCGCAGATCCACGATGTTTACTCCCACCTTATTGATCTCTCGGGCGGCGTAAATATCCGTCAGCACTACCTGATCGGCAATGGCAAGAACTTCAGCAAATTCCTCCATCAAATAGTAGGTGCGGGTGAAGGTGTGGGGCTGGAATACCACATAGACCTTGCCGGCGGCCGCCTCTTTGGCGCTTTCTAAAGTGGCACGGATCTCAGTGGGATGGTGGGCATAGTCGTCTAAGATCACCGCCCCATTGCAGGTGCCTTTGTTTTCAAAACGGCGATCGGCGCCGGTGAAGGCCTCCAGACCGGTTTTGATGTCGGCAGGGGAGAGCCCGTATTGCATGGCTACTGCCGTGGTCGCCAAGGCATTAAGAACGTTGTGTTTTCCGGGAATCTTCAAAGAAACCTCGGCGACGAATTGACCCTCATAATAAATCTCAAATTGAGGATATCCGTTGTTGAGGCGGGTGTTTTTTGCGATGCAGGTATTGCCATCCTTTAAGCCGAAGGTTAAAATCGTTCCCTTATAGTACCCTTGTACCTGCTTGCAGTTTTCATCATCGCCGTTGACCACCAAAAAGCCGCCTTCGGCAATATTGTCGGTAAACCGATCAAAAGAGGCTTTGATGGCATCCAGATCCTTGAAGAAATCCAAATGATCCTCATCGATGTTTAAGATCACCCCGCAATGGGGGAAGAAATGATGGAAGGAATTGACATACTCGCAAGCCTCATAGATAGCGTAGTCGCTATTGCCCAAGCAATAGTTGCCGCCAATGGCCTTGAGATTGGCTCCTACCAAAACTGTAGGATCACAAGCCGCTGCCCCAAAGACCGAGGCGGTCAGGGATGTAACGGTGGTCTTGCCATGGGTGCCGGAAATGGCGATGGACTTTTTGAATTCTGCCATCATGTAGCCTAAAAGTACTGCCCGCTCCATCATGGGGATGCCATGCTCTCGGGCATAAACCAATTCCGGATTATTGTCGGAAATGGCGGCGGTATAAACCAAAAGATCGCAGTTTTCGGCATTGGAAGCGGCGTGTTCTCTGTAAACGGGAATGCCCGCTTCTTTTAATTTTTGAATGGTAGGACCGTCGCCACTGTCGGAGCCGGTTACCGTCTTTCCTTGTTTTTTTAAAATCAGAGCCAAAGACGACATGGATACGCCCCCGATTCCAACAAAATGAATGCGGGAATAGCTCTTGTATTGATTAAAGTTTTGTGCTATAATATTCAATCGTAACCCCCCTCAAAAAAGGTCTACATTCATTATATTATATTCAAGAGAAAAAATAAACAAAAATTTCGTAATTTAGAGGAAAAAGATGAAAGAAAAAAAGAGTGCCGGACTTCAAGGCTTTTTGAAAGAAAATAAAATGCTCCTGCTGTGTATGGTGGGCTTGATTTTGTTGATCTCTTTCTTCAATGTGCAGAATGTCATTCTGTCCTATGAAGCAGAGGATGGGGAGCAATACGTTATCCGCATGGACTATACGGTGTTTGATTTTTGTATGCGTTGCGCTCCCGGTAGCAAGAATACCGGCAATATCGTTACCATGGAGAGCTTTACCTTCAATAGTAAAAAAGCATCGATTGTTAAAGCGGTGGAAGCAATGCAGGAATTGTCGGGATCGGAAAATGGCACCGTTCGCCTGCAGGTCAATGGGCTGTTGCCCAATAATGACCAATCAACGGCAGAATTGGTAGAGTATCTCAATTCGCTGGGATATCATGCGGCGGCAGTTGAGTGACTTTTAATAGTTTTCATCCTCCATCTGTGCAGCTTTTGTTGAAAATCCACCGAATTAAAAAAAGTTAAAAAAATCTCAAAAAAACTGTTGACAAACCTCGTCAGATTTGGTATTATATTCAGGCACTCGTGAAAAAAAGCGAGAAAGCAGCGGACTTTGAAAATTAAACAGCATCATTTTTTACAAGGACCCGTTAATTGAAAAAGCCAAGATTCCAAGTGGATTTTGGTGAAAGCGATTAACAAAACTTTTAAGCCAGTTTTAGAAGAGTTGTTATG
>JAZQFD010000037.1:0-34610 GCA_045539335.1 Eubacteriales bacterium
GCTCACCCTTTGTTAAAATACTCGCCAATGCGGCAGCATTGGCTGCGTTTTATGCCTTGGTTGAACAAAAATCCGCTCTTTTTAAAATCTTCGACCTCAAAGCGAGGAGATTTCGAGAGATTTTTGCTCGATCTTTTATGCGGATCGGCTGCCGCCGATCAAATAAAAATAAGTGAAAAGCTCCGAAATATGCCGCTTTGAGGCAGGTTCGGATTATTCTTGTCACCTTAAGGAGATGATTTTTATGCGCAATGAATACAAAATAGACTGGCCTCTTTTGAAGGAGTGGACCAAGGAAAGTCATTATAGCGGCAAACGGCTGGCCTTTTTTATTGGGTGGTGTGTTTTATTGGTCGGTTCGTTGGCCATGACTGCCTTGTCTTTTACGGTTTCTTTATATGAGTACGCCGTTTTCTTTGTCTTTGTTGCCCTGTTTTGTCTTTATCGGGCATTTTTTTGGAACACGGCCATTGCCAAGCGGCAGTACAAGGTATTGACCCAAACCTATGGCAAAGACTCCTGGTTGCGCACCATTCGTTTTGAAGAAAACGAAATCATCATGAAAGAAGAAAAATCGGAGATCCGATATCACTATTCTGATATTGTTGGCATCGTTGAAAAAGGCGAAAAAATCTATTTGCAATTGCGGGCTAAAACGGTGATTCGGTTATATAGATCCAAGTTTGTGGACGGCACTTGGGAAGAGTGCAAAAAAAGGATTCTTTTCAACAATCCAAATGTGAAATAAAGGACGGTAACAGGATGAAAGACGCTTATATTGTTTGCGACAACTGCGGAACCAAGTGCCACGCCAACGATGTTTACTGCAAAACCTGCTCCCACCCCCTTGCTGCTTTTACAGAGCAGGCCATTGAGGGGATCGACAATCAGGAGCTGCGGCAGTTTATTGGCAAAAATTCCGAGGATTACATCAAAAAGTTCAAAAAGAAAAAGGGGGATTGGTTTCTTCAAATCAATTTTGCCGCCTTGCTTTTTGGGGTTACTTGGTTCTTTTATCGAAAAATGTATAAGGTGGCCAGCCTATATACCGTTGGGATGTTGTTGCTGTCCATGCTGCTGAGTATTGCAGTGCCGACCTTATTTAAGGAGGATGTGGAAGCGTTTTATGCCGCTGAAAAAGCCCGTGCAGACTACATTGATTCCGGTGGAGAGACTCATGTTTATAAAGATCCTCCTTATTCCAATGTCATGATCGGGCGCCATCCCACCTACCAAAAGCTTAGTGATGATCTGCTGAACGCCGAAAGAAAGCTCCACTTGATGGAATGGTTGATTGGTTTGACGGTGCTGGTTGCAGACATTTTGATGCGGCTGCTGGCAAATGCGTTTTATAAACGGCATATCCGCCAAAACATCGGAACGGAGAAGGGCGGTACTTCGGTCACCGGGGCTGTTATCGGGTTTGTTGCCGTTGATGCCCTTTCCACCCTTTGCTCCTTCGTGGTATGTCTGATTCCCGTTGTGGCGCAGTTTCAAGTGGCGGTCTCGAAGTGGTATGATTTTTGGCTCTAAATCGATTATTATGAAAAACACCGCCCAAGGGCTGCCCTTGGGCGGTGTTTTTTAATTGGGAAACCATCCCCGGAATTTGATGGGTTGGAGCAAGAGATCAAATAAAGCCAAGACCGATAACCCTTCTTGGGACGGAATAATTTTATGTTGTTTTCTGTCGAAAGGTGTGTTACACTGAAATTGGCGGAGCAATTCGCCAAAAAATAGGAGGGAAATTAAATATGGCAAGTATCGTTTCGATTCTGGGGCTGGTTTTGGCCCTGGGGGTTGTGGGCGTAGTTGTGGCACTGATTGTGTTTGCCGTGACTCGTTCCAAGGCACAGCCCCAAGAGGTGGAGGGCGATCGTTCCTACTTTGACGGAGGCTATCTGGCTTATTTCGGCTATTGCCTTTTGGTGGGATTTGTGACCTCCATTACCTTTGGCATTGCATTTCCTTGGATGTGTTGTATGCTCCAGCGGTGGGTGGCCAAGCACACGGTGATCTGCGGCAAGCGGATGGTTTTCACCGGCACCGGTGTTCAGCTGATCGGAAAGTTTCTTTTATGGATGCTTCTGACGCTGATTACCTTCGGTATCTATGGCTTCTGGATGACTCTGGCTATTAAAAAGTGGGTTACCAAGCATACTCATTTTGTTGGGGAAGAAGACGACAACAGTTATTTCGACGGCGGTGTTTTGGGCATGATCGGCACCCATCTTTTGGCCGGTCTGGTGATGGTAGTGCCCTTTGTGGGCTTTGCGTGGTCCAATATCATCGTGCTCAGATGGGAAGCCAAGCACACGGTGGTGGATTCCAGGCGGCTGGTATTTACCGGTACGGTGGGCACCTTCTTCTTAAAATATCTTTTGTGGGGCTTCTTGACGGGCATCACCTTTGGTATTTTCGGGCTGTTCCTGCCGGTGAAGATTTTGCGGCTGGAAACCGAGTATACCATCGACCATGAGCATACCCCCGAAGCCTTGATGAAGCAAAGCGAATATCGCAATATTATCCGCACCGATTGTGCCTCTTTTAAGAGCTATCGGGTGGAGGATGAAATGGAAGGCATCAAAGCGGGCATTACCGACGCCACCTCCCAAGAGGATCTTTTGGCGATGGCAAACAACGGTCAAAGAGCCGCTCAGTATCTTTATGCCACCCGCTATGCCGGCGAGCAATATACCGCAGAGCCCTATTCCGACTTGCTCAAAGGCTCGGCAGAGGCAGAATATGCACCGGCTATGTGCTTATATGCTTTGAGCCATGGTGGAGAGATGGCCGATCAGCTGCTGGAAAAAGCCGCTGAAAAGGGGCAGATTCCGGCCATTCGCAATCGGATGTATTATTATGGACAGCAGGGCTTGAGTGCAAAGAGTGATAAAGAGGCGCTGCCGGCCTTGAAAAATGCCGTTCGCATGGGCGATCTGCTGATGGAGGGCGGAGAAACCCTCACCGAAGAGGAGCAAGCGCTTCTCAAGAAGTGTGTGTTGGCCATCCGTCGGATCGAATCCTCGGTGGTGCATTCCTCTAACGCAGGAAAAGCGGCATTGATTGCTGTGGCGGTGGTGCTGGCCATCACCTTGATTCTGGGCCTTTTGGGCAGCTTGTTGTTTGGAATGAGGAGCGGCGTGGCGCACGGCCCGTCCATGGATACCAATCAAATGGCCGCCAGCTTATAAATTAATCAATAAATCCCTCTTCTTTTGAAGAGGGATTTATTGCATTCTTTGCAAATCGGGTGTATAATGATGGTAAAAAACAAGGATGGATAATAGGGGGAGCCTTTGTGGATTTCTTACATGCACTCTTTTTAATCTTAATCGGGCTGGGCGCCGGCTTTGTGCAACGGGTCAGCGGCTTTGGACTTTGCATCTTTGCCATGGTCTTTTTGCCTCATTTTATGCCCTCTCATACGGCGGCCGCCGCCATTTCCGGCATCTTCTCCTGCGTGCTGACCTCTTATAATGCTTTTTGCTATCGCAAGCAGATTCGGTATAAAATGGCATGGCCCATGATCGGGGCGTCTTTGGTGACCATCCCCATTGCGGTGCATTTTTCTGCCGCCGTGTCGGCTCATATTTTTAAGATCCTTTTGGGCTGTGTGCTGATCGTGTTGAGCGTGTACTTCATCTTCTTTAATCGGAATGTGAAAATCAAGCCCAGTGCCGCCAACGGAATCTTGGCCGGCGTGTTGGGCGGGGGCTTGGGTGGTTTATTCTCCACCGGCGGGCCTCCCATCGTTTTGTATCTCAACAATGCCATCTCAGAGAATATGGTTTATTTTGCCACCATCTCCTTTTACTTTGCCTTCACCGATGTGTATGCCACCGGCGTGCGGGTGATCAACGGCATTGTTACCCCCCAGATTTTGCTTTATTCTGCGGTGGGACTGATCGGTTGTCTGACCGGAGATTTTATCGGCAAAAAGGTTTTTGACAAATTAGATGCAGAAAAGCTGAAAAAGATCATCTATATCGGCATGATCATCAGCGGGATCATTATGTTTTTCTAAGAGGATGCTATGAAGAAATTTGAAGGAATGCTCTTTTGCACCGATTTGGACGGCACGCTTTTTAACAGCGATCGGCAATTGTCCAAAGAGAATCAAGAGGCCATTGAGTATTTTAAGCAGGAGGGCGGGGCCTTTACCATCATTACCGGTCGGGTGCCCTCCACCTCCAAGGAGATCTGTGCGCTGGTGAAGCCCAATGTGCCTTATGGCACCGGCAACGGCGGCGGGATCTATGATTTTAAAACCAAGGAGTTTTTATGGACCGCCACGCTGGAACCTGATTTTTTGGAGCTGGTGGAATGGGTGGACGAGCAGTTCCCCGATATGGGTATTCAGCTCAATACCGCCCAAGGGGTTTATTTTAATAAAGACAATCCTGCTTTGGAGGATTTTCGCCGCATTACGGGGCTTTCCAACCGTGCCTGCCATTATCGGGAGGTGCCGGGGCCTGTAATGAAAGTGGTTTTCGCCCATCGGGACGGGGCACGCATCGAAGCACTGATGGAGGGCTTGGCCCGCCATCCCAAGGCGGAGCGATTCGACTTTATTCGCTCGGAGCATGTGCTCTATGAACTGCTGCCCAAGGGGGTCAGCAAAGGAGCGGCGCTCCTTAAAATGGCAGAGCTTTTGGGGATCGATCCTGCCAATACGGTGGCGGTGGGGGATTATGACAATGATATTTCCATGATCCGTGCCGCCGGGGTGGGCTATGCGGTAGCCAACGCTCTGCCGCAGGTAAAGGCGGCGGCGGATCGGCTCACCGTCAGCAACGATGAGCATGCCATCGCCCATATTATTGAAGAGTTGGATCGCTTAAAAAGCCAACAGAAATAAGGGGGATTGTCAATGGACTGGCTTGTGGCCGAATGTAAGAAAAAAGAAGAAAAACTGTTGGATCTGCGCCGCAGATTGCATCAGGTGCCGGAGATCGGCGGGAGTTTGCCCCAAACACGCAAGATCGTGTGTGACTATTTGGATCAGATCGGGGTCTCTTATACCCTGAATCCTCAGGACGATGGGGTGGTAGCCGAAATTAAAGGCGCCGCAGAAGGCAAGACCCTTGCCTTTCGGGCGGATATGGATGCCCTTCACATTGAGGAAGAGGGAGATCGGCCCTTCCGCTCTCAGATCCCCGGTCAAATGCACGGCTGCGGCCATGATGCCCATACCGCCATGCTCTTGATTGCCGCAGAGATTTTGATGGAGCATCGCAAGGATTGGAAGGGCAGGGTACGGCTTCTTTTTCAAACAGGAGAAGAAACCGGCACCGGCGCCAAGGAGATGCTTGCCATCGGCGCTTTGGAGGGTGTGGATGCCATTGTCGCCCTTCATGTGGGCAATATTGCAGGGGATGAGCATCGCCCCGGCGACCTGATTGTTTTAGGGGGGCCGGTCAGCGCCGGAAAGAATAAATTTACCATTACCGTCAACGGCAAAGGCACCCATTCGGCCTTCCCCGAAAAGGGCATCGACCCTATTTTGATTGCCGCCCGCATTGTGAACGGGTGCGAGGAGATCATGGCAAGAGAGCTTCCTGCAGGAACCGCTGCCGTGTTGAGCTTTGGCAGTTTTCAAGCGGGAATCGATCATAATACCATCCCCGAAACGGCGGTACTGCGAGGCAGTATCCGAGTGCAGGATGAGGGCTTGCGGGAGCATATCGGCCAGCGCTTGAAGGGGATGGCAGAAAAAATAGCCGAGGCCTTTGGTGCCACCTGCTGTGTGGAGCTGAAAAAGGGTTCTGTTACGGTGATGAACGATGAAGCCCTCGCCGCTCAGGTGGCGGAGGCTGCCGCCAAGGTACTGGGCAAGGATCAGGTGATTACCAAGGTGGGGCATGCCTTGATGGGCTCCGATGATTTTGCCAATTATGCCCAAAGAATCCCCGGTGCCTATATCTTTTTGCATACCAATCATCCCGAAAAGGGAATTAAAGAGGCAAACCACAGCCCTCGCTTTGATCTGGAGGAGTCGGTGCTGTGGGAAGGAGTTGCGACCTATGTCGCATTAGTAAAGGAGTGGAACCAATGAACTTGAACAAAACCTCATTAGACACGTTATGCGGCGCCTTGGCTTATGCCATGGGCGTACCTGCCCCCAAGGAGGCGGCAGAGAAGAATGAAACCCTTGCCGCCTATATCGAGGAAGCCTTGGGCGGGGAGAAGGTGGATCGCATCTTCATGTATAATCCCGATGCCATTGGCCAATGGCTGTATGAAAAATACCCTGCCCTCTTTGAGGATGCAGAGCCCTTGGTGGATTTGAAGCTGCCTATGCAGACGGTGATGCCTTCGGTAACGCCGGTATGCTTTGGCACCATGTATACCGGTGCTCAACCGTCGGTGCATGGCATTCAAAAGTATGAAAAGCCGGTGATCACCATTGATACCCTTTTTGATGCCCTTTTGCGGGCAGGAAAAAAGCCGGTGATTCTGGCCTATGGAAACTCCAGTCTTTCCCGCATCTATCTGGAACGGGAGATGGATTATTATTGCTTTGACACGCTGGATCAGGTCAATGCCAAGGCGGCAGAGCTGATCCTGAAAGACCAGCATGATTTTTATGTGGTATACAACGGCAACTACGATACCAAAATGCATAAAAACGGCCCCGAGAGTGTGGCCGCCCTTTCGGAAATCCGAGCCAACTGCCATACCTATGCCATGTTTGCCGAGATGATCAAGGAGCATTGGACGAGTCATAATTCCTTGGTGGGCTTTGCCATGGACCACGGCTGTCACGAGATCGACGATCAAAGCGGCTCCCACGGTCTGGATATGCCGGAGGATCTGAATATCACGCATTTTTATAAGGTATTTAAAAAACAATGATGGATTATTTTGTGCTGATTGTCGGCTTTCTCAGCATTGCCGTAAGCAGCTTTTTGGGCGGGTTTTATTCCCGCAAAAATGGGGAGCAGCGTGGCGCTGTTCCTTTTTACACATTGATTTATATGATCACCGCCACCGTGGGCTGGGCCATTCTTTACGGGCTGCAGCCGGGCTTTGAGCCGGGGGTGCTGCTTTATTCGCTGATCTTTTGCATCGGCTTTACCGGGGCTAATATTATGTCCTTAATGGCCGCACGGTGCGGCCCTGTTTCCCTAAGCAATTTGTTTTTACAGCTGGCGCTGATCGCCACCGCCCTGTGGGGGATCTTTTTTTGGAACGCCCCTTGGAATTTTACGGTGGGGCTGGGGCTTTTGCTGGTGGTGGTGGCCCTGGTGCTCATTTTGGTGCAAAAGGGCAAGGGCGAAAAAATTACCTTAAAGTGGTTTTTCTTTGCTTTTTGCGGCTTTTTGTTTAATGCCACCTGTGCCATTGCCGGTAGAGCACAGCAGCTGGCCTATGAGGGGCAGTACGGCAATATGATGATGTTTTTTGCCCTTGTTCTGTCCACGGTGATCAGCCTGGTCCGTTATTTGATGGAGCGGCCCCAAAAGCCCGTCGCCCTGTTGAAAAAGAGCGGCTGGCTGCCGGTGGCCGGCGGTGGGCTGAACGTACTGCATAATTTTGTGGTGCTCCTGTTGGTAAGGAGCTCCCTGTCTTCCAGCCTGATCTATCCGGTCTTGGCGGTGGGGAGCATTGGAATCAATGCGGTGGCTTCGTGGCTGATATTAAAAGAGCGGCTTTCTTTGCGGCAATGGCTGGGGCTGGGCTTCGGCGCCATTGCGGCGGTGCTGCTGTCGTTATGATTGGAGATTAAAATGAAGTATATTTGTCAAACAGATTATCCCCATATTCCCTATGTACACACCAAAGAAAGCAACGGGGTGCCGGGGCATTTGAAAACGGTTGCAACCTCCGGATGCGGCCTTTGTACGGTGGCCATGATCGTGGATTTATTGACCACCCAAACGCTGGATCCTGCTGAGGCAGTAGAAATGGCCATCGCTTGCAATGCCAACCATGATACGGGTACCGATATGGCCCTTTTCGGGCCGATGGCGGCAGAAAAATTTGGCCTCACCTATGAAGCGACCGAGGATCTTTCCAAGGCCATTGCCCACCTGCAGGCAGGGGGGATGATCGCTGCCCTTGTTGCGGGAGATGGGGAAGATCGGGTGGGACTCTTTACCCGTCGGGGTCATTTTATCGCCCTCATCGGCGTAGCGGATGGAGAGTTTTGCATTTTAGACCCGTCCTATTCCGATACCAAGTTTACCATCCCCGGGCGGGAGGGGAAGGTGCGCACCGAGTTTGCCCCTTATCTTTATTGTAAGGCAGCGGTGGTGGACGAGGAGACCAAGACCTATTATTTATTCGCGCGCAAGAAATAAGAGGTGCCGAATGGATTTTATTGTAGAGATCATCATCGAGGTGTTTTTTTGAACTGTTCGGGGAAGGGTTTCTACTGCATTTGTGCCCGAAAAAGAGCTTTCGGAAGAGGCGAAAAAAGAGTGGGCTCCATCTGCCTTACCATTGCGCTGATTCTGCTGATCGGGCTGCTGGTGGGGCTGATTCTCATTGCCGAAACCAATGCCAAAAACCCCATCGCTTGGGTTCTCATTGGGCTGAGCATTCTTTATGGCGTGTTGGGTGTTGTGTTGAAAATCATCCCCCGTTTTAAAAAAAGATAATATTGGTTTTGACAATCCGCCAAACGTTGTTTCGGCGGATTTCTTTTTTAATCTTGTGTTCTCGGGCCAAGAGTGATACAATAAAGATATTACATAAACGGAGGGTGCAGAGCGCATGGATCAGAACCAACAGACTCCTCTCAAGGGTCAGATCCCCATCGAAAAGTTTTACGGGCAGGCTTGCTCTTATTTCTATTATCACGCTGAGCAGCGAACCACCATGATCAATTATTTCATTGCGGTGTTTGCGGCAGGACTGGCTCTTTACGGCAGTCTTTTGGCGGAATATACGCTTGCCTCGGCCTTGGTTTCCATCTTTATGGGCGTGGTATCGGTGATCTTTTATCTCATTGATCGGCGCAATAAATTTGATGTAAAGCAAAGCCAATGGGTCATCAGCCAATTTGAGCAGGATTGCGGCCTTTCCGAGCCCATGCAAGAAAATGGGCGGGCAAAAGGGTTTGCCTTGGGTGTTTTTCATAATGAGGATGATGTCTTTAAGTATTATGATCTGGAGTTCCGTCGCACCCATGAGGAGTATAGGGCCTTGCTGAAGGCACATAAAGCCCTGCGCCGCCTGAAAAAGCGGAAGAATGCCGATAAGCAGCAGTTGGTTCGCTTAGAAAAGGAGCGGGCAGAGTGGTTGGAGCGTTGCGTCGCCAAGGATCCTTCGGTGTCGCAAAAGGCCATCGAGGATAGCTTGAAGGAGCGGTTTATTCCCCATCTTTCCACCAGCATTCGCTGGATGTATTGGGTGTGTATGGGCGCCAGTGGTGTTACCTTTTTGGTGGCGTTGGCGATTTTATTTATATAAGGTGAACATCGATGTATAGCGTTATTTTTGATATGGATGGAACTCTGCTGGATACCCAGCAGATCTATGTTACCGCATGGGAGCTTTTTGGCCAAGAGCTGGGCTTTTCCGGCTGGGGCCGATATCTGCCCATGGTTTGCGGGATGAATGAAGCCGGTTGGATGGCTTTTTTGAAGGAGCGGCATCCTTCTGTGGATTTGGAACAGTTTAAGAATAAGGTCTATTCCTATGTGAGTGCCCATCAGGTGCCCACCTTTAAAAAGGGAGCGAAGGAGCTGCTGGACTTTTTAAAAGAAAAGGGTGTCCCCATGGCGGTGGCCTCCGGCTCGGATACCGAGGATGTTTTGGCCTATATGGGCGCATTGGGCGCAACAAATTATTTCAAAGCCATTGTGGGCGGCGATATGGTGAATCGGGGCAAGCCGGCGCCGGATATTTATGCGTTGGCTGCCGCAAAAATCGGCGCAGATCCCAAGGAGTGTTATGCCTTTGAGGATTCGGCCAATGGGATTCGCTCTGCTCATGCCGCCGGCATGAAATGCTTTGGGGTGCCGGATCTGGCGCCTCTTACTCAAGTGAAGGATCTGATGTTTGCAGAGATTTCCGATCTTTCCCAAGCCATTGCATATTTAAAAGGAGAAGCCTGATGCTGTTTCAATCAAAAGTAAAAGATGAAAATTTATTGGTTCGGGTTCGGCTGGTGGCCGGCGAGGAGTTGGATAAGGCCGAATTGGCTCGCTTTGCCAAGACCCGCTTGCGGGGATTTTTAAGACCGGCTCTTTTGACCCCCACCGACCTTGGCTATAAAGGGTTTACCGGCATTCGCCTGTCGGAGCGGCTGATCCGCCCCATTACCAAGCAGGATTTTTTAATGATTCTGGAGCAGTTTGTGATGGCGGTCAGAAGTCTGCAGGTCAATGGTCTGCCCATTCATTATCTGATGATGGATCTCCATGAGGTCTATTATAACGAAGCCACCAAAGAGCTGCAGTTTATCTATCTGCCTCTGTCCAGCACCAAGGTGCGCACCGATATGATTTCCTTTTTGGAAAAATTCACCCGCTCGGTCCATCCCCGCACCGAAGGGGATATGGCCTATGCCCAGCGATTTCTCTATCATTTCACCAATATGAAGCCCTTCAGCATTGAGGGCGTGGAGCAGTTTGTGATGGAAGAGGATCCCAGCGTCATTCAATTCTTCCAAGGCAGACCTGCAACGATTTTATAAAAACTAAAACCGCCTTATAGGCGGTTTTGTGGCTTAGGGGAGGGAAACCGTTTGAAAAAAAAGGATCTATTGAAAAAACAATGGCCGTTGTTTTTTATCGCCGCTTTTGGCATACTCTGTTTTTTGGATTTTCAGCAGTTAACAGCAACGGTGCTGAATCTTTCTTCTTTTTGGGTGGATGTAAGCCTGCGGGGCATCTATACAGGGATGATTCTTTATATGGCTTGGTTCAACATTCCCCATTTTTCTTGGAACTGTCGTGTGGTGATGACGGCTTTTTGCGGGGTGGTCTGGGCAGGCTATTGGGGAATCGGAGAGCGAACGGCATTGCTTATGGAGCTGGTGGGGATCGGCATTCTTTTGGTGGATGGGTTGATCCTGTTTCGTCGTAAGATCGTTAAAGGGCAGGGCGAGGGTCTTGAAGTGGTGTCCCTTGGGTGTTTGTCTCTTTACGGAATGAAGCAGATGACCATCATGGATCAATACACCTATGTGGAAGGCGATCTTTTTGGGCTTGTGTTTTTTGGGGCTATTTTCTTAAGCGCTCTTTTGGCGGTGGTGGTTGCTCTTTGGACTTTTTGGGAGCGCCGCAGAGAGAAGAAGCCGTTTTTGCAAATCATTGGTTGTTTTTGGTTTGTCCTTGTGTTGTTTTTCTTGCCGGCAGGCGGACATCTTAACTATGTGCTGGATTTTTCCGAGCCTGTTCTTATGGAGGGCACGGTGGTGGGGCATAATTCTTATATTCACAGACGAGGACCGGACTCTTATGAGTTGTCTCTGACGCTCAACGGAAAGGAATATGAGTTGGAGGTGTCCCGAGAGGACTATTACTCTTACCAGGTGGGCGACTCTTATGAGGTATATCGTTGTAAAGGGGCCTTCGGCAGAGCGTTTTATACGGCGGTGCGGGATTAAAAGCCCTTAATTTGACCTGTTTATCTTGCAATTGTTGCCGAATTCTAGTATAATGGGAAAAACAAGGTTCGGGTTTTAGGGAAAGGAGGAATGGGTATGGCAGATAAAAAGATCTATATTGTGATGAGCCAAACCGGCACCGTGCTGTCTCGGTTTTTAAAACTGGTCACCCACAAGGAATATAACCATGCCTCCTTAAGCCTCCAGGATGATTTGAGCCGCATGTATTCCTTCGGCCGAAAGAATCCTTACAATCCTTTCTGGGGCGGGTTTGTGACTGAATCCAAGGATTTTGGCACCTTTAAGCGGTTTTCCGAGACCCAAGTGCAGGTGCTGGCGCTGACGGTCAGCGAAGAAAAATACCAAGCGATTTATGATCACTTGCAGGAGATGCTGGCTCATCCCACTGAATATCATTATAATTATTGGGGGCTGATTTTAGCGGCATTTCATATTCCCGTTTCCGGCACCAATCGGTATTATTGCTCCGAGTTTGTGCGGGATATTCTCAAAGGCCATGGCATTGAGGGAGCAGAGCTTTTAAAGCCCATCATTCATCCCTATCATTTCAGCACCCTCCCCGGTGCAACCACCGTTTATAGCGGGAAGTTGCGGGATTTTCCAACCTAATGAATAAAACCGTGATGCAAAGCATTGGGTTGCTAAAGATAGTAAAAAACTGTGCAGAAATAATCTGCACAGTTTTTTTGTCTCATACCGTAACAAGCAGGACATTTGTACGGCAACTTCCACTTGTTAGGGGAACCTAAAATCCTTTCAACTCATCTCAAAAGAAGTGATATTGTGAGACTTAGTCTCACAGTTATATTTGACCTTTCGGTCAAGTGGTATTAAAACCTTGCGGTTTTAGTGGTATTTTATTCGCTCTAAAACTGCCGTAGGCAATAACACTCGGCGTTAGCCGAATATAACTGCGAAGCAATATAACTCGCCCGGGGGGCGAATAAAACTGGCCAAGTGTTCTTAAGAACACTTGGCCAAAGCATCACGGTTTTTCTTTTTATCGTTGAATTTGATTGTCGGTGGCTCCTTCTTGCAGATAGCCGATGATATTGGCGACGGTGGTTTCGGCAATATTATCCAGCGCCTCTTCTGTTAAAAAGGCTTGATGGGAGGTCACTAAAACATTGGGCATGGAGATCAGCCGAGCCAAGGTGTCGTCGGCCATAATATGGCCGGAGTAATCCTCGAAAAAGAGTTCCGATTCCTCTTCATATACATCCAGACACGCTCCGCCGATCCGCCGCTCCTTAATGGCCGCCAGAAGGGCTTCCGCATCGATCAGCGCCCCCCGGGAGGTATTGAGGATTATGGCGCTTTTTTTCATCTGGCCAAGGGCTTCTTCATTGATCAGATGGTCGGTTTCTTTGGTCAAGGGGCAATGGAGCGAGATAATATCGCTTTGAGCAAGAAGGGTGGAAAGGTCGGTATAGGTGACTCCCTCCAGCTCTTTAGGGTACTTATCGTAGGCCAAAACCTTCATGCCAAAGCCCTTGCAAATATCAATAAAGCAACAGCCGATCTTGCCGGTGCCGATGACCCCGACGGTTTTGCCGTGCAGATCAAAGCCGGTAAAATTATGCAGGCTGAAATTGAAATCTCTTGTGCGCAGATAGGCTTTATGAATGCGGCGCACCGAGGTCAGCAGCATGGCCATGGTATGCTCCGCCACCGCATAAGGGGAATAGGCGGGCACATGAAAGACCGGCAGCTTGCCCTTGGCATAGGAAAGATCCACATTATTGTAGCCGGCGCACCGCAGGGCGATTAATTGAACCCCCTGCTCCAGCAGGCGGTCGATGACCGAGGCATTGACCGTATCGTTCACAAAAACGCAAACGCCCTGGCATCCGCTTGCCAAGGAGGCGGTGTCCTCGGTGAGCTTGGTTTCGTAAAATTTAAAGGTGATCCCCCGCTCCTTGCCGTAGCGTTCAAAGGAGGGGCGGTCATAGGGTTTTGTATCAAAAAAAGCAATTCGTATCATAAGGGTAGTTTAACCGGTTTTTAAAAAATTATTTTTTGGCCACAAAAGATTCCGGAGTGTAGCGATCGATGGATTCTTGATGAACGGTCACGCCGAAATCGGTGTTCCATTGAGCAAGAAGCGCATCCAGCGCCTCACTGCGAATCGTCTCTAAGGTTTTATTGCGCAGTTCTTTGGTGAAAAGATCATCGGCGGTGCCGTCGTACCGCTTGAGCACAGCATAATAATTATCGGTCTCCACCAGCGCCACCTCGCCGAATTTCAGCTTCAATGCTTGCTGGGTGATGGCATCGGTCTGCCCCGAATCGCTGACCAAAAAGTTTCCCGATTGCACATTGGATTGATCGCTATAAATGCCGGCGATTTCATCGAAATAGTCTTTCACGCTCTCCCGTACAGCGGAATCATAAGCCGTTTGCGCATTGGTTTTGGAGGTTTGCTGCTCTGCATCGGTGAGTTTTTCGCCGGTGGCGGAGTCGATTCGCATAAAGAGAATGGCATGAAGATATGCATTATGAACATTATACCAATCCTTGATATCCTGTTCGCTGGTCTTTTTCTCCTTGCCCTCGGCGCCGAAATAATAATCGATCACCTTCTCCTTTTTCAGGCGGGCAATGGCCACTCCTTCATACTCCTCATAGGTATAGCCGCTTTCGGCCAAGGAGGCCTGAAAGGCCGACATGCCGCCCGCTTCCGTTACCTCTGCCTCCAAGGATTTGCGCAAGGCTTGCTCCTCTTCGGCGGTGAGGGAAAGTCCCAATTTTTCAAATTGCAGAATATAGAGCTTTTCGTTGGTCAACTGCTCACAGGCAAAATCGGTAATAAATTGGGAGAGGGTGGTATCTTCATCCACATAAGAGGCCCAGAATTCCTTGGAATCCTCCTCGTCGGTATTGGAAAGATAGCCGGCTCGCAGTTCTTGGATCAGGCGGGAATATTCCGCATCGCTGACTAAAAGACCCCCCACCTTAATGGCATAGTTTTCGGCAGGGTCTTTTTCTTTTTGACAGCCGGTGATCATGGTCAGGCTGAGTAAAAGAATCAGGCAGGAAGTAATGAGTCGTTTCATTGAGGAAATAATCTCCTTTGTTGGTTTCTTTTCTTAGTATATCATTTAAATGAGAGGTTGTAAATTAAGAATTTGTAAACTGTTGCACTTAAAATAAGAGTGTGATAAAATAGCAAGTATGAAAAAGAATGAAAAAGTAATCGTAAAAATCGAAGATTATACCGATGAGGGCTTTGGCGTTGCCCGCCATGAGGGATATGTATTGTTTATCCCCGGTACCGTGGCAGGGGAGGAGGCCGAAGTGCTGGTGGTGAAGGCGGGGAAATCCTTTGGCTATGGCAAGGTGCTCCGCTTTTTAAAGACCGCTCCCTGCCGTGTGGAGCCGGAGTGCGCTTTGGCACGCCGTTGCGGCGGGTGCGCCTTTTGGCATCTTTCCTATGAGGAAGAAGTCCGCTTAAAGGCCCATCGGGTGGTCAATCACCTAAAGCGGATCGGCGGCATAGAGGCAGAGCTTTCGCCCATTTTGGCGGCCAAGAGCCAAAAGGAATATCGCAATAAGGCGCAATTCCCCATTCGCCAAATCAAGGGCGAGCCTCAGGGCGGTTTTTATGCCGCCGGCAGTCATGGAGTGGTCAGCGGTGCTCCTTGCAGTATTCAGCCTGCCCTTTTTAATGACCTGCTGGAGTGGACGCTGGCCTTTATGAAAAAAGAGGGGATCCCTGCCTATGAGGAGATGGGCTATACCGGTCTGGTGCGGCATCTTTATCTGCGGATGGGGGCAGGCACCGGTCAGGTGATGGTCTGCTTGGTGGTCAATGGCAAGGACTTTTCCAAAAAGAAGCCGTTTGCCCAAGAGATGGCCAAAGCCTTTCCCATGGTCAAAACCGTTTGTATCAACTATAACGATCGCAATACCAATGTGGTGTTGGGTCAGAGAACCGAAACGGTGCTGGGCGAGGGCTATATCGAGGATCTGCTTTTGGGTAAGCGCTATCGCATTTCGCCCAAAGCCTTTTATCAGGTCAATCGGGCCCAAACCCAGGTGCTTTATAGCAAGGTGATGGAATTGCTGGAGCTTTCCGGTAAGGAGCGTCTTTTGGATCTCTATTGCGGCATCGGCACCATCGGCCTTTCCATGGCAGAGCAGGTAAAAGAGCTCATAGGGGTGGAGATTGTGCCCGAAGCCATTGAGAATGCCAAGGAGAATGCAAAACTCAACGGCATTACCAATGCCGAATTCTTTTGCGCCGACGCTAAAGAAGCCGCCGCCCGCTTTGCCCAAGAGGGCAAGAAATTTGATTGCATTGTGGTGGATCCTCCCCGCAAGGGCTGCGATGTTCAGACCTTGGAGGCCATCCGAGAGATGGCACCGGAAAAGCTGGTGTATGTTTCCTGCAACAGCGCCACTTTGGCAAGAGA
Organism: Eubacteriales bacterium; assembly: GCA_045539335.1. Classification (GTDB taxonomy): domain Bacteria; phylum Bacillota; class Clostridia; order Oscillospirales; family QAKW01; genus QAKW01. The sequence goes on from JAZQFD010000037.1 coordinate 16,000, forward strand.
TCTGAAGGTATTGGCGGAAGATTATGAGATCAAAAATGTTACTCCCGTGGATTTATTCCCCCGCACCCATCATGTGGAGTGCTGTGTGCTGCTTTGTCGCACACAGCAGTGATATAAATTCCTTGCGGAATTTGCGATATATGCTAAAGCATGCGATATACCTGCGGTGCGATATGTGCCTTGCGGCACGTGAATTTATATCATATCGCAGGCGAGTGAAATAAGCCTATATCGCAACGGCGCAAAGCGACGTTATATCGCATTTTGCAAAAGCAAAATATATCGCAGGAAGGAATCGTCATGGAAAATAAAACAATTAAAGAATTAGCAGTTGAACTTACTGTTGAGATAACGGCAATATGTGATAACATTAAAGGCAGATCCGTATTTGTTAACCAACTACTCCGTTCATGTTCTTCAATAGGTGCAAATTCACACGAAGCAAAATATGCTCAAAGTGATGCGGATTTTATCAACAAAATGGAAATCGCTCTTAAAGAATGCTACGAAACAGAGTATTGGCTTGAAATCCTCTTCAACGTTCATGCGATTGATGGAATTACGTATAAATCCTTAACAAACAAATGTGGAACCATAAGAAGAAAACTCATCGCTTCTGTAACTACTGCTAAACGCAGAAGGGAATAGTATCATGAAAAAGGAAAAAATTCAATTAAATCGAGAGGCGTTGGAGGAGTTTCATTTAAAATTGTTGCTTCTTGCGCTTTGCGTGCCCCTGGGTCTTTTGGGCATTGGCTTGGTGCGCCTGTTTTTTGGGCGGGCGGTTTTGGAAACGATGGATTCTGAGATCGTGGTGGCCATTGGTGCAGTTGCGGCGGCGGTGATAGGGCTGATCGTCTGGGGCATCATTCGTTTGATCAAGAGATTCCATAAAAAATGAGAATATATGATAAGTCGTTTTTATCAGTAAAGGGAAAAAGGATGAAGAATAAGTATTGGGCAACCGCCTTTGTGTTGCTGGCGGCGGCTTTATGGGGAACCATGGGGCTGTTTGTGGAATATTTCGACGGGCTGGGTCTTGGTTCCATGGACGTGGTGGCCCTGCGGGTGCTGGTGGCAGCGACTTTACTGCCGGCGGTGCTGGGGATTTTAAAGCCCGATGTCTTTCGGGTGCGCTTAAGAGATCTTTGGTGCTTTATGGGCACGGGAATGCTTTCCATCGCCATGTTCAGTTATTGCTATTTTCGCACCATTGTGGCCTCCTCCATGGCGGTGGCAGCGGTGCTTTTATATGCGGCACCGGTGATCGTGGTGCTGTTGTCGGCGGTTTTGTTCAAAGAAAAAATCACTTGGCGCAAAGCCCTTGCCTGCGGCATTGCCTTTTTGGGCTGTGTGCTGGTCAGCGACCTTCGAGGCGCCTCAGTGCCCCTCTCGGCGCTGGGAACCGGCGTCCTTTCCGCCATTGGCTACGCCTTTTACAGTATCTTCAGCCGCTTTGCCATGAACCGTGGCTATCATTCCTTTACCATTGTTCTTTATACCTTTTGGTTCTCCCTTTTGGGAGTGCTGCCCTTTGCCGATCTGCCGCAGACGGTGGTAAAGCTGCAAGCCGGCGGTTGGATGGCTTGGGGTGTGGTGCTTTTGATGGGGATCGTAACGGCCATTTTGGCTTATGTATTCTATACCTTGGGTCTTTCGGGGCTGGAGGCGGGAAAAGCCTCGGTGATGGCCTCCTTGGAACCGGTGGTGGCGGCGGTGCTGGGCGCTGTGGTGCTGAAGCAATTTCCGCCCTTCTGGAGCGTAGTGGGGATCCTGTTGGTATTGTTCGGAGTGATTCTGTTAAATGTTAAGCCTAAAAAAGTGTAATCTTTGCCCCCGCCTTTGCGGAGTGGATCGCACCAAAGAGGTGGGGCTTTGCCGCTCCACTCATGAAATGCGCATTGCAAGAGCCGCCCTTCATTTTTGGGAGGAGCCGCCCCTCTCCGGCAAAAGGGGGTCGGGGACGGTCTTTTTCACCGGCTGTAATTTGGGGTGTATCTACTGCCAAAATCAGCAGATCAGCCGTGGCAAGGTGGGCAAGGTGGTTCGTCCCTCGGCGCTGGCAGAAATCTTTGCTCGCTTGGAGAAAGAGGGCGCTCATAATATTAATTTGGTGACCCCCACTCATTTTGCCCTCCCCATCGCTGAGAGCGTGGCTCTTTATCGCCAAGGGGGCGGACGGTTGCCGGTGGTGTATAATACCGGTGGCTATGAGCGGGTAGAGGCCATTGAATTTTTAAAGGATACGGTGGATATTTACCTGACCGACCTAAAATATGAAGAGGATGCTTCTGCCAAGGCCTATAGCGCCGCCGCCGATTATCCCGAGGTGGCAAGAGCGGCACTTTCTGCTATGGTGGAGCAGGTGGGTCCGCCTCGATTCGATGAGGAGGGGATGCTCCAAAAAGGGGTGATCGTTCGCCTGCTGGTATTGCCCGGCATGGAGCATGAGGCTATGATGAACCTAAAGTATTTAAAAGAGACCTTTGGGGATGGGATCATCGTCAGCCTGATGAATCAATATACCCCTGTGGGGGAGCATTTACCGCCCCTTTTGCAAAAGCCGCTGGAGCAAGCAGCCTATGAAACGGTGGTGACCTACGCTCGCACCCTTTCTTTTTCTTATGCCTATATTCAAGAGGGAGAAACCGCTAAAGAAAGCTTTATTCCTCCTTTTTTAGAAAGTGAGAATCCTTTATGAGAATTTTATGCTTGGGAGATGTGGTCTCCGCAGGCGGCAGGCTTGCGCTGAAAAAGCGACTGCCCGGATTGAAGCAAAAATATCGCCCCGATTGCATCATCATCAATGGGGAAAACGGCGCCATCGGCAATGGAGTAGACCGCCGCACGGTGGAGGATCTTTTTGCATTGGGCGCCGATGTGATCACCGGCGGAAACCATTCTTTTCATCGAAAAGAGGCCAAAGAGCTCCATGAAGAGCAAGCCTTTTTGCTTCGCCCTGCCAACTGGCCGGGAGACCCTTTTGGTCATGGAGAATGTCGGCTGGATCTGGGAGCGTATGATCTTCGGGTGATCTCCCTGCAGGGAACCCTTTATATGAACCCTTGCGAAAATCCCTTTCAAGTGCTGGATCATCTGCTGAAAAACGGCTCTCCTCGGGATATTACCGTGGTGGATTTTCATGCTGAGGCCACCGCCGAAAAGCAGGCTTTGGGTCGCCATGCCGATGGACGGGTAGCTTTGGTATTGGGAACACACACCCATGTGCAGACCAATGATGCCACCATTCTCCCAAAGGGGACCGGCTATATCACCGATCTGGGCATGTGCGGCTCTCAGCACAGTATCTTGGGAAAAGGGCTGGAGCCCTGTGTTCATAATTTTGTGGACCCCGAAAATCGCATGAAGATCACCGATGGAGATGCCCCTTATATGATCAACGGCATTCTGGCAGAAATCGACGAAAAGACCAAGACCTGCCGATCGATCGAACTGATAAATATCAAGGAAATCAATTGACAAATCCATTTCTTTGTGCTAAACTTTCAAAGTGCCGCCGGTGTGGCGGAACTGGCAGACGCCCGGGACTTAAAATCCCGTGGGTAGAAATACCCGTACCGGTTCGATCCCGGTCACCGGCACCAAATAAAAAAGCACCCCTTGTGGGTGCTTTTTTATTTGGTGCCCCTGCGGGGAGAGGCGCATTGCGAAGCAATGACGGTTCAGTCGAAGCAGGCTCCATTGCGGGTCAGCAATGGAGAACTGCGGAGTCGGGAGCACGATGGTTTTGCCGCAAGCGGCCCGAAGCCGCCGGCAAAAGCCGAGAGCGCACCGTTCCCGGGATTGCATAAAAAAAGCACCCCTTGGCGGCATCCTCCGTAAGGAAGGTGCCGCAGTTATATTCGCCTGCGGCGAGTGATATTGCTTCGCAGTGATATACGGCTTACGCCGTGTGATATTCGGCTTCGCCGAGTTTTGGGGCGAATATAATATCACAAAAGCCATCAGCTTTTATATCACTTTGCCGTAAGGCAAAATATCACTGCAAACGGTGGTTTGCAATATCACTTAAACCTACCGAAAAAGGTTTTTTATTCTCGGCAAGGAACTTTTATATATACTTTAAAGTATGTAACCCACTATGACACTTTCAAACCGAAAGTGTCTTTTTTATATAAAAAGAAAACGGGAGACAACTTCCTTACGAAGCGTCTCCCTGAAGGGTGCTTTTTAATTTGTTACTCGTCCGGAGTAAAGGTTAAAATTCCGTCTACATTACAGGATAAAATTGTGCACAGGTCATTCAGCGTAACGGTGCTGATGGGGCGGTTGTGCTTTAACCGGTCCAGCAAACTACGGCTGATGCCGTAGTGGTGTATAAGCTTGTAGGTGGAAATCCCTTTTTCCTTTAATGTTTGATAAAAGGGTTCATAAGAAATCAACGATCATCATTCCTTCTATTATTTTCACAATATCATTGTAAAATGTGCTCGAAGTATTGACAATTATCGATAAAAAGAGTACAATTTATATACTCTATATAACGAGCATGATTTGAGAAAGGAGAGAGATTTCATGGAGAACAAAAACCTTGTACGGTTCTTACTGACCTTTTTCTTGGGCTGGATTGGAAGCATCATTATTAATCATTCTTCCCTGAAACCCCAAGGCTATACCTCAAGAACCGGCGGATACATCTTTTTGACCATGATCACCTTTGGCATCTACGGTCTGGTTGCTTCCATCTGTAACCTGACTTTTGATCCCACTAAGGAGAAGAATATCGGCTACAAAAAAGACTAAAAAAACAAAAAGCACCCCTTGCGGGTGCTTTTTATTATACTTTATACCATTTTCTTCGGGTCTACCAGTTGATCGAATTCGGCTTCGGTCAGTTTGCCGCTTGCAAGGGCGGCTTCTTTTAAGGTAAGCCCTTGCTGATGAGCGGTTTTAGCGATTTCTGCCGCCGCCTCATAGCCGATTTTGGGAGAAAGGCAGGTCACCAGCATTAAGGAGCGATTTAAAAGCTCGTTCATTCTTGCCTCATTGGCTTTTAAGCCCTTGAGACAATGATCGGTAAAGGAACGGATACAATCGGTCAAAAGCCGAGCTGATTGCAAAAAGTTATAGGCGCAGACCGGCATAAACACATTCAGCTGGAAATTGCCTTGGGAGGCGGCCATACCCACCGCCGTATCGTTGCCCATCACCTGCACTGCCACCATGGTTACCGCCTCGCATTGGGTGGGATTGACCTTGCCGGGCATAATGGAGCTGCCGGGCTCATTTTCGGGAATGGTGATCTCCGAAAGCCCGCAGCGAGGGCCGGAGGCCAGCCAGCGAATGTCATTGGCAATTTTCATCAGATTGGCCGCCAAGGCCTTCATGGCACCGTGGGCAAAGACAAAAGCATCCTTCGAGGTGAGAGCATGGAACTTATTGGGAGCGGAGGTAAAGGAAAGGCCGGTGAAGCGGCTGATGGCTTCGGCCACCTGATGGCCAAAGTCTGCAGGGGCATTGAGACCGGTGCCCACAGCAGTTCCTCCGATGGCAAGCTGAGAGAGGGCGGGGAGAGAAAGCTCCAGCATCTTTTTGGCTTCGGTGAGCATGGCACGCCAACCGCTGATCTCTTGCGAGAAGGTCAGGGGAGTGGCGTCCTGCAGATGGGTGCGCCCGATTTTAATGATGCCCGCATGCTCCCGCTCTAAGCGGGAGAGTTCCTCCTCCATGTAAGAGACGGCGGGAATCAGTTCCTTGGTCAGCGCCGTTACGGCGGCGATGCTCATGGCGGAGGGGAAGGTATCATTGGAGCTTTGGGACATATTCACATGGTCGTTGGGGTGGACAGGGCAACCTTTTTCGGTGGCCAAATGAGCCAGCACCTCATTCATATTCATATTGCTTTGGGTGCCGCTCCCCGTCTGCCAAACCACCAAGGGGAATTCCTCCGGGCAGGCGCCGCTGAGCACCTCGTCGCAGGCCGCTTGAATGGCGGCACTTTTTTGAGAATCCAGCTTGCCCAAAGCACCGTTGACTTCCGCACAGGCACGCTTCAACACCCCAAAGGCGGCAATGATCTCTTTGGGCATTTTCTCGGTTCCGATTTTGAAATTTTCAACGCTCCGCTGGGTTTGAGCGCCCCATTTGCGAGAGGCTTCTACCTGAATATCCCCCATGGAATCATGTTCGATGCGATAGTTCATCCGTACGCTCCTGTCTCTTTTTTTATCCATTATATATCAGGAATCTTGTTTCTTCAAGATTTTTATGATAGAATAATGACATCAAGTAAAAGGAGAATGCCCATGAATCCTTCTAAGGTTTATTTCGCCGATTTTCGAGCCGATTATCGGGAGAATTTATTGCAAAAGCTCCGCCGCCTGTGTAAGACGGCCGGCATGGAGGAAATTGATTTTGATCGTAAGTTTGTTGCCATCAAGCTTCATTTCGGGGAATACGGCAATCTGGCTTTTTTACGCCCCAACTATGCAAGAGTGGTGGCGGATCTGGTGCGAGAGTTGGGCGGCAAGCCCTTTTTGACCGATTGCAATACCCTTTATGTGGGCAGTCGCAAAAATGCGCTGGATCATCTGGAAACGGCGTATGCCAATGGATTCTCGCCTTTGACCACCGGCTGTCAGGTAATCATTGCCGACGGCCTCAAGGGGACCGATGAGGTAGAGGTTCCCCTCGAAGGAGAGGTCCTCTCCTCTGCCAAAATCGGCAGAGCGGTGATGGATGCAGATGTCTTTATTTCACTGACCCATTTTAAAGGCCATGAAATGGCAGGCTTCGGCGGGGCGCTGAAAAATATCGGCATGGGCTGTGGCTCTCGGGCAGGCAAAATGGAGATGCATAGCGACGGCAAGCCCAAGGTGCAGGAAAAGCGTTGCATCGCCTGCAAGGCCTGCGCCAAAATCTGCGCCCATGATGCTCCCCAATTTGCCACCGGCAAGGCAGTCATCGACCATGAAAAATGCGTAGGCTGCGGGCGGTGCATCGGCATCTGTCCCACCGATGCTATTTTTGCCACCAACGATAGCTCCTGCGATCAGATGAACCGCAAGATCGCCGAATATTCCAAGGCGGTTTTGCAGGGCAGACCCCATTTTCATATTTCGCTGATCTGCGATGTTTCCCCCAACTGCGATTGCCATGCGGAAAATGATGCTCCCATTATCCCCAATGTGGGAATGCTGGCCTCCTTTGATCCGGTGGCGCTGGATCAGGCTTGCGCCGATCTTTGCAACGCTCAGCCTATTTTGAAAAACAGCAGTCTGGAGCACCATCACCATGACCATGAGAGCGATCGTTTCCGCCTGAACCATCCCGATACCGATTGGAAGGTCTGCGTGGATCATGCGGAAAAAATCGGCATTGGCACCACCGCTTATGAGTTGATCTGCCTTTCCGGCACCAAGCATTCTCCCGCCATCAACCCCACCAACGGGGCGGCAAAACCTTCTAAGGAGCGAAATCAATGATGGGTCTTTTTAAAAGCAAGGCGGAAAAGGAATTGGATTTTATCCTCAGCGAGCTGAAGCAGTTTTTGCAGAATAATTATAAGGATCAAGCCCATGCCTGCCGTAAAAAACTCATGGAGCAGGCGGAAAAATATTATCAGGCGGGCAAACTGAGCCATAGCCGCTATCGGCATTATGAGCAACTATATAAGCACTATACCGACCTGATGCAAAATTATCATCACTAAAAAAAGAGCCATCGGCTCTTTTTTTAGTGCTCCAAAAACCATTGAAACAGTTTTGTCCCCGCCTCCATTCGCTCGGGATGGAATTGCACGCCAAAGACCGGCAGTTCTTGGTGTTCGATGGCCTCCACCACTCCATCGGATGAAAAAGCGGCGGGGGAGAGCCCTCGCCCCAAGCGGTCAAGACCTTGATGGTGGCAACTATTAGCGGTAAGGGTGGTGCCATAGAGGTTTTTCAAAAAGCCTTCTGTGCGAAGGGGATGCCAAAGGTCGCCGGAAAGACCCATGTGTTGCTGAGCGGTGGAAAGATGCTGGATAAGACTGCCCCCAAAGGCCACATTCAGCAGTTGATGCCCTCGGCAGATGCCCAGAATGGGCTTTTTCCTTCGCAAAAATTCATGGGTCAGCCAAAGGTCTTGGGCATCCCGATCAGGGTCGATTCCATAACTGCCGTTGTTTGGCTGATGAAAGAGGGCAGGGTCGGGATCTCCGCCGCCGCAGAGGATCAGCCCGTCAAAGGCGGCAGGACTCATTTCCTCTTTCCAAGGGATCCCCTCGCCTCCCGCCGCCGCTAAGGCCGCCATATATCGCACCGGCAGGTTGCTGCCTGCCGATAAAAGAATTTTTTTCATCATGCTCCCTCCTTTTTTATAAAGCCTATGAACAAGCCTTGCAAAAAAGTACCGATTTGTGCTATACTATGAGCATCAAGTTTCGGAGGAATTCTATGTCGAAATTAGAGCACTTGAACCCTCAGCGGGTCTTTCATTATTTTGAAGAACTTTCTGCCATCCCCCATGGCTCAGAAAATATGGAGGCCATCTCTGCCTATTGCATGGAGTTTGCCGAAAAGCAAGGCCTTGAGGCACGGCGGGACTCGGCCAATAACGTGATCATTTATAAAAAGGCCGCCAAAGGCTATGAAGAGGCGGCGCCGATGATTTTGCAGGGGCATCTGGATATGGTTTGCCAGAAGACCCCCGAGAGCACCATCGATTTTTTAAAGGACGGCTTGGACCTTTATGTGGAAGGGGACTTTGTGAAAGCCCGTGGCACCACCTTGGGCGCCGATAATGGCATCGCCGTGGCTATGGTGCTGGCGATTTTGGAAGATAAAAATCTGCCCGCTCCCGCCTTGGAGGCAGTCTTTACCACCGATGAGGAGATCGGCATGATCGGCGCATCTCAATTGGATTTCTCCCTGTTGAAGGGGCGCAAAATGATCAATTTGGATGCAGAAGAGGATGATTCGGTCACCGTCTCCTGCGCCGGCGGCAGTGATTTTCAGGTGCGCATCCCTGTGGAGCGCACCGCCATGGTTGGCCAAAAAGTCACCGTTACCCTTCAAGGACTGCAGGGCGGTCATTCGGGAGTCGAGATCCATAAGGGGCGGATCAATGCCGCCCGCTTGGGTCGGATGCTGCTGGAACTGGAGGGAGCAGAGGTGCTCTCTTATAATAGCGGCGATAAAGCCAATGCCATTCCCAATCGCTGTGTGGCAGAGTTTTGCGTTGTCCATCGGGAAGCCTTTTTGGCCGCAATAAAGGGGCTGGAGCAGCCCTTGGCCAAGGCCGCCGAGAAGGAGCCTGCCCTTTCTTTGCAGGTAGAAGAGGGGGCGGAAGGAAACTATTCCGTTTTTGCCTCCGCCACCAAGGAGGCTTTGGCGGCGGCCTTGCAAAATCCGCCGGACGGAATGGTGACCATGAGCCAAGAGATCGACGGGCTGGTGGAAACCTCCTTGAATCTGGGAATCACCGCCACCGAGGAGAAGGACATTCTTTTGCATTTCGCCTTAAGAAGCAATAAAGAGGCCGGTCTTACGGCCTTAGAGGAAGAGTTGAAAACGCATTTCCCCGCCCAATGGATCAACACCTTTGGTCGCTATCCCTCTTGGGAATTTAAAAGCGATTCCACCTTGCAGGAACTTTATAAGGAGACCTATCGGTCGGTAATGGGAAAGGAACCCAAGGTGGAGGCCATCCATGCGGGGCTGGAATGCGGTGTCTTTGCCGCAGGGCTTCCGGGGCTGGATTGCATTGCCATCGGGCCTCAGCTTTATGATGTGCATACGGTGCAGGAGCGGCTGAGCATCTCCTCTTTGGAGCGGGTTTACCGAATATTATTGCAGCTTTTAAAAGCAAGCCGATAAAATCGGCTTGCTCGGTGCGTCAAAAACTCCTGTGGAGGCTTTGACACACCGGCAGACTCTCAAAAAAGAGTGCAGATTTCGTCGATCCGTTCTCGTCGGCGTACAAGAGTACGGTAGAGAGCGGATCGGCAAAAAGCAGAAAAAGTTTCATTAAAATCCGCATTATGATGCGGATTTTCCTTCTTAGAAAGAGTCGGGAGAAAAAGCGGCGATTTTATTTTTTCGGTTGATCTATCGTATTAAAATCCCGTCTTTTCTTTTTTTCTGCGGTCTGTGCCTTTTTTGCCAGTCCGGCAAGTCGATAAAATCGACTTGCTTTTATTGCTTTAATGTGGTAGAATGTTTTGGTCTGTGAAAAAATGCAGCAATTTGCTGCGGATAGGAGAGTCTTATGGAAAATAAGAACAAGTTTAAGCCTTATATTCCGGCAGAGAAGGTCACCCCTGAGCTGACCGTCACCTCTATTGTGATGGGTGTGATCCTTGCTGTGGTATTCGGCGCAGCCAATGCTTATCTGGGTCTTCGGGTGGGCATGACCGTATCGGCATCCATTCCTGCGGCGGTAATCGCCATGGGCGTGATCCGTGTGTTGATGCGGAAAAACTCTATTTTGGAAAGCAATATCGTGCAGACGGCCGGTTCCGCCGGTGAGTCTCTGGCCGCCGGCGCCATCTTCACTCTGCCTGCCCTCTTCCTTTGGGCCGCAGAAGGCAAGATGGACAAGCCCAACCTCATTGAGATCACCTTGATCGCTTTGATTGGGGGTCTTTTGGGCGTCTTTTTCATGGTTCCCTTGCGGAATGCTCTGATCGTGAAAGAGCATGGCACCCTGCCTTATCCCGAGGGCACTGCTTGCGCCGAGGTTCTTTTGGCAGGAGAAGAGGGTGGCGCCAATGCCTCCACCGTCTTTGCCGGTATGGGCTTTGCCGCACTCTTTAAGTTTATCATCGACGGTCTGAAGCTGGTTTCCGGCGAGGTTTCCTTTAAAATCAAAGGCTATGCCGGCGAGATCGGCACCCAGATCTACCCCGCTGTAATGAGCGTAGGCTATATCTGTGGTCCTCGCATTTCCTCGTATATGTTTGCCGGCGGTGTGCTCAGCTGGTTGGTATTGATTCCCCTGATCGTTCTCTTTGGCGGGGCAACCATTCTGGCTCCCGGCACCGAGACCATCGGGGACCTCTTTGCCGCAGGCGGCGCTTCTGCCATTTGGGGCACCTATATCCGCTATATCGGCGCCGGTGCGCTGGCGGCAGGCGGGATCATCAGCCTGATTAAATCCCTGCCTCTGATCGTGCAGACCTTTGGCGGGGCTATGAAGAGCATGACCGGCGCAGGTGCCGCCTCTCAGGTGCGTACCGAAAAGGATCTGAACATGAAGATCGTGTTGCTGGCCATTTTGGTGCTGACCCTGCTGGTTTGGTTGGTTCCTGCCATTCCCGTGTCCTTGCTGGGCGCTTTCATCGTGGTGATCTTCGGCTTCTTCTTTGCCACCGTTTCTTCCCGCATGGTAGGCTTGGTGGGCAGCAGTAACAACCCCGTTTCCGGTATGGCTATCGCTACTCTGCTGGTGGCCACCCTTATTCTGAAGGTTACCGGCAGTGCCGGATATGCCGGCATGAGCAGTGCCATTGCCATCGGCTCTATTATTTGTATTGTTTCCGCCATCGCCGGTGATACCTCTCAGGATCTGAAGACCGGCTATCTGCTGGGCGCAACCCCCAAAAAGCAGCAGATCTCCGAGGTGATCGGCGTTGTGGCCGCCGCTTTGGCCATCGGCGGTACCCTTTATCTGCTGGATCAGGCTTGGGGCTTCGGTTCCGACCAGTTGGCCGCTCCTCAGGCAACCCTGATGAAGTTGATCGTTGAGGGTGTTATGGGCGGCAACCTGCCTTGGGGCTTGGTGTTTATCGGTGTGTTTATTGCTATCGTTGCAGAGGTGGTCGGTCTTCCCGTGCTGCCCTTCGCCATCGGTATCTACCTGCCGGTTCAGCTGAACGCTTGCATTATGGTAGGCGGCTTGGTTCGTCTGTTCTTTGATAAGATGAAGAAAAAGGAAGAAGAGAAGAAGGCCATTGTTAACGACGGCATCCTCTTCTGCTCCGGCATGATCGCCGGGGAAGGCTTGGTGGGCATTCTGCTGGCTCTGCTGGCGGTATTTGGCGTGGATTCCATGCTGGATCTTTCGGCTAAGCTGGGTCTTTCCGCAACCTTTACCTCCATTGGCGGCCTTGTGCTGTTTGCCGTTGTCATCCTGACTCTGTTGAAATTTACCCTTTGGAAGAAGCGCAGTAAATAATGAAAAAGCAGAAAAAAGATGAAAATTATCTGGAGCGAAAGCCCCTTCGCCGCCCCGATCTTTCCTGGTCGGCGGATGAGCAGGGGATCATCACGCTGCAGGTGGAGAATAAGGGCGTTTTCAATAAAATCGCCCAAATCTTCTTCAAAAAGCCTAAGGTCAGCTATATTCATTTGGATGAAATGGGCAGTTTTCTCTGGCCGCTTTTGGACGGAGAGACCACCATCATTGCTCTGGGCGAGCAGGTGGATGCTCATTTTGGAGAAAAGGCTCATCCTCTTTATGAGCGCCTTTCCCAATACATCCGCATTTTGGAAAGCTACGGCTTTATTCAATTCCATTAAAAAAAGTCCTGCCGTGAGGCAGGACTTTTTCTTTTCCTAAAATCATCCTAGTAAAACATCGGAAATCAGCATAACGCAAAAGCCGACCAAAAGGGCGTAGGTGGCGCCTCGCTGGCTACCGTGTGCATGGGTTTCGGGGATCATTTCATCGCTGATCACATAAAGCATGGTGCCGCCGGCAAAGGCCAGAGCAAAGGGGAGAATGGCTTGGGAGAGACTGACGGCGAAAAAACCGATCAGCGTGCCCAGCACCTCCACCACGCCGGTCAGCGCTGCACAGAAAAAGGTCTTGGAGGGCTTTACCCCTGCGGCCAGCATGGGGCCGATGATGACCATGCCCTCGGGGATGTTTTGCAGGGCAATACCGCCGGCGATGACCAAGGCCTCGGCCGTATTGCCGGAGCCAAAGCCCACCCCTGCGGCAATGCCTTCGGGCAGGTTATGAATGGCAATGGCCGACACAAAAAGCAGTACCTTGCTTAAGTTGGCGTTGCCCTGATGAGGTTCTTCGCTGCCATCGTCCATTAATTTATGAAGATGAGGAACCAGTTTATCAATAAGGTTTAGGGCAAGAGCTCCGGTAAAGATACCGACAACGGTGACCGGCAACCCCCATTTGCCGCCGTATTCCACCGCCGGCAGGATCAGTCCCAAAACGGCCGCCGCCAGCATTACTCCTGCGGCAAAGGCCAACACAATGTCGCTGAACCGATGGGAGGCTTTTTTAAAGAGAAAGCCGATGATGGCGCCGATAACGGTGGCGCCGCCGACTCCCAAGGCTGTTAATAACACTAGTTGCATTTATCCATTCTCCTTTATTGGAAAAGTGCGGTAGAGAGATACCGATCGCCGGTGTCGGGCAACAGGGCAACGATGGTTTTGCCCTGATTCTCTTCCTTTTTGGCAAGCTCAATGGCGGCATGGAGAGCCGCACCGGAGGAGATGCCGGCCAGTACTCCTTCTTTTTGCCCCAGCAACCGTCCGGCGGCATAGGCCTCTTCTTCCGTGACGGGGACGACAGCATCATAAATTTCCTGATCCAAGATGGTGGGAATAAAATTGGCACCGATGCCTTGGAGGCCATGGGGGCCGGCCTTGCCCTGAGAGAGCAAGGGGGAGGAAGCAGGCTCAACGGCGATGATCTGTACCGAAGGCTTTTGCTTTTTGAGATAGTTGCCCACTCCGGTGATGGTGCCGCCGGTGCCGACTCCTGCCACGAAAAGATCCACCGTACCGTCGGTATCCTGCCAGATTTCGGGGCCGGTGGTGGCCTCGTGGGCGGCGGGGTTGGCAGGATTGCCGAATTGATCGGGAATAAAGGCAGAGGGAAGGGCTCCGGCCAGTTCTTCCGCCTTTTCAATGGCACCCTTCATGCCCTTTGACCCTTGGGTCAGAATCAATTCTGCACCGTAGGCGGTAATCAGCCGGCGGCGCTCCTCCGACATGGTATCGGGCATCACGATAATCACCCGATAACCCTTGGCAGCGGCCACCGCCGCAAGGCCGATGCCGGTATTGCCGGAGGTGGGCTCAATGATCACCGTATCGGGGGTCAGTTTGCCGGCTTTTTCCGCTTCTTCGATCATGGCATATGCCACTCGATCCTTGGCAGATCCGGCGGGGTTAAAGGACTCCAATTTGACTAATAATTTTGCATAAAGACCCAGTTCTTTTTCCAGATGGGTCAGCTCCAGCAAGGGAGTATTGCCGATCAGCTGAGCGGCAGAGGTATAAATGTTCATTGTAATCACTCCTAATATCCTCATTATAGACTTTTTTTGCAGGATTCGTCAATAGAAAATAATTGCATTTTACCCAAAAGAATGGTAGACTACTACTATGATTACACCGAAAGGAGATTCCCATGGAAAGACCTTGGCTGAAGCACTATGGCCCGGTGCCCCATCACCTTGAATATCCCGCCGGCTCTATGAGCGATCAGGTGCTGGCCCATGCGGCCAAAGAGCCCCAAAGGGAAGCCCTTTCTTTTATGGGTCGCAGCATTTCCTATGGCTCCATGGCCCAAAAAATCGCTAAAACCGCCGCCGCTTTTTATGCATGGGGAATCCGCAAGGGGGATCGGGTGACCCTTTGCATGCCCAACGTTCCCCAAACGGTCTATTGCCTCTATGCCCTCAATGAACTGGGGGCGGTGGCCTCGCTGATTCATCCCCTTTCGGCTCAAAAAGAGATCCTGCATTTTCTTTCGGAGGTGGACAGCTCCACCCTGGTGACGTTGCACCAATTTTATGAAAAGATCATGAAGGTGCAGGAGGAATATCCTCTAAAGCGCCTTCTTATTACCGATATCGACGATGCCCTTTTCGGCATTAAAAAGGTGGGCTATTGCTTGGGGATCAAGCGAAAGTTTCCCAAGTTGCAGCCGGCCCGAAACCTCCTTTGCTGGAAGGACTTTCTGGCCTTGGGAAAAGAGGCTCATAAAGAACCCATGACGGCGCAAGACGGGGCGGTGATCCTCTTTTCCGGCGGCACCACCGGGGTGAATAAAGGGATTTTATTGACCAACGGCAATTTCAATGCCTTGGCTTTGCAAACCGCCGCTATGTGTAACCGTCCGGTAGCCGGCAAGCGATTGCTGGCGGCCATGCCCATGTTTCATGGATTTGGGCTGGGCGTCTGCGTTCACACGGCACTGGCCTGCGGCGCCTCCTCGGTACTGGTGCCTCGCTTTAATGTGAAGGAGTATGCAAAACTCATTAAAAGAGAAAAGCCGAACTATATTGCCGGCGTTCCCGCTCTTTTTGAGGCGCTGACCCGCACCAAGGAACTGGATGGTGTGGATCTGAGTTTTTTGCTGGGGGTCTTTTCGGGAGGCGACAGTCTTTCGGTGGAGCTCAAGCGTAAAATGGATGCCTTTTTGGCAGAGCGAGGCTCTTTGGTGCCCATTCGGGAGGGCTATGGAACCACCGAGTGTGTCACCGCCTCCTGCCTGACCCCCGATGGGGAGGCAAGAGAGGGCAGTATCGGTTTGCCTTTCCCCGATATGGACTATGCGATCTGCAAGGTGGGTACCGTCCAAGAGGTGCCTTATGGAGAAGAAGGGGAGATCTGTCTGACCGGCCCCACGGTGATGCAGGGGTATCTTAACCGCCCTGAGGAGACGGCGAATGCCTTAAAGGTGCATGCCGACGGTCGAACCTGGCTTCATACCGGTGATCTCGGAATAATGGATGCCGATGGATTTATCTATTTCCGCCAGCGGATCAAGCGGGTGATTGTGACCAATGGATATAATGTGTATCCTTCGCAGATCGAAAATGTGCTGGACGGACATCCTAAGGTTCAGCTCAGCTGCGTTATCGGCATCCCCGATGAGATGCGGGGGCAGATGGTGAAGGCTTTTGTGGTGCCCAAGGCAGGAATTGTTCCCGATGAGGCGCTGAAGGAGGAATTGCTGACCTACTGCAAGACCTATGTTTCGGGATTTGCCCGCCCCAGACAGTTGGAATTTCGAGCCGATCTGCCCAAGACTCTGGTGGGCAAGGTGGCTTATAAAAAATTAGAGGAAGAATTGAAATAAATCAGGTGGTTTTTGCAAAAGTCACAAAGTGTTTGATAAAAACCACATGAGGCTATGCACATTGACCCTAATAAATGTTAAAATTAACACTGTAATAATTTAATTATGGGGAAAAGTCGCCTTTTCCCTGTTTTCTGCACCCCTTATGGGGGTTCTGCCCGATTATTACAAGGCAAATCTATTCTTTGGGAGGAATGAACCTTGAAGAGAAAGCATTTACTTTCCGCTCTCATGGCAGTGCTGATGGCCATTTCGATGATGGCTATTATTGTGTTGCCCACCGGCGCAGCGATTGACTTGAGCAAAGTCAGTCCCGTTACTGCAGCCACCGGCGGCAGCTCCACAGCCCAAAACTTTAAGATCTCCACGATCGAGGAGTTGATCTATGCCGCTGCGCACCCCACCTATTATATGGACGGGGATGTCATTTATTTGGCAAACGATCTGGACATTTCTACTTACGGTGACAGTTTTGCGGAGGAGTTTTTGAACTTTAACCCTGCGCAAGACGGTAGAACCGAAATGAACTGTACCTTCGACGGTTTGGGTCATACCATTTATAATTATAAAGATGACCGTCCGTTCTTCAATGGTCGTCAGGTCAATGTGATTCAGAACCTGACCTTTGAGAACGCCGAAGTTATCTGTGATGATGCCAGCCAGTATACCGGCGTGATCCTGCGTACCGTAGAGCGTCATGTGGATATGATCAACTGCCATATTCGCAATAGCTATTCCTATGGTATGTACGGCGGTTACAACGGTGGCTTTGTTGCCATGATCAACAACAACACCAAGTCTTTGAACATGGTGAACTGCACCATGTACAATTACACCCTTGAGGTGGATACCACCGGCATCTGGGCAACCGGCTTGTTCTGCGGTCGTCAGGGTGCAAAGGGTACCATCGAGCTGCACAACTGTATTGCTGTAAACAGCGTGCTGAAGGGTAAGAGCGGTTCCACCGGCGGTGGCGGCGGTCTTCTGGTCGGTGAGATTTACAACACCAACTATGATGAGGTCGGTATTTTTGATAACGTAGCGGTCTTTAACTGCGGTGTTGAGTACTCCAATGCCCAAACAGCCCCCACAGCTGCCATTACCGTTACCCGCAAGGGTGCCAGCAGCGTGCGCCTGACCTATGATCATGTTTATGCAGGTGCCAACTATCTGTCTACCGATCCCAGCACCACCGACGATAATATCCCCATGCCCAACCTGTTCTATAACATCGCTGGTGATACCATTTACTCTCCCGGCACCAATGTGGTTACCGATGCAACTGTAACCAATGCTCTTTATCGTGCAGAGAATACCTCCCAAAATATTCCTGTAACTACTGTGGATCCCACCTTCGGTTTAGGTGCAGCGATCCTGCTGATGAATAAAAACGAAGCGGAGCCCGGCGCTACTCCCTATCTGGATTGGGGTATCGCTCCCGATGGCAGCGTTATCGCCTTGGAAGAGGGATATAAACTTCCCATGAAGATGACCTTTGTCAACGGCGAGGATGTTTCCGCTTATTACACCGATATTCATGGCGTGATTGCTACCGATGCGGTTTCCTATCAGATTCTTCGTAAGGAAGCTTGGGTAGACAGCGACGGTAAGAACTATCCTGCAAAATCCTTCCATTGGGATGAGCTGGTTTTTGCAAAGCCCATGACCTTTACCGCTCATGAAATGACCATCACCAGCCATGGCGACGGTACTCATAGCGTGATCTGCCTCACCGATGAAAACTGTGCAGACAATAAGGTATATGTTCCCTGTAGCGGCTATTTGATTGAGGTTCAGGATTCCACCTATTATGGTCAGGAAGCCATGATTTATCGTTGCTCCGTCTGCGGCTATGAGTGGGAAGAGCCCTTAGGAGAGGTTCCCGACGGTTCCCCCATCACCCTGACTTATAATGCCGAAGGCTATGAAGCAGGCAAGCCCGTTCAGATGGGCGTGGATGTGAAGAGTGATAGCGGCTTGGTTGGCTACACCGCTCTTCTGGAATATGATCATGATCTGCTAACCTATGTGACTTATAGCGCCAGCGATAAGTATTTGGTTCAGCTTCTCCCCGTAGAGGCCGGCGTGATCAGCTTGGTGGTCATCAGCAAAGATGGCACTCCCGCTGATGAGCTTGCCGAGGATATCACCCTCAGCTTCCGCTCTGTTGCGGATCTGAAGGAGGATACCGAAGCTCCGGCTACCATTGAGGTTCTGCAGGCTGTAACCAAAGCTGATCTGGATGCTTTGGCAGAGAATGTAAATGTATTCAATAGCTTGATTGAAGCCAATGCCGCAATCTACGGTAAGTTCACCCCCGGTGATGTAGACGGCAACGGCAAGGTTGAACTGCTGGATGCCATCCTGCTGATCGAGATGCTGGAAGGCACCATCGAGGTTTCCGATGAAGATCTCTTTGTGAAGAGAGCCGCCAATGTGGACGGTGATATGAACAATGAAGTCAACACCGCAGACGTGACCTTCTTCCTCCGCTATTTGGCAGAGTGGGGCGGCACCTATGAGAACCTGAACAGTTCCAAGCCCAATCCTGATCTGACCACGGTCGGTTAATTGAAATAAGAGAGCGCACGGACTTTTGTCCGTGCGCT
>JAZQFD010000038.1:0-64051 GCA_045539335.1 Eubacteriales bacterium
CCCAAAAAAAAAAAAAAAACCCCCCATAGGTTTTTATTTGTGTTAGATTTTTGTCATTGCATTTAAACGAAAAATCTGTGTCTCAAAACTGCCTTTGGCACCTTAAAATGGCGCAGTTTGGATGCAAGTCAAGGCGAAAGGCGCAGGCATCCTGACGGATGGCAAGCATTTTTAACGCAGAATTGCGCCGAAATGCACCGTTTTAAGGCGAATATTCCCTAACTGAGGGTGCCCAATGTGCCTCTTTTTTGTTCTGCGCCATTTTCAGCGGGTTATTCTTATTCAATAGCGCCGGCCTTTACAGCCTCAAAATCTTCTTCGATCTCTTTGGAGGGGGCCTTGGTCAGCAAGGATACCACAACAATGCAGATGGAGGAGAAGATAAAGGCGGGAAGCAACTCATAGATGGCAAGCACACCGCCAAGGGGAGCGATCACCAGCTTCCAGAAGAAGACCATAGCGGCACCGCCCACCATACCGACGATAGCACCGGCACGAGTGGTGCGCTTCCAGAAGAGGGAGAAGAGCATCAAGGGGCCAAAGGTGGCACCAAAGCCTGCCCATGCAAAGGACACGATCTCGAAGATCACACTCTTTTCATCCAAAGCCAGCACAATACCGATCAACGCCAGTACCAAAAGGGTGATGCGAGTCACCCACATGACTTGCTTTTCGGTGGCATTCTTTTTGCAAACACCATGGTATACATTCTTTGCCAGAGCGGAAGCAGCAATCAAAAGATAAGAGTCGGAGGAGCTGATGGTGGCAGCCAGAATGCCGGCCATCACAAAGCCTGCCAGAATGGGAGGCAAGAAGCTTTGAGACATGGTGATGAAGATACTCTCAGCAGCCGATTTGGTAAGATGCTCCACAGGGAACAAAGCACGGCCCACAATACCGATAAAGACGGCAACAGCCAGAGAAATGCAGACCCAGATCATAGCGATACGACGGGAACGCTTCAATTCCTCTTCCTTCCGGATGGCCATAAAGCGCAGGAGTACCTGAGGCATACCAAAATAACCCAGTCCCCACGCCATCATGGAGCAAACGGAAAGAATTCCATAGGGAGCGGCAGCACCGAATTGAGGTACACCGTCTACCACCTGCTGAACACCTTCGGCATCCAAAGCGGGGGTGGCAAGGCCAAAGAATTCAAAGAAGCCATCAATGCTCTTGGCATTTTCCATCACTGCACCAAAGCCGCCGGCATGAACCACACCCAGCACTACAATAATGGTCAGAGCAACGATCATCACAATGGCCTGCATAAAGTCTGATGCGCTCTCAGCCAAGAAGCCGCCCAGAATGGTATACAGCAACACAAATGCAGCACCCAAGATCATCATCAGCTTATAATCCAGACCAAAGAGGGTGGAAAACAATTTGCCGCAGGTCACAAAGCAGCTTGCTGCATAAACGGTAAAGAAGATCAAGATAAAGGCTGCGGACAAGATCATGATAATCTTATTTTTCTCACGGAAACGATTGGAGAAAAACTCCGGCAGAGTAATAGAGTTATTGGCTCTTACGCTATAGCGACGAAGTCTTTTGGAAACGATCAGCCAGTTCACATAAGTACCCACTGCCAGACCCAAGGCCGTCCAAAACGCATCAGCCAGACCACACCAATAGGCAACACCGGGCAGACCCATCAAAAGCCAGCCGCTCATATCCGAGGCCTCGGCACTCATTGCGGTAACCCATGGGCCCAGGGAACGACCGCCTAAAAAATATTCTTCGGAACTCTTATTGGCACGCTTTGCATAAAGCACACCGATCAGAATGACCGCCGCCATATAGATGACCATAGCGATCAGGGTTTGCAATTCTTTGCTTCCCATATCCGATTCCCTCCTTCATTTATAAAATAATATGTATTATATCAAATTTCTTGTCACATTGCAAGTATTTTAACGCAGCAGAGGAAAAAAGGTCCTGTAAAAATCGGGTTTGGATACTACTATAAATAAAAGATGCCGAAAGCCAAAGGGCTTTCGGCATCTTGGTTTTATTGGGAATTAACCGAGAACGGCATTCAGAACCTCTGCAGAGCAGGGAACCATGTCTCTCATGTACTCGATTACATAAGGAGTGATCAGCTCATAACCATTGGCATTGGCATGAGTACCATCCTTGGTATTCTTCTCATAGATGGTTCCGATATCGCTCATGTTGAGTGCATTATTCAGGTCCTCATTATTGTAGAGATCCAGGTAAGCAATGCCCCACTTCTCGCAGACCTCTTCGGCAGCTGCGTACATTTGAGCATGCTTGGTGGTATCTGCCTTCAGCTTATAGGTGCTCATGAAGCCGATGGCCGCATTGTCACCATAAAGCTTGATGGCCTTATAGATGGTGTACTCCAACGCACCGGTGAAGGTGGATTGATCGAAGGTAGCGGGATCGAAGGAATCGGTAATGGTTCCGATACCGGAGATCTTGCTTGCATCGTTGGTACCACCCTGCAGCAGTACATACTGATAATCATTAGCCGTGTACTTATCCAGCAGCTTATGAATGGAATCATACTTATCGGTGGTTGCATTACAGAAGTACCATCCGCTGGTACCGGCGTTGGTAGCGGCCAAACCGGTATCACGCTGCACACGCAGAGCCCAACCGCCGGGCTGAGTCTGAGTTGCCATGGTGTCATGGCTATAGAGACCATGGTTGATGGAGTCGCCTGCGAAGAGGCCGGCTTTGTTGAACAAAGCATCTGCTACTGCAGCATTGGAAATGCCGGTCTGAGCAGTATAGTCTGCCACACCAAAGACCTTATTCTTCATCACCAGATACTTGCCGATCATGGAGGCAGGAACGTTCACACGAACGGACTCAACGCCGGCAGGAACCTTATAAGAATAAACCTTCAGACCCTTGGCGAAGGATTCGCCCTCCGTCATATTAACGGCGTTGATCAGTTCAACAGCCTTGCCGGAAGCATCAAAGGCATAGCCCAAAACAACCTGTGCGGTAGATGCAGGACCGATGGTGAGGACATCGCCTTCGGTTACATTAATCGCATGAGTCAGATTGTAGGAAACAGAGGAGGTGATAGCACCCTTCCAATCGACGGTTTCGGAGGTATGATCCAAAACGCCATCATAGAGGTTGATACCATCCTGCTTGCTCCAGTAAGCATAATAATCTTCAGTGGTCATCTTCTGACCCAAGGAGATCAGGAAGCGATCTGCATAGTTTGCAGAAGCATTCACCATAACGGTACCGGCCTCGGGAGCGGTATAAGAATAGATCTTATAGTTGCCGCCGAAGGAGGAAACCTCGGTCACACCTGCCACGCCAATGGTATCAGCGCCGGAGGTGGCACCGGTGAAGACCAGCATATCAGCCTGAGATGCAGCGGTGGGACCAAACCATACGGTCTCGCCTGCCTTCACCGAGAAGGCAACGCCTGCATTCTGCAGATGGCTGGTGGAATTCTTAGAGCCAACAGGCTTCAGAATGGAACCGGGATGAGCCAGATGCCAGAGGATCATCTGAGCATCCACAACGGTGAGACCGGCCTTACCATCCAGTTCGCCGGCGGCGGGCTGGGTCATGGTGGGAGTGGCCAAACCAACGGTATCCTGCATAACCAGAACGGCATCGTCAGACAATACGCTGTTGGACTTGTTCACATCGCCCCACAGGAAGTCATCGCCTTCTACAACGATGGCGCACTTGCCGTCGGCATAAGCGGTCACATTCTTGTTCTCATCGATAACATCCATGGTAGAGATGGTAACAGCATCGGGATAATTACCAAAGCCTACCGTGTCTTTCACCTTCAGGGTCAGCACGAATGCAGCATCATTGGCAGTCACCACGGTGGGATTGGCAACGATAACCTTAAAGGGTGCAATGGGAGCGGCGGCGCCGGTATTGTAGCCCATGAAGTAACGGAACAGGCCGGTGCCCTCTACATCGATGACAGAGAACTTATCAAAATCAAGATTTACATTGAAGGTAGCACCCTTCAGACCGGGATTGTTATCAAAGCCAACTTCAACCTTTACAAAGTCGCCGGGCTTCGCAACACCCACAGGATTCACAGTGATATTACCCAGCACCATGGCAACCACGGTGGTATCCTCGGTAAAAATCACATTGGTAATATCGCCCTTCACATCCCAATAACCATTCAAAATGGTGGTATCGGGCTGATAGAGATTACCGTTGATATCGGTATAACCGGTGGCAACAGCATTTCCATCCTTCTCGAAGGTAATGGTATGCTTCTCCTGCTTGCCGGCCAAAACCAGAGCGGGATATCCGGTCTTACCATTCATATTCCACTTAGCGGTAGCATCCACCAAAGCGGTGTTCATGGCATCCACGGAGGTATAACCATTATTGCCATAGGTCTTTGCATTGGTAACGGCAACGGTTCCGTTGAACAAAGCGGCCATCTTATTGTTGCCGGTGAAGACATTGGATGCGGTAACGGTGCCGGTTCCCAAGGTGGCAACGGCGGCAACGGCATTGCCCAGAGCGCCGAACACGCCAACATTATTGATCACAACAGCAGCATCGCCTGCATTGCCGATCAGCAAACCGGTGGTGGCATTGGCATTTACGGTGTAATCCACGGCTTCACTGTTCTTCACGGTAAGCTTACCGGTTGCGGTGCCCACCAAAGCAGCAACACCGGTGGAATTCAGAACAGAAATACCATCAATGGTAACATCGCCGGCAGTAGCATTCACCAAAACGGCGGCATCTGCTACTTGGGCATTCTCGAAGTTTACATTCTTCAGAGAAGCACCGGCATAATTCATAAAGAAGGAATGATCTGCAACAAAGTTTGCTACAGTATGGCCCAAACCATCAAAGGAAGCAACCATATCCTGGATGCCGGCAAAGTTCACGCCGGAGAGATTGATATCGGCATTGAGGTAAACCGTCTGCTCAGCAGGCAGGTACATTCCCAATACGGCCAGATACTCCAGATCGTCGCCATTATTAATGGTGTAGCCGGGAGCATCCTCATAGAGGAATGCCTCACCGATAGCGGGTAACTTGGTAACATCCTTCACATATACCATCAAATCGGCCAGAGCCTTGGCATCTGCATCAACAGCAGCCTGGGTGGTATATTCGGCATTCATAACCTTTTCCACCAAAGCATCAATGGCTTCGGCATTTTCAAAGTGAGCGCTATCCTTCAAAAGGAAGTAGAAGAGATTTTCCGTCAGCTCGGTGTAATCCAAGGGATTGACGGTTGCGGTCATGTTGATCACTCGGGTGTAGTCTGCATCTGTTACAGGCTTCACGGTCAGTACATCACCGGACAGGCTTGCCAGATCCTTGCTATCGTCCTTCAGGACATAGCCGCTGACAAAGAGAATATCCAATACGGTCTCGGCATTGCCGGCCACATAGAGATACTCGGTGGTTCCATCATTCAGAGCCACAGCAACCTTGCGAAGCTGAACAGCCTTTTGCTCATCCAAGGTATTGGGATCGGTATTGTCGGCCAGAGCCAACAGACCGTCTTTCATGGTGAACCAGTTGCGCTCCACCAGATCGGTGCGCACATAATTCTGGTTGATCAAATATCCAACCTCACCGGTATAATAGGCATCCTCTTCCAGGATCTTACCGGCAAAGGCAGCATCTTTGCTCATCAGCTTATCGCCAACGCCGTAAACATTCTTAAGACCATTGGCTGCGCCGCCCTTTTCATAGCCACCGACTACATAGCCGGACATGCCATAGGTGCAAAGGAGAGTACCGGCACCGAAGCTATTGTAAACAGTTGCTTCACCGTTCACCAGATCGGAAACCAGATCGCCGCCGAAGATGGTGCCCACATTATAGCAGGAATCCAATACAGCACCGGCATCGGCATAACCAACCAAACCAGCCACAGGGTTCTCATAAGCAGGGGCTTTGAGAGAAACAACCGAAACATCTGCAGCATTCCAAGCCTGCAGAACTTTTGCACTGGGACCGGCATGACCAATCAAGGCAGCAACGCCATAATCATCCAGATCCACATTATAGAATACATTTACTGCACCGCTGGCCACGCCCACATCACGAACGGTGCCCAGCAAAACACTGATCATACCAACAGGAGCGCCATTGGTGGTAACAGCAAGATTCAAATTCTCAAAAGCATGACCATGACCATTGAGGGTACCCTCTAAAATGGGCAGCGGCATAATCTCGGCATACTCCAAATCGATGCTGTCCACCAAGTGGAGGGTGATACCGGCGAAGGTTTCATCGTCACGACCTTCATTGATCGCCTCAAACCAGTCATCCTTGGTGCCGATGGCATAATCGGTGGTTTTGCCGAACTGCTCATACAGATCACGCTGAGAATAAGGAACGTAATTCGGATAAGTATTGACCAACTGCAGGTCCAGATTGTTGGCCAGCTTCACCAAATCCAAAATTTCATCATTGATGATGGCAAGATCGGCGCTGGGCTGGCCTTCCAGAGGACCATAGCTATCCACAAGGTCTTTTGCATCGGCAATCGCTACCTTAGCGGGATCGCTGTCCACAAAGAGATCCAGGTCATATTTTTGCAGTTTTTCGGAAACATTATTTACGGGGAGAAGATTTACTACCGTATTATTATATTGGACAACCACTTCCTTACCGGGCATCACAAAGGTATTGGTTTCATCGGTACCGGCAGGCAAGGTGGAACGATCCATCACAAACCCTTCATAATCGGGGGCGGTTACTTTAGAACCGGGAACATAGTAGATACTGCTCAGTTCTGCAGCTTCCTCGCCTCTGATTGCCATAATGGTGCGGAAAGGAGCAGGAACCTGAGAAGCAGTACCGGGAGCCACATGACCATCCTTGGTCAAGGTGTAAGTACCCTTGCCCATTTGGGTCAGCAGGTAAGCAAACTCACCACTGCCGGAAACCTTAACCATACTATTGGCCAAGGCCAGGTCCATATTCGCATTGAGGACGCTGGGTTTTTCGGTAGCTGCATACATCACATTGGTGATGCGCTCCATGGCAACTGCGGCGGTGCCACGAACATAGCCCACCGGGCCGGCCTTGAAGGTAGAGCCGTCTGCCATCACAACATTGGCATCGCACCAGCTATCGCTGATGTTGAATGCGGGCATCTGAGCGTTACCGATCAGACCGCCGACGGTGGATTTTTCAACCGTCTCATTGACGCTGTTCATGTAGTAAACCGTACCGGAAACCGTACAGTTCATAACGGTGGCAGAGCCATAAGCTGCACCGACCAGCAGGCCGACGCTGACATCACGCTTGCCCTCTTCACGGGTGGAGTAATCGTTGATATCATGCCAACGGGTTACTTTTGCACCCACCAGATTGATGTTGCGAACGGTGCCGCCGTTGATCTGGCCGACCAAGCCGGAGTTACCAACGTCACCGTTGTTGGGAGAATAAACATTCCAGTTATAAATTGTGTGGCCGTTACCTTCCAGCACCACGTTGGCAAAACCATAGTTCTGCGAGGTTTGGTTACTGGTACCGCCCAAGGGGAAGCAGTAGGGAACGCCATTTGCATCACGAGGGATATTGGGCAAGGTGACATCCTTCATGTCGATATCGGCTGTGATATCAACCTTGGTGATATCATAGTCACTACCGGGGTTGTTCCAGCCCTGCCAGATCAGACCCAGAAGGTACAGATCGTCAGCACTGTCAACGGTGACGGTGCCAACATTGATATAACCGCCGTTGTAGGAAGGCAGGAAGCGAGCATATACATCGCTGGCGCCCATCCATGCAGCGCTGTCGCCATTGATGTTGGCGGAGGTATGAGGCAAACGACGAACGGCAACCTCTCCGTTCTTGGAGTAGGTCAGCACAGGATAATCATATCCGTCCACATTGGCGTAAGCCACAGTATAACCGTCTACTGCACCCAGCGTGTTAACATCGGTATCGGCAGTTGCGCCTGCATTCAGTTCAGCAGCCACCGTACCGTCGGCAAATGCCATGGGAGCACGGGCACGATCGGTGTTGTAGTGGTCATAACCGAGAGTGTTGCGATAGAAGCTGTTGGCAGTGCCGGCAGTTTCCACATCTGCAGCAGACTGAGTAGACACACGATAGAGTGCGGTATAGAGATAACCGGTTGCACCGGCATTGTAGTAAGAATAGCGCAGGTCACCGGCATTATAACTGTTCTTAAACTCGATGGTCGCATCGGCTTTACCTGCCATACCTGCGGCAAAGTAGATACCGCTGCAGACCAGACCTAAGTTATAGCAGTTATAGAACTTACAGCCTGCACCGGTGCTTCCTGAAATACTGGAAGCACAACCGCTGGAACGGCTACCGCCGATGGTGGTGGAAGCAACCCAGCAGTTGATGAACGAAGTATTGGCGGAGTAACCGCTGATGGCAGCAGCAAAGAAACCACCGGCTACCAGACCGCTGGCGATACCCACGTTCTTAAAGGTGGCTCCGCTACTGTTGCCAAACAGACCGGAGGATTGAACGCCATAGACAAACAGATTGGTGATGACAAAGCCATTTCCGTCGAAAGTGCCGGAGAAGGTGCTCTTCGTCTTCACGCTGACAATGCCGATCCCTTCAAAGGGAGCGGTGCCCATGTCGATATCGGCCATCTGATAGAAGGTGTAGCCCGCAAAGGTTTTAGCCTCAAAGTTTACAAGATCAGCCAGCTTATTCATACCGGCACGGTCGGTGATCTTGTAGGCCTTGGCATCGTCTAACAGGCCGTTCTTGATATCCGGCAATGCGGACGCATCATACAGACCGGTCTCCGACACGATCTCGCCGTTAACCACATCCGTCGTGGCTGCGCCGGCAGGCAGCGCAAAGCAAGTCAGCAGAGAGACCAGCATCATGAGCGCACACAACGCGGATAATGCACGAGTCTTCTTTTTGGTGAACATCATACAGTTCCTCCTTCAATAGGGTTTTATAACTGGAGCGTTTACCTCGAAATTTATGATAAAAATCGATATAGACGCTATTATATAGATATATTATAGCACACCGCTTTTTACATTGAAACTATCTTATGTTGTTTTTTTTGCACGATATGTGAAATATTTCGATTTTTTCATTTAAAGCAAAAAGAGGTGACGGAGCGGAAGGGTTCCCCTGCCTTCAGGGTTGCAGAGGGGAACTGAGGCTGATTGGGAGAGTCGGGATAGAATTGAGTTTCCAAGCAAAACCCATGACGCTTTTCATAAACCGGCTCCAAAAAGTTGCCCGAATAGAGCTGTACGCCGGGCAGATCAGTCCAGCATTCCATTTTGATGCCGGTGGCGGGAGAGACGGCCTCTGCCGCCTTGCGGAAGCCGGTGCCTCGCACCGCAAAGGTATGGTCATAACCGCCGCCAATGAGCAGCTGCTCCTCTTTTTGGTCAATTTCTGCTCCGATCGCCTTGGGCGTATTAAAATCAAAGGGAGTGCCGGCCACAGGGCGCAGCTGCCCCAAGGGGATCAGCACATCATTTACCGGCACAAAGGCATCGGCTTCGATGGCGAGAAGATGGTTTTCCACCGAGCCGTTTCCCACACCGTTGAGATTAAAATAACTATGATTGGTGGGATTAAAGACGGTATCCCGATCCGAGCAGGCTTCATAAGTAATGGAAAGGGTGTTGTGTTCCACCCCAAAGGTCACCGAGACCTCCAGCCTTCCGGGATAGCCCTCTTCTCCGTCTGCCAAGGTATGGCAAAGGCGCAATCGGTTTTCCTGCAGGTCGGCTATCGCCCACATTTTATGGCTGAGCCCCACCTTTCCCCCATGAAGATGCCCTCGGCCTTTTTCATTACAACCCACATCATAAAGAGTGCCGTTTAAAACGAACCGACCGCCGTTAATGCGATTGGCATAGCGGCCCACGGTGGCACCTAAATATCCACTCTTCGTCTGATAATCCTCCAAGGTGGGATGCCCCAATGCAACCTCTATGCCTTTATAGCGCACCGCTTGAACGGTGGCACCGTATGTAAGAACAGAAACTTCCAGATCGCCGTTGGTAATGGTGATTTTTTCAGCTGTGCCGAAGGGTTCTTTTCGAATACTCATGTTAAACTCCAATCGATAGGTTGATTTAAAAATTCATTAACTTTTTTGAAATGTCCGCAGCCGAAAAAGCCGCTATAGGCCGAAAGAGGACTTGGGTGCGCCGCCTCCAGCACCAAATGGGCAGGATTGGTGATCCGTTCCTTTTTAGCTCGGGCATGGCTGCCCCAAAGCAAAAAGACCATGGGCTCCTGCCGCTGATTCAGCAAATCGATGATCCGATCGGTAAAAAGCTCCCAACCCTTACCCCGATGGGAGGCGGGGGCGGAATCCCGCACGGTCAGTACGGTGTTCAGCAACAACACCCCTTGCTCTGCCCACCGGCTCAGATCCCCATGGTCGGGGATTTCAAAGCCTAATTCCGCCTGCAATTCTTTATAAATGTTCTTTAAAGACGGCGGCGGGACCACTCCTTTTTGCACCGAAAAGCAAAGGCCATGGGCCTGCCCCGGCTGATGATAAGGATCCTGCCCCAAAATCACCACTCGTACCTTTTCATAGGGGGTTTTCTTCAGGGCGTTAAAAATATCATACATGGAAGGATACACCGTGTGTTGGCGATATTCTCCCTTAAGAAATTCCCGCAATTCTTTATAGTAGGGTGCTTCAAACTGATCCGCCAGCAGCGCATCCCAACTATTGCCCAATTGCACCATTTTTTCACCTCATTCCCATTTTTCGCATAGCCTGCGGATTCCTCGGCATACAAACCGAATGGGCACTCCCAAAAGAAACCACAAGCAGCTATACGGCAAGCAGATCTGCCCCATAAAATGAAAGGGCTTTTTGGAATAATCCCACACATTCTGCTTTAAACATATATTGAAGATAAAACCAAAAACCAGCTCAATGCCGGTGATGACCGCCGCCGTTTTGCAGCAGATCCAGCGAGCTCCTTTTTTCCCGCAAAGGGGATAGAGCAACAGCCCCGCCACACCCCCTGCCAGCGCCATGCTCCAATGGGTTCTCCCCCGCCAGAGCAGCTCCAAAAGAGGGTAGCCCACAAAGCCCACAGTAAAGACTGCCATTTTTTCACTTTTTTTCATTTTGAACACCTCTTGCTTTAGGGTGTTCAAAATTCATAGAATTAGCCGCCTATTTTGGTGCGATCCACCCAGACAATACAGGCGATATAGCCCAAGATCGTCCATCCCAGCAGCAAATTAACCAGCAAAAAGGTCTTTCTCTTTTTCATCGCCTTGCGAAAAGCAAAATAAGACGGTAGTGTATAGATGGGGAAAAAGACCATGGACGCCACCATCACCACCAAATAGGCCGCCGGAGGGGTCATGCCGGTAAAGCCGGTATTCAGGCTGAAAAAGGCCACCATCGCCGCAATCATGGCGGTGGAAAAGCAAAAGGCCCAAAGGATCTTCCAAAACAGATAGATCGGATTTTCTTTTCGGGGCACCGGATACTCCATGGGGCTCCTCCTTTTTTTAAAACTAAGAGGGCGGAAAGAACCTCTTTTCGCCCCATCCTCATCTTAACATATTATTTAAAATTTTTCCATTGAAATTTTTACCAAAAAAGATATAATAGAATTGGTAGTTGTAACAATAGTTTTGGAAAGGAGCATAGGATCCCATGGGAAAAAGTGCCTTGGTAATTGTAAACCCCTTGGCAGGGCAGAAAAAATCAAAAAAAATCATGTTTGACATTGTGGATGCTCTATCCCATGCAGGATATCAGGTTTCCGCCCAAACCACCACCAAGCGTGGAGATGCCACCGAACTGATCCAGGAATACGGCAAAAAGCAGCAGTTGATTGTTTGCTGCGGAGGAGACGGCACTCTCAACGAAGTCATCAACGGTATGCTGGAAGCGGGCTGCACGGCTCGGCTGGGCTATATTCCAGCCGGCACTACCAATGATTTTGCTCGTACCCTTAAATTGCCTAAAAAAACCGAAAAATGCATTTCTCATATCATCAACGGCGGTGCTCGGCGGTTGGATATCGGTGCCTTTAACGGCCGAAACTTTACCTATATTGCCTCCTTAGGGGCTTTTACCAAAATCTCTTATTCCACCCCTCAAAAGCTGAAGAATATTTTCGGCCATTCGGCCTATCTCATGGAAGGGGTTAAAGAAATCGGTAAGATTGATCCCTTTAAAGCAGTAGTGGAGGTGGACGGAGAGACCATTGAGGGAGAATTTGTATTCGGATCGGTCACCAATTCCACCTCTGTGGCAGGGCTTTTTAAGCTCAATGAGTTGGATGTGCGCTTGGACGATGGTGAGCTGGAACTGACCCTGATCCGCAACCCCAAAAACGCCAATGCACTGGTGCAGATTCTGCGGGGCTTGGTCTATTGCCGCTATAATCCGGAATATGTGGTTTTCAAGCACGCCAAAGAAGTGATCATTAAAACCGAACTCCCCCAACGCTGGACGCTGGACGGTGAGCGAGGCAGCAAGGTCACCGAAGCCCACATCAAAGTGATCGACGGTGCAATCCGCTTCATTATGTAATAAAAAAATCCCGAAACCATGCGGTTTTCGGGATTTTTTGTTTTTTTCTTTTCACTGTACGGTTTTTTGGACACCGTTCTTGTTACAATGCAATTGTAATCAAAAGAAAGGAGAAGAAAAAATGAGCATTATTTGGTATGTATCGGTGTGCGCCGTGTTCTTTGGTGTTGCTTACGCCTTCTCCAAAAGAGAAGAAAACAAACGCCTGCGTGCCCAGCTTTCCGCCACCCTGCAAGAGGCGGAGTTTCCTCGCCGATTTGTGAACCTGAGCGCATGAAAAGAGCCTCCAAGGAGTTTTTCCTTGGAGGCTTCTTTTATCGATACATGAAATAGGGACCGTTTTCGCCGTAATCATAGGGCTCACGCCAGTATTGAGAATAATCCGGCGTGGTGCCGATCCGCAAGCGAACCAAAACCGCCCAGTGATCCGAAATCATACCCTTGGCGATCCCCTCTTCCGGATAGTCATAGAGGGTATAGTCCATGCCATAATAATCCACGCAAACATTGGGATGGGGCTTCATGGTAATATGGTCGATCTGGGTTTTGCCGCCCAGCTCCGATTCGGGAGGAATCTGACCTTTATTAAAATGAGAGCCGTTGTAGGAGCCGTTCAAGGGGCCCAGCTCGCAAAGACCATCGTCATTAAGATACATAGCCATATCCCGCAGGTCAATGATCTTATCCCATTCGATCATGGTATTATAATCCTCTCCTCGATAGGTGGCATTATAGTCGCCGCCCACAAAGGCATAGGCATCGGGCTCCATCTTTTCAAACCGCTGATAGAACAGCTGCATGGCGCCTACGCAAGCCTCCAGATTATCGGAGCCATGATAGGTATGCAGACAGTGGATATATACGATCTCGCCGGTTTCCTTCACCTGCAGCTTTGCCCAAGTGGAAACATCCGCACCGGCCTGACCACTGAAGCCGGGGCCCTCCTGCCAGGGGGTGGGAGAGATCCAGAAATGGCCGGTATCCAGGGTCTTAAAGGTGGCGTTTTTCCAAATGACCGGCTCACTCATCAAATGGCCGTCCAAGGTGGAGTGGCGATCATGATACACATAATCATAAACCTGCTCCAGATAGGGATCTTCATTAAAGAAGTTTTTAAAGGTGATCTTGGCTTCGTTAAAGAAAATGACATCGGGGTCTTGTTTCTTGATCATGGTCTTCAGGCGGCGAAGACGATTGTAAATGTTATTATTGGTGCCGTCCCCCTTTTCGCCATACGCCGCATAGCCCGCATGCTTTACATTCTGAGAGATCATGGTCAAGGCAGTACCGCTGGACTCTTTTTCCATCTTGACCCATTCTTTTTCCCCATCCTCGGGGTTCTTGGTATCCTCAGGATCTTTGGTATCCTCAGGCTCCTTAGAGTCTTCAGGGTCTTTGGTATCCTCCGGGTCTTTCGTGTCCTCAGGATCTTTGGTATCCTCGGGCTCTTTGGAGTCTTCAGGATCTTTGGTATCCTCGGGCTCTTTGGAGTCTTCAGGGTCTTTGGTATCCTCCGGGTCTTTGGTGTCCTCAGGATTCTTGGTGGGCTCCTTCTTATCGTCGCCGGACTCCTCTTCCAGCACATCGGCAACGCCGAAGCCTTCCTCCTCTTCCTTCCCCTTACAGCTTGCCAGCATGGTAAGGCTCATGGTCAATATCAGTAATAAACAAATCCATCTGAATTTCTTCATCGGTATATCCTCATCTTTTGAAAAAAGCCTGCCGATCACATCAAGCAGGCTTTTTATTCTTAATTATCCAAGTACCTTGGCAGGCACATTGCTTTCACGCCAATACAAAGGACCATCACCATAATCATGGGGCATCATGTACTGGGAATAATCCACATTGGTATCAATGCGGACATCCACGATCAACGCATAGTGGTCGGAGATCCAGCCTTCTTGGGCACCCTCTTCGGGGCAAGCATAACGACCATAATCATTTCCATAATAATCAATGGTCATTTTGGGATTGTATTTTGCCATCAGATGGTCGATCTGCCTACTGCCGCCGGGATTGGCTACATTGGCCACATTGTTATCAAAAGCGGAGCCGATAAAGGAACCGTTCATTTCGCCCAGTTCGCACAGATCATGCTCCCAAAGGTTCAAAGCCACGTCACGCAGGTCAACGATCAAGCTCCAATCCATCATGGTATAGTACTTCTCGGTACGGTACTGCACATTATAGTCGCCGCCGGCAAAAAGATATTCATCCGGCTTCATCTTCTCTACGATCCGCAGATACTGCTGGAAAGACTTGATCTGGGACACCTGACCGGTATGGGCATAGTGAACACAATAAGCGGTAAAGACCGAGCCGGTCTGCTTATCCTTTACCTTTACCCAGCAGTTTACATCGCCATAATCGGCATCGGCATCATAAGACTTGGAGGGACGGTCGGGGGTTTCCGAGGTCCACATATAACCCTTCTCCAATTCCTTATACTTGGAGGTCTTCCAAAGGATGGGCTCGGTCTGACGACCGCCATCCATGCTGGGGCTGGGGTTTCTCCAGGTCCAGCAAATATCATAAACCTGAGAGAAATAAGGGTTATTTTCAAAGAAATCAATGGTGGCCGCACGGGCTTCCTGCTCCATGATGATATCGGGATCGTACTTCTTCACCATGGTGGTAAAACGGTTCAGACGGTTGATCTTAGAGATGCTGGTACCGTCACCCACCACGCCGTAGCTACCGCCGGAGTGCTTAATGTTCTGAGAAAGGAAGCGGATCTTGGTGCCGCTGCCGTCATCCTTTACCGGCTCTGCCGTTTTAGGATCAAACTGCTCCAACTCATCATCCTCAAAGATCGGCTCATCGGAAGGTTCCTCCTCAGAAGGATCATCGGAGGGGTCCTCATTGGAAGGATCGTCGGAAGGATTCTTGGAGGGATCCTCATTGGAAGGATCGTCCTTATCATCCGGTTCATCGGCAGGGTCATCCTTATCGTCGGGCTCGTCGGTAGGGTCATCCTTATCGTCGGGCTCGTCGGTAGGATCATCCTTATCGTCAGGCTCGTCGACAGGGTCATCCTTATCGTCGGGCTCTTTGGTATCATCGTCTTCTACCTCGACCCACTCGCCGGCGGTTGCGCCCTCTTCTTCATCAACGGTTTTGCAACTTGCCAGCATGGTAACGCTCATAATCACAACCAACAGCAAGCACAGCCATCTCAAATGCTTCATAATCAGGTCCTCCTTGCGGAAAAGATATATATACACATTAATAATAACATATTAATTGATAAATGCAAACCTTTTTTGCATTTTTTTAACAAAAAAAATCCCCAAAGAGATTCTTTGGGGATTTTAAAGACATCATCGCCAGTAAATAGGATTATTGCCGTAGTCATGCTCGGTTTGATAATAGGTATAGTCGGCATCGGTATCCAGCCGCAACTTTACCACCAAACCATAGTGGTCGGCAATATAGCCGCTTTGAATATCATCGGCAGGGTAGGTATAGTGGGTATAGTCAAAGCCATAATAGTCGATGGCCATATGGGGGTTGGGCTTTGCCATCAGATAGTCGATCTGATGCTTATTTCCGGGGGTGGGATCTTCTTCATTTTTATCGAAACGACCGGCGGTGCCGCTGCCGTACATGCCACCCAATTCGGTCAGTCCGTCGGTATACATATTCATGGCCACATCCCGCAGATCCATCAGCTTATCCCATTCCATCATCATCATATAATCATCGCTGCGATAGAGCACATTCCAGTCGCCGCCGATAAAGGCATAGGTGCCATCCTTCAGATCCGCAACGGTATTGCTCAGCTGCTCTTGGGATTTGAGCTGGCCGGTTTCACCAAAGCCGAAATGGTTGGAATAGGCATAGAACTCCACGCCGGTGGCTTTATCCTTCAGCTGCACCCAAGTAATGATACGACCGTATGCCGATTCATCATCATAAGAGGTAGAGGGCATTTTGGGGGTTTCGGAAAGCCAGAAAAAGCCACTGTTTAGCTTGGTATATTTCTTGGTTTTCCAAAGAAGGGGGGTACACTCATCGCCGCCGGGTACATCGCCGGGGCCTCGCTTTTGCCAGATGACGGTATAATCCGCAAACAGCTCACTTTCAAAGGCTTTGGTCCAGCCGATACGCCCTTCTTGCCCTAAGATCACATCGGGATCATGGGCATCCACCATGGCACGGAAACGGCGAATACGGTTATAAATGTTGTTGCCGGTGCCGTCGTTTTTCTCACCTAAACTGACGCCGGCGTGCTTTAAGTTCTGAACCAAAATAGTTACCGGAGTGCCGCTGCTTTCTTTTTCCACAGGGCCGGGCACAGAAGGCTCATCCTCCGAAGGCTCATCCTTAGAGGGTTCGTCAGAAGGCTCCTCATTGGAGGGCTCATCCTTCGAAGGCTCGTCCTTGGAGGGTTCGTCTTCCGAAGGCTCATCCTCAGTGGGATCCTTATCGGAGGGCGCCTCAGAGGGCTCCTCATCGGAAGGTTCGTCCTTCGAAGGCTCATCCTCAGTGGGATCCTCATCGGAGGGCTCCTCTTCAGACGGCTTTTTATCGCCGTTGTCTTTATCAAAATTACCGTCCAGGGTCTCGGTGAAGCCCAATTCTTCCTCCTCCGAGCTCTTGCAGCTTGCCAGCATGGTGACACTCATCACCAAAATCAGCAGCAAACTAATCCATCTTAAATGCTTCATCTTCTTTTCTTCCTTTTTATGTTTCAAAATACATG
Source organism: Eubacteriales bacterium (assembly GCA_045539335.1). GTDB lineage: Bacteria > Bacillota > Clostridia > Oscillospirales > QAKW01 > QAKW01. Next base: position 17,205 of record JAZQFD010000038.1, read on the forward strand.
GGGCCATCCCCATAATCATAAGGCTCTTCCTGATATTGGGAATAATCGGCATCGGTGGCGATCCGCACCTTGACCACCAAGCCGAAATGGTCGGAAATATGCCCCGGCTTTACGTCGTCGGCGGGGTAATCATAGGTGGTGTAGTCAAAGCCGTAATAATCCACCGCCACATGGGGGTCGGGCTTCATCATCACATAGTCGATTTGACTCCCTTCCTTTTTGACCTCCGGCATCAAATGCACATCCTCGGTGGCGGCATCATAATTCACATTGGTGCCGGTATACATTCCGCCCAATTCCGTCAGCCCATCATCATACATATAAAGGGCCACATCCCGAAGATCCACCACCTTCTCCCAGTCCATCATGCTTTCATAGGCAAATTTGCGGTAATGGGAATTGAAATCTCCGCCAAAAAAGGTATAGATTCCTTCTTCCATTTCATCCGCCACCTGATGATATTGCAGCATGGAGGGAACCACAATATCGGCATCATTTCCCGGTCGAAAATGGGTAGAGGCGCAATAGAGCTTTTCGCCGCTGGCTTTTTCCTGCAAAATTGCCCAGCTGACGATGGTTTCTCCACCATCATAGCTGGAGGGGACATGCGGAGTTTTACTCAGCCAGAAAAAGCCTTGATCAACCGCCTTAAAACGGGCCGTTTTCCAAAGAAGCGGCTCTGCCTGCACTCCGTTTTCATACCGATAGTGGGTGGTGTAGGTCTCCATAAAATACCGATCCTGCTCCGTCAAAAAGGAGATAGCGCCCTTGCGGGCTTCGCTATAAAAAATAATATCGGGATCATGGGTCTGCACCAAGGATTTAAAGCGGCGCATTCGGTTATAGATATCGTTGCCGGTGCCATCCCCTTTAACGCCCATTCGAGTGCCGGAATGGCGCACATTCTGGGAAAGAAAGGTGATGGCCACTCCGCTATCCTCTTTTTCCACCGGCTTTGGCTTTTGCTCCGGTTCCGAAGGCGGTTCCTCTTGGGGAGGCTCCTCATCAGGCTTCTCCGAGGGGAGTTGCTCCTCCTTGGGTTCTTCCGAAGCATCCGGCGTTTCTTGGGGCGGTTGCTCCACATCCGGTTCTTTATTTGTTGGGTCGGAAGAGGGCTCTTTTGGAGAATCCTCTTCCTTCTCCGGCTCTTTTTCCGGCATTTTTTCTTCTTCCTGCTCCAGCACATCGGCAATGCCGAGATTCTCCTCTTCGGGGGCTTTGCAGCCTTCCGAAAGAGTCAGACACAGAGCCAAAAGTAACAAAAAACTAATCCATCTTAATTGTTTCATTCTCATTTACCAAAAAGGCGCCTTCACAAGGGAAGACGCCTGATTTTATTAACTGTTGTAGTACTTCATTTCAAAGTTGAAATAGCGAGGCTTATCGCCGAATTCATAGGGTCCTTGCTGATATTGAGAATAATCGGCATCGGTATTGATGCGAACCTTCACCACCAAGCCCCAGTGATCGGAAATATGGCCGTGGGCAATGCCTTCGGCTTTATAATCATAGACCGTATAGTCAAAGCCATAATGATCCACCGCCACATGAGCGTTAGGCTTCATCATCACATAGTCGATCTGATGAGAGGTGCCAATGGCATCGGGATCGGATACACTGGGTTCCGGCTCATTTCTACCAAAGGCAAGGTTATGGCCGCTGCCCATGCCGCCGAAGGTGGTTAGGTTATGGTCGCCCATCCAAAGGGCCACATCCCGCAGATCTACGATCTTATCCCATTCCAGCATCTGAATGTATGTATCGCTGCGATAATAGCAGTTATAGTCGCCGCCTACGAAAGCATAAGCGTCCTTTTCAATCTTTTCAAAACGGTCATAGTAAAGCTGCATAGCACCGATATCCGCCTCGGGATTGCCGGGGTCGGTATGGAGGCAGTAGGCATAGATGATCTCACCGCTCTTCTTCACCTTCAGCTTTACCCAGGTAGAAACGTCGGCACCCTTCTGACCGCCAAAGCCCGGACCCTCTTGATTGGGGGTGGGAGAGATCCAGAAATGGCCTCTTTCCAACTCCTTGAACATGGAGGTTTTCCAAAGGACCGGCTCACTCATCAAGTGACCGGCCAAGGTAGAATGGCGATCCTGCCACACAAAATCATAAGTCTGGCTCATATAAGGATCTTCGTTGAAAAACCGCTTAGCGGTTTCTTTTGCTTCATTATAGAAAATGATATCGGGATCATTGACCGTCACCATGGTTTTGAACCGACGCAAACGGTTATAAATATTCATATCAGTGCCGTCGCCTTTTTCCCCATAAGGAGTATAGCCGGCGTGCTTTACGTTTTGAGACACAAAGGTAATGGCGGTGCCGCTGTTTTCTTTTTCTACCGGCTTAACCTCTACCGGCTTCTCATCATCCCCCTGCTCAGGATCCTTATCGGGCTCTGTGCCCTCATCAGGCTCCTTGGTATCCTCAGGGTCTTTGGTATCCTCAGGATCCTTGGTGTCCTCGGGATCCTTGGTATCGTCGGGATCTTTGGTATCGTCGGGATCCTTGGTGTCATCAGGATCTTTGGTATCGTCGGGATCCTTGGTTTCATCAGGATCTTCAGAATCGTCGGGATCGTCTTTGGAGGAGTTATCATCCTCATCCTTATTAAAGTTATTATCCAGCGTCTCGGTAAAGCCCAGGTCTTCTTCCTCGGGGCCCTTGCAGCTTGCCAGCATGGTGATGCTCATCATTACAATCAGCAAAAGGCTGATCCATCTAAGATGCTTCATAGTATTTCTCCTTTTTTGCAGGTTCTAGAAAAAAGACCCGTGAAAAGATCTATTCACGGGTCTGATTTTAATTGGATTACTCAGCCATATCCATATTGAACCAAACGTCTCTACCCTTTGCCTTATAGTCATAAGGATCACGGTAGTACTGAGAATAATCAGGCTCGGTATCGATACGAACCTTTACCACCAACCCCCAGTGGTCAGAGATCTGGCCCTTTTGAACCTTATCTTCCGGTGCATCGTATACTTTATAATCAAAACCATAATGGTCGATGGCCATATGAGCCATGGGCTTTGCCATTACAAAGTCGATCTGAGAGCCCTTGCCCACCACATCGGGATTTACAACCTTGGGAAAGCCCTTGGGATCGGGATCATAATTATAGTTATGTCCGCTGGCCATGCCGCCCAAAGTGCAAAGACCATCGTCATTAAAGTACATAGCGGCATCACGCAGGTCGCAAACCAAGCTCCAATCCTTCATCATATCGCTATAGCGAGTAGACTTGGAGTTCATGTCACGATAGTAAGCGTTGAAATCGCCGCCCAGGAAGTAATACTCATTGTCGGCCGTCTTCTTAATACGATCATAGTAGATCTGCATGGTCTTGGGGCAAACCTCCTCACCGGAGGGGCTGGTATGTACCGAAGCGGCATAGAAGACAACGCCGGTCTTCTTATCCTGCAGCTTTGCCCAAGTATTGATATCGCCGTATGCTGCATCAGAGTCCCAAGACTTACCGGGAGCGTTCTGCTTATCGTTCAGCCAGATAAAGCCGCTTTCCAGTTCCTTAAAGCGGGAGGTCTTATAAAGCAGAGGCTCTGCCTGGTCACCGCCCAGAATGGAGTTGCCGGATTCGAACCAACGATATTTCCAAAGCAGCTTATAGGTTTGAGCAAAATAAGGATCCTCCGACAGAAAGGCAATGTTGCCGGAACGAGCCTCATTATAGAAGATGATATCGGGATCATTGGCCTTTACCATGGATCTGAAACGACGCATCTTATTATACACGCCCAAACCGGTACCATCGCCGGCAGCGCCCACAGAACTACCGTCATGACGGATGTTCTGCGCCATAAAGGTGATGGCGGTACCGCTGCTTTCCTTCTCCATCTTTACCCATTCTTTTTCTTCATCGGGCTCCTTGGAGGGCTCATCAGAAGGATCATCCGAGGGATCATCGGAAGGATCATCGGAAGGGTCATCCGAGGGATCGTCAGCAGGGTCATCGGAAGGATCGTCCGAGGGCTCATCCGAAGGCTCATCGGAAGGGTCATCCGAGGGATCATCCGAAGGATCGTCTGAAGGATCATCGGAATCGTCGGGCTCACGGGTCTCGTCGCCTTCATAAGGGACGGTAACGCTATCCGGCTTATCTTCAACCTCAACAACGTCAACATTACCGGCACGATCCGGATATGTTGCACCGCCTGCGCAGGATGCCAGCATGGTGCTGAGCATCGCCACAACAACGATTAAGGTTGCTGCTTTCATCCATTTCATTTTCATGGGGGTTCCTCCTTCCGCTTTTGAGCAGAATAATACATAGAGATATTTTTAGATATTAATATTATAGCATCTCTTCGTCCATCTTTTAATAGCATAATGTTGTTTTTATATTACACGGTGTTGCCAATTCCCCTCTTTTCAAAAAATCCACAATTTGCTTGAATAAATGGTTTTATTGATATAAAATAAGATTAAATCACTTTTTTGGAGGCTCTTTTTATGACACAACGGCGCAGCGGCATTCTGCTGCACATTTCATCCTTGCCCGGTCCCTTCGGCATCGGCGTATTTGGCGAGGAGGCCTTGGGCTTTCTCACCTTTTTAAAAGCCGGCGGGTTCGGCAGTTGGCAGGTATTGCCCTTTACCCTTCCCGATATTTGCAATTCTCCTTATAAAAGCGTCAGCGCCTTTGCGGGCAACCCCCTTTTCATCGATCCCCGCCCCCTAAAAGAGGCCGGTCTGATCACCGAAAGCGAGCTGGCAGGCTGCAAGGTGGGCTCCTCCTATCGAGTGGATTACCCCGCCCTTTATGCGCAGCGAAAAGACCTTTTTGATGCCGCCTTTTCCCGCCTGACCCCTGCTTGGAAAGAAAAGATCGCCGCTTGGCGCAAGGAGCAGGCTTGGCTGGAGGATTTTGCTCTCTATACCGCTCTGCAGGAAGAAACCGGCACCGATTGGGCCGATTGGGATGCGCCCCTTCGCAAGCGGGAACCTGCCGCTCTGCGTGTCGCCAAGGAGCGCTTGGCCAAGGAGATGGAGAAAACCATCTTTTTGCAATATCTTTTCTTTACTCAATGGAAAAAAATCCGAGATTATGCCGAGGATCTGGGAATTGAGATCATCGGCGATATGCCGATCTATGTTTCTTATGAAAGTGCCGATGTTTGGGCCAATCAGCATCTTTTTGATCTGGATGAGGAGGGCAGACCCTCTGCGGTGGCAGGGGTTCCTCCCGATTACTTTAGCGAAGACGGTCAGTGCTGGGGAAATCCTCTCTACGATTGGAAGGCCATGAAGCAGGAGGGCTATGATTGGTGGATCAAGCGGGTGCGCCATGGGGCCTCTCTCTTTGATCGGATCCGCATTGACCATTTCCGAGGCTTTTCCGCCTATTGGTCGGTGCCTGCCGAGGCCGAAACCGCCAAGGAAGGAAAATGGCTGGAAGGCCCCGGCATGGATCTGCTGACCGCCCTCTTTGAGGCCGTTTCCCAAAAGACCCTCATTGCCGAGGATCTGGGAGTCCGAGACGAAGCCTTAGAACAGCTTTTGGCCGATTCTCACCTGCCGGGCATGCGGGTTTTGCAATTTGCCTTTTTGAGTCGGGACGATGGCATGCACCTTCCCCACCATTATCCCGTCAATTCCATCGCCTATACCGGCACCCATGATAATAATACCCTTTTGGGTTATCTTTGGGAACTGACCCCCGAGGATCGCCGCTATTGCTTTGATTATTGCGGCTATACGGCCGAGGAATGGCAAAGCGGCGGGGTGGAAAATCCTGCCATTCGCAGCATTTTGCGCACCCTTTGGATGTCCCCTGCGGCAACGGTGATTGTGCCCATCCAAGATCTTTTGGGCTATGGCTCCGACTGCAAGATGAACAGCCCCGGCATTGCCAAAGGCAACTGGGAATATCGCCTCTCCGATGAAGCCTTCCAATCCTTAGATGCCTGCATCTATCGCCAACTGAATCAATTATACGGACGATAAAAAAGAACCCCTGCAGGGGTTCTTTTTTATTCAAGTTTTGTACGCATGGGGCGGCAAACAGGGCGGGTAATATAAACATTTCGGGTATACGCCCTCAAATTCCGCATGGCCTTGCGGGCGGCCCGCTCCTCCTCAAAAAGGCCGAACACACAGCTTCCGCTGCCGCTCATCAGAGCATGGATGGCGCCCTCTTTGATCATGGCTTCTTTGATCTGGGCCACCTGAGGTCTTAGCGCAAAGGTAGCCCCCTCCAATACATTTTCGCTTGCCTCATGCAAAGCAGCAAGATTTCCCTCTTCCAGCGCCGCCAAGACCTTGGGCGTGTCGGGGTGGCGAGGAATCCCCACCTCTGCCAGCTTTTCATAGATCATTTTGGTGGATGCTCCTACCTTGGGTTTGGCCAACACAATATAGCAATCCTTCAAGGGCGGCGCAGGACTCAGCACCTCGCCGATGCCTTCGGCCAGCATGGTTCCTCCATATAGAAAGAAAGGAATGTCCGCTCCCAAGGGGGTTAAAATTCTAATGGCTTCTTCGGTGGAAAAGGAGACTCCATACAGGCGGCAAAGGGCAGAAAACACCGCTGCACCGTTGGAACTGCCGCCTCCCAGACCTGCTCCCGAGGGGATGGTCTTTTTCAGATCGATGGTCACTTGATAATCGGCAATTTCCGCCGCCTTAAAAAAGGCGGTGGCGGTTTTATGAACGATATTGCGCTCATCGGTGGGAATAAAGGGTAAATTGCAATGGATGGTGATGCCGCCGTTGCCATTCTCCCGCTTCACCCGAATGCCATCATAAAGGGAAATTTGCTGAAAGACCGAGGAGAGCAGATGGTAGCCATCCTCCCGCACGCCGGTCACATCCAGACTCAGATTGATTTTTGCATAGGAACGTAAGGTAACCGTATTCATAAAAGTACCTCATAAAACACTTAATATTTTTATTTTATCAATAATCCTCTTATTTTTCAAGAAAGGATTGATTTTTCCTATAAAAATGATAAAATAGAGGCAGAATTTTTTAGAAAAGAGGATTAGATCGATGAACGCTGTTGTATCGGTTATCGGCAAGGATCGGGTGGGTATCATTGCTCGCTTGTCCAATATCTGCGCCGATAATAATGTGAATATTAATGATATTACTCAGAAAGTACTCCATGAGACCTTCACCATGATCATGTGGGTCAGCATGGATGAAAAAACCGAGAAAGATTTTGTGTCCTTTGCTCATCTGATGGAAGAGGCCGGCGCCGAGATGGGGCTGGTGATCCATGTGATGCACGAGGATGTTTTCAACTCCATGCATCGGGTATAAGGAGCTTGAATCATGCTAAGACATCGTGACATAATCGAAACCATTAAAATGATCGACGAGGAGCATCTGGACGTCCGCACCATCACCATGGGTATTTCCCTGTTTGATTGCGTGGATCGGGATGTGGATGCTTTTTGTGAGAGGGTTTATGAGAAGATCACCCGTCTGGCGGGCAATCTGGTGCAGACCGGTGAGGACATCTCTGCCGCCTTCGGTATTCCCATCATCAATAAGCGGGTATCGGTAACCCCCATTGCCTTGGTCACCCCCGGCTATTCGGTGGAGGATATGGTTCAGGTGGCCAAAACCTTGGAGCAGGCCGCCATTACCTGCGGGATCAACTTTGTGGGTGGTTTTTCCGCCTTGGTGCATAAAGCCGCCACCCAAAGCGATCTGAATCTGATTCGCTCTCTGCCCCGTGCATTGAAGGAGACCTCTCGGGTTTGCTCCTCCATCAATGTGGCCACCACCAAGGCCGGCATCAATCTGGATGCAGTGAAGTTGATGGGCGAAATTATTAAAGAGTGTGCCGAAGCCACCGCCGAGGAGGATTCCATCGGCTGTGCCAAGCTGGTAGTCTTTGCCAATGTGCCGGAGGATAACCCCTTTATGGCCGGCGCCTTTCACGGCGTGGGCGAAGGCGAATGCGTCATCAATGTAGGCGTTTCCGGCCCCGGCGTGGTGGCAAACGCCATTGCCAAGCATCCGGAAGCCAATATTACCGAGATTGCCGACATTGTGAAAAAGACCGCCTTTAAGATCACCCGTATGGGTCAGATGGTGGCCAATGAAGCCTGCAAGCGGCTGGATGTACCTTATGGCATTGTGGACCTTTCCTTGGCCCCCACCCCCGCCGTTGGCGATTCGGTGGCTCATATTCTGGAGGAAATGGGTTTGGAGCGTTGCGGCACCCATGGCACCACCGCTTGCCTTGCCCTGCTCAATGACGCTGTGAAAAAGGGCGGCACCATGGCCTCCTCCCATGTGGGCGGCCTTTCCGGCGCCTTTATCCCCGTGTCGGAGGGTGCGGGCATGATCCGTGCCGCCTCCGAGGGAGTTTTGACCCTTGATAAGTTGGAAGCCATGACCGCCGTTTGCTCGGTGGGCTTGGATATGATCGCCATCCCCGGCGACACTTCCGCCGCCACCATTTCCGCCATTATTGCCGATGAGATCAGCATTGGCGTGATCAACAACAAAACCACCGCCGTGCGGGTGATCCCCGCCATCGGCAAGGGCGTTGGAGATACGGTATTCTTCGGCGGCCTGCTGGGCGAAGCACCCATTATGCCGGTGCACAACGAAAGCAGCGAGGCCTTTATCAACCGTGGCGGAAGAATTCCCGCTCCTATTCATTCTCTGAGAAACTAAATAAGAAAAGTCGCAATTCATCCGAATGCGACTTTTCCCATTCTTCATATGGGAGGCTCAACCATGCATGCTCTCTTTTTAATCTTAGAACTCATCGGAGTGGTCGCCTTTTCCGTTTCGGGGGCGATGGTCTCGGTAAAAAAGAATATGGACATTTTCGGCATCGTCCTTTTAGGGCTTCTCACCGCCTTCGGCGGCGGCATTTTAAGAGATTGCCTTTTGGGGAGCACTCCGCCGGCATTCTTCACCAATTATTGGATGATTTTGGCCGGAACGGTGGCGGCGATTGCCGTTTTTATGGTAGCCCGCCTTTTGAAAGAGCGGTATTTTTCCAATGAACTGGCCATTGAACGGATCAACAATGTGTTTGATGCTTTGGGCTTGGGAGCCTTTGCCGTTACCGGCTCTCGCATCGCCATGGATGCAGGCTTTGAGCGCCAATGGTTTTTGGTGCTCTCCATGGGACTGGTCACCGCCATCGGCGGCGGTTTGATCCGTGATCTGATGCTGCGGGAGATCCCCTTTGTGCTTAACCGCCGCATTTACGCCATCGCTGCCCTGCAGGGAGCCGGCGCCTATTATCTTTTGCAATTGGCAGGGGCTGAGGAATTCCTTGCCGCCTCTTTAGGCATCGCCTTAACCTTCCTTTTGCGGATGCTGGCCACCAAGTATAAGTGGAATCTGCCCCATCCCAAAAGGGAAAAGCAGTAATAATGGCCGCTTTTCATAAAAGTGGGACTATAAAAAAGCACGGTACCCCGTGCTTTTTTATTTTTCTTTATGAATGCTCACCAAGAGTTCCTTGATACACGGCTCTTCTTCTATTTCTTGAAAAGTTAACGGCAACACAATCGGCACTGCAAGGTTCATCACCAAGAACTTGCCTTTTGTCTCCAAAGGAAATCGATACTCTACACAACGAAAGCCATGTTCCAAATAAGCAATACGAACCCCTTCTAACCCCCTTAGTTTCACCGAATCAAGCGGCTCCTCAATGACGAATCCATCTTCTTCCGGCGAAATAAGAAATCGTTCGTCGGTCGTCTTAATATAAATCTGCCAATCTCGTTTCGACATAAGCGTCATCTCGAATATAAAACCTCTTTTTACATCTGCCGAAAAATATATCCCGTTTGGAATCGAAAACGCTATATTTTCACACCGAATTTGAAGTTCCAGCATCTTACTCCCCTCCGTTTACACTATATTACACTATTTTATCGTGTGTTTCAATATTTAACATCGTTTTGCATTATACTTTTTTATGAGGTGAAGTAAATGAAACCGTTAAAAGAAAGCGTAAGCATTACATTAGATGCGGATCTATTGAAAAAGATTCGTGACATTGCAGAATATGACGATCGCTCCTTATCCCAGTATATCAATGTGGTATTAAAGAAGCATTTAAAGGAATTGGATGAAAAGAAAAAATAAAAAGGGCTACATTGCGAGACTTCTCATAAGGAAGTCTCGCAGTTTTATTCGCCAAAGGCGAGTGATATTGCTTCGCAGTTATATGATGCTTTCGCATCGTGATATTTTCCTACGGACAGTTTTTAGGGCGAATAAAATATCACTACGACCAGAGGGAGTAATATCACTTTCACAAAGTGAAAATATCACTCTTTGCACAGCAAAGAATATCACTTATCTTTCTTGTTTGTTGTTAAAAGGGTTTGGGTATCACCCAAAATGAAGCATTTGTACTCACAAATGCGATGCTGGTTCTTTCCGATAAGCATAAGAAAAGCCTCGATGAATTTCATCGAGGCTTTAATCATCCTTATGAGAAGTAGTCTTTTGTAGCTCTTTTTTATTTGATTTTTTTATGTTTTCCCAATATTCGTCCATTGTTTTCAACGGGAGGGCGGGCTATAATGAAACCATGAACAGTAAAATAATTAAAAAAACGAATAAAAACTTGGTGCCTGACAAGGTCAACCCCTCCCCCGACTACTATTGCACCTGGCAGACCCAGCTTTACGCCACCTGCGACGGAAAGCCGGCGGGTCAGCGTGCCATCATCGGAGAGAAGGGCATGTTTTCCAAAGAAAAGCCCTTTGGCTGGGCATACTTTTATGAGAACGCCCGAGAAGATCTTTATTTTGTGATGGACGACAGTTGGGATGTGCCCTTAGAGGACGACCCTGCCTACTACGGCAGTCTCCTTTTAAATCAGGAAAAATTCCCCGCCTCCTATGCCAAAACCCAAGACCCCACCGAGGCTTTAAAAACTCTGACCCGCCGCATGAAGGAACTGGGCTGGAAGGGCTTGGGCGGATGGGTTTGTGCTCAGGAATCGGAGCGCTTTTTAAAAGGGCGCACCCCCGAGGAATACTGGAAGGATCAACTGACGGCCGCCCATGAGGCCGGCTTTTCCTATTGGAAGGTAGACTGGGGCAAAAAGGATACCGATCTGACCTTTCGCCGGATGTTGACCGATTTGGGGCGGCAATACGCCCCCGGGCTCATAATTGAACACGCCAAATGCCCTGAGGCAGTGCCCTATGGGGATAGCTACCGCACCTATGACGTGCCGGCCATTATGTCCATCCCCATGACCCTGCAAAAGCTCAAGGAGCTGAGCCATACGCCCGCCGCCCAAGGGGGTGCCGGCATGATCAACTGCGAGGACGAGGCCTACATCGCCGCCGCAGGAGGCTTCTCCATGGGCATTATGCGCCACCCTTATACGGGAGATTTTATCAACGGCAAGGCAGATGTTTCCTTCCCCGCCTTTCATCGCAACATTAAATCCAAGCTTACCGAGATCACCCGTGCCGTCCGTTGGCATCGCTTGGCCCCTGCCTTTGGAGTAGACGGCACGCCTTTCTATATCGACCCCCAAGAGCTAACCGACACTTGGCGCTTTGAACGTCCGGAAGAAGAATTGGAGGACTGGTGGTTCCGCAAGCCCTTTATTAAAAACTGCATTGCCGAGGGAGTGCTGACCAAAACCGCTCCTGCCCGCATTGCAAGGGGATGCCCGCCCGCTCAGGTGACTCCCGATTCCGAGGGCAATCTACCCTATACTCTTACCTGCAGTCATCCCAATGGAGCCTTCTCTATTGTAACGGCAGGGCGAACGGCTGACCGCTCTTATTTCCTGCCCCGCTGCGCCATCTGCGCTCAAAGCGGAGCCGCCACCACCATCGGCATCTTCGGTTGCTATGAGACGCTGACTCTGCAAACGGATTTTTCCGCCATCAAGGAAGTATGGATGCAGGACCTTGCCGACGATGCCGCCTATGATATTACCGATGTCGTACCCTTTGAGCAGGGAAATTTGACCCTCTCGGGGTCGCTGATTCAAAAAATCGGCACCTCTGCCCAGCCGGAAGGCGATACCTCCGAGCCGGGGGTGGTGGTGTTCATCAAGACCCCTTGAATTTTGGCTGCTCCTGTGTTATAATAATAGCACTATCTGTTGAAAGGTTTTAGTTTGTTATGCGTTTACAGGAATCCGGCGAAATGTATCTGGAAACCATCTATGTTCTCTCCAAAAAAAGTAAGGACGTTCATTCGGTAGATGTGGGAGAATATATGGGCTATTCCAAGCCCAGCGTCAGTCGAGCCATCGGGCTTTTAAAGCAGGGCGGCTTTGTGCTGATGAATAAAGACGGTGCCCTGACCTTAACCGAGGAGGGCTTGCAGGTGGCTCAAAAGATCTATGATCGCCACACCCTGCTGACCCGCTTTTTGACCCACATCGGGGTGGATAATGAAACCGCCGCCGAGGATGCCTGCAAAATGGAGCACGATATCAGCGATGCCACCTTTGAGGCCATCAAGACCTTTATGGAGCAAGCATAACCCAAAAGCTTTATGCCGTTCCAAACATTTTTCTAAAAGAAAGAGCTGTGAAAAAACCATGTTTTTCACAGCTCTTTTTACTTATTGTAATAATTCTTTCACAGAATACTCTTTGTCGAATTCCAACACCTTGCTGCCTTCCACTTTTTCGGTGAATTTGCAGGGATCCTCGGTATTGGAGGCAAACATATCATAATGATTGGGGATGCTGACCTTGGCGCCGATGGCATGGGCGGTAGTCACCGCTTCCTCCACCGTCATATTCCCCAGCTTACCGTTGATGCAAAGAAAGGCCAAGTCCGGCTTTTCCTCGGCAATCTCAAACAGCCGCTCATCAAAGAGGGTGTCGCTGCTGAAATAAAGGGTATACCCTTCTGCCCGCACCAAAAGACCAAAGGCCTCGCAGGTATGGCAGGCGTAGACCGCCTGAAGGATGAAATCTCCTACCCGAAGGGTATCCCCCAGAGAGAGCGCAGTCACATGAATCTGCCCCAATTCGGCCAGATGAGCCTTGCCCTCTCGGGTCGTGATAAAAAACTGATCCTTGGGCATTGCTGCGGCGGCTTCGGGGTCCAAATGATCCATATGATCATGGGTGCAGATTACGGCATCCGCCTGAATCTTAGCCGGATCCAAGGGAGACGGTAAGGAGCGTTCTCTGCCGGCCACCTTGTTCACAATATCCGACAAATAGGGATCTAAAATCAGCTCTGTGGCGCCGCTTTTTAAAACATAGCCGCTTTGGCCGATGGGTCGAATGATCATTGGACGCTTTTGCCTCCGTCTACATAGATATTCTGACCGGTGATGTACCGCCCTTCCTCACTGCATAAAAGCGTCACGATGCCGGCGCAATCCTCGGGAGTGCCATAAAAGCCAACGGGGATGCTGTCCCGCACCTTTTGGGCATAGGCCTCATCCGACAAGGCCTCTGCATTGCGGTCGGTATCGATGACTCCGGGAGCCACGTTATTGACGGTGATGCCGTCTTTGGCCAGTTGCAGGGCCAAAGATTGCACCATATTGGTCTGAGCCGCCTTGGAGGCGGAATAGACCAGCATATCGGGATGGGGCTTGGCCTCCTGCACCGAACCAATGGTCACAATACGGCCCCATTTTTTGACCTGCATGGCCGGAGCCAGCAGTTGAATCAGCCGCATGGAGGACACAAAATTGCAATTAAGCTGCTCATAGCAGGCCTCCACCGTAATCTCCTTCCAAGGAGTGCGATACTGCAAAGAGGCATTGAGGACCAACACATCCACCTGTCCTACCTGCTGAGCCAATCCTTCCGTTTCCTGAAGGTTGCAAAGATTGCCCCAAACGGTCTCGGCCTTGCCGCCCTTCTGCTCAATGAGGGCTTTGACCTCTGCCGCCTTGGGATTGCCTTCCTTAACGCTATGAACATATACCATAAAGCCCTGCTCAGCCAATGCCAAGGCCAAGGCTCTGCCGATCCCTCGAGAGGAACCGGTGATCAATGCTTTTTTCATGCTTTATCTTCCTTTTGAATTGAAAACTCTTTTGAAAAACCCTCTGCGGTGGCAATATAATCGCCATAAAAGCCTCGGAAGGAGACCTCGCCCTTTTCATCGGCGGTTAAGGTCAGATCCGTGTGCCACTTATGGTGAACCAGATCATACAACCGATCTGCCGCCTTTTTGGGGGTCAGATCCCGATGGAAAAGGCCGCCCCGACAGTTATTTTCATTGCGGCCGGGCTCCACAAAGGCATAGCCATCGCAGCTATTCCAATAAACAATGGCATCCACGCCGGGATGAGAGAACCAAAGAGAATACAGCTTCTCCAGCAGATCTGCCTGCAGCTCCTCCCCTGCCTCATCCTCGGTGAAGGTGGGCACCGTTACCTCGGTGATCTCAATGGACTTGCCGAACTCGGCCAAAAGATCCAGATCCCGATAATTCTGATAGGCATCATAATATTTCAGCCCATCCAGCACCGACCGCTCATAAGCCTCCTGCTCCATGGCACGAACGCCGGTAAACTGATGGCGCTGAATGCCGATGCGATCGATTTTTGCCCCTTGCTTTAAAAGACTGTCCAGATACAGATAATAGGGGCTCATATCCTCTCTGGTCAATACCGTGTTACTGCCGGTCTCATTGATGGTCAACTGATCGGCAGGGAAATACTTCTCCGCCATATCAAAGCAATGCTTCACAATATCCCGCTTGCGGCTCATGGCCGTCTTGCGGTCGCCGACGCAGAAATGCTCATTGACCACCTCTACCTCAAACATCTTGCCGGCATACCGCTCTGCGATCTGGGAAAAACGCTTCTCTAATTTTTCAAGGCAGGTCTCCAGATCGGCATCGTACAGCCACTTGGGAGAAAACTTATCGTAATACAGCACATGAAGCTTGGGCTCTACTCCATACTCTTGGCAATAATTGAAGCAAAGATCGGTGGCAGGGCGGCGATAGATATTAGGACTGTCGGCATCATAGCGAGGACTCCCCTCCTCCGGCTCCAAGGTATCCCAATAAAAGGGAATGGTTCCCAAATTGAAATGCTTGGCAAAAAGTTCCCGATACTCCAGATTTTTCTCGGGGGTATCCAGCTGATCCAGCAGCAGGAGATTGGCGCCGAATTTAAAGGCATGGCTCTTTTGGGTAATATGCACGGTTTTGCCCGCCATCTCTTTGCCCAGCTTCAGGGTGCAATCTCCCTTGCGGTATTGCTCAATGCCCTGCTCTATTTTTTGGTCCAGTCCTTCATATTCCGCCCATTTGGCTTCATATAAAGCCCGAACTTCCTCTAATTTTTCGGTTTGAAAGTTTTTCATCGGTTACTCCTTTGAATATATGCAAAAGCGCCAAAAATCCGCCTTTATCTGTAAGGAAAAGATTCCAAAATTCTGCCGTTATCTGTAAGGAAAAGATTCCAAAAATCTCCTTTATCTGTAAGGAAAAGTTTGAGAATATTTTTCGTCTTCTTCGAACGAAGGCGTATACCGATACGCCGAGAGAGAAAAGGCGGAAAAGATTCCAAAATCCCTCTTATTGGTAAGGCGAAGTTTCGGATGATTTTTTCGTTTCTCCGAACGAAGGCGTATGTCGATACGCCGAGGGCGGAAAACGGGAAAAGCGCCGAAAATCCGCCTTACA
Organism: Eubacteriales bacterium; assembly: GCA_045539335.1. GTDB lineage: Bacteria > Bacillota > Clostridia > Oscillospirales > QAKW01 > QAKW01. Next base: position 32,807 of record JAZQFD010000038.1, read on the forward strand.
GGGCTGTCTGTGTGTCGTTGGGATCCCCGTTTCTAGCCAGCTCATATTCTTTGGACCAATCAAGATCCCGATACTCCGCACCTCTCGGATCATTCTTGATCCAGTCGGTCAGCAGATCCAGCATTTCTTCGGTCCAGGTGTTGCGGTCGATCTGAGCGGTAGTAAATCGACCTTGGGCGATCATTTCGAAACCGAAATCATCTTTAACGTGGGTTTTGGCTGCTCCTTCTACCACCTCAGCCACCAAATGGCTGGGGATAAAGAGCACACCGCCGCCGGCACCAAAGACCACATCGCCGGGCAGGCAGACAGCGCCGCCGAAATAGGTAATATCGTTCCAATCCTTCATGACAAACTCCCGAATGGGGGTGGGATCGATGCCACGATAATAGACCTGCACATCGGGAACCTGCTTCATCTGCTCCACATCACGGATGCCGCCCCATACCACAGCGCCGCCGGTTTTGGTGCGCTTTTGGAGAGCGGTGGTGAGGTTGCCGCCTAAAAAGGTTCCTTTGTATATTTTATCATACATGTCAACAACCACAACGTCCCGTTCCACCAAGCTATCGATGACCCATTGGTTGTAGTTTCCGCTACGACCGTCCTCCGCACCTTTTTCAAACTGCACCTCATGGAGATCGGGGCGGGTGGGGCAATAACTGCAGGTAACCGCACGGCCCACCAGCTTTCTGCCGTCATCATGGAGGGTATGCAGGGGTGCTAAGCCCCCGCCCACAAACTGATGCTCATAGCCCAGCACATAGATGGGCTTCCAAACCTCCTCCAAGGTCATATCCTTTAAGGCGTCTAAGTATTTATCCTCTACTTTAGGTCTGCCGTCGGGCAGGCGCTCCCCTTTCCATTGGGGGGTCAAGGCAATAATGCGTTCACGATCATTAAAATTCATAACGGTCAACTCCAAATTCTATCGTTTGAAAATTCTTGATTCCACTGATCGGTAGGCTCAAAATAGCCGGGGATCTGGGGATTGATATGGGCACGAAGCACCTCTTCATTCAGATCGTCAAATCCAAGGCCGGGCTTCTCAGGCACTTTAATAAAGCCATTTTCAAAAATGGGATTGGCAATGCCCGTTACCATATCGGCCCACCAAGGCACATCCACCGAATGGAACTCCAGCGCCAGTACGCTATGCATAGCAGCAGCCGCATGAACGGCGGCCAAGCAAGCAACCGGGCTTTCGGCCATATGAATGGCAGTAGCCACGCCATGCTCATCGGCATAATCGGCAATCTTTTTCAGCTCCAAAGCGCCGCCGCAGGTGAGAATATCGGGATGGATCACCGAAACGCCGCCGGCATCGATTAAGTTCTTGAAGCCTTCCTTTAAATAGATATCTTCACCGGTGCAAACGGGAACGGTGGTATTATTCTTCAGCCGCACATACTGATCGGTATAGATCCAAGGCACCATATCCTCGATCCATGCCAGATTATAGGGCTCCATTCTCTTGGCAAAGCGGATGCAATCCTCTACGCAAACATGGCCGAAATGATCAATGGCCAAAGGCACCTCATAGCCAATGACCTCCCGCACCTCTTTCACATAGTTTTCCAAATAATCCAAGCCCTTTTCGGTCAGATGAATGCCGGTGAAGGGATGGGCGGTGGTAACGATATCATAGCTCTTTTGATGCTTGAGCATATCGGAGGTCACACTGCCGCCCTGCACATTCAGAATGTGGGAGGCATATTTTTTCATCTCATCAATATAACCCAAGGGGGCATTGATGGTGCCGGGCTCGTCCAAGAGCAGGCCGATGCCCAAATCCATTTTCAGGAAGGTAAAGCCCATTTCCATTCTCTTTTTCAGGGCAAGACCCATATCATGACCGGTATGCTTACCGTCTACATCGGTATCACAATAGACCCGAATCTCATCACGGAACTTTCCGCCCAGCAGTTGATAAAGGGGAACGCCATAGGCCTTTCCTGCCAGATCCCAAAGAGCGATCTCGATACCCGAGACGCCGCCGCCCTGACGGGAGGGACCGCCAAACTGCTTAATCTTGCGGAAAATCTTATCCACATTACAAGGGTTTTCGCCGATGATGCGGCTTTTGAGCATCAAGGCATAGGTCTTGCTGGAGGCATCCCGCACTTCGCCGAAGCCGGAAATGCCTTGGTTGGTATCGATCCGCAGGATGGTACAGCGCTTGGGAGCGCCATCAATATCCACAAAGCGAAGATCGGTGATCCGAAGATCAGAAGGATTGGAACAAGTATTCATATCAGCACCTCTTGACAATTAAACTTTTTTATTTTATACTACACCAAACGCCTTATATTTTCATCAACTATATTATCCTTTTTACAAACTATTTTAAGATTTAGAGGTTTTTATGATTCAATCCATCGGTGCACTTCATTCCCCCGGCGGTGCCACGCTCCTGAAAATGTGGAAGGTGCGGGTGCCGGCCGGCAAGCGGCCGTTGCAACGGCATTTTCATACTCGCTTTGAGATTACCTTCATCCTATCGGGCGGCGGTACCTACACCACCGACAGTGGCGAGCACCCTATGGAGGCGGGAGACGCCTTTGTGTTTGCCGGCAATGAATTTCATTGCATCTCTCAGGTGGCCGAGGAAGGGCTCACCATTATGAACCTGCACTTTGAGCCTTATTTTTTGGAAGGGTTCAGCGAGGAGCATCTGAATGTATGCTATGCCCACTCCCCCGCCTTTTCCAATCGGATTCCCGCAAAAGATGCGGCCGATCTGCGCCCCTCCTTTTTCGCCATTCAAGCCGAGCTGGAGCAGCAGGGCGAGGAGTATCCCATGGCCATTCGCAGCCATCTGCAGCAGTTGATGATCGCCCTTTTGAGAAACCATGGCTATGCGGACTCTCAAGCCCCTCGTCCTCAGATGCAAACGCTGATGGAGAGCCTTCGCTATATTGATTCCCATTTTACCCAACCTCTGACCTTGGAGGATTTATCGAAGATCGCAGGACTGACGCCCCCTTATTATTCCGCCGCCTTTAAGCATGCCTTCAATCGCACCCCTTGGGACTATATTTTAAATAAGCGGGTGGAATATGCCATTCATCTGCTTCTTTCTCAGCGGGATCAGAATATGCTGGAGATCGCCACTTTGGCCGGCTTCAACAACACCGCCAATTTCAATAAGCAATTCAAACGGCTCACCGGCATGACCCCCACGGCCTATCGCAATTCCAAGGGGCAGATCGTTCACTAAAAATGCCTTGATTTTTTACCCCAACAGGTGTAGAATAACCTTCTACATATTATAAAGGAAGGAGTGGATGCCATTGGATCTCATTTATCTGCCTCGGCTGGCGCTGGCGGCAGGTTTGGGTGTTTTGATCGGGATAGAGCGCAGTTTTCGCCGCAAGGAAGCGGGCGTGCGCACTCATGCCCTCTTTGCTCTTGCATCCGCTCTTTTTATGGTGCTCTCCAAATATGCCTTTTTTGATTTGGCGGGAGCGCTGGATGCAGACCCCACCATGATCGCTTGCCAGATCGTGATGGGCTTTAACTTTTTAGCGGCAGGGCTGATTTTCCGCACCCAAACCCCCGTTGCCTCCGGCATTCATACCGCCGCAGGACTTTGGGCAACCGTTGCCATCGGCATGGCTTGCGGCGGCGGAATGGAGGGACTGGCCCTTCTTTCCACCCTCCTCCTCATCGCCCTGCAAATCTGGATCTACCGCTTTAATATCGGGCGTTCTGCCTATCCGGTGCAGGAGCTTCGCCTCACCGCCCGCAATACCTCCGCCGTCTGGAAAGCCTTCAGCCTTTGGCAGCATAAACACAAATTGGAGATCCTGGCCGCCCATTATCGGCGGGATGAGAAATCCAATACCGTTACGATGACCCTGCAGACCCGCAGTCCCAAAGCCATCACCATGGAAGAAGCCTTGCGGTTCTATGATAAGAACGAAGAAGTTTTAGAAATCTCGGTTTAAAAAGGAGCAGATACCATGACCGCACTCATTCAAACCATCACCGCCGCTTTTGACGGTCAAAATTTACTGGGCTATTTTCTACGCATTGCCGTTGCCACCCTTTGCGGGGTGCTTATCGGCTTGGAGCGCACCAAGCGTTCCAAAGAGGCAGGCGTGCGCACCCATAGTATCATCGCTTGCGCCTCAGCGCTGATTATGATTATCTCTAAATACGGCTTTGCCGATATGATCGATGCCGCCGGCAACGCTTTAGCGGGCACCCGAGGGGTGGATCCCTCCCGTATTGCGGCGCAGGTCGTCAGCGGCATCAGCTTTTTGGGCGCCGGCGTGATCTTTAAAAACGGCAACACCGTGAAGGGCCTGACCACCGCCGCCGGCATTTGGGCAACGGCAGGTATCGGTCTTGCCTGCGGCGCCGGCATGTATTCGGTGGCCTTGATTGTGACGGTGCTGATCATTTTAGTTCAACTGCTGATGCATAAATTCAGCATTGGCAACGATGCTTATTTCAACGGTGAGATCCGCATCTCCATGGTGGACTCCCCCGAAATTCGTGCGGCCCTGAAAGCCAAGCAAAAGGAACTGGGGATCACCGTGACCAACACCCGCATTTCCGCCGGAGAGGGCGGCATCCTTTCCTTGGTATTGCAGGTGCGCTTAAAGCAGGACATTCCCTTTAAAGAGATTATGAAGTTTATGGATGAGCATCCCGAAATCAAATCCTTAAGCATTTAAGGGCTGTAAAAATATTCATCGCAAAAATTAAAAGAGCGACCAAGGGCAGCCCTTGGTCGCTCTTTTTTTATGTAATAACAAATTCGGCAAAGACGCCTAAATGATCGGAAACCCAATAGCCATTCCACTTTTCATCTGCGATGGTATAGTTGGGATTATAGCCGCCGAAATTCTCCAGTTCGTTGAGATTTTCGTCGTAGGTTTCTTCCATAACATTGTAGCGCACGCAGGTGGCATGCTGGATATCGTCGGTGAAAAAGATATCGCCACGAACCGGAATGGTGCCATCCTCTTGCACATTTCTGCCCCAGCGGGGGAAGGTGCCCTGCAACTGGCCCATCAGTTCGCCCACATCGGTAAAGGTGGTGGCCAGTTCATTGAAGAAGGGGGCATCGGATGGATTGCAATAATCCAGATTCATATCGCCCCCCATCACAATGGGGGCATCGCCGTATTTGGCAGTAAGCTCTGCCTGTTTGTTGTTCAGAAGATCTGCCACCGCCTTACCATAAAGAGTGGCTTCTGCATCGTCGAGATTGGGGCCATGGCAGTTGATGAAGTAAAACTCCTCGCCGGTATGGTTATCATGGAGCTTGACCCAAACGGCTTGGCGCTGGTTGCCGTCATAATAAAGACCTTCCTCATTGGCGGTAACCTCCGGAGCACCGAAATAGTGGCTCATAACATCGGGGGTCTCAGAAAACCAAAAATTACCTTTAACGGGATTACCATCGGCATCGGTGCAAAGGTCAAAGCGCTCATCATTCCAGAAAACGGCGGCATATTCTTCGATATAAAGCGGCATCTCCGCAGAAGAACCCGCCCCCTCCCGCTCATTCAGCGAAAGATCCACACGGCAAACAATATGGTTTTCATACTCGCCGGCAGGGAAAATGGTCTGCTCAAACAAGGTGCGCCAGTCGGTCCAGCGATATTCCTGCAGACCGATTACATCGGGCTGATACTTTTCCATCAAGAGGGGCATCCGTTGCATGCGGTATTTCTTAGCATCCAGCGGCCGAGAACCACCGCCGCCATGAAGAATGTTTTGGATCATAAATTTGACCCGATAATTCTCAAAATGATAAATGCCGGTCTTATCATGGGTAGCCACCACCGCATCGTCGGGAGCGGCTTCCAGTTCTACCTCCCAGCCTGCGGCCTTGCGAAGCAGCAGCACCGCATCGCTCATATCGGCGGCACCGTCCCCGGAAACAAACATGTTCTTTTCTTGCTTGACGCCGGCATAAGATTGACCTGCCAACAGTCTTAAAGTAACGGCCGCATCCAAAATATCAATGGTCCCGTCTTGATTCACATCACCGGGGGTTATGGCAGCCGCCGAAGCAGCAGGCGCTCCCAGCCATGTTCCCATAAAGATCGCAAACGCCAGCAAAGTGGCCGTCAACTTCTTTCTTTTCATCACGATAATCCTTTCTATAAACCATTACTGCCTGCAAAAAGCAGGCAGTAATGAAAAAAGATTAGGTTAATACAATATCGGCGCAGATTCCCAAGTGATCGGAAACCCAATAGCCGAAGCAACGGTCTTCCCCGTCCACGGTACCTTCAGGGTTAAAGCCGCCGAAGTTTTCCAGCTCATTAAGATTCTCGTCGTAGGTTTCTTCCAATACCTTATAATTGGCAATCGATAAATCATCGTCGTTAAAGGTAAAGAAATAGTCGATACGGGCTTTAATGGTACCATCCGGCTGTACATTGCGGCTAAAATTGGGGAAGGTGCCCTGCATATTGCCGGTAGCCACTGCCAGATCCGTAAAGCCGTAGTTCACAAACTGGTCATAGGCAACTCGGTCGCAGGCCAGGGCATAATTTAAGTTAAAGTCGCCGCCCATAATAACGGGGGCTTCGCCGTACTTTTCAAAATACAACTGCACCCGATCATTGAGCAGCTTTACGGCGGGGATCAAACTCGCTTCTACACCGGCCGCCGTATCGCTGGCGTTGGGGCCGTGAACGGCATAGTAATAAAATTCTTTGCCGGTATGATTGTCGTGGAGTTTGACCCACACGCATTGGCGCTGACGGCCATCAATGTAGTTCCCTTCATCATCTTGCCCCACAGATTGGGTACAACCGAAATAAGTAGACATCACATCGGGAGTCTCGGAAAACCAGAAGTTGCCCTTAATGGCATTGCCCTCGCTATCCAGGCAAAGGTCAAACCGCTCGTCCTTCCAAAAGATTGCCATCTTTTCTTCGATGTACAAGGGCATCTCAGGGGTGGATCCTGCGCCCTCCCGCTCGTTTAAAGAAAGGTCCACACGGCAAACGATATGGTTTTCATGAGTGCTGGCAGGGAAAATGGTATTTTCAAACAGGTTGTACCAGTCACTCCACCGATACTCCTGCACGCTGCAAATATCCGGCTGATATTTGCCCATCAAAACCGGCATCCGCTGCATGCGGTATTTCTTTTTGTCCAACGCTCTGGCGCCGCCGCCTGCATGAAGAATATTCTGATTAAGCACCCGCATGGAATAATCATCGTAGTAATAGAACAGTGATTCCTCATGCTGGGCAACCGTTGCGTCCGATTGGGCCGCCTGCATTTCTACATCCCATCCGGCGGCATTGCGGAGCATCAGCACCACATCGGCCATATTGGCAACGCCGTCACCACTAACAAACATACCCTTCTCTTGCTTGGTGCCATTATAAGCGGCACCGGAAAGCAACCGCAGGCTGACGGCAACATCCAAAATATTGGATACGCCATCTCCGTTTACATCGCCGGGTACGATGGTAGCTGCTTGAGCCGGCAATTGAGCGACGCCCAAGGTGCCAACCAGCATCACTCCCGCCAAAAGCCCGCAGATTTTTCTTTTCATGGTGCCCATCATGGGATCCTCCACTTTCTTCTTATTCAAAGACCATTTCCGAAACGATTCCATAGTGGTCTGAGCAAACACCCTCTACCGTTACCGTTTGGCCGGTGGTAGAATCGGTATAGGTTGCAGGGGCCACATCCTTCACAACCTTATAGCTGACCACATTGGGCTTGCCGTTGGTAAAGAAATAGTCGATGCGGTTCAGTGCGGTTCCGGGCTGCCCGTTCTTGTAATCGTTATAAGCACTGAAGGTGCCGCCTTCATCGCCCATCAGTACCGCCACGTCGGTAAGGTTTTCTCCTAAGGGCACATACGCCTCAGTGGTGGGATACAGGTTAAAGTCACCACTGATTACGGCCGGATAATCTCCTGCAATGCTCTTTAAGCGATCCACTACCAACTGAGAAGATTTGGTGCGGGATTCAATGGTCGTGGAGGCATTCAAATGAGTGTCGAAATAATAGAAGATGTCACCGGTCAAATTATCCTTCAGCTTTACCCAGATACACAGACGGTTGCGGTTATCCACATAGTAGCTGACGGTGGTATCGTTGTAGGTGCCGGTTGCAATATCACTGTCCGTCAAGGTGGTATCATGGGGCGCAGAGTTCACATCGGGAGTGGCGCTGAGCCAATAATGTCCCTGATCCAGGCAGGTGAACCGACTGGTCTTCCAGAAAATTGCCAAACGCTCATCGGGCTGATAGGCCTCCTCGGGAACGCCGGTACCGCCACGGGCATAAGCCAAAGCCTTCGCCTCGGTTTCGGTATCCCGAGCAGGATCGGCACGGGTTACCACATACTTACTGTAGACCGAAGGGTCTAGAATGGTGGTCGATGCATTAGTGCCTTCCCAAGCGGCGAACCAAGTACTATGCCGATACTCCTGCACACCGATCACATCGGGGCTATACAGGGGGATGATTTTTTGGAATCGCTGAATACGGGCGGCGCGGCTATTGGGGTCTGCATCGTTGGAATGGCGGATGTTTTGGCTCATAAATTTCACATAGGCGCCGTAGTAGAAGACATGGTTATCCTCATTCTCCTCCACGGTAACACCGGAGGGGATACCGGACAATTCCACATCCCAACCGGCGGCCTTGCGAAGCAACAGAACTGCATCGCTCATATCAGCCACATTATCACCACTGACAAAAAGGCTCTCCTTTTGAACGGTACCGCCATAAGAAGCGCCGGAATACAGCCGCAAGGAAATGGCGGCATCCAACACGTTGACCTTACCGTCTTTATTCACATCACCGGGGGTCACAGTTGCCGCATGAGAGGAAAATTGCGTCATTCCCATCATACAAACCACCGTTACCACTCCGCAAAGAGCAGAAATTTTACGAATCCATGTGTTTTTCATAATGCCTCCAACCTACAGTTTCAAAATTGTAGTAAATACTTACACATTGTGTATTTTACCACTTTATTTCCAAGATTGCAATAGTTTTTATGTAATTATATATAAAGAAAAGGCGTCTTTTTTCGATAAAAGACGCCTTTGTGATCTGCAATTTATGCTATTGCAAGAACCGTTTGATGTTATTATGATAAATGTCCTCCAGCATGGAATCAGGAAGCCCCAAAGGGTGAAGCTCCATTCCCTCCACCGAAATGAGGGAAGAAATGTGAATATGGGCATCCAGTTTTTTCATTCTTTTTTCCTCTTTTCCACAATCTCGCCCTGCTTTTTATAGATGGAATCCGCCGCCACGGTGCCCCGCACCATGGACAAAGGATACACCACCGTGTTGCGGCCGATCACCGTGCCGGGATTGAGCACACTATTGCAGCCGATATCGGCGCCATCCCCTAAGATAGCACCGAATTTCCGAAGGCCGGTTTCCACCCGCTCCCCCTGATGGTGAACGGGAACCGGACCATGGTCACTGCGGAAATTGGAAAGCACCACCCCTGCGCCGGTATGGGCTTTATAGCCCAAAATAGAGTCTCCCACATAATTGAAATGGGGCACCTCCACCTCATCAAACAGGATGGCATTTTTCACCTCGGTGGAGTTTCCCACCACCGCCCCTTTGCCGATGAGGGCACTCTCTCGCAGATAGGCGCAATGACGCACCCGGGCATGGGCGCCGATGATGATCCCCTCCCCCAAAAATGCAGTCGGCGCCACCGAAGCGGTCTTATGAACCCAAACGGTAGGCAGGGGTTGGTCATACTCCTCCAAGGAAAGGCTTTTTCCCAGCTCCAAGATAAATTCTTTTAATGGAGCAAGGGCTTCCCAAGGGAAACCCGCCCGCTCCAATAAGGAGCGGGCGTCGGTTTTTTCAAGATTTAATAAACTGGTGACATAAAGATTGTTCATTCGTTCTCCGAAAGCTTTCTTCCCATTAATACACCCATCACCGAAGCCATCATCAGGCCACGAGTCCAGCCGCTGGAGTCACCCAAACAATGCAAACCTTCTACGCTGGTGTTGAAATCGGTATCCATGGTCACTCGATTGCTGTAGAACTTCAGCTCGGGGGAATAAAGCAGGGTCTCGGTAGAGGCAAAGCCCGGCACCACATGGTCCAGCGCCTGAATGAAGTTGATGATATTCATCATGGCACGGTAGGGAATGGCGGCGGTGATGTCTCCTGCCACTGCATCGGGCAATGTGGGCTTTAAGTTGGACCGCGCCAGTTCTTTTTGCCAAGTGCGCTTTCCGTCTAAAATATCGCCGAAACGTTGCACCAAAATGTGCCCGTTGGCCAGCATATTGGACAGTTCGCCCACCTTTTGGGCATAGGCAATGGGTTGGTTAAAGGGATTGGTAAAATTATGGGACACTAAAATTGCGAGGTTGGTATTATTGCTCTTGAGTTCTTTATAAGAATGGCCGTTGACCACCGCCAGATCATTATCATAATTCTCTTGGCTGACAAAGCCGCCGGGATTCTGGCAGAAGGTACGCACCTTATTCTTAAAGGGCTGAGGATAACCCACCAACTTAGACTCATACAGCACCTCATTGACCTTTTCCATCACCTCATTGCGAACCTCAACACGAACGCCGATATCCACAGTACCGGGCATATGCTGAATCTGATGCTCGGTGCAAAGGTGCTCCAGCCATTCGGCACCCCGCCGGCCGGTAGCAACGATGGTATGCTCTGCATAAATCTCTTCGGTGGTCTTACCGTTGCTGATATAGCCACCCAAACATTTTTGATCCTCAATGATCAGGTTGGTGCACTCCTCATTGAAGCGCATCTCCACCCCATGCTCCAGCAAATACTGCTCGATGGCATAGTAAATATCCTGCGCTTTTTCGGTGCCCAGATGTCGAATCGGGCAATCCACCAACTTCAAGCCTGCCTGAATGGCACGCTTACGGATATCCTTGACCGCCTCGGGATTGCTGACGCCCTCCACATGGGTATCGGCACCGAATTCCAGATAAATGCTATCGGTATAATTGATGGTCTCCTGCGCCAGATCCTCTCCGATGAGGGTGGGCAGATCCCCGCCCACATCACTGCTCAAGGAAAGCTTACCATCGGAAAAAGCGCCGGCACCGGAAAAGCCGGTGGTAATATGGCAATATGGCTTACAGCTGACGCATTGCTTGGTCTTGGCCTTGGGGCAACGGCGCTTTTCCACCGGCAGCCCTTTTTCCACAATCAAGATTTTTTGCTTACTGCCCTTACGAATCATTTCAAGAGCCGTAAAGATACCGGCAGGGCCGGCACCAATGATCAGTACATCATATTTCATAGTCTATACATCCTTTCGGGAAATATGCCACCACTAAGCATATTAAGTGATGGCATACTTTTTTTATCGTTCTTCACGGAAATAAGGAAGCCCCAAACTCTCAGGCGGCTGATGTTCTCTCTTTTTACGCATGCTGGTGATAATCAATACCACCAAGGTTACCACATACGGCAGCATCTTAAAGAGCTCTTGGGTTTCGGTGCCCAAGCCCTGCACATAATTGTTTGCATTGCAAAGGGCGCCGAATAGGAAGGAACCCAAAATAGCCATAGAAGGCTTCCAAAGGGCGAAAATAACCAAAGCGATGGCCATCCAGCCACGATCGCCAAAGGCGTTGTTGGACCACACGCCGTCGGCATACGCCATCACATACTGCAAGCCGCCCAAGCCTGCTACCGCACTGCCAATGCAGGTGGCAACATACTTATAGCGAGTTACATTGATACCGGCAGCATCGGCGGTGGCAGGGTTTTCACCCACAGCCCGCAGATTCAGCCCTACTCTGGTCTTGCTCAACACAAAGGTGGCGATCAACGCAATGGCGATGGCCGCATAGGTCAAAAAGTCATGGGACAGGAAGATCTGGCCGAACCAGCCCAGATCATCGGCAAAGGGAAGCTCTGCTTTAAAGAACTTACTGGTCTTGGTCAACGCAATGGAGGGCAGATCGCTATCCACCAATTTAGCCAAGGAGCCGCCGAAAAAGTTGCCAAGGCCAATACCAAAGGTGGTCAGCGCAAGGCCGGTTACATTCTGGTTGGCCCGCAGGGTAACCGTCATAAAGCTATAGATCAAACCCATCAAGACCGAAAACAGAATAGAGGTCATCAGCGGAATCAAAATAGCCAAGGCGGGACTCATATTCTCCGCCACATTGCCACAAGCATTTTCATAAAGGAAAGCGCCGATCACGCCGCCGATGGCGCCGCCGTACATAATACCGGGGATACCCAGATTCAGATGGCCCGCTTTTTCGGTGAGGATCTCACCGGTGGAACCGTAGAGAAGCGGAACACTCAAAAGAATGGCTCTGCTGATAAATTCAACAATCATGCTTCTACCCCCTTCTTGGTACGACGCAGCCGAACCGAATACTGAATAAAGAACTCACAGCCCACCAGCATCAAAATAACCAGACCCACAGAGATGTCTGAGAAGGAACTGTTCAAAAAGCTATGGTCGGCCACCTTGGCGGTGCCGGTCTTCAAAAAGACGATCAAGGAAGACATAGCTGCCATCACAAAGGGGTTAAATTTACCCAGCCAAGCCACCATAATGGCGGTAAAGCCTTGGCCGCCCACCGTATTGGTATTGATGGAATGGTCGGTGCCCGCCACCAAAAGCATACCGGTAATACCGCAAACGGCACCGGAGAGCATCATGGTGCGCAATACCACCTTTTTTACATTGATGCCAATATAGCGGGCAGTATTTTGGCTTTCACCCACCACTGCGATCTCATAGCCTTGCTTGCTGTATTTCAGGTAAATGTACATAGCCACCGTCAGCGCCACAACGATCAGGATATTCAATAAGTATTGCATATTGCCGATGGTGGGCAGAGCACCGGTCCGCACCGGATTGATGACATTGGAGCCGCCGCCCACGATATACACATAATAAGCGATCAACTGGGTTGCCACATAGTTCATCATCAGGGTAAACAAGGTCTCATTGGTGTTCCAACGAGCTTTGAAGATGGCGGGGATCAAGCCCCAGATAGCACCGGCAATAATACTGGCTGCGATCACAATGGGAACCAGCAAGAATTCAGAGATCTTGCCGCCGAATTCGATCATACAAAACATGGCCGCCAAGCCGCCGATCAGCGCCTGACCTTCAGCGCCGCAGTTCCAGAATTTCATCTTAAAGGCAGGAGCCACCGCAAGGCCGAGGCAAAGGAGAATCACCGTATCCTGCCCGAATTTCCAGAGCATATTGGTCTTGCCCTCAAAGATGCGGCCAAACACGCCACGAAACATGATATTATAAACTTCAAAGAAACTTTCGCCGGTAAGGATGGCAGAAACAACCCCTACCAAAAGAACGCCGATCACAATGGCCGCCAGCCGGATTCCCCAAGCTTGCCAGCCCATCAGATCGTCCCGCTTCACGATATGGATCAGCGGCTCATGATGCTTTTTCACCTTTTGGCTCATTCTTCTGCACCTCCTTCGGTTTTGGTCATTAACAAGCCCACCTGCTCCTTAGTGGCGGTGCGGCCGTCCACAATGCCGGTGACCTTACCGCCGCCGATAACCAGGATTCGGTCGCAAAGTTCCAAAAGAACATCCAGATCTTCGCCCACGAAGATCACGGCAACGCCTTTTTCCTTCTGTTGATTCAACAGATTATAAATGGTATAGGAGGAGTTGATGTCCAGACCACGGACGGGATACGCCGCCATCAACACGGTGGGAGAGGCTGCGATCTCACGGCCCACCAATACCTTCTGCACATTACCACCGGACAAACGGCGTACAGGAGTGGATGCAGAGGGGGTTACCACCTCTAAATCTTCAATGATATGCTCCGCCAAATCCTTGGGGGCCTTGCGCTCCAAGAAGGCGCCATGACCCTTACGGTAACTGCGCAACATCATATTATCGGTAATATCCATATTCCCCACAAGACCCATACCCAAGCGATCCTCCGGCACAAAAGAAAGGCGGACTCCCAGTTCACGGATCTGCAGGGGGGTCTTATTTTGCAGGTTATCTACATTGCCGGTTTTAGGATTGTGGTACAGCACGGCGCCACTGTCGCTCTTCTGCAGGCCGGCGATCACTTCCAAAAGTTCTCGCTGACCGGAGCCGGCGATACCGGCAACGCCCAGAATCTCTCCGGCGTTTACATGGAAGGATACATCATCCAGCACCAAGGAACCTTCCCGATTGGTGCAATCCACATGGTGCACCTCCAGCCGAACCTGAGGATCCTTGGGCTCACTCCGCTCAATGTTGAGGGAGATCTTCTTGCCCACCATCATTTCAGTCAGCTCGCTTTCGGTGGTTTGAGCCGTCTCCACCGTGCCGATATATTCGCCTTTTCTAAGCACTGCCACCCGATCAGAAAGGGAGAGCACTTCATGCAGCTTATGGGTGATAATGATGATGCACTTTCCATCGTCCCGCATGCGGCGAAGCACTGCAAACAATTTTTGGGTCTCCTGCGGAGTCAGCACCGCAGTAGGCTCATCCAGAATCAAAATATCAGCACCCCGATAAAGCACTTTGATAATTTCCACCGTCTGCTTTTCGGAAACCGCCATGGTATAGATCTTCTTTTTGGGGTCCAGCTCAAAGCCGTACTGCTCACAGATGGCACTGATCCGCCCTTCAGCAGCCTTAATATTATAGCGGCCCTCTTCCTCCAGCCCCAACACAATGTTTTCGGCGGCGCTGAAGACATCCACCAGCTTAAAATGCTGATGAATCATGCCGATCTTATAATCGAATGCATCTCGAGGCGATGCAATAACCGCCGGTTTTTCATCAATGAAGATTTCACCTTCATCGGGGAAATAGATGCCGGAGATCATATTCATCAAAGTGGTTTTTCCGCTTCCGTTCTCCCCGAGAATGGAGAGAATTTCGCCACGGTTCGCCGTAAGGTTCACGTTTTTGTTTGCCACCACGCTGCCAAAGGTCTTGGTGATGTTTTTCAGCTCAATTGCTGCTTGATTAGCCACGCTCTGCCTCCTCCTTTTATTTCAACAGTTAAAATGATCCCACCCTTTTACAGGCCGATCTTTTCCGCCGCTTTATTGAACTCTCTTAAGCCCTAAAACGCTCAAAGCCGCCCTGCTTTGGCAGCAGTGCGGGTTTCAGTCTTTTAGAAAAAATGACTAAGGCGGGGCGCGTTTGGGCCCCGCCTTAGCTTAGAATGGATTAACCGTAGTTACGATCCAACAGGGTAATACCGTCGATCTCCAGATTGAAGTAAGGAGCGGAACGATATTTGGATTCCTCAACAATACCATCGGCAATAACCTCGGTATCGGGGGTGAACTTATCATCGGTATTAACGTCGGCCATGAAGGAGGTAACCTTCTCGTTGCCAACGGTGAAGTTCGCAGTATCAAATACCTTGATGGTGCCATCCTTCAGACCCTTTTCAACCTCGGCCAGTTTCTCTGCAGTGCCTTCAGCAACATTCTTGCCCAGCTCGGTCAGAGCAACAGAACCGTTGTCCAGATTGCCGGCCCAGTCTACATCAATAGCGGCGCCGTTCTTCACCTGAGTGATCATGTACTCGAAATAGGGAGTCCAGTTGATGCGGGAAGAGATCAGGAAGGTCTCGGGGCAAGCGGTGGCGGTGGAACCATTGTAGGAAACATTGGGAACACCGGCAGTCTCGCAAGCAGTGGGAGCGCCCATAGAGTCAGCATGCTGGCTGATCAGCACACAACCGCCGGCGATCAAAGCCTGAGCTGCTTCTTTTTCCTTCTGCTCATCATACCAAGAACCGGTGAACTTAACGTCCATGGTCACGGTGGGGCATACGGACTTAGCGCCCAGATAGAAAGAGGTATAACCGGACATTACTTCTGCGAAGGTGAATGCGCCGACATAACCCATCTTAGCCTGATCAGCAGTGATTTTACCGGCAGCAATCATCTCATTGAGCTTCATGCCGGCAACAACGCCTGCCAGATAACGACCCTGATAAATGTGAGCAAAAGCGTTATGGAAGTTGTCCAACTCCGCAGTGTGAGCCTGGGTGCCGGTGGCATGGCAGAACTCTACATCAGGATACTCTTCGGCAGCCTTGAGCAGGAAGTTCTCATGGCCAAAGCTATCTGCAAAGATAATGTCGCAACCGTCGGATTCGATCAGTTCAACAGCAGCATCATAGCATTTGTTGGACTCAGGAATCTGGGTCTTCTGAACCATGGTCACGCCCATGTTCTTGCAAGCTTCCACAGCAGCGTCGATAAAGTTCTTATCGTAGGTAGATTGTTCGTCGTGCAGGAAGATGAAGCCTACCTTCAGTTCATCTTTCTCCTCGTTGGTGCCGCAAGCAGCCATGGTGAACAGCATCATGACAACCAACAGCGCAGCAAGTAACTTTTTCATTGGTCTTTCCCTCCAAAATATTTTTTTATAATAATCCGCCCTTTGCGGTTATTACCCTCTGAATTTCAAGGAATGATCGGTCATCTCATCAATGATGGCCAAGGATTCCACCCGAATGCCTTCGGCCCGCAGACCGTCTCCCCCGCCCTGAAAGCCTTTTTCAATGGCGGTGGCACAGCCCACAACGGTGGCACCGGCCTGCTTCACAATATCGATCAGCCCACGCAGGGCGCAACCGTTGGCAAGAAAATCATCAATGATCAGCACCCGATCCTCGGGCTGCAGATATTCCTTACTGACCACCACATGATTGTCCACATTATGAGTATAAGAATGGACCTTTGCGGTATAAACCTCGGCGTCCACATTACTGGTCTTTTTCTTTTTTCCAAAGACCAACGGCACGCCCATGGCTGCTGCCGCCGCAAAGGCAAGAGCAATGCCGGAGGCCTCCACCGTCATCACTTTATTGGGGCGATCCTCCTCGAATAAGCGAGCGATTTCTTCGCCCATCTCCATCATAAAAGGAGCGTCGATCTGATGATTCAGAAAATTGCCGACCTTCAATACATGACCGGGAAGAACTTGTCCGTCTTTTAAAATTCGCTCCTCTAACGCTCTCATTCGAACCCCTCAAAATTAAAAAATATTACAGATACATGATATCAAATCAGGCGTTTTTTGTCAACAAAAATTGCAACAAAAAACGCCTGATTTTTAATGTTTTTTACCCGTTTATGTAGTTCCACAAAACTGCGGTCATTTCCGCATTTAAGCCAAAGGTATACTGGGGGCAGCCGGCATAAGAAATAGCGCCGTTTTCATATAAGGTGAAGAGGAAAAAGTCCCCATTATAGCCCTTCACGATCAGCTCGGTGGATTTTCCGGAGGGCGCAACAATCTCCGCCTCGCCGAAGGCGGTACCCAGATCGGAAAGCTCCATAGAGGTCATGGGCAAAAAGATAAAACTGTCCCGATCCTTGCTGTAACGATAGACAGTAGCAAAGGCATTATGCAGCCCCAAAGGCTCCACAACGGTGCGCCCGATGGTGACGGTGCGGATGGACTCATGGCTGGTCACCAGATAGCAATGCTGATTTTCCGGCAATACCGCCACCAGCATCACTTTATTGTTTTCGCCCTTAAGGCCATAGACCTGGGTTCCCTCAGGAAAGGTGCCGGTCAACTCTTTGCCGACGGCGCCGAATTCATTGGTACGATAATCCAGATAGCCCCGATTCTCCACCGTGGGCACAAATACATAAGGAGTTCCCTTGGTAGTATAAGTGCGATTATTCACCACCACCTCATAATCACCCAGTTCCGGCACGGGAAGACCCTTTTCTTTTTTCTCACAACCATTGCCGCAAAGCAACACACAAAGGAGCAGCGCCCCTGCCAAAAACCGTTTCATATCCATCCGTCCTTTTGAATCAAATATATTTCATTCTACTCGCTCCCCCGTTATTTGTCAATAATAGATAAATTTTCATTTTCTTTTCACATTCAATGTGTTGACACTGCCTTCTTTTTAGTGTTATACTAGTGAAGTAAAATCGTTATTTAAGAAAGGATTTGTTTTATGAAACGATTACTCTGTATTATTCTTTGCGTACTGTTGATGATTCCCTCGGTAAGCGCCGCCGGCGAAATGACTCTTACGGTGGATCGTGTGCAGGGCGAAGTGGGCGAGACGGTAACCATCACCGGTCGGGTAACCAACGCCCCCAAGTGCTCTTCTTTCCGTGTGATCCTCACTTACGATAAAACCTGCCTGGAAATCACCGATGCCAGAATCGGCAAGAGCGTTTCCGGCAACTCCTCCGTCAATAAAAATACCACCTATCAAAACAAAAGCGCCGTGGTGGCTCTTTCTGCCAGCACCGGCACCGCTCTGAGCGGCAATGCCGAGCTTTTTGTGCTGACCGCCAAGATCATCGGCGTGCCTGCCGACGGCAGCACCTCCACCACCCTGACGGTGGCTCATCAGGAGTTCTTTGATGTGGATCTTAAGAGGGTTTCTCCTGCCTCGGTTCGTTCCGGTCTGCTGATTTATACCAAGCTGCCCTCCACCGGACCTGCAACCCCCTCCAATCCCTCTACTCCTTCCACCCCCTCTACCCCTTCCAATCCCTCTACTCCCTCTACTCCTTCTACTCCCTCTACCCCCTCTACCCCCGCTTTGCCTGAGGGCGATTGGGGTGTCAACGATAAGGGCGATGTGGTTGTAAAGGATGAAAACGGAAACGAGAATAAATTTGAGGCCGACATTCCCGAGGATCTGAAGCCCGGCGATAAGGTGGATGTAGACCTGAAGGATGAAAACGGCAATGTGGTTGGCTCTGTTACCGTGGAAAAAGACGAGCAGGGCAATGTGATCGTCAAGGATCCCGTTTCCAAGCCCTCCACCGAGTCTACCGGCAAGCCCAACAGCAACTGGGTGGTGGCCGGCGATCAGTTTGTTTACATCGATGAAGAAGGCAATACCCACCTTTATGATTCCTCCACCGGCGTTCCTCAGAACCCCGGCGACCGTGCTGAGATCGAATTGAAGGATGAAAACGGCAACATCATCGGAAATGTGGTGGTGGAAAAAGGGGAAGACGGCACCATCCATGTTGTGGAAGATAAAATCAATATCGCCGAAGACGGCGAGGGCAAAAAAGCCATCTGGCCTTGGATCGTCTTCCCCGCCATCTTTATTTTAGGCGGCGGCGCTGTTGTATTGTGCATCTATCTGAGCAATAAAAAGAATCAGAAACCTGCTGTAAAAAAAGACGAGGAGCCTGTTGAGGAGCCTGTCGAGTAAGAGTTACATTCAACCAAAGGAGAACCACTATGAAAATTGCTATCAAAAATGGACTGTTACTGAAAAACTGGTCGGCAGAAGAAAGCCTGAAAATGATTAAAGACGCCGGCTTCGACGGAGTGGATCTGGATGTGGCCACCATGATGCGGGAAAAATACGATCCCGACGGCCGCTGGAGCGGCGAGGCTTATTTGGAAGAAGCCAAAAAGCTGGGCGCCTATGCCAAAGAATTGGGGCTGACCATTGTGCAGGCCTCCGGCGTTGGCAACGATCATCACTTTGATTTTGAAACGGTGATGCTGCCCCAGATTCTGCGCAGTATTGAGATCTCCGCCGCAGTGGGCGCTCCCTATGTGATCATTCCTGCGCTGACCCGTGGTGCTTATCGGGGCAGTGAAGAAAAGTTCTTTGAGTCCAACATGGAATTCTACGGTCAGCTGGCAGATACCGCCAAGGCCTGCGGCATTAAGATCGCTTTGGAAAACCAGGTTGCTTTCGATTGGGCGCACTTTGTGCTCAACCATCATGTTTGCTCCCATGCAGAGGAATTCTGCAGATACATCGACACCCTCAACGAAACCCACGGAGATCTCTTCGTGGCCTGCGTCAACCCTGCAAGAGCCCCTCTAACCGGTCAGGAGCCCGAGGCCTTGACCAAAGGCTTGGGGGATCGGATGAAGCTGGTACATATTAACGACAACGATTACCGCAAGGATAATAAGGCCGTTCCCGGCTATGGCGCTCTGGACATCAATCGGATGGTCACCGCTCTGAAGGACGCTTCCTATAAAGGCTATTTCACCCTGCAGGTAGGCACCACCCTTCCCGCTGAGCTGATGCCTTCCGCTCTGGCTCATATGGCAGAGATTGCTCGCTACTGGGCAGGAAAGGCAGAGTAAGCGCCCATGAAAACCGTTGCCAACCTTGGAGGCATTGCCAAGGGCACGCCGGAGGAGAAGCTGGCCATGATTAAGGCCGCCGGCTTTGATGCCGCCGATATTACCATTTGCGGAGCGGCCCTCTCCCTGCTGGAAGGAGACTATATCGCCAGAGCCAAAGCCCTTCGTGCCAAGGCCGACGAATTAGGACTTCCCATTCTGCAGGCCCACGCTCCCTTTGACAGCACCACCGCTTACGCCGAAGAAAAATTCGAGCTGACCAAGCGAAGCATTGAGTTTGCCGCCCTCTGCGGCGCCGAATTCATTGTGGTGCATCCCATTCAGCATCTGAGCTACTTTGACGATCCTAAAAATCCCGAGATCTTATTCGACTATAACATGGAGTTCTACGGTCGGTTAAAGCCCATTGCCGATGCATACGGCATTAAGATCGCCACCGAGAATATGTGGCGCACCAATAAGATGCGTCAGGTGATCGACCATTCGGTCTGCTCCCGTCCGGAGGAATTCTGCCGCTATGTAGACGGCCTGCAGCAACGCTACGGTGATACCTTCACCGGCTGTCTGGACATTGGACACACGGTGCTGGTGGGAGTAGACCCCTGCCAAATGATCCGCACCATGGGTTCCCGCATCGGCACCCTCCATGTACACGACAACGATTATCATAAAGACCTGCATCTGGCGCCCGGTCTTGGCTCTATGGATTATGATGCCATCACCGCCGCCTTAAAAGAGATCGGATACAAAGGCCCCTTTACCTTGGAATGCCACACCTGCTCGCTGGATCAGGAGGGCACCGCCCTGTATCTGCAGTTTTTGGCCGGCACCGCCCGGCTGCTTGCCGACAAAAGTGAGGAAACATTATGAGAATTGCCATGAACACCGGCACCTTGGTGGGCCGGTATACCATTGAAGAAGCCATGCGCTTATCCAAAGCCGCCGGCTTTGACAGCGTGGATATTGCCATGAACGTTTTGACCCAACCCGGCTGGGAGGGGGATCAATGCTATGAGCAGGCGGTAAAGATCCGCAAGCT
This sequence comes from Eubacteriales bacterium, assembly GCA_045539335.1. Classification (GTDB taxonomy): domain Bacteria; phylum Bacillota; class Clostridia; order Oscillospirales; family QAKW01; genus QAKW01. The sequence continues at coordinate 53,898 of JAZQFD010000038.1, forward strand.
CTCGGAGGAGCTGGATCTGCCGGTCACCCAGACCCATGCCGGCGGCGATAAGGTTAAAAGCGCCAAGGTTACTGCCCTTTTGGGCTGTCCGGTGATGGTGATCCATCCCCGCATCATCCTGCCTCATGTGGGCTATGAAGACAAAAACTACGAAGCCAATATGGAATATTTGGCCGCCTTTGCCCCTCTGGCCGAGGAAAACAATATTAAAATCGCCGTGGAGAATATGTTTAAGTGGGACCTGAAGCGGGAAGTGATCAACCACAGTACCTGCTCCACCACCGCCGAATTCTGCCGCTATATGAAAGGTCTTCATGAGCGGTTCGGCGATCTTTTCGGCGCTTGCGTGGATGTGGGACATCTGGCCCTGGTGGGCACCGATCCCGCCGAGACCATTCGTGCCTTGGGCGATGATCTCCTGGCCCTTCATGTACACGATAATGACCTGCACACCGATCAACATACCATTCCGGGCGCCGGCGTTATCAACTTTGTGGAAGTATCGAAAGCATTGAAGGATATCAAGTATAAAGGCGATTATGCACTGGAGGTTGGTCTGCACCATCCCAAAGAGCTGTTGCCGGTGGCTGTGGAGTATCTGGCTCAGGTCTGCCGCTATTTCGCCGATCTTGCATCCAATGAGGGTTAAACGATGAAAATTGCCATGAACGCCTCCCGCTTTTGGGGGCACACCTTAGAAGAAATCTTAATGTTTTGCAAAGAGGCCGGTTTTGATGCGGTGGATATTCCCGTTCAAAATATTTTAGGCCTCCCCGAATGGGATGAGGAGCATTATGTGGAATCCGCCAAAAAGATCAAGGCGCTTTGCGAGGAACTGGATCTGCCGGTAGTGCAAGCCCATGCCGGCGGCAGAACCTTTGAGGATATTTGCCGTGCCATCCGCATTGCCGCCCTTTTGGGTTCTCCCTCTATTGTGGTGCATCCCAAAATTGCCCGCCCCTATAAAGGGCAGGAAGAAAAATATTTCGAGATGAACATGGAGTTCTACGGTTCCTTTGCTCCCCTGCTGAAGGAATTGGGGATCAAGATCGCCGTGGAAAACATGTTTGGCTGGGATCTGGAGCGGATGGTTATCTGCCATAATATCGTTTCCCAAACCCAAGAGTTTTTGCGGTATATGGACACCTTGGAGGAACGGTATCCCGGTTGCTTCACCGCCTGTGTGGACATTGGGCACATGGCCTTGGTGGGCACCGATCTTTATGAGGTGATCACCGCACTGGGCAAAAAGAATTATCTCACCGCCCTTCATGTCCATGATAATGATACCCATATGGATATGCACGCACCCATCAATATCGGCACCATCGATTTCAAAAAGGTGGCCGCCGCCTTAAAGGAAATCAACTATCCCGGCGTCTTCACCTTGGAGGTGGGAATTCACGGAAACATTCCCCATGATCTGTACCCCGCCACCTTCCGCTATATTGCGAGAGTCACTCGCTTTTACGCCGATCTGGCTTCCAACTAAATTAAAAAACCGCAACGCTTTGGCGTTGCGGTTTTTTCATAGCGCATAATACACTCTACCGGCGGCGGTAAGAGAAGCGGCATGGGTGAAGCCTGCGGCTTTGGCAAGGGCCACCGCCTCTTGGCGGAATGCCCCTAAATAGGTACGGTCGTGGCAATCTCCATTGAGGATGATCTCGCCGCCTTTTTGTCGAATATAGGTCAAAAGAGGCAACGCCGGATAGGGAGCGGTGCGATACCCACGGGACATGGCCCCCACATTGATCTCAAAAAGAGCGCCGGTGGGGATCAGCCGATCCACCGCCTTTTGATAGGCGGCCACATAGCGGGGATGGTTGGGATCCAGCCAAGGCTCCCGCTCCAGATATTTGGTGATCAGATCGATATGGCCGATGATATCCCCCTTCAGGGCACCCACCTGCTCATAATAGGCTTCCGCCAAGGCATACGGATCGCCGCCGAAGGCCTTCACCGCCTCCTTGAGATGCTCCAAGGACCAATCCATCTCCCAGCGCTTGCCGGTGGGGTCTTTTACCCCATGGACGCTGGCCACCACATACTCATAAGGGGCGGTGGATTCTCGGCAATCGGCATCCTGCTCGATGCCCAAAAGAATCTCCAGACGATCTGCATACTGCTCTTTCAGGCGCAAGATCTCCCTGCGGTATTCTTCTGCCTTTTGGGCGGGGATAATCCAATCTCCATAATCCACCTCGGGACTGTGCATGGAAAAGCCCAAGACGGAAAAGCCCTTTTCCAAGGCGGCTTCAATCATCTGCTCCGGCGTGTTTTCTCCGTCGCAAAAGCAGGTATGGACATGAAAATCCGAAAGGATCATACCATCTTCTCCTGCTTCACCTTATGGTCGATCACATGGCGGCCGGCCAATTCCTTGCGGATATCCTCCACCGAAATGCCCATTTCCACCATCAGCACCATAATATGATAGGCAAGGTCTGCGATTTCGTAGACCGTTTCTTTTTTATCCTCCGCCTTGCCGGCAATGATCACCTCGGTAGACTCCTCCCCTACCTTCTTTAAGATCTTATCCAAGCCCTTTTGGAAAAGATAGGTGGTATAAGAGCCCTCGGGAAGGGTGTCTTTTCTTCCCTGCAGCAGACCGTACAGCCCCTCCAAAGAGAAGGGCTCCTCGCCGCTTTCATACACCCGCTCATTGAAGCAGGAATCGGTGCCCAAATGGCAGGCGGGGCCGTCTTTTTTTACCAGCACCGTCAGAGCATCCCTATCGCAATCGGCGGTAATGGACACAATATGCTGGTAATTGCCGCTGGTCTCCCCTTTGAGCCAAAGCTCCTGACGGGAGCGACTCCAAAAGCAGGTCAGCCCTTTTTCCATAGAGATGGCAAGGCTTTCTTTATTCATATAAGCAAGGGTCAGCACCTTTTTGGTGTCGGCATCCACCACAATGGCGGGGATGAGCCCCTTATCGTCGAATTTCAGTTGGTCGATGTTGATCATAGTTATAACCTCACATTAATGCCCTGTTCTCTCAGGGTTTGCTTTAAGTCGGCGATCTTCACCTCGCCGAAATGGAAGATGGATGCCGCAAGACCGGCGTCTACCTTGGGCAGGGTCTGAAAGAGGGTCACAAAATCCTCCTGACAGCCGGCGCCGCCGGAGGCAATCACCGGCACATGCACCGCATTGCACACCGCATCCAGCATCTCCAGATCAAAGCCCTTTTTCACCCCATCGGTATCGATGGAATTGAGCACCACCTCACCGGCGCCTCGCTCCACGCAGGATTTGATCCATTCAATGGCCTCCATGCCGGTATTCTCCCGACCGCCTTTGGCGAAGACTCGGTATACTCCGTCTACCCGCTTTACATCGGCAGAGAGCACCACGCACTGATCGCCGTATTTCTTCGCCGCCTCGGTAATCAAGGCGGGATTGCGAATGGCGCCGGAATTGACGCTGACCTTATCGGCGCCGCATTTGAGCACTCGATCAAAATCCGCCAATGTATTGATGCCGCCCCCAACGGTCAGGGGGATAAAGATGGTTTTGGCCACTTCTGTTAAAATATCGGTAAAGAGGGCCCGACCCTCGGCAGAGGCGGTAATGTCATAAAACACCAACTCGTCTGCCCCATTATCGCTATAATATTTTCCCAGCTCCACCGGAGAGGAAACATCGGCAAGGCCTTGGAAATTCACGCCCTTGACCACCCGACCGTCTCGCACATCCAGACAGGGAATAATCCGCTTTGTGATCATACTGCCACCTCAATCGCTTCTTTTAAATCAATGGCGCCGATATAATAGGCTTTGCCGATAATGGCACCGTAAAGATCCATGGCTCTTAAGGCTTTAATATCCTCTATGGAAGACACGCCCCCCGATGCCACCAGATCAATGGCATACTTTTGGCTCAGATCCTGATACAGCCCCCGATTGGTGCCTTGCATGGCACCATCCTTGGAGATATCGGTGCAGATCACCGTTTGAACCCCCAAGCTTTCCATTTTGGCAAAGAAGGCATCGGCGGTCAGTTGGGATTTCTCGGTCCAGCCCTTGATGGCCACATACCCATCCTTCAAATCCACGCCCACGGCGATTTTATTTCCGTATTGGGCAAGGGCTTCTTTTAAAAAGGCCTCGTCGGTTACGGCGGCGGTGCCTAAAATCACCCGATCTACACCGGCGGAGAGATAGGTCTCCACCGTTTCCATGGTGCGGATTCCGCCCCCCACCTCCACAAACAGTTCCGTGGTGGCCAGTATTTTTTTAATGGTGGGCAGATTTTCGGGCACGCCGCTTTTGGCGCCCTCCAGATCCACCAGATGCAGGAATTTTGCCCCTGCTTTTTCAAATGCTGCGGCAACGGCGGCAGGATTTTCGCTATAAACGGTCATTTGATCATAGTCCCCTTTAAAGAGGCGCACCGCCTTGCCGTCTACCAAATCAATGGCAGGAAAAATATTCATGATACTACCTCGCAGAATGCTTTTAAGATGGCAAGTCCCACCTTGCCGCTTTTTTCGGGATGGAATTGACAGCCGAAAAGATTGCCCTTGGCTACTGCGGCGGTCAGTTCCTTCCCATAGGAAGCGGTGGCGGCCAAGGAATCCTCGCACCCTTCTGCATAGAAGGAATGAACGAAATACACATGGTCTCCCTCTTGAATATGGGCAAAGAGCGGGCAATCCGGCTTCTGAAAGGTCAGACTGTTCCAGCCGATATGGGGGATCTTCAGTTCCTTGGGCAAAACCCCCTCCATAGGCACCACCTGCCCTTTTAAGAGCCCTAAGCCCTCATGGTCGCCATACTCCAGACTCCGCTCAAAGAGCATCTGCATCCCAAGGCAGATGCCCAAAAGGGGCTTGCCTGCGGCCGCCTGCTCCTTCACAAACCCATCCAAGCCACTCTCTTTGAGCTTGGCGGCGGCGTCCCCAAAGGCGCCCACCCCGGGCAGAACCAAGCGGTCTGCTTTTTTCAATTCTTCGGCGTTGCCGGACACAAATACCTTCTCCCCAATAGCCTCAAAGGAGGATTTTAAGGAAAAAAGGTTGCCCACGCCATAATCAATAATTCCAATCATTATAATACACCTTTCGTGGAGGGCACGGCATCGCCGCCGGTCAGCGCCACCGCCGCCTTCAGGGAGCGGGCAACGGATTTAAAGGCGCCTTCCGCAATATGATGGGAATTACTGCCGGAGAGCTTGCGGAGATGCAGGCTCATGGGGCATTGGCGCACAAAGGCCAAGAAAAATTCCTCCACCAATTCGGTATCGAAGGTGCCGATCTTCTGGGCGGGAATCTCCAACTCATAGCCCAAATAGCTGCGGCCGGAAAGATCTAATGCAGAGAGGATCAGGCTTTCATCCATAGGCAGGATAAAGAAGCCATAGCGGGCAATGCCCCGCTTCTCGCCCAAGGCCTCCTCCAAGGCTTTGCCCAGGCAAATGCCCACATCCTCCACCGTGTGGTGATCGTCCACTTGGGTATCGCCCTTGCATTGAACCGAAAGGTCAAAGCCCCCATGGGCGGCAAAAAGGGTCAGCATGTGATCCAAAAAGCCACAGCCGGTATCCACGGCGCTTTTGCCGCTCCCGTCTAAATTCAAGGTTAAGGAAATATCGGTTTCTGCCGTTTTACGGTTGATGGTCGATGTTCTCATTTCTTTAAGATCTCCTTTACGGTTTTGATCAGGGCTTCCATCTGCCCTTGGGTGCCAATGGTGATGCGGTTAAAATCTCGGATCCGCTCCTTGGTGAAGTGGCGGACCAAAATGCCCTTCTTTTTCAGTTCCAGATAAAGAGCCTCGCCGCTCAGCTCGGGGGTTTTGGCAAAGAGGAAATTGGCATGGGAGGGCAAGACCTCAAAGCCCAATTTCTTCAGTTCCTTTGCCGTCCACTCCCGCACACGGATAATTTCTTGGCATTTTTCTTGGTAATAGGCCTCCGCCTCCACCGTTTTCTCCCCCAGCATCAGGGTCAGGCGGTTGATGTTATAAGGATTGGTGGAATACTTGATCTTCTCCAGATCGGCGATCAGCCCCTTGGGGGCAATGGCATAGCCCAGCCGTCCCCCCGCCAAACAGCGGGATTTGGAGAAGGTGCGAACCACCAGCAAATTCTCATATTGGTTGATCAAAGGATAAACGCTTTCCCCGCCGAAATCCACATAGGCCTCATCCATCACCACCACTCCATGAGGATTGGCTTTTAAAATCGCCTCGATTTGGGAGAGGGGCAGGCTCATGCCGGTGGGGGCATTGGGATTGGCAATTACAATAAGTTTATTTTTATTAAGATATTCCTCATAGTTAATGGAAAAATCCGCCCTCAGAGGAATTTCGGTAGCCTCCACCCCATGCAGCTCTGCAAACACCGGATAAAAGCCATAGGTGATATCGGGATAAACGGCGCCCTGTTCCCCATAGGCCATAAAGGCAAAATTGAGGATATCATCGGAGCCGTTGGAGAGAAAGATATTCTCCGGCTCCACTCCATAGAGAGCGGCCAGCTTCTCCTTTAAGCCTTTGGCGGTGGGGTCGGAATACAGCCGCAGATTCTCCACCTCCCCTTCGGTCATGGCCGCCACCACGGAAGGTGCCGGCGGGAAGGGGGATTCATTGGTATTCAGTTTGATATATTCCATATCCCGAGGCTGTTCCCCGGGAGTATAGGCCTCCATCTTTTCATAGGAGGCTTTTAAAAATCGACTCATGGTTACTCCTCAAATCGGCTGGTGACGCTCTTGGCATGGGCGGTCAGCCCTTCCTGCTCGGCAAAGTAGGCCACCTCTTGACCCACTCGATCCAGCGCTTCTTTGGTATAATAGGTATATTGGCTTTTCTTCACAAAATCGTCCACCGACAGGGGGCTGGAGAACCGTGCGGTTCCGCTGGTGGGCAGAGTGTGGTTGGGGCCGGCATAATAGTCTCCCAAGGCTTCGGGGCAGTAGCGGCCCATAAAGATGGAGCCGGCGTGTTTGATGCCGTCCAGATAATCAAAGGGGTTGTCTACCATCAGTTCCAGATGCTCGGGAGCGATCTCATTGGCAATATCGATCACCACCCGCAGATCCTCGGCCACAATGATCTTGCCGTTGCGGTCGATGGATTCTCTGGCGATCTCGCAGCGAGAGAGCAGCGGGATCTGCCGCTCCAATTCTGCCTGCACCTTTTGGGCAAGCTCCATGCTATCGGTTACCAATACTGCGCTGGCCAGCTTATCATGCTCTGCTTGGGAGAGCAGATCGGCGGCCACATGGGCGGGATTGCTCTTACCGTCGGCCACCACCAAGATTTCGCTGGGGCCGGCAATCATATCAATGGACACCTGCCCGTAAACCTGCCGCTTGGCTTCGGCCACAAAGGCATTGCCGGGGCCCACGATCTTATCCACCCGAGGCACGCTTTGGGTACCATAGGCAAGGGCTGCCACCGCTTGGGCACCGCCTACCTTGAAGATGCGCTGAACACCGGCGATCTTGGCGGCGGCCAGAATCACGGGGTTGACCTTTCCATCCTTGCCGGGCGGGGTGACCATCACAATCTCTCTGCAGCCGGCGATCTTAGCGGGGACGCTGTCCATCAGCACGGTGGAGGGATAAGCGGCGGTGCCACCGGGCACATAAAGCCCCACCTTTTCAATGGGGGTGATCTTTTGGCCGGTAATGACTCCGTCGGTCTCATTGATAATAAAGCTATTGCGCACCTGCTTTTGATGGAAGGCACGAATATTAGCCTCGGCCTTGCGCAAAATCTCTAAAAATTTCGGTTCTACCGCCTCAAAGGCCTCTTGGATCTCTTCCTCGGTAACCTCCAAGGAAGAAAGGTCACATCCGTCAAACTTTTTATTATAGGCCAAAAGGGCTTGGTCGCCCTCTTTGCGAACAGTGGCAATAATTTCTGCCACAATCTCGGTAGGATTGAATTTCGCTTCCTCACGGGCGAAAATCTCATCATAGGAAAGTTCCGAATAGTTTAAAATTTTAATCATGGTTGATTTGCTCCTCCATTCCTGCCCGCAGAGCAAGAATTGCCTCTTTTTTGAATTTATAGGCGGCCTTATTGGCAATGAGACGGGCGCTGATAGGCACAATGGTCTCCAAAGGCTCCAGATCATTTTCCAATAAGGTGGTGCCGGTCTCCACAATATCCACAATCACATCCGAAAGCCCCAAAATCGGCGCAATCTCGATGGAACCGTTTAGTTTAATGATATCGATGTCCCGACATTTTTCATTATAATAAGTGGCGGCGATATTGGGGAATTTGGTTGCCACCCGCAGGGTCTCCCCCTTGGGATCCCGAAAGCCCTTGGGCCCTGCCACCGCCATGCGGCATTTGCCCATCTTCAGATCCAAAAGTTCATACACATCGGGGCGATACTCCAGCAAGATGTCCTTGCCGGCCACGCCGATATCGGCGGCGCCCCGCTCCACATAGATGGCCACATCCGAGGGCTTCACCCAAAAGTAGCGAACCCCTTTTTCGGGATTTTCAAAGATGAGTTTTCGATTGTTTTCTTCAATGGAGGGGCACTCAAAGCCCGCTTCCTTAAAAAGGCGGTAAACCTTTTCTCCCAATCTTCCTTTGGGCAGGGCGATATTGACCATGGTTTTCATGCCTTTTGCCCTCCTTTAAATTCCACCAAGCGGCGATAGCTCAGATCCTCGGGCACCGCCGTTACCACTCGCACGCTTCCCTCTTGGGAAAGGCGCTGGGCTTCCTTCACCAATGCGGCCGCATCGGCATCGGGGCCATGAATCAGCAGGGTATCCACATCAAAGTCCTCTGCCTTTTTCTCCAACCGCTCCAAAAGATCCAAATACACGGCAAAGCCGATGGCGCCGCTTTTACGGCCCAGTTTTTTGAGCAATTTATCATACTGACCGCCGGAGAGAACGCCGGTAGGCACCCCTTCCAGATAGCCCTTAAAAACGACACCGCTATAATATTTCATATCATTGCCCACAGAGAAATCCACCTGAACGTTTTCCCCAAGTCCGCTCTCCTCCAAAATGGCGGCCAGCGCTTCAAATTCCGCAAAGGCCTCTTTTTCGGCGGCAGTTTCCATCAATGGCTTAATGACAGAGAGCACCTTGGCGGGAGCGCCGGAGCACTCGCAGAGGGTCAGCAATTTATCTGCCATCATCCCCTCTTTTTCGCATAATGCCTTCAATTCATGGCCGCTCTTTTGATGGATAAAGGTCAGGGCATCCTTTTGCCCCTCTTGGGAAAGTCCGCTCTCCTCCAGCATGGCGGAAAGCAGACCCATATGGGAAAGATCCAGCATAAAGCGATCGCTGAGCAGAGAAAGACTCTTTACTGCCAAGAGCACTACCTCGGCGATTTCATAACTGCCCAGATCACCGATACATTCCAAACCCGCCTGCATGATCTCTTTAAAGGAATGGGTTCCCTTGGCCACACGGAAAACATTTTCATTATAATATACCTTTTGTACCGTGCCGGCCCGATCCTCGGTATTTTTAATAATGGAGAGGGTCACATCCGGCTTCAGCGCCAAAAGACGGCCGGTATGGTCGGTAAAGGTGATGACCTCATCCGATACCAAAAAGTCTTTATTCCGCACATACAGGTCATATTCCTCAAAGCGGCTCATTTTATATTGAGCGTACCCGAATTTACGATAAAGGCTCCGAAGGGCAAAAATAGCCTGCTCATCTTTTTTCACAACGCTTTGGTCAATCATTGCAGCTTCCCTTCTTTCTTCAAACGGTCGATGACGGTGCGATAGCCCCCATCTCCATAATTCAGGCATTTATTGACCCGACAAATGGTGGCGGTGGAGGCGCCGGTCTCTTTATTGATTTCCTGATAGTTGCGGCCCGCATCCAAGGCGCAGGCCACTTGAAATCGCTGGGCGATCTCTTGGATTTCCTTAATGGTGCAGGCATCCTCAAAAAAGCGGTAGCACTCCTCCACGCTGGAAAGGGCCAAGATTCCCTCAAACAGTTGATCAATTTCTTGATTTTTCATTTTACTCATGTTGCTTCACTCGCTATTTATATATTATATATTACAATGTGGTACATTTTATCACTTTATCACGCTAAAGTCAATAGATTTTTCAGAACTTTTTCATTTCTCTCTTATTCCCCTTCAAAAGCCCGTTTTTGCAACAAAAAAGGGAACGGACAAAAGTGCGTGCGCTCTCTTATT
>JAZQFD010000039.1:0-44295 GCA_045539335.1 Eubacteriales bacterium
GTGTATGGTATAATCAATTTATCATGGAAAAATATTTTTGTTTAGGAGGAAATAACCATGAACAAGAAATTGCTCTCTGCATTGCTTGCTGTGATGATGGTCATCTCCATGATGGCTTGCATCGCTGTGCCTGCAACTGCAGCCGTTACCAGTGCAATTCCCGTCCTGACTCCTGATCAGGTTGCTGCTCTGCCTTCTGTGCAGACGATTGCCATGGATGATGGTGTGCAGGCCTATAAGATTGAGACGGTCGACGATCTGATCTATGCCGCCGCTGCTGAGCGTTATACGTCCAGCCAGGCTTATCGGGATGAGAGTTCTACCGAAACGAATGAGACCTACGAGAATACTTATTATAACATTCCCGCAATTTCCGGTCAGCGTGCTCGTTCTCGTTATGTGAATCCTTCTTACATTGACCGTGCCACTTTTGTGTGGAATGATCGCACCACCTACAATCATTTGTATCTGGCTACCGATTTGGATATTGCCGCTTGGGAAACTGCTACCGGCAAGAGCTTTGCTGCTGAGTACGACAACTTTATGGGCGGTGGCAGAGCGGCTTCTTATTACGATACCGTTTATGCAAACATCGACGGTATGGGCCATAAGATCACCGGCTTTAAAGATGAGCACGGCTTTGCCATTTACTGGTCCGGCGAAGTAAAGAACCTTTCTATGATTAACGCCGTTGTTGATGAGACTACTTCTGCCGCTCCCATCGGTTATCCCGCTTTGATGTTCAGAGGTGCTGAAGAAGGCGGCTTAACCTTAAACAATGTGGATGTTACCGGTGCTAACTTTAAGATTAATTCTGCCTCCGGCGGCGGTATTTTGATTGGTATGGCCAGCAACAGCTTCAGACCCATGAAGATTTATGATTGCGATATATCCGATTCTACCATCTATGCTACCGTTGCTGATACGCAGTATGTTGGTTTGGTTGCCGGCTTGATTGCATCCCCTGCATCCGGCTATCCCACCGATTGCTTCACCATGGAGAATGTGACCGTTACTAACTCCCATATTCAAGCAGAAGATTTGGGCAACTACTTGGGCTTGATCGTTGGCCGTGTGGATAAGGGAAGCGGCACTTTGGGCTTTGTGGTTAATAATTTGGTTGTGGCAGGCTGTTCTTTGACGACCAAGACCACCGATACCGTTTCCGATGTTCCCGTTATTGCCAATGTCAACAGAATCAACGCAAGTTCTGCTACCGATATCGGCACCGTTTATGTGTATGATACCACCATCACCTATCCCAATGCAGAGGGAACCGGCACCGTTACCGAGCCCATGGATTTCTTGTTCCGTGACCAGATCGGTGGTTTATCTGCTCATGCAGCAGCAGCAGACGGTGTTGCTTATACTGATGCCGCTACCCTCTTTGTTCGTCGTATCGACGATGCAAGTGCCAGCATCGCTTCCACCGTTGTTGCCTCCAATTTGGACGCTGCTGCTGTTGCCGCTCTGAAGGCTGGCAGTAAGTATGTTATTTTCGAGACCTTGACCGAAAAGTTGATGTTTACTGCAGATGCCACCGGCAAAGTGACTTTTGATGCTACCAATAAGGCTGCTTTGTCTGCCAGCAACTGGACCGCAAACGGTGTGCCCGCTTCCATCAACTTTGATAATTTGGTAATTTCTGAAAATACCGTTTACACCATCGCTGCTCATACCAATCATATTGAAGCGATCCCCGGTGACAATGCCAACCATAAGGTTGTTTGCGATAACTGCTCTGAAGCCGAGCATAATTATACCGTGGCTTGTGCCGATGTGACCACCACAGGCACTCCCGTTGCCGGCGACTACTACAATGCCGCTAAGACCGCTTACACCTGTGAGTGCGGCAACACCTGGGATGTAGCCGATACCAGCTACGTAGCAGAGGCTCCCATCACCGTGACCACCGATGCTGGCAACTATGGCGACAACAGCGCTGCTGTTGCTGTTACCGTTGGTGCCAAGGCAGATTCCAAGCTGGCCGGCTTTGTGGCTACCGTAACCTTCGATGCCGCTAAGCTGGAGTATGTGAACTTCACCTCCGCTTTCAACTGTGCTGTAAACGCTGCCAACGCTGCAAACGGCACTTTGACCATCGCTTTTGCTCCTGCTGCCGGTTTGAACCTCAATGCTGAAGCTCTGGTTCTGAACTTCCAGACCAAGGCCGGCACCGAGGATACCACCGCTACCGTCAATGTTGCAATTACTGAGGCCAATGTGGACACCGGTTCTGCTGTTGTGGATACCATCATGCCCTTGACCACCACTGCTTCCGTGACTGCCAACATTACTCATGTTGAGTTGGTTCCTGCTCCCGAGTTCACCGCCGGTGATGTGAACCAGGATACCAGAATCAACCTGCTGGATGCTGTTACCGTGATTCAGGCGCTGAAGAACGCTCTGTATGACGCTCAGGTAGCAACCTTCCAGGTATGGGCTGCCGATGTAGATGGCGACAATACGGTTACCACCAACGATGTAGCTGTTCTGCTGAAGAAGGCTACCGGCGAGACTGTAGACCTTGTTAAGGCTACCAATCAGCCCATCCTCTCCGCATAAATTCCAAATAAAAAGGTGCCGCCCTTCGGGACGGCACCTTTTTTTTATTTTAGTCACAAATTGTTTTGAAAAAACAACATGAAATGGTGCAAAACTCCAAAAGTGTATGGTATAATCAATTTATCATGGAAAAATATTTTTGTTTAGGAGGAAATAACCATGAACAAGAAATTGCTCTCTGCATTGCTTGCTGTGATGATGGTCATCTCCATGATGGCTTGCGTCGCTCTGCCTGCCGGCGCAATTACACAAGTTGAGGCTGAGGCTCTGCCTCTGGCCAGTACTGCCGCTAAAAACGACGGAGTTACTGCTTATCAGATCAACTCTGTTGATGAGTTGATTGCTGCCGCATCTGCCGATTTTGTTGGCACTGTTTACAAAATGGCCGCCAATTCGGACTCTTTTGCCAGCGCCAGTAACTATATCCACGAGAAATTTATCGATACCGGGTATGCTCGTAGCGATGTTTCTACTTACAATACGATTTATATTACTGCCGATCTGGATATCGCCGCTTGGGAAACTGCCACCGGCAAGATCTTTGCCGATGAGTACGACGGCTTTAACGCCAACGCCAAGCTGTACACCACTCCCTCCTTTGTTTTGGATGGTATGGGGCATAAAATCACCGGCTATCGTGACGGATTCCCTCTGATCTCCGGTAACTTTATCGGTGTGGTTAAAAATCTGACCATGGTGAATTCCCATGTAGTTGCCGAGGCCAATGCTTCCAACTATAAGGCTCCTGCTTTGATCGTGAAGGCTGCAGAGATCGGCGGCGTTGAACTGGAAAATGTTCATGTGACCGGTTGTTCTGTTTCTACTGCCTATGCTTCTACCTATAATAGTGGCGCCGGTTTAATGATCGGCACTGCTTATAATGCAGGTCGTAACCTGAAGATGACCAACTGCTCCGCTTATAATTCCACCGTCACCTCCACCGTTACCGATGCTTGCGGTGTTGGTCTTTTGGCCGGTGTTGTGGGTGGCAACGACTTCTATGCCAATAACTGCTTGGTTGCCAACTGTACCTTGAACGTTGCCGACCCTGCCAATAACACTTATGGTAACGCCTTCCTTTTCGGTTTGCTGAACAACGGCGGCCAGATGAAGAACAACGCTACCGATAACCTTGCCGCCATTAATAATACTTTCATTGCTGCAGATGCCGATAATGTGGGTATTCTTGCCACCATGGCCAATATTAAGAACGTAAATTTGGTGACCAACAATTCCTATGCCGTGGGCAATGTGTGGAAGACTGCTGTCGACGCAGCCACCTCCACTCCTATGACCGTTCTTTATAACAATGGTGCTGACCTGGTTAAATCCCATAGTGCTACCGGCGTTGTGACCGATGCCGGAGTAACCAAGGTTGCATTGGTAAGAGGCGAAAACCTTGGCTTGACGGATGTGGATAACGCTTGGGCTTCTTCCAACGTGACTGCTGATGTAGCGTTGGCTCTGATGAATAAAAATGAAGCCGCAGCCGGCGCTACTGCCTATAGCAATTGGGCGCTGACCGCTACCGGTATTACCACTACCGAGACCGTTCCTGCCGTTGCCTCCTTTGCTTTGGATGGCGATACTCTGTATTTTGCCGCCGATTCTACCGGCAAGGTGACCATCGATGAAACCAGCAAGGCTGCTTTGGCCGCAAAATCTTGGGCTGCCAACGGTGCTCCTGCTACCATCGACTTTGATAACCTGATCATTGCCGCCGATACCGTATATACCGTGGCGGCGCATACCAATCATATTGAAGCCATCCCCGGAGACAATGCCAACCATAAGGTTGTTTGCGACAACTGCACCGAAGCCGAGCATAATTATACCGTGGCTTGTGCCGATGTAACCACCGAGGGGACTCCCGTTGCCGGCGATTACTACAATTCTGCTAAGATTGCTTATACCTGCGTTTGCGGCAACAACTGGAATGTGGATGATGTCAACTATGTGGCGGAAGCTCCCATTACCGCAACCACTGATGCTGCTACCTATGGTGACAACGGTGTTAATGTTGCCGTTACCGTTGGTGCTAAGGCGGACTCCAAACTGGCCGGCTTTGTGGCTACCGTTACCTTTGATCCTGCTAAATTGGAGTATACAGGCTTTACATCTGCCTTCAACTGTAATGTAAATGCCGCTAATGCCGCAACCGGCGCTTTGGTTGTGTCCTTTGCTCCTGCTGCCGGTTTGAACCTTAACGCAGAGGCTCTGGTTATGAACTTCCAGACCAAGGCCGGCACCGAGGATACCACCGCTACCGTTGCTGTGGAGATCACCGAGGCCAATGTGGATACCGGTTCCAATATCGTGGATACCATCATGCCTTTGACCACCACCGCTTCCGTGACTGCCAATATCACCCATGTTGAAGTTACTCCTGCTCCCGTGTTCACTGCCGGTGATGTCAACCAGGATACCAGAATCAACCTGCTGGATGCTGTTACCGTGATTCAGGCGCTGAAGAACGCTCTGTATGATTCTCAGGTAGCAACCTTCCAGGTATGGGCTGCTGATGTGGATGGCGATAATGCTGTTACCACCAACGATGTTACCGTTCTGCTGAAGAATGCTGTCGGCGAGACGGTAAACCTTGTTAGAGCCACCGCTCAGCCCACCATTTCTGCATAAACTTTAAACAAAAAGGTGCCGACCTTCGGGTTGGCACCTTTTTTTGTTTTGGTCACAAATTGTTTAATAAAAACAACATCAAATAGTGCAAAAAACATAATATATATGCTATAATAAACCTAACATGGAAAATTGTTTTATTCTAAGGAGGAATAACCATGAACAAGAAGTTGCTTTCTGCATTGCTTGCCGTGATGATGGTCGTCTCTATGATGGCTTGCATCGCTGTGCCTGCAACTGCAGCAGAGACTTTGCCTGCGGATGCAGTGCATATCAGCACGATCACCACAAAAGAAACAACGGGCAGAAATATCTATATTAACGCCCCTGCGGACTTTATTACGCTGGCAAATGCTCACATCAACAAGTATCTCTATTATTTGGATACCATTTATTTAGCTAACGATATTGATATGTCTACTTATGTCAGCCCTACCGCCGGCAACACCTTTGCGGATGATTACACCGCAATGACCTACAATAAGTCCGGCGCCGTAAACTGGAACGGCTTGGGACATACCATTTATAATTGGACTGAAACAGGTTCTATTTACGCAGAATATGGTTTTGAAAACAATGTTGGTGCGCCGACCTCTATAGATGTTTCTTTTAAGAACCTGAACATGGTAGGAGCAACCATTACCGGCGGTGTCGGCGCAGTTCTGCTTGCTAAGTGTAACGCCGACAGTGGATACGGCGGAAATATTACGATCGAAAACTGCCATGTTTATAATTGTACTGCTTCCAGCTCCAGTAACTATTACACAGCCGGTATCATCGGCCGTGTGGATGGCGATGATCGGGTCAACATTACTATCAAAAATTGTAGTGTGATCGGTAATAACTTTAGTTTATCTCCTGCAAGCGCAACCGCCAAGACTGAGGCAAACGGCCTTTTTGTCGGTCGTGCTGAGTGTAACACGGTTACCATCGAGAACTGTTTGGCTGCCAACAATACTCTCGGCAAGCTTACCGCCGGCGTTGTTAACTCTTCCGGTGGTTTGGTTGTCGGTGATGCTAAGGTTTGCACCGGCGGATATGTCTTCAATAATATTGCTTTGATTAACAATACCGTAGAGGTACTGGGCGATTGTTATGATGCGGTTCTTGTGAATCCTTACAACACCACCAGCGCCATCACGGCAACCAATGTTTACGCAGTGGGTAATGTGAAGTCTACTGACGATGCTTCCACCGCAGATGATGTTGCCATCAAGGCATGGGTAAACGATTCTGCTAATAAGAATGCAACGGTTACTCTTACCAATTGCCTGTCTGATAATGTTCAGTACGGCGTATACACCTCTGTTGAAGATAATACGGCTGCGGATGCATCTTCTGTTATCTCCAATTTGTCTGCCGAGGCGGTTCTCAATGAAATGAACGCCAATGTTCCTACCGGCGGCCTGTATTGGACTACTGATGCAACCAAGGGCTTTACTGCTACTGAAACCGCCGTTGCTTCCAACTATACGGTGAAGTTTGTAACAGATGATGGCATTGCTCTCTTTGTTGCTGACGCTACCGGCAAGGTAACCTTCGAAGCTGCCGATAAGGCTGCTCTGAGCACGGGATCTTGGACTCTTAACGGTGCGCCTGCTGTGATTGATTTTGATAATTTGATCCTTACCGAGGATACGGTTTATCAGGGATCTGCTCACACCAATCATATTGAAGCGATCCCCGGCGATAATGCCAACCATAAGGTTGTTTGTAATGATTGTACCGAAGCAAACCACAATTATACTGTGGCTTGTGCCGATGTAACCACCACCGGTACCCCCGTAGCCGGCGATTACTACAACGCTGCCAAGACCGCTTATACCTGTGTTTGCGGCAACACTTGGGATGTAGTTGATGCCAATTATACTGCTGAAGCCCCCATTACCGTGACCATGGATAATTCCTCCTATGGTGATAACGCAATCCCCGTAGCCGTGACTGTTGGCGCTAAGGCTGATGCCAAATTGGCCGGTTTCGTAGCTACCGTAACCTTTGATGCTGCTAAGTTGGAGTATGTGGACTTCACCACCGCTTTCAACTGCGCTGTGAATGCTGCTAATGCCGCAAACGGCACCTTGACCATCGCTTTTGCTCCTGCCGATGGCTTGAACCTCAACGCTGAGGCTTTGGTTCTCAACTTCAAGACCAAGGAAGTGGCCAATGATACCACCGTTGATGTTCAGGTAACCATTACCGAGACCAATGTGGATACCGGCTCCAATATCGTGGATACCATGATGCCTCTTACCACATCTGCTTCCGCTTCTGCCGCTGTTACCCATGTGAATATTGGTCCTGTCCCCACCTTTACTGCAGGTGATGTGAACCAAGATGGTGAGGTGGATCTGATGGATGGCGTTATGGTCATTCAGGCTCTGAAGGATACCATCTATGAGTCTCAGAAGGCTTCCTTCCAGATCTGGGCTGCTGATGTAGATGGCGATAATACCGTAACCGTGAACGATATCACCATTCTGTTGAAGAATGCAACCGGCGATGAGGTGACCCTCGTGAAGGCCACCACCCTGCCCACCATTATCGTTCCCACTGTATAAGAACCCTTAAAAGCGCTGACCGAAAGGTCAGCGCTTTTTTATTTTTTCTCTAAAAAGAAAGTCACAAAATGTTCTATAAAAACAACATAAAACTATGCCAATAAAGGCGGGTTCATGCTACAATAATGGTGTGCCTATATTTATATATATTTTTATATCGATTTATAGGTCTCATATGGCAAAATCTTTTTAGGAGGTATGAACCTTGAACAGAAAGAATTGGGTTTCTGCACTGTTGGTAGCGATGATGGTCCTTTCTATGGCCGCTATGATCATTTTACCTTCCGGTGCGGCAGCAACCTTGACCGATGAAGAGATTGCGGCTCTGCCTTTGGCCAGCAAAGCCACCAAGTCGGATGCTTATACCGAGTATAAGATCGACAGTGTGGGCGAGCTGATCGCTGCATCCCACAACTCCATTACCGCTGCAGCAGATGCAAACGCCGACAGTAACTTCAGTAGCGGCGATGTTGTGTATCTGACTGCCGATCTGGACATTGCCGATTGGGATACCACCGATTGGGCAACCTATGATGAAGAGACGGGTAAATATACGACCAAGGGTCGCATGATCCCCAACAGTAAGAAGACCTCTTACAACATTTACTCCGCCTCTGCAACCGGTATTGAGTGCGACACCAAATCCGAAGTATTTGCAGCATTATTTAATAGTTTTAACTCCCGTAATGCTAGATATACCTACATCTACTTCGATTTCAACGGTTTGGGTCACACCATCAAAAACTACTATGCTTATGCACCCTTCTTCGGCGGCTGCTTCTATGGCGGCATGACCGTAAGCAATGTGATTTTTGAGAATGCCTTAGTTGAAACTGCAAAGCAGGATACCATCTGGACCGGTACCTATGCCGGCTTGGTCGGTGGTGCGGCTGATATTGATGGCGGTGTAACCTTCAATAACGTGCATGTTAATAACTCCAAGCTTTTGACGCACGCAGCCGGTAACATTGGTGTGTTTCTGGCATTCTCCAACAATAGTAACATTGCTAACCACAGAGATGTTCATATTCTCAACTGCTCCGTAAACAACACCGTTGTTGAGAGTACGGCTGCCACTGCTGCTTCTACCTGCTTGCTGGTTGGTGCCGGTGATCAGTATGTTAGTGTGAAAAACACCCTGGTGATGAATTCCATCGTTAAGGTGAATGCCATTGATCCCAGCTATGGCGGTGGCTTCATTGCTTCCAACCGTTATGGCAACTTGGTAGAAAGTGACGTTTGCGATGTGGCAGTTGTTAACTGTCAACTTCAGACGAAAGAAACCGTTGCTCCCAGCTACGCCATCGGTTTGAACTATAACGCAAAATCCAAGAGCACCACGAAGGTTAATGGTTTGTATGCCACCGGCAATACCTGGGCAACCATCGACGGTGAGGGCAACTTGGTTGGCGATGCAAAGCCTTTGACCAAACTGGTTATCGATAAGACGAACTCCCTGGGCGGCGCTGCAGATGGCTTTATTTGGGGCGATCGCTTCATGGTAGACAGCAATGTAGAGTATTTGTTCTACGCTGTGGCTCCCACTGCCGGTTATGCAAGACCCAGCGTGGCTCCCACTGCTGAGCAAGTAATTGCACCCATGGATGCTACCGGCGCCATGAGCCTGCTGAACAACCAGACCGGAGACGGTTATTTCATGTGGGCCTGGACGCAGGATATGGGTCTGATCACCACCGATAACCCCAATGCCGGCCCCAAGCTGGTTACCTTCAACTTTGCCAATGAGACTATAACATATATTACCGACTACGAAAACAAATTGATCACCACCCCCACTGAGCGGTTGCAACTGAAGAACTGTGAATGGGATGCTGAGGTGGGCAAGAACATTGCTCCCGGCACCGATTGGGGCGAGAAGACCTTCTTGGAAAACGCTTCTTTCACAGAACTTCCTCATGAGGTGACCTTTGTGATTAATGATGACGGTACTCATACCGCCACCTGTAATACCTGCGACGAAGAGATTCATAATCAGACTGTGGCTTGCGCCGATATCGTTCCTGAATCCTTCTTTGTGGAAGGCAACTTCTATTATCCCTCTGTATGGCAGTCCACCTGTCTTTGCGGACATTCTTGGGAAGATATTGATGAGGCAGCTACTGAAAAGATCGAGTCTCCCATTTCTGTAAACTTAGATCAGGATTCTTATTCTCCTGCCAATAAAGAGATCGTTTTGGTCCTCAGCGTGAAGGATGGTTCTTCTCTCAGCGCTTTCACCACCGAGCTGACCTATGATGCTACCAAGATGACCTTGGTTGGCTATGAGCCCATGGTTCCCGATTACGCCTGCGTGATCAACGAGGAGAATGCTGCAAACGGTAAACTGATCGTGGCAGTTCCCAGTGTGAACGGTACGGTCTTGGCCGGCGATGTAGCTGCTCTGACCTTCACTTATACCCCCGGTGTTACCTTGGATGCTCCGGAATCTGCGATTCGGGTAGAATCCAATATGACCGGTGCGATCGTAACCAACGATGAAGAGGGCACCGTCAATAAGTTCAATAATGTGGTGAATAAATTTACCTTTGTTGAAGCTTTGGAATTCTTTGTTGAGATCAATGTCATTCCCGGTGATGTGGATGCCAATGGCGCTGCTGAACTGTTGGATGCAGTGTTGATCACCGAGAAGCGCAACGGCACCATTCATGCGGATCAGGATGGTTATAACTTCCAGATCATGGCTGCCGATGTAAACAACGATGGCGTTGTAAATGATGCCGACGTTGACCTGATCATGAGAGCCCAGAATGGTGTTGAGCAAATTGATTTGATCAATTGCGATGCCATTCCTGTGGTTGCTTAATCCTTTAAATAAAAACACCCGACAGCGGGAGACACTTCGTAAAGAAGTTGTCTCCCGTTTTTTTAAAGAAAAAGGCACTTTCGAAATTTGAAAGTGCCATAGAGGGTTATATACCGGTTCAAATGTAAACATAATAAACGATATTGTGAGACGGGTCTCACAGCGATATTTTTGCTACTTGCAAAAGCGATATAAAAGCCTTCGGCTTTTGCGATATTATATTCGTGACTTTAGCACGGCGAAAGCCGTATATCGTGCGTTTTACGCATATCGCATCAAAGATATATCGCTCGTGCAAAGCACGAATATAGCTGAGGCACCTACCTTACGGAGGGTGCCTCATTTATGGTTTTAAAGAACGCCTCGATAGTATAGCCCTCGGGTGTATTCTTCGGGAGAGGGAGCACCTTTGGTATAAGCGTCCAAAATGGTTCGGATCTCCTCCGGTGTCTCGTCGGTAAAGAGCAGGCGGCCAAAGGAAATGCCCGTCTCTTGCCATTCTCGATTGCGATCGGCAAGGTAAAGAGGGGTACTGTTTAAAAGGATATTCTGGCAATCATAATCGCAAAGGATGGGAAAATGCCGCCCAGTGCGATCTTGAATGGTTCCGCCGTTTTTATGGCGACAATCGCCGACATTTTTTAAGATGCAGTTTTTGGTTTGCATCAAGGGTAATCGCCCATAGATAATGATTCCGCAGGGCAAGGGCTTGGGCATTTTGCGGATCTCCCGCAATGTCAGTTCATAAGAGAGGGTTGCATCGGCAAGATGCTCCGATACCGTCTCCAAAGCGTATCCGTTGGCGAGATTCATGGAAAAGTCGCCATGAACCGTATAACCCATGTCTTTTAAAAGGGGCGCTTGGCTGATGTTGCGGCAAAGAGCATGGCGAAATCCCAGGGTATAGAGGCGGTTTGCCATGCGTTCCAAGGCATCGTCTCCAATCAATGCGGGAAAGAAGACTCCGGCCTTGGGATCGGCGGCAAAGGGGGCGCAAAAGGCGGTTTTTGCACCGTTGAGCCAATAGCGGGAAAGGCGAGGATCTGCCACCGCTTTCTGGGGTTCCCAGAACCATGCTTCTAAGGAGGGGGTTCCCAAAAAGTTTTCTTTTCCTACCGTTGGCGGCAGGGTATAAATCGGATGGGGCTTGGGTTGAAAGTGCTCCTCCACTGCCTCGATGGCACGCCGCCGCAGGTCATTGAAGGCAGAGGCAGGATAAAAAAGATCGTGGGGGACGGTGGCTCGAATATGGGTCAGTTCAAAAGGGGTGCCTCCCAGTTTGGAAAGAGAGCGTATGGCATCTTCCTCGGTAACCTCTTTTTTAAAGGCCGGCTCCGGCGCAGGGCCCTCGATGATAGCCAAATAGTCCTCACATTGCACACTAAGGCG
Organism: Eubacteriales bacterium; assembly: GCA_045539335.1. Classification (GTDB taxonomy): domain Bacteria; phylum Bacillota; class Clostridia; order Oscillospirales; family QAKW01; genus QAKW01. Next base: position 11,974 of record JAZQFD010000039.1, read on the forward strand.
GCAGGAATCCTCTTTCATGATCAAGCGGAAGGTTAACTGCCGTTTTTTTGGCTCATAGCCTTCTTTAAAGGTTTTCACAACCTCAGAAATCGCCTGCTTATAATCGGCATATTCGGTTTTGGTTTTGGTGCCAAACATTTGGGGGCCTAAATCGGCAGTAAGATAACCGCTGGTAAAACCGTCTCGAGAGAAGATGTGCTCAAGGCGCTCCATATCCTCGGGCGTGACGATCTCTCCTCTTTTGGCCTTGGCAAAGGCGGCGGTAACGCTGCCTACATATTCCGGCGATTTTAAGCGCCCTTCAATTTTGAGGGATGCCACCCCCGCTTTCTTTAATGGATCATAAAGGGGGAGGGCAGAAAGATCCTTCAGGCTTAAGGGGTATTGTCCGCCCTCATAGGGCAGGCGGCAGGGCTGGGCGCAAAGGCCTCGGTTGCCGCTTTTTTGTCCGATAACAGAAGATAAATAGCAGTTTCCGCTGCAGCTCATGCAGAGAGCGCCATGGGCAAAGACTTCAATCTCTACCGAGGTGTTTTTGCAGATATGGGAAATCTGCTCCAAGGAAAGCTCTCTTGCCAATACCACTCGCTTAAAGCCCAAACGCTCCAGATAGCGAACGCCTTCTAAGGTATGGATATTCATTTGGGTAGAGGCATGAAGAGGCAGAGTGGGGCAGAGGGTGCGAAAGACTTTGGCTACTCCTAAATCTGCCACGATTACCCCATCGGCGCCTGCTTCGGCAATCTCCCTTGCCAGCTGCTCCAGTTGGGGGAGCTCCTCCTCTCGGGTCATGGTGTTAACGGTGACATAGACCTTCACCTTACGCAAGGAGCAATAAGCCACTAATTTTTTCAGTTCAGCGCCATCAAAGCCTGCGGCGGCACGGCGTGCATTCAATACGGTGCCGCCCACATAAATGGCATCGGCGCCGCCCAGTACTGCCGCTTTGGCAGAGTCCCAATTTCCGGCAGGGGCTAAGATCTCCATGGCCCATTCCTCCTTTTTACATATTTTCTATATTATAAAAGATTTTCAAGCGGAATGCAACCCTTGACGAACGGAAGAAAAAAAGGTAAAATAAATATAACAATTTTGGAACCGGAGTGTACTATGAATAAAATTGCCATCTTTTTTCGAAAATACGGCCATAAAATTCTGACCTTTTGCATTGGGCTTGCCTTTTTGGGCGGCTGCGTTTTTGTGCTGAATCTGGGTCTGCAAAAGGTATATCATCTTTTTAAACCGGCTCATATCTATGAAGAAAACGTGGATCCCGATCTCATCTGGAAGGGCGCCGCTTTTGATGAATTGCGCTCCTCGGGCTTGGAGGAAGGGTCGGCTGAGTATTTTGAGCAGTATATTGCCAATTTTGTGAAGCAGGATTTCCCCAGCTTCACCAATCCTTTGGAGCTGAATACCGATTACTTTGTCTCCTATGGCTTATGGCAGGCGCTGAAGGTCAACGGTCAGGGCGTTTATGCCCCCCAAGGCGATGGTACCTATCTGATTCCCAAAGCCGATGTGGAAAAATATGCCCGCTTGAATTTCGATTATGTGGGAGAGATCCCCTTCCATGATGTGGAGATTTGCGGCGAGTTTGATTATGAAGGACTCAGCGGATGCTACCGAGTGGATGCAGGCATGAGCACCACCTTTTTGGTGCCGGATGTGATCGAAGTGAAGCTGGACGAGGCAACGGGGATTTACACCCTTTTGGTGGACTGCTATATCAATGACGGTCTCAGCGAGGTGGATGTGACCACCGATCCCACCAAATTCGGCAAGCGGATCTCTTTGACCATGCAGCCCTTTGAGGAGCTCCATGAGATCGATGGGGTAGAGGTACCGGTGACCAATTATCTTTATACCGCCTGCTCGCTGGTGGATGAGACCATTGATAAAACTCCGGAAGGCAAGGTAGAACCGGAAGATAATCTGAAAGATGATCCTAATGTAGTGGAATAAAAATAAAGGCTTCTGTGCGTTGGCACAGAAGCCTTTATTTTTAGTGCATTCCTTGTTGGTTGACCGAAACAATGGAGGTCCAATTGACCCGCTTGGGATAGAGGGTTGCTCCTTTTTCGGAGCGGCAGTCGGCAGAAAGAACGGGGGTTTCCAGTTCTTCGATTCGATCGATCTTGCCTTCGGCATAGTCTTCCAGCACCTTTTGAGCGTAGGTCAACCGCTGCTTGAGGCCACCAAAGCGAATTTGCTGTACCTCCAGGCCGAAGGGGCGGCTTTCGGTGAGCCACATCCTCTCCTGCGCCTTCAGCATCTCGTCCACCAAGGGGATCAGAGGAGCGATCTGCTCCTTGGCAAGAGCGCCCATGGCGCTGCGATCCTCTTTCTCATAAGCGGCCCGAATGGCGGCAGGGAGATAGGATTTAACAGCGCAGATCTCTGCCAACTTTTGGATGGGTGCCACCAAATAGCCAAAGGCAGGGTTTTCTACATAGGGAAGCATCTTTTTAGCCAGTTCGCTGTAGAAAGCAGGGAAGGCCTCGGGATCTAAATGAGCGTTAAAATGACCGTTCAAAATATCGGAATACAAAATGATTTTGGAGAAGTGCTGATGAGCTCTTACTTCCTCTACCGTTGCATCGGGATAATTGACATCGCTCATCAGCTCAAAGGCCTCCATAGGCACCTTGAAGAGCTCTTCAAAGCGGGCATCCAGCCATTCCTTGGTCATATCGGCCTTATAGCATTTTTCGGCATAGAGGGCCAGTCCGGGCAGAATGGAGAAATGGGCGGCTTCGGCACCATCGTCCCCCCAGCCGGTGGTCCAGATATCGGTAATGCCATGCTCCAAGCAGGCATCGATATGCAGGGCTTCAATATCAAAGGTCAATTTATTGGAAGCGGCAAAATCGCCCCACTTTTGGCAACCGCCGGCAAAGGCGGTGGGGTTATTGAAGGAGCGGTGGAGCTTGACCATGGTGTCCAGCCGAGCCCGATCGGTGGTGTAATAGTCCCAATAAACTAAGGTGATTTCGGGAGGAACACTGTCCAACACCTCTTGGGGGAATTCCCCTTCGTTTACATAGTAGCCTCCAAAGACCATGCGGAAATACATATCGCTCCACATCATGGGTTTGAAGCCGTATTTCTTGGCAATTTCCACTACTTTAGCCAAATGCTCTTTCATAATTTCGGGGCGGGGAACAAAGCCATTTTTTCGCAAATATTGCCCCATGCCCAGTTCGTGGGCTTCGTCCATACCGATATTGATTTTGCGGGTCTTAAAGACCTCAGCGCAGGTCTTAAACATCTCTTCGATAAGCTGATAGGTTTCGTCTTTCCCCACCATCAGCACGGCCCCCCGATCCTGAATGCTCTTGAAGCAAGGCCACGTAAACATCCGCTCCAAATGAGCCAGAGTTTGAATGCAGGGTACTAAGGTCACGCCAAATTGCTCACCATAGGCCACCAAAGCCTTCAGTTCCTCTTTGGTCCAGCGGCCTCGCAGATGACCAAAATAAGGATAAGCTTCGATTTCATAGGTCTCCTCGGTATAGAGCTGCAGCTCGGAAAAGCCCATAAGAGCCAGAGAACGGATCATCCGCTCTGCAGAAGGGATATTCAGCACAGCATTGCGGGATTGATCGCACATATAGCAAAGATTGGACTGACGGGGATGCTCGGAATAGGTATCTCCCACCAAAGTACTCTCCAGGAAAGAAAGCATACGGAAATATTGTACCTTTTCGGCATAATAAATAGTTACCTTTTCAGCGGTCTTTTCAATGGCGGGATCGCCCGAACGCTCTACTGCATAAACAGGGATGACACCTTCATTTTCGCTGATTTCCAGCATAGACAGAACCGCGTTGGTGCCTGCCTTTAATTCTTCGGGAAGAGTTGAAAAACAATAAGATTTTGCCATGATTTTGTCCTCCGGCGGTTATTTGTCTTTAATATATAAGATTACAGGGAAAAAGTCAAGGCTAAAAGATTGACAAGGTTTATATTTCTTTGATAAAATGAATAAAAATTCTTTCTTTGAGGATATGGTATGGACGAACATAAAATCGGCTCCGCTTATCGAGCTTTTCGGGTGTGTGCCTATCGCCAAAAATATGATATTGCCTTATGGTTCGGCAGTAGCTCTTTTACCTTCGGGGAACTGCTGAATCGAGCGGAATATGCTTATAACTCCTTTCGCCAAATGGGGGTGGAGGAGGGGGAGCAGGTCTGCCTTTGGTTGCCCCATTGCCCCGATTTGATTGCCGCCTTTTATGGGCTTTCTCGCTTGGGTGCCGTGCCGATTTTATTGCATCCGGAGTGCTCGGTGCGAGAGGCGCAAAACCTATTGAATTGGGCGAATAGCAAGGTTCTGATCACCACTCCTTGTCGCTATGACCGATTCTGCAAAAACGCTTCTTTTTTGCAAAAGGGTCATTTTATCCTCTGCCGCCCGGAACGGGATCTTAAGGGGAGAGAAAAGGCTGCCTATTTGGAGGCCCTGCCCAAGAACCTTTCCGTGGAGGGCTATTACTTCGATCAATTAATGGCAGAAAACCGCTATAATGCCAATGAAACCCCTGCCTGCGCTCCTCAAGGAGTGGCGGTGGCGCTTTTTGGCACCAGCTGCTTTGTGCAATGTAAGCCCATCTGCTATACGGCGGAGGAACTGGCAATGGCGGCAGAGTGCTTTGGGGAGCGTATGGCCTCTGCTTCCACGGTGTTTGTGGAAAATTCCTTTGCCACCGAAGGGGGGCTTTTGGCGGTCCACAGTGCTTTTTGTAAGGGAAAAACGGTTCTTTGGTGTCCGGAAGAAAAGATGCCTTATTTAGTTAAAAATAAGCCCGATTTTTTGGTGGCGACCGAGGAACTTTTTTGGTCGCTTCGTCAAAATATTGCCCTATTTAAAGGACGCTGGAAAAATCTTTCGGGGGGGATCCAGATCGGCAAGGATCTGACGCCGATTATGATGAAATTTGCCGCCCGTGCCTTTGGTCAAATGGGAGGAAAAGGAGTCCTCTCTCATGCGCCCGTTTCTTTGAAGGTACAGCAGGAGGAACTCTATTTTGTGGAGGATTTTGGTGTGCGCCTTGAAGATATGGAAACCTACCTTTGTACCCTTTCCGGCTTGGAGGCTTGCCGCTGCAGCGGTGAGGGGAGCGGAATTCGCTTGCGGCTTCAGCCGGCGGCAGGGGCGGATGCCTCTGACCTCAGCCGAAGGGTTCTTGCTTGCTGTCGGGAGGAAATGAACCGATTCCATCTGCCGGAAAATCTGGAGTTTGGCACCATATAATATATATAAAAAATACTTTACTAATAAAAAAAATTATGTTATACTGACAGAGTAGCGGCATTTTTAGGATGTCGGCTGCAAATTTTGCAGTAAAATGAGGATTGTTGCATGGGAACTGTCGTCAGCATTGTTTCCGGCAAGGGGGGCGTGGGAAAAACCACCCTTTCGGCCAACCTTGCTTATTCTCTGGCCATGGCAGGCCGCACGGTCATTGCCATCGACGGAGATATGGGACTGCGCAATCTGGATATTCTGCTGGGGATGGAAAGCAAGGTGCCCTATGACCTGCAGGATATTTTGGAAAATCGCTGCCCCATCGCCCAAGGAATCGCTGTGCATGATACCTTTCCGAACCTGCACTTTATCCCCGGCTCCGAGGATTATACTGCGCAGGTGGATCGGCAGGCATTCCGCCGGCTGTGCCATTACCTTGGCAACCATTATGAATATGTGCTGATCGATGCCCCTGCCGGAGTAGGCGAAGGGTTTCAGAATGCCATCTATTGCGCCCAGCGGTGTATTGTGGTCTCCACTCCCGATCTGACTTCGGTGAGAGATGCGGGCCGTACTGCCGGAATCATTACCGGTATGCGGAATATGCCGGTGGAACTGGTGATCAATAAGGTGCGCAAGCAGATGATCAAAAAAGGCTACCTGCAAAATGTGGATCAGGTGATGGATGCCGTATCTCTGCCTCTTTTGGGCTTGGTGCCCCATGACGATGCGGTGGTTATCTCCTCCAATCGGGGCGAGATCCTTCCCAAAAGCAAATCCATTACCGCCAAAGCGTTTATTAATATAGCCGGCCGTCTTCAGGGCGAAGACATTCCGCTGGCATCTTTCTGGAGAAAGTAGAGGACAAGCATGAAAATAGCGTTGATTGCCCACGAAAAGAAAAAAGAATTGATGGTTCAATTCTGCATTGCCTATGCCGGCATTTTGGCGAAGCACAATCTTTGTGCCACCGCCACCACCGGCAATCTCATTGCAGAAGCCACCGGTTTGGAAATCAATAAGGTGCTCAGCGGCCCTCATGGCGGCGAGGATCAGATTGCGGCACGCATCTCTTATAATGAGATCGATGTGTTGCTCTTTTTCCGTGACCCTCTGACCCCCACCACCCGAGAACGGGAGGAACTGAATATTCTGCGTCTGTGCGATGTGCATAATGTGCCTGTCGCCACCAACATCGCCACCGCAGAGGTTATTATTATGGCGCTGGAGCGGGGCGATCTCGACTGGCGGGAAATCAGCAAACAATAAAATGAGATCCCTGCTCTTTCAAAGAGCAGGGATTTGCGATGTAATAATGGGTGTTATGCGCCCTGAATCAAGAGAGAGGAATAGCAAAAAAATGGCTCAAATTACAGCCCCCAAGGGCACTCAAGATCTTTTACCCAAGGATTCCGGTAAGTGGCAAAAGGTGGAAGGGATCATTCGTGACCTTTGCGCTCAATATGGATTTAAAGAGATCCGCACCCCGGTCTTCGAGCATACCGAAGTGTTTGTGCGGGGCGTGGGAGAAACCACCGATGTGGTAACCAAGGAAATGTATACCTTCGAGGATAAGGGCGGTCGGTCGGTGACCTTAAGACCGGAAGGTACGGCCGGTATTGTTCGTGCCTTTGTGGAAAACGGACTCTTTAATGAGGCACTGCCCGCCAAATATTTTTATTTAATTCAATGCTTCCGCTATGAGAAGCCTCAAAAAGGGCGGCTTCGGGAATTCCATCAGTTCGGCATCGAGCTTTTCGGTGCTCCCGATCCCATCACCGATGCAACGGTGATCTCCCTGCCTGCCCGCCTCTTTAAAAAGATCGGGCTGAAGAATCTGTCGCTGGAGCTGAACTCCATCGGCTGTAAGGAATGCCGAGCCAAGTATCGGGAGGCCTTGATCTCCTTCTTTGAGAAGGATCGGGAGAAGCTTTGCCCCACCTGTCAGGAGCGGCTGGAAAAGAATCCCATGCGGATCTTGGATTGTAAGAGCGAGATCTGCCAAGGCATCGCCAAGGATGCGCCGTTGATCACCGATTATCTTTGCGGGGATTGCCATGATCATTTCCAGCAGGTCAAAGAGTATCTGGATATTATGAACATCGACTATCGGGTCAACCCCCGTATTGTTCGGGGCTTGGATTATTATAATCGCACCGTTTTTGAATTCGTCAGCACCGAGATCGGCGCTCAGGGCACCGTTTGCGGCGGCGGGCGTTACGATGGAATGACCGAGCAATTCGGCGGCGCCCCTCAGCCCGGCATCGGCTTTGCCATGGGCATGGAGCGGTTTATGCTGCTGCTGGAGCAATCGGGCATCACCTTAGAAGAGGAGCGAGGCTGCGATCTGTTTTTGATCCCCATGGGCGAGGCGGCCAAGAAAGAGGCGATTCGCTTGGCAGGGAAATTGCTGGAGCAGGGTGCCAAGGTGCAATATGACCTGCTGGGGCGCTCGGTAAAGGCCCAGATGAAATATGCCGATAAGATCAAGGCGGCCTGCACCGCCGTGTTGGGGGATAGTGAGCTGGAAGAAGGCGCACTGACTGTGAAGAATATGGGCAACGGCACTCAAGAAAAAATTGCCTTGAAAGAATTGAACGCCGAATGGCTGGAGGGATTTAGCAAATGAGAAGAACCAATTATTGCGGAGAGATCACAACCGAGATGATCGGCAGCAAGGTCACCGTTTGCGGCTGGGTTCAGCGGCAAAGAGACCTGGGCGGTCTGATCTTTATTGATCTGAGAGATCGCACCGGCTTGGTGCAGCTTCAATTTGATGAGTCGGTGAATAAAGAGGCTTTTGATGTAGCCTTTGGGGTGCGCAGTGAGTATGTGCTGGAGGTCTCCGGTACCGTTGCCAAGCGTGGCGGCGCTGTGAACACCAACTTAAAGACCGGCGAGTTGGAGATTTTGGTGGAGACCGTGAAGGTTTGGTCCAAGGCCAAAACCCCTCCCTTTGAAATTGTGGAAAACAGCAATGTAAACGAAGAACTGCGGCTGAAATACCGCTTTTTGGATCTTCGCCGTCCCGATCTGCAGGGCAATATTCTGATGCGCCATCGCATCACCAAAATCACTCGGGACTATTTTGATGAAAACGGTTTTATTGAGATCGAGACTCCCATGCTGATGAAGTCCACTCCCGAGGGCGCAAGAGATTATCTGGTGCCCAGCCGTATCCATCCCGGCAGCTTTTATGCACTGCCCCAGTCTCCCCAGATTTATAAGCAGCTTTCCATGGTGGCCGGCTTTGATCGCTATATGCAGATCGCCCGCTGCTTCCGTGATGAGGATTTGAGAGCCGACCGTCAGCCGGAATTCACCCAGATCGACCTGGAGATGTCCTTTGTGGAGATGGAGGACGTGTTGGCCATGGGCGAGGGCTTTATGCACCGTCTCTTTAAAGAGGCGCTGAATGTGGAGCTGCCTCTGCCTCTGCCTCGCCTGACCTATAAAGAGGCCATGGAGCGGTTCGGTTCCGATAAGCCCGATACCCGCTTCGGCATGGAATTATTTGATATCAGTGATATTGTTAAGACCTGCGAATTCTCCGTGTTCAGCGGCGCAGTTGCCGCCGGCGGCAGTGTGCGGGGTATTACCGCCAAGGGTGGTGCTTCCACTCTGACCCGTAAGGAGATCGATAAGCTGACCGAGCATGCCAGAGGCATCGGCGCTAAGGGTCTGGCCTTTATTCGCTGGATGCCCGAGGGCATCAACTGCTCCTTCTCCAAATTCATGAAGGAAGAGGAAATGAAGGCGATTTTGGAGCGGGCCGGTGCTGAGGAAGGGGATGTCGTCCTCTTTGTGGCAGACGGAAAGAACAGTATTGTGCTCAATACCTTAGGCGCTCTGCGTCTGTTGGTTGCTGATAAGCTGGGGGTCGAAAAGAGTGGCTATCAGCTCCTTTGGATCACCGAGTTCCCCTTCTTCGATTGGGATGAGGATAACGGCTGCTGGGTGGCAATGCACCATCCCTTCACCTCTCCCATGGATGAGTGTTTGGATTATTTGGAAACCGATAAAGCCAATGTGCGGGCCAAGGCCTATGACTTGGTGCTCAATGGCGTGGAATTGGCCAGCGGCTCCATCCGCATTACCGATCCCGACCTGCAGGGCAGAATGTTTAATATGCTGGGTCTTTCCCCCGAGGAAGCCCATCGGAAGTTTGGCTTCCTGACCGATGCTTTCCAATATGGTGCTCCTCCCCATGGCGGTATGGGTATCGGCTTGGATCGCTTGGTGATGCAGCTTTTGAACCTGAAGAATCTGCGGGATGTTGTGGCCTTCCCCAAGGTGCAGAATGCATCCGAACTGATGAGCAACTGTCCCTCCGAGGTTTCTCCCGAGCAGCTTAAGGAGCTGGGCATTGCCATTATTCCGCAGGGCGAGAATTAACAGATTATTTACAGCAATTTATGGCTGTGTATGTTAGAATGAATTTGTAAAACCATTCACAAGGAGAATTTTCATGATCGAGGTAAAAAATATCGTTAAAAAATACGGCGATAAATGCGCTGTAAACGATGTCTCTTTTACAGTGGAATCCGGCGAGATCGTGGGCTTTTTGGGTCCCAACGGTGCCGGTAAATCCACCACCATGAATATCCTCACCGGTTACCTTTCCGCCAATAGCGGAACGGCAGTGATCGATGGAATCGATATTCTGGAAAATCCTACCGAAGCCAAGCGGCTGATCGGCTTTTTGCCGGAGCAACCGCCCCTTTATATGGATATGACGGTGAAGGAATACCTGAATTTTGTGTATGACCTGAAGGGATGCAAATTCCCTCGTAAGGAGCATCTGCAGGAGATCTGCGAGTTGATCAAGATTCAGGATGTTTATAATCGAATGATCAAAAACCTTTCCAAGGGTTATCGTCAGCGTGTGGGCTTTGCGCAAGCCTTGGTGGGCAATCCGCCGGTGTTGATTCTGGATGAGCCCACGGTAGGCTTGGATCCCCGCCAGATCATTGAGATCCGCAATCTCATCGGTCGGTTGGGTAAGAAGCACACGGTGATTTTGTCCACCCATATTCTGCAAGAGGTGCAGGCGGTGTGCGATCGTGTGATCATCATCAATAAGGGGCAGCTGGTGGCAGACGGTTCTGCCGAAGCCCTTACTTATAAGACGGCCGGCAACCGCAAGCTGGTGGCTCGTATTGCCGGCGGCAAGACTGAGGTGAAGCGGGCGCTTCGAGGGCTGGACGGGATCCTCTATGTGGAGGAACTGGGCATCAAGGAGCAGGGTACTTGCGATTATCTCATTGAGTCGCAGCCCAGCGTGGATGTCCGCAAGCCCATGTTCCGCATGCTCTCTGAGCGTGGCTGGATCTTGATGGGTCTGAAGTCCATGGATATGTCTTTGGAGGACGTATTCGTGAACCTGATTACCAATGAAGGAGGGATGGAAGGATGATCGCTGTCTGGAAAAGAGAGCTGCGCTCTTATCTGAATTCCCCCGTGGGGTATGTTTATCTCTTTTTGTACTTGATTATTGCCGGGGCTTGCTTTGCACTGTTTAACCTGAATCAATACAGCTCCAGCCCCAGTACTTACTTTACGGCTCAGTGCTATATTATGATCCTGACCGTTCCCATTCTCACCATGAAGCTTTTCCCTGAGGAGCGGAAGAATAAAACCGATCAGATTTTGATCACTGCTCCCATCAGCATCACCCGCATGGTGCTGGGCAAATTCTTTGCCGCTTATTCCATGTTTTTGATCGGCATGGTCCCCAGCGTGTTGGCCATCGGTTTTCTGATGATCAACGGGGAAGTGGAAATGGGAATTCTGGCAGGCAGCTCCCTGGCCATTTTGCTGGTGGGCGCCGCCTATATTGCAGTGGCCATGCTGATGGCCTGCATCACCGAAAGCCAGATCATTGCCTTTATGATGGGATTTTTCTCCCTGTTGATCTTTGCTCTTTGCGATGTGCTCAGAAGCGTTATCAATGTGGGCTTTATCAATAAGCTCATCGGCATGATCTCGGTATCGACTCGTTTTTATAAGCTGTCCAGCGGACTGTTTGATTTTACCGCCATTATTTATTTCTTTAGCTTAACGGTGGTGTTCTTATTCCTGATTGTTCGCATTATTGACAAACGGAGGTGGAGCTAATGGCCAAAAAGATCAATACCGAAGCCAAGGCAAAGGCTCCCTCTTATTTTACCAGCCGTAAGTTTAAGTACGGCTCCGTTGCCACCGGCCTGACGGTTGCATTTGTGGCGGTAGTGGTGATCCTGAATGTGATCTTTTCGCTGCTGGCCGATGCTTATTCCTGGAAGGTGGATATGACCTCTTATGGCTTATATAGTCTGGATAATGAGATCATCGAGGCGGTCAACGCCCTGAATACCGATATTGAGGTCACCGTGATTTATGCGGAGGATCAATATCCCGAAGAATTTAAAGAGCCCATCAAGCGGATCTGCAATCTTTCCGATCGGCTGAAGCTGACCTTTGTGGATCCTGAGGTCAATCCCCAGGTGATGAATTCCTTTGGTACCGAATATGAGATTACGGAGGGCGCAACTGTGGTGAAAAACGGGAAGCGCATTCGGGTGATCGAATTCTCGGATCTCTATGAACAGAGCTCCACCACCGGTGCCATCACCTATAAGATCGAAGGCGCTCTTTCCTCGGCTCTCTATTATGTGACCAAGCCGGAGATTCCTTTGGTTTATTTTGTGACCGGCCATAATGAGTCCGGCTATACCGATCTGATGAGCACCATTGCCAATAATGGCGCCGACACAGAAGAGGTGCGGCTGACTCAGCTGACGGAGTTTGACGAAATGGCAGAGGTTATGGTGATCTGCGGTCCTACCGGCGACTTCTCCGAGGCGGAGATTCGGGTGATCGAGGATTTCCTTGCCAATGATTATAATTATGAGCGGAACCTGATGTATTTTGCCAACCCCACCGCTCCTGCACTTCCTAATCTGGACGCCTTTTTGGAGGAATGGGGCATTAAGGTGAATAAGGATATCGTGTTGGAAGCCGATACCTATAACTCCACCGTTTGGGCCAATACCTTCTATGGCAACGCTACTGCCGCTCCCCTCTTTATTTACGCATCCTATACCGATGCCGAGGTCAGCGGGGATCTGCTGAAGGCAGAGACCTCCACCGTGGTGCCCTATAGCCAGAGCATCAACCTGCTGTTTGAGCAGTATGAAACGGTGGCAACCAAAGCCTTGCTCACCAGCTCCGGTGAATCCTATGCCAAGGGCAATACCGGCGAATTTAACACCTATGAAAAGGTGGACGGCGATCAGACCGGCCCCTTTAATCTGGCGGTAATTGCCACCAAATCCAGAATGCAGAATAACGTGGAGATCGAAAGCCATGTATTCGTGGCCGGTTCGGTGGATATCATCTATTCCTCCTTCCTGGATTATGAAGGCAACGGTGCTTTCTTGCAGAATGTTTATCAGATGATGGTGGATGAGTCGGAAGCCCATACCATCACCGGAGAAAAGCAGGCCAACTCCACTCGAATGAGCCTTTCCACCGCAACGGTGCGAAATGCCACCATCTTCTTTGTGGGCGTGATTCCCGGTATCTTCCTGATCATCGGTATTGTGGTGTATATCCGGAGGAGATACTTATGATAAAGCGTTTGAAACCCATGCTGATCCTTGCAGGAGTGGCCTTGGTGCTGGGCATTTTGCTTTGGGTGCTGGTGGCCTTTGTGTTGCCCAAGGAAGAGGCGGAGGAGGAAAAGTCCAATGAGACGGTTCTGATCCAAGCCGACCTTTCGGAGGCTGATCGCATTGAAGTCAAGAACACCTTTGATACCTATACCTTGGTGAAAAAAGCCATTGGAAGTTATTACATTGAGGGCAAGGCCGATCTGGCGCTGGCCCAAGAAAATGTGGAATATCTTCTGGAGAATCTCACCAACTTTTCCGGCAATCAATTATTGCTGGATGCAGACCCCACCGAGGAGCAGATGACCGCCTATGGTCTTAAAGACCCTGCCGGTGTGATCACCATTGTAAACGATGAGAAGACCTATACGATTTCTCTGGGTACCACCTCTCCCTCCGGCAAGTATTATTGTCGGTTGGAAGGAGATTCTCATGTGTATTTGGTGGGCGCCACGGTGCCGGATATCGTGCTTCTTTCCCGCTATCAGTTCTATACCGGCACCTGCCTGAATTATTCGGCAGAGGCCAATAATGAGGATTTGACGGATATTTATATCGGCGGTTCCGGCCGTGAGACCCCCATTCGTATGAAGCAGCAGGTGCTGGGCGAGGATGAGGTGGGCACCTCCTTTGTGTTGACCGAGCCCTTCCATCATTCCGCATCCAATGCTTCCTATAACGCCCTTTCCGATTTGATGACCGCTTGCACAAGCGCCACCATTGTGGGGGATGATTTGAGCCCTGCCGCATTGGCAGAGCATGGTTTGGATCAGCCTGTCTATATTTTGGAGTTTGTACAGGGCGGGAAGACCTATACCGTTCATTTCGGCAAGACTACCGACTCCGGCTATCAATATTGCTATGAGACCTCCGGTGATTTTATCTACTATGTGGAGGCCGAAACGGTTAAGGATGCTTTGGGTGGTGCGCTCAAGACTTATTGCGAGAGCATGATCTATACTAATTCGGTGTATGAACTGAAATCTATTAAGGTTGAGGGCTTCGGCAAGGCTTATCATGTGAATGTGGGCGAGCAGAATGAAGCCGGCGACTTCAATGTGACCATCAATAATAAGAAGGTGGATAGCGAGCTGTTCTCCGACTTTTATTCCCATGTATTGACCATCACCATTAAGGATATCGGGGAGAAGAAGGGCAATGATTGCATTGCTACCGTGACCCTGACCTTGAAGGATGGAACTGTGGATGTGATGAGATTTTATAAGATTACCGAAAGCGATTGCTTCTATGAGCTCAATGGTACCGGCCGCTTCTGGGTCAGCACCATGAATGTGGAAAAAATCGTGGATAACGCCCAGAAACTCTATGACGGAGAAGTCATCAATCTGGAATGGTAACAACGATCCCTCCTACAACCGTAGGAGGGATTTTTTATGTATTTTTGCTGAATGGTTGGCCGTGACAAAAAGAGAGGGGCATTTTTGGACACTTTGACGAAGTATATTTACAGTTATGTTACATTTTCGGAAATCCATAGACATGGAAAGGCCTTTTTGCTAAAATGAAAATAGAATAAGAGAAAGGAACTAAGCTGGATGAAGGTGCGGATATTTGCTGTTGCTTTGATTATTTTGTTGCTGATGGGTGGGTGTAAAGCCGTTGATGAAGAGCGGCATGCATCTTTGGCTCAGGGATTGGAACAACAAGAACCGTCTCAGCCGGAAGCCCCTGCCCCCGAAGAAAAGCCGGAAAAACCCAACATCGAACCGCCGCAACAAATGCCGACCAAAGAGCCGGATGAGGAATCGGAAGAACAGCCCAACCAAAGGGTGGAGCCGGTTTGCTTTCGGCAGATCCATCCGTTGGAGGGCCCTCTCTTTTCATTGACACAAGAGGAGAGTGGGATCATCCATCGCCTGCTGGAGGCAGGAGCATGGGTAGAGGGAACCGGCGGTTATCTGTATCAGCCCCATGAAATGGAGTTTATTATTGGAGAAGAAACCTGCGGCTATCATATGCACCACGGCATTTTTCTTGTGGAAGGTGGAAGTGTGCGTCTGGATAGTGCGGCGATGGAACAAGTCCATGGGATTCTAACAAAATATCTTGGGTTTTACGGGGTGAGCACCGTGGCCAAGATAAGTGGGGAACCGTTAGTGGGACGCAGAAAACTATCGCAAGAGGATGTGCAAGCGGTTGTCGAGATCATAAAGCGTTTTGGCGAGGATGAATTATGGAGAGAGATGCCGGCGGAATTTACGGCAGAGATCGAATGGATTATTGAAAACACAGGCTTTTATTATGACTCCGCTTTGGGACTGATTGGGATGGAGAAAAGGGTCTTTTCTCCGGGTCAAGAGGCGCAAGCGAAGCTAAACGCTGTACTGGAAAGATACATCCCCTTTTAGGTAAATTTGCCATATTTCGAGAAAATATGCCCAAAAGGTGTGCAAAAATCTGTTCAAAATGTTTAAAAAACCTTGAAAAATGCAGGTTTTCTTCAGAAAAAGAGGTGTTTTTTTAAGAAAAACACCATAAGAATAAAAAGTCTTGCATTTTATAATAATATATGATATAGTATATATAGATTGAATACCAAGGAGGTTCGTTTGACACGAACCTCTTTCGTTTTGACCTGAAGGAGGGAACAGTTTGAAAGAAAACATTGCAACCCGAGTGGAAGCGCTGGCGGCGCCGGTGGCCGAGGGCTTGGGCTATCAGTTGTTTGATGTGGAATATGTAAAAGAAGGGCCGGATTATTACCTTCGCTTATATATTACCAAAGAAGAGGGAATCGCCATTGAAGATTGCGAGGCCATGTCTCGGGCAGTGGATCCCTTGCTGGATGAGGTGGATTTCATCAAGGAACGCTATTATCTGGAGGTTTCTTCGGTGGGGTTGGATCGTCCCTTAAAAAAAGAAAAGGATTTTCTCTATTTTATGGGAGAGAAGATCGAGATCAAGCTGTTTAAGCCCTTTGAGGGCAGCGATTATTGGGTGGGCACGCTCACCGGATATGAAGACGGGCAATTCTCCATGGAGACGGTGAAGGGCGAAATGACTGTTGGGGTCAAAGAATGTCGCTTGATTCGTCCGTGGATCGATTTTTCACAATATAAAGACTGAGAGTATTAGGAGGATAAAGGAAAAAAGATGAAAAACGCAGAATTTTTTAAAGCATTGGATTTGATCGAGGCAGAAAAGGGAATCCCCGCCGATTATATGCTGGAGAAGGTAGAGGCCGCTTTGCTGGCCGCCGCCAAGAGAGCATACGGCACCTCCGATAATGCCGAGGTTGTGATCAATCGTGAGAAGAATGAAATCAAATTGATTCAGAAGAAGCTGGTTGTGGAAACGGTGACGGATCCTGTTTTGGAGATTTCTTTGGAAGAGGCTCATGATACCGTGTCTAAGCGGCTGAAGATCGGCAGCGAAGCCAAGGTAGAGATCAAGACCAAGGAATTTGGCAGAATTGCCGCTCAGAATGCAAAGCAGGTCATCATCCATGGTATTCGGGATGGTGAGCGGGGTTTGCTTTATCAGGAATTCAACAGTAAAGAGTGTGAGATCCTGACCACCACCGTTAATCGGGTGGAGCCCAACGGCAATGTGATTCTGGATATCGGCAAGAGCCAGGCCATGCTCATTAAAAATGAGCAGATCCCCGGTGAGGAATTTAAGCCCGGCGATTTTGTGAAGATCTATGTGGTGGAGGTGCGCAACGCTCAAAGAGGACCTCAGATCCTGATCTCCCGCACCCATCCCGGCTTGGTGAAGCGCCTCTTTGAATTGGAAGTGCCTGAAATCTTTGATGGCTCCGTTGAGGTAAAGGCCATCTCCCGTGAGGCCGGCAGCCGCACCAAGATCGCTGTGTATTCCAATGATGAGAATGTGGATCCGGTTGGTTCTTGTATTGGTAACCGTGGTATGCGTATCACCAAGATCTGCGATGAACTGAAGGGCGAAAAGGTGGATATCATTCGCTATAGCGAGGATCCCGAGGAGTATATCGCTTCCGCTTTGGCTCCCGCCAAGATCTTAAGCGTTGCCGCCGATGAAGAAGCCAAAACCTGCGTGGTTGTGGTAAGCGACGATCAGTTGTCCCTGGCCATCGGTAAGGAAGGTCAGAATGCCCGCCTTGCCGCAAAGCTCACCGGCTATAAGATCGATATTAAGCCTTTGTCTAAAGTAGGTGAGTAAGCTTTGGCAAAAGAAAGAAAAATTCCCATGCGGATGTGCCTTTGCTGTCGGGAAATGAAGCCCAAAAAGGAACTGGTGCGGGTGACCCTCAATAAAGAGGGCGTCATTGCGCTGGATCTGAGCGGCAAAGCACCCGGCAGAGGTGCTTATCTTTGCAAGGAAGCGGAATGCGCCAAAAAGCTCAGCAAAACCAAGGCGCTGGATCGGGCTTTTGGCCGCACCGTGCCGGCAGAGGTTTATGAGGCGCTGGAAAAGGAGTTGACCGGCGTTGAATAAATTTCTCTCTACCTTGGGCCTTGCCCGCAGAGCCGGAAAGCTGACCTATGGATTTGATATGGTCCTTTCCAATCTGCCAAAGACCCATCTGATTTTGCTGGCAGAGGATTGTGCAGAGCGCACCCGCCGCAATATCCGGGAGGCGGCCGAGGAATTCGGACTCCCGATGCTGGATATACCATATACCAAAGAATCTCTCGGAATGAGCATCGGCACCAAGCCGGTGGGGATTATCGGCGTGGCCGACCGAGGATTTGCCGGTAGCCTGACGAAAACGATTGAAGGGGGTAACTGATTTGGAACAAAAATACAGAATTCATGAGTTTGCCAAGGATTTCGGCTTGAAAAGCGTCGAGATCATGGATCTGCTGACTCGTTTTGAAACAAAAGAACGCACCCATATGGCGGTGCTGACCCAGCGTGAGTTGGACTATCTGTTCAACCACTATACCAAGAAAAACCAGGTAGACAATTTCAATGCTTATTTTGAACTTGCCAACCGTCCTGATCCTGAGGGCGCCAAAAAGCCGGAGCCCAAAAAGGAAGAGCCCAAGGTGGAAGCACCCAAGAAGGAAGAGCCTAAGAAGGAAGAACCCAAGAAAACCGGTCCTCGCCTTTTGGAGAAGGCTCCTCAGCCTGTAAAGAAGGAAGAGCCCAAAAAGACCGGCCCTCGCCTTTTGGAAAAGGTTCCTCAGAAGCCTGCCCAAAAGCCTGCGGAGAAACCTGCTCAAAAGCAGCAGCCCGCTCAAAAGCCCGCCGCCAAAGCACCGGTGGATAACACCCAGCCCTTCACCAAAAAGAAGGAAAAGGGTCCCAAGCAGGTTCAAAGCTATGAGCGCACCGTGCGGGTGGTGGATACTCGCACCAACGATGTAAACCTTGGGAAGTATGATGATCATCTTCTGGATCTGGCCGGCAGCCATGAGGGCCGTCATATGACCACCTCCAAGCAGAAGATCCAAAAGAAGAAGGATTGGCAAAAGAAAGGCCAGTTCGGCACCAAGAAGAAGAAGGAGACCGAGGCCGAGCGTCTGGAGCGGATCTCCCGTGAACGTAAGCAGGCCAAGATGAAGATTTTGGTTCCCGATGAAATCTCGGTGGGCGATCTTGCCATGATGATGAAGGTCAATGTGGCGCAGGTGGTGAAAAAGCTGATGGGCATGGGGATCATGGCCGCCGCCTCCCAGATGATCGATTTCGATACCGCTTATCTGATTGCCGAAGAGTTTGATGTTAAGGTGGAGAAGGAAGTGATTCTCTCCATCGAGGATCGCTTGATCGACGATCGGGAAGACGATGCCGCCGATTTGGTGAAGCGCTGTCCGGTTGTGGTGGTCATGGGTCACGTTGACCATGGTAAGACCTCCCTGCTGGATGCCATCCGTGATGCCAATGTGGTTAGCGGAGAGGCCGGCGGTATTACCCAGCATATCGGTGCTTATAAGGTTAAGTGCAACGGAGAGGATCTGACCTTCTTGGATACCCCCGGTCACGCCGCCTTTACCGCTATGCGTGCTCGTGGTGCGCTGGCTACCGATATTGCCATTCTGGTGGTGGCCGCTGATGACGGTATCATGCCTCAGACCGTCGAAGCCATCAACCATGCCAAGGCAGCGGAGATTCCCATCATCGTTGCTATTAATAAAATGGATAAACCCACTGCTAACCCCGATCGGGTGATGCAGGAGTTGACCGAATATGAACTGGTGCCCGAAGCATGGGGCGGTGATACCATTTGCGTGCCCGTTTCTGCTTTGAAGCATGAGAATATCGATACCCTTTTGGAGATGGTATTGCTGGTTGCCGAAATGCGGGATCTTAAAGCCAATCCCAACCGCCTTGCCAAGGGCACGGTCATCGAAGCCAAGTTGGATAAGGGCCGTGGCTCCGTTGCTACCGTATTGGTGCAAAACGGTACGCTCAATATGGGCGATATCATCATCGCCGGCACGGCTGTTGGTAAGATCCGTGCCATGACCGACGATAAGGGCAGAAAACTAAAGGCTGCCGGTCCCTCCACTCCGGTGGAGATCATCGGTCTTGCAGAGGTTCCTCAGGCGGGCGACGATTTCTTCGTTGTGGAAGACGAGCGCTTGGCTCGTGAGCTTGCCGAGCAGCGTAAAGCCGATCAGAAGCTGGCTTCTCAAAGCCAGTATAAGGTATCCTTGGATGATTTGTTCTCCCGTATTCAGGAGGGCAATATGAAGGATCTCAATATCATTGTGAAGGCCGACGTGCAGGGCTCTGCCGAGGCGGTGAAGGCTTCTCTTGAGAAGCTGACCAATGAAGAGGTTCGGGTACGGGTGATTCATAGCGGCGTCGGTGGCATCAATGAAAGCGATGTGATGTTGGCAGAGGCCTCCGGTGCCATCATTGTTGGCTTCAATATCCGCCCCGATGCCAATGCTAAGGCCCATGCTGAGAAATCTCAGGTGGATATCCGCCTCTATCGAGTGATCTACGATTGCTTGGAAGAGATCGAGGCCGCCATGAAGGGTATGCTGGCGCCCAAGTTTAAGGAAGTTATTTTGGGTATGGCAGAGGTTCGCCAGACCATTAAGGCCTCCGGCGTGGGTACCATTGCCGGCTGCTATGTGAAAGACGGTAAGATGGTGCGCAATGCGTCCATCCGCTTGATTCGTGATAATGTGGTGATTCTGGAAGGCACCATGGGTTCTTTGAAGCGCTTTAAGGATGATGTGAAGGAAGTGGCAGAGAACTTTGAGTGCGGTATCACCATCGAGAACTTCAACGACATTAAAGAAGGCGACATGATCGAAGCCTTCGAAATGCAGGAGATTAAAGACTAATGGCAACACATCGTATTGCGCGGGTCAATGAAGAGATCCGCAAGGAGCTGGCCCGGATCCTTCCCACAGTGAAGGATCCTCGGGTCCCCTCTTTCATTTCCATTACGGCGGTGGAAACCACCGGCGATCTGAAGGAATGCAAGGTATTTGTGTCGGCGCTGAACGGAGATGAAAAAGAGATGCTCAGAGGCCTCAAATCCTCCGGCAACTATATCCGAGGCGCCTTGGCTCGCAATTTAAAATTGCGGTACACCCCCGAATTGTCGTTCCATGCAGACCCCTCCATTAAATACGGCATGCATATCAACGAGAAATTGCATGAACTGGGGCTGGACGGAACCGGAGCTGAAAGCGATGAGCAAGAATAATTCCCTTCGAGAGATTGCAGAATTTTTAAAGGGTCAGTCGGTGCTGACCTTGATTTGCCATGTCCGCCCCGATGGAGATACCTTGGGATGTGCCTTTGGGCTGAAGGATTGTCTGGAGGCCTTGGGCAAAAAGGTAAAGGTCCTTTGTGCCCATGAGGTTTCTCCCCGCTATCGCTTTTTAAGCGATGGAGTGGCAGATCTTCGGGGCGAGGCAGAAGGCGCCATTGTTTGCTTGGATATAGCATCCCCCGATATGGCAGGGGATTATAAAGAGTATGCCCAGCGTGCCGATGTGGTGGTGGATCATCATGCCACCAATCCCTATTACGGAACGCTGAATTATGTGGATGGTGAAGCCGGTGCTGCCGGCGAGATTTTGGTGGAGCTGGCAGGCTATCTGGGGGAGATCTCTCCCAAGGCGGCCGCCGCCTTTTATACCGCCATTGCCACCGATACCGGTTGCTTTAAATACGGCAATACCACCCGAGGCACCCACCTTGCTGCCGCACGGCTGATGGGGGCAGGCTTTGATCTTAAAAGCCTCAATAAGCGGCTGTTTCAAACCAGTCGCTGGGCGGAATTGGATCTGAATTGCAAGGCCACCGATACCATTCGCTTTGAGGAAGGCGGCAAGATCGCCACCATGCTGATCTCCTTGGAGATGCTTCGCCAGACCGGCGCAGGCGCCGATGAGCTGGAGACCATCTCCTCCTTGCCCATTCAGATTGAGGGCGTGGCGGTTGCCGCTACCTTTAAGGAATTGGAGCAGGGGCAATATAAAGTTTCTCTGCGTACCGATGGATCAGTGCATGGCGGCCATATCTGCGCCCGCTTAGGCGGTGGCGGACATGCTCAAGCCGCCGGATGTTCGGTCAGCGGTACTTATGAGGAGGCACGGGAGCAGGTGCTTGGTGCCATCAAGAGTGAATGGGTATGAACGGACTGTTTTTAATTGACAAACCAACGGATATGACCTCTTTCGGGGTGGTGGCTCGGATTCGCCGCCTTACCGGCGAAAAATGCGGTCATAGCGGCACCCTGGACCCTCTTGCCACCGGTCTTTTGCCGGTGCTGGTGGGAAAAGGAACCAAGCTGTGCGAGCTTTTGACGGCAGGAGATAAGGGCTATATCGGCACCCTGCGCTTTGGGATTGCCACCGATACCGGCGACATTAGCGGTGCAGTCCTTGCCGAGGAGAAAAGTGTCGTGACCGAGGAGCAGCTTTTGGCGTTGTTGCCCCGCTTTACCGGGGAGATTACGCAAGTGCCCCCTGCTTATTCCGCCATTAAGGTGAATGGAGTGCCTCTTTATCGCCATGCCCGTGCAGGGCGGGAGGTGGAGATCCCTTCCCGTAAGGTCACTATTTATAAACTGGAGCTATTAAGCTTCGATTTTGAAAAGCAAGAGGCGGTGCTGGAGGTGGATTGCTCCAAGGGTACTTATATCCGCACCCTTTTTGCCGATCTGGCGCTGGCCGCCCAAACGGTGGGCACCATGACGGCGCTGCGCCGCACCAAGGCCGGTCGCTTTTCCTTGGAAAATGCCCTGCCCTTGGAGGAACTGATGAATCGTTTGGAGGCGGGAGAGGGAGAGAACCATCTGATTCCCCTCAGTCAAGTATTGAGCTTTTTGCCCGCCTATGAGCCCCCTGCCTTTTTTGCCACCCTTTTAAAGAATGGCTGTGCAGTGGCGGTTCAAAAAATCAAAGCGGCTCCCGAGAGCCTTTGCACCGTCTGGCAGGATGGGATGCTGATCGGGCTGGGGGAGCGTGTGGAAAAGGACGGAGAGACCTGCTTTAAGGTCGTTACGCATTTATGAATATGAATCGAGTGATCGCCATTGGAGATTTCGATGGAGTCCATTTGGGGCATCGAAAGCTTCTGGAGGTTTTAAAGGAGTGGGCAGAGAGTCTCTCAGCAGAGCCCATGCTTCTCTCCTTCGATATGAATACCAAAAGCCGCAAGATCATAACCGATGCCAAGGTGCGGGAGTATTATTTCCGTGCCTATGGAATCACTCATTGGAAGATCCTTCCCTTTGAAGACTGGAAGGATGTGGAGGCAGATGACTTTGCCCAAGCCTTTTTGAAAGAGGAATTGGGGGTTGTGGGCGTGGTGTCCGGTCAGGATCTTCATTTCGGAAAGAACCGCTCCGGCAATGAATTCACCCTCATCAGCCATGGCATTGCGGTGAAAAAGATTGAAAATCAAATGGTGGAGGATCTGCGGGTCAGCTCCTCTCGGATCCGCTCCCTGATTGAAGCGGGAAAACTGCCGGAAGCAGAGCGCCTTTTGGGGCATCCCTTTACCCTGATGGGGGAGGTTTGCCATGGAAAAGGGTTGGCACGTGCTTTTGGAAAGCCTACCGTGAATCTCCCTCTTTCGGAGCAGCAGCTTCTGCCGCCCTTTGGGGTGTATGCCGCTTGGGTGTATTGGGAGGGAGAGAAATACCCTGCTGTTGCCAACATTGGGGTGCGACCCACGGTGGAAAAGGGCGCTTTGCCCAATTTAGAAGCCCATATTCTTTCAAATGTGCCGGAGCTCTATGAAAAAGAGTTGCGGGTAGAACTGAAGGGATATTTGCGTAAAGAGATGAAATTTGAGAGTAAGGAAGAGTTGTTTTTGCAGATCGAGAAGGACGGGGAACAAAGTCTTGCAAGATTGGAGATGCTGAAATGAAACAACGCCTGATGGCTTTAAGCCTTTGCCTTTTGCTTCTTTTGAGTCTTTGCAGTTGTCAAAAAGAAGAGAAGGCGGCCGCCAAGGAAGAGAGCGGCGGCACCGGCTTTGGTGCGGTGCAAAAAAGTGCCCTCACCGAGCAGGATCTTTATTTTATGACCTATAGCACCACCCGAGAGAGGATCCACCAGCAGCTGGGGACTCCCCAAGAAGCGCTGATGACTGAAGATGGGGTGGAGCTTTATACCCTCAAAGACGGGCAGACCCTGAAAATCACCTATTCCCAGCAGGAAACGGTGCAAGAGGCCATCTATACCGATCAAAAGGGAGAGCAGAAAAACTTTTTTGAATATCTGACTGCCTTGGGCATTCTTCAAACGGTGGGAGGCCACCTTCCCTCTGCACCTGTGCCCGATCCTTCGGAGCCCGATCAAACGCCGGAGCAAGAGAATCCGGAGAATCCGCAACTGCCTGAAGCTCCAAGCGTACAGCAGCCGGTGAAGGAAAGCTTCTTTTCCGATAAAACCTATAATATGGGCGTGGCGCTGCAGATCTTAAAAGAGGGCGCCTCTCGTGAAACGGTGGTTTCAGCCTTGGGCAAGCCCAATCGGTTCAGCTCGGTGAACTTTGCCAACGATGGATATATTATCGATGTTTACGTGATGGACAACGGAACCATCCTCTATCTGGACTACGGTTATCTTCGCAGTACCCTTCGGGCCGTTCGTAAGGTAGAGGGCAGTACCATTGAGGATCTGATGGGGCAGTGGGGGCCGGAAGAAAAGCCTCAAAACTTCTACCGCACCACCAAAAACCGCACTGTTTTTTCCTCGGTGAAAAAGGAGAGCACCCCTGCGGCTATTTTCCAGCGGTTTGGGGAGCCCCATTGGCTGGAGGGAGAAGAGAATCATTATCAGGCGGCCTATAAGCTGCTGAATGATACCATCCTTTATCTGGACTTCGGTGCCGGCAATGTGGGCTTATCCTCGGCATATCTCCGAGCAGGAGATGGATCCATCTCCATTTTTGCATTGAGGTAAAAAGGAATGAAAAAGATTCTTTTCATTGCGGTGGCAGCCATGCTGCTACTGTGCTCCGGCTGTAAAAAGCAGGCGGAGGATTTGAAATTCTATGTGGTGAAGCAAGAAGCGATTTCGGCAGATATGGCCACCGATGTGCTGATCCAAACCGCCAAAAAAGAGGGTCGGCTGGCCTTTACCGGCGCCGATCTGGAGGGCTGGTATTGGGCCGATCATACCCTGCGCTTGGAGCAGGTGAATGTGAAGGGCTCTGCCGCCGATGGCGGAAGTGTGCTCTTTCAAACCGAGGCAGGCGATGTGTTCCTTTTGATGCTGGGAAATCGGCTGCTTTATAGCGGCACCTTTGATGCTCAAGACGAAGGGATTTTTATTGCCGATGCGGGAGAGCGGGATTTCAAGATCCATTTTCAAAACCCCTATGGCGATCTCAAAGATCCCCGAGGAAATCAAACTCTCTATGAGTTTTTGGCGGATCAACAGTTATTACTGTCGGAATTAAAATAATTCCCCTTGAAAGGAGGATGTGACTATGGCAATGCCCCCATCCCCGCCCCCTCAAGGAGGCGGATTTCGAAGAGGCCCTCGGCGGGAGCTGACTCCCGAAGAAAAAAAGGCCATGCCCAAGCTGACCTGGCCGCTGATTAAGCGGGTGCTCAGCTGGATGGTGCCCTATAAGTGGAAATTTGCTCTGGTTTTAGTTTGCATTGTTATTTCCGGTGCGTTGGGTGTGCTTCCCTCCATTCTGACCGGTCAGATGATCGACCAAGGCTTATATGGCGGCGATGTGTCTATGCTGATCAAATTGGCGCTCCTTTCCTTTGGGGTGCTGATCATCTCCCAACTGGTTTCGGCGGGAGAGACCATGCTGACCACCTGGATCGGTCAGTATATCACCTTTGATATGCGGAATCGGATGTACCGCCATCTGCAAAAGATGGGGCATCGGTTCTTCACCTCCAATTATCAGGGAGATATCATCACCCGTATGACCGAGGATATCGGCGGGGTGCAATCGGTGATCACCCATACCTTTTTAAATGTTTTTAGCAATTTTGCCACTGTCATTATTGTGGCCATAACCCTTTTCCAAAAGAACTGGGTGCTGGCATTGGTGGGTGCGGCCTTGGTACCTTTTAGCATTTTCCCCACTCGTGCGGTGGGAAAAAAGCGCTGGAAGATCGCCGATGAAACCCAGCAACAGCGGGATAAATCCAATCAGATTTTACATGAATCCTTAAGCGTCAGCGGTCAGCTGCTGGTGAAGCTCTTTACCAATGAGGATAAAGAGTATGAGGATTATAAGCAGATTAATAAAAAGGCGGCCAAGCTTGCCATTAAGGAGCGGCTGGTGGGTCTTTGGTTCTGGCGCACACTGGCGGTGTTTCGCAGTATGGGTCCCCTTTTGATCTATGTGGCGGCAGGACTTCTGATGTATCGCTTCGGCATGCCCGATCTTTCGGTGGGTGATGTGACGGTGATGGTAACCCTTTTGAACCGACTCTATCATCCGGTGGATCAGTTGCTGAATATTCAGGCAGATGTGATGCGCTCTATGGCGCTGTTCAGCCGTATTTTTGAGTATTTTGACATGAAGCCCGATGTGGTCAGCCCTGAAAATGGCTACCTACCCCAAGAGGTACGGGGAGATGTGGCCTTTGAAGGAGTCTTTTTCTCCTATTCTCCCGAAAAGCCCTTGCTGCGGGATTTGACCTTCCGAGCCGATGCCGGCAAGACCATTGCCATTGTGGGTGCCAGCGGAAGCGGCAAGTCTACCACCGTGAATTTGATCCCTCGCCTCTTTGATGTGGATGAAGGCAAGGTGTTGGTGGATGGCGTGGATGTGCGGGATTGGGATCTGACTGCCCTGCGTAAGCAGATCGGCATGGTGACCCAAGAGACCTATCTCTTTAATGATACGGTGCGAGCCAATCTTCTTTATGCCAAGTGGGATGCCACGGAAGAGGAACTGATCAAGGCCTGTCAGGATGCCAACATTCATGACTTTATCATGTCGTTGCCTGAAGGGTATGATACCCAAGTGGGCAATCGGGGCTTTAAGCTCTCCGGCGGTGAAAAGCAGCGGATTTCCATTGCTCGTGCCATCTTAAAGAATCCGAAGATATTGGTGCTGGATGAGGCGACCTCCTCGCTGGATTCCATCTCCGAAAGTCTGATTCAAGATGCCATCAGCCCCTTGCTGGATGGCAGAACCTCCATTGTGATCGCCCATCGGCTGACCACTATTTTGGCGGCAGATGAGATTTTGGTGGTGGACCAAGGAAAGATTGTGGAGCGGGGAACTCATGCTCAATTGGTGGAGCAAAACGGCGTTTATCGCCAGCTTTATGAAACCCAATTCCGCTATGCCTTGGATGATTATGAAAAGAGAAAAAATGAAGCCTAAGGGAGCCCTTAGGCTTCATTTTTTTATAGTAATAAAATTTTTATAAAAAAACACACAAACCTCACAATTCTATGGTATAATGAATTTATCAACGAGAGAAAGGGGGACGCCCTATGGCAAAATTGGTCTTTCGGCGCTTGGAGAAGAAATATCTTCTGACCCAAGAGCAGCGAGAGCGGTTTGAGGAAATGATCAAGCCTTACGTGGTGGAGGATGAATACGGCAAGTATACCCTTGCCAATCTTTATTTTGATAATGATTGCTTCGACAGTATTCGCCATTCCATGGAAAAGCCGGTCTTTAAAGAAAAGATGCGCCTGCGGTCATATGGGACTCCCGGGCCCGACGATCCCGTTTATTGGGAACTGAAAAAGAAATATAAAAAGGTAGGCTATAAGCGGCGGCTTTCCACCACCTGCCGAGAGATGGAGGCCTATTTGAGGGACGGTACACCCCTTTCCGCCACCGGTCAGACCTTTAAGGAACTGGACTATGAACTTCATCGCCAGAATCTGCGCCCTCGCATTTATCTGGCTTATGATCGGGTGGCCTATTATGATAAAAAAGACCCCAATGTGCGGATCACTTTTGATGAGAATATCCGCTATCGCTGGGATCATCTGGATCTGACCTACGGGGATGAGGGCTGCACCCAATATTCCTTGGAGGGCAAGCATCTTTTGGAACTGAAGGTCAATGAGGGAATGCCTCTTTGGTTGGTTCATATTTTATCGGAATTGAAGATTTATCCGGGACCGTTTTCCAAATACGGTAAAATTTTTGAAAAGGAGAACATTTTGCAATGCTCGAAAATATTTTAGGAAATTCCATGACTGCGACCACCGTGACTTTGGGGTCGGTGGCTCTTTGCTCTTTGATCGCTTTGGTATTGGGCTGTATTATCGCCCTGGTTTATCGCTTTACCATTAAAGAATGCTCCAATCATTTCTTTGTGGCGCTGCTGTTGCTTCCTGCTTTGGTGCAGGTGGTCATTATGATGGTCAATGGCAATGTGGGCGCCGGTGTGGCGGTGGCAGGTGCCTTCAGCTTGGTTCGCTTCCGTTCTGCCCAAGGCTCGGCTCAGGAAATCTGCATCATCTTTTTGGCTATGGCGGTCGGTTTGGTTTGCGGCATGGGCTTTGTGTGGCTGGCATCGGCCTTCACGGTGCTGATGATGCTGGTCTTTTTCATCGCCTCCAAGATCCTGCGTTCCGGCAAGGTGGAGATGAAGATGCTGAAGATCTTAATGGCGGAGGATGTGGATTACGGCACCGCCTTTGAAGATATCTTTGATACTTATACCTCCTATCGCCGCTTAGAGCGCACCAAGACCACCAATATGGGCACCATGTATGAACTGACCTTCCGAGTGAAGATGAAGGTCGGTGCCAATGAAAAAGAGATGCTGGATGAGATTCGCACCCGCAACGGCAATCTCACCGTATCGCTGATCGCAGCGGTACCTGAAAAGGAGAAGCTATAATGCTGAATCAACAAGATTTCACCCTTTTGGTGGCAGACGATGATCGCCGCATCCGTCAGATGCTGGAAACCTATTTGAAGGGGCACGGTTATCAGGTGATAACGGCGGCCACCGGTGCGGAGGTATTGGATCTTTATTATGCCGAGCCTCAGCGAATCGATCTGATTCTTTTGGATGTGATGATGCCGGAGCGGGATGGCTTTTCGGTATTGGAGGAGCTGCGAGACAGTACCTTGGTGCCGGTGATCATGGTTACCGCCAAGGATCAAGAATACGATCAGCTCAAGGGCTTTAAATGTGGGGCAGATGATTATATCAGCAAGCCCTTTTCGCCCACCGTGCTGTTGGCTCGCATTGAATCGGTTTTGCGCCGTTGCTCGGTAAAGGCTCAGCAACAGGTGATCAAAGCAGGAATTCTGGAATTGCACCTTAAGAGTAAGACATTAAAGCTTCAAGGGGAATTGGTACTTCTCACCCAAAAGGAATTTGACCTTTTGGCGTATTTGATGACCAACCCCCGAGAGATCCTCTCTCGCAATCAAATTCTCAATGCCATCTGGAATTATGATTATGAGGGAGACCCCCGCACCGTGGATACCCATATCAAACAGTTGCGGGCAAAATTAAAAGAAGCCGGCGCTTATATCCGCACCGCTCATGGGCGTGGCTATCTCTTTGACGGGCCGGCTCAATGAAAAGTTCCATCAAAGTTAAATGGACTGTGTTGGTGGCGGTCATCATCGTGACCCTGATCGGGGCGTTGCTGATCGCCACCTTTTTCTTTGCCGAGCCTTTTATGATCCGCCGTCAAAAGGCGGCTCTTTCCACCCTCTATGAGACCCTTGAACGGAATTATGCCGATGAGGAGGGCCAATTAAAGGAATTGATGGCCTCCTATGAAGAGGGAAAGTCTGTGCGGGTGGAGATTTTTGATGAGCGGGGGGAATTGGTGTATACCACCGGTCGAAAGATGGCAGAGGGCTTTGAGGGCGTTCCCATGCCCGATGGGCGGCCGGAGAATCATCTATCCCGCCCCCGGCAGGAAATGGATTATACCAAAGATCCGCAGGTGCAGCGGATGAATCGTGGGGGAGAAGAGGTGCTGATCCTGCAGGGGATTTTGGAAACGGCGGCAGGCACTCGCTATGTTTCAGTGGAATCGCCGGTGGCGGCCATCTCCCAAACGGTGGAGGTCTTATACCCCCTCTTGGTGATCATCGGCGTGTTAGTGGTGCTGTTGGGCTGTCTGGCGGCTTATATTTATGCCGACCGCTTTTCCAGACCTATTATTTCGGTGAGTAATACCGCCAAGCGAGTGGCAAGGCTGGATTTTTCCCATCGGGCGGAGGAGGAGCAAAGCTCCACCACCGAGATCGCCGATCTGGCAGTCAGCATCAATACCATGAGCGGGCAATTAGAGGCCTTTATTGGAGAATTGATGGAGAAAAACCGCCGTCTGGAAGAGGATAATGAGCGGCTGGCCAAGGAAGAGGAAATGCGCCGAAGCTTTATTGCCAATGTGTCCCATGATCTTAAAAGCCCCTTGGCGGTGCTGGGCGGATATGCGGAGATGCTCAAGGAGCATACCGAGGGGATCGATCCGGAGGTTTGCTGTGATATGATCATGGAGGAAACCGCTCGGATGAATGAAATGATTCGCTCCATGCTGGAGGTATCGGCTTTGGAGCATGGCATTAAGCAGCTGAAAAAAGCACCGCTGGAGCTGAGCCTATGGCTGAAGGAACTAATGGAGCGGGAGCGTCCTCTTTTGGAGAAAAAGGGCTTTTGCGTTTCTGCCACCATCGCTCCCTCGCTGAAGGCAGAAGCAGATGGGGAATATCTGGAGCGTGCCTTTATGAATATTCTTCGCAATGCTCAGGCTCACACTCCCGAAAAGGGCAGGATCGCCGTGGCTCTTGCCAAGGGAGAGGATGGAATCTTTCTTTCGGTTTATAATGATGGAGCGTCCATTCCTGCCGAGAAGATTTCTAAAATCTGGGATCGCTTTTATATGGCCGATGAGGCCCGTACCCGAAATGAGCAGAATAATATAGGATTGGGATTATATATTGTGAAAACCATCGTGGCCGCCCATGGAGGAAGCTGCGGGGTTGTGAATGAGCAAGAAGGAGTCCGATTCTGGATCAGGTTGTGTGTATGAAAAAGTTTATTTCCCTATTATTAATAATGATGCTGCTGTTGACCGCCTGCCAAAAGGAGCAGGAAGAAGAGGCGGCAAAAGACGAAAAGATCGAATATGGCCAAAAGACGGAAGATCCCCAAACCCAAGTGGAGGACCCTCATTTTGTGGAAAAAGAAGAGGAATTGTTCACAGAGCGGGATCAAGAGGATACGGTAGATGAAACCGGTGCCGTAACGGTGCAGTTCAGCGGGAAGACCGCCACCGCTTCCCATAGTGCGGCAAAGGTCGCCGGCACCACCGTAACCCTCACCCAAGAGGCCACCTATATTCTCAGCGGCAGTTGGGAGGAGGGCTCGGTGATTGTGGATGCTCCCGATGAGGCAAAGGTGCAAATCGTGCTGAAGGGGGCTTCGGTCACCAGCGCCGCCTCGGCGCCGTTGGCCGTGGTCAATGCCAATAAGGTTTTTATCAATCTGGCGGAGGGCACCGAGAATGCCCTGATCAACGGCGGCACCTTGCCCGAAAGCTATAATGCCGCCCTATATTCTAAGCAGGATCTGACCATCAGCGGCAGCGGCAGTCTGACCGTCACTTCTCCGGCAGGCCATGGCATTACCTGCAAGGATACCCTCGCCATTACCGGCGGGGCGATTTCCGTTACCTCCTCCGCTCACGGTCTGGATGCCAACGACAGTATTCGCATTTCCGATGGCATCTTTGGGCTGGCGGCAGGAAAGGATGGAATCCACGCCGAAAATAACAATGATGCCACCTTAGGCTTTGTGTATATCTCCGGTGGAACCTTTGATATTGATGCAGAGGGGGATGGGATCAGCGCCGGCAACTCCCTGCAGATTGAGGCTGGCACCTTTGATCTTCTTTGCGGTGGCGGAAGCGAGAATGCCGAGAAAGAGACCTCCGACCATTGGGGTGCCATGGGTGGCGGAATGGGTGGCCCCGGTGGGATGGAACGCCCCGGTGGCGGCATGGGCGGCAAGCCCGGCTACCGCACCACCTCTACTGCAACGGTTGCCGAAACCGAGGACACCTCTACCAGCATGAAGGGGTTGAAATCCGGCAGTGAAATGAAACTGTCCGGCGGCACCTTTACTATGGATTGCGCCGATGATGCCGTGCATTCCAACGGCGATCTTTTGGTGGAGGGTGGCACCTTTACCATTGCCACCGGCGACGATGGCTTTCATGGGGATCATACCCTTACCTTCACCGCCGGTACGGTGAACATTACCGAAAGCTATGAAGGGCTGGAGGGTTTGCATATTGCCGTGAAGGGCGGAGACTTGAAAATGGTTTGTTCCGACGATGGTTTAAACGCCGCAGGCGGTACCGACAACAGCGGCACCGAAGGCGGGCGAGACGGAATGTTCGGCGGAATGGGCGGCCCCGGTGGTGGCATGAGTGCCGGGAACGGCAGTATCGCCATCGAGGGCGGCACTCTTTATATCAATTCCTCCGGCGACGGACTGGATGCCAACGGCACCTTGACCATCTCCGGCGGACATACCACCGTGGTGGGCCCCACTCGGGGAGATACCGCCACCTTGGATTATGACCGCAGTGCCACCATCACCGGCGGTACCTTTATCGGCACCGGTGCTTCGGGCATGGCACAGACCTTCAGCAATAGCGAGCAGGGAGTGGTTGCCGTCAGTGTTGGCAATCAAGCGGCTGGCACCAAGATTTTACTGGCCGATGAAGCGGGTAAGGAGTTGATTTCTTATGCGCCGGAGTTGGATTTTGCGGTGGTGATCTTCAGCAGCCCCGATATTCAAAAGGGCGCCACCTATACCATCACGGTGGGGGACAGCAACGGCACCACCCAAGCCTCATAAATTTAAAAGAGCGTATCGTGAGGATAAGGTGACAAGAGTAATCCGAACCTGCCTCAAAGCAAGGCATTTCGGTGCTTTTCACTTATTTTTATTTGATCGGCGCCAGCCGATCTGCATAAAAGATAGAGCAAAAATCCCTCGAAATGTCCTTGCTTTGAGGTCGAAGATTTTAAAAAGAGCGGATTTTTGTTCAATCAAGGCAT
>JAZQFD010000040.1:0-47991 GCA_045539335.1 Eubacteriales bacterium
GTTCTGTTGTGTGCATCCTGCCTTCGTGGTCGGTGGTGTAGTTACCCTCTAAAAGTATTTCGGAGATTGGTACAAATTCGTAACCCTGTGCACGGACTGTATCAATAATCATCGGCAGAGCCTCGGGAGTATTCTTGGCACCGTTGTGCATAAGGATAATACTTCCTGACGTGAGTTTTGATGTTATCCTCTCCACCATCTGCTGTGGAGTTGGGTCTTTCCAGTC
Source organism: Eubacteriales bacterium (assembly GCA_045539335.1). Taxonomy (GTDB): domain Bacteria; phylum Bacillota; class Clostridia; order Oscillospirales; family QAKW01; genus QAKW01. The sequence continues at coordinate 227 of JAZQFD010000040.1, forward strand.
GAGACTGTCACTACTTGATACAAAAGTAAAGAGATTTAATTTAGTAATTTACTTTATAGGCTAAGTGTAGTATAATCTAACCGATAAACTTGAATTTGAAGGAGGCTATACTATGGCACGCAATATTGTTACTTTTCTTGTAGGTGTTGTATGTATTGTTCTTGGAATTTCAAATATGCGAGGAAACATATCATCTCTTCATTCATATCACAGGAGTCGTGTTTCAGAAGAAGATAGAATACCATTTGGAAAACAAGTGGGCTTGGGTATTATTATTGTCGGTATTGGCATAATCGTATTTAGTGTTCTGTCATCTGTAACCCTATATACTGAAAACGATATTTTTATTTTAGTTGGAACTGCTGTTTTGATTATTGGTATTATTCTTGGACTTGTTATAAGTTTTCGTGCCATGATTAAATATAACAAGGGTATTTTTTAATTCGTCAAACTACAATATACCGAACTGTTGTGATACAGGGAAAGATAAAAATTGCCGCTGAAGAATCAAACGATTCCTCAGCGGCTTTTTGCTATCACTCAAAGGAAACAGGCTTGGTATCACCCGTTGCGAATGCGTTGGGACCGGGATCCGACATGGAGAAATACATCTTGGCGGCTTTGGTGGTGCCAAAATCACGGTTAGAGCCGGAATTCTGCACCTTGTTAAAGGCATCGCGGAACATCTGATTGTGGGCTTCCTCACGGTTTAAGAGAAAATCAATGGTCTCTCGTACCTTTTTGTCGTCGATCTGTCGGTAAAGGTATTCGTAAACCACCTTCGCGCGTTGCTCTGATGCAATATTGCTGAGTAGGTCTGCGCATAGGTCTCCCGTAACCGTTACATAGTCGCCCGTCCAAGAGTAACCCGATGCGTTGATAAGTCCGGGGTTAAGACCTAAAAGCACATGAGACTGAATCTCGCCTGACGGCACCTTTTCGGCATCAACATCGTGTCCGTTAAGCAGATTGATGGTCTGCGCAACCATCTCCATATGCCCAAGTTCCTCGGCGGCAATGTCAAGAAATAAATCCTTAATTTCAGGGTCTTTAATTCTAAAACTCTGGGACATATACTGCATAGCCGCCTTAAGCTCACCGTTACCGCCGCCGAGCTGTTCCTGCAAAAGCGCCGCATACTGCGGATTGGATCGCTCTACCTCCACGGGATGAAAAAGCATCTTTTCGTGTTTGAACATTTCACTACCTCCACTTGTTTGATATACATTATCTTTGCCAATCCGGAGAAGGATATTCAAACGCACCGCAAATCCCCCCCTGTATCAACCCCTGCACTGCAGTAAACAAAGAAAAAACATTTTGCAATGTGAATAGCCGAGTTTGTGGCGAAAAACCGACAAATGCTGAAATCGCAGTATTTCTCTGCCGAAAACTGTTGCTATTTGGCACGGAATGTGGTATAATGGCAAATGGTGAAATAGCACACTTACAAAAACTACTTATGAGGTGTAATGCAATGGCTGCAAGCTATAAGAAATTGTTTAAACTTCTGATCGACCGCGATATGAAAAAGAAAGAACTCGCCGAAAAAGCCGGCATCAGCATCGCCACCATCACCAAAATGGGCAAAGACGGCGCCGTCGTCTCCAGCAACGTCCTCGTGAAGATATGCTCGGCGCTTGATTGTAAGATGGATGATATTATGGAGATTGTACCGAACGAAAAAGAAGGGAGTAACTGAAATGATTACATACGTCAATATCGATCGAAATAACAACCTTGTATATGATGCTCCTGAACAGGTCTATAAGAAGAAGGACCTTTTGGCGAAATTCGAGGAATTTATTAAAAGCGAGGGCTTTTCCCTTTCGTGGAGTTCTAACAATCGTGTTCCATATGTTGCAACCATAGAGAAGGACGGAAAAGAATATACTCTTGTTATGTACTTGAAAAACATAACAGGTGCCGGATGGGCTGACAAACCGCATATGAAGCGCGTTCAGGTTAGCAATGTTCGTAATGATGATATGGAAAAGTACATTGATACAACGAACGATCAGACGATTCTAATAATTGGATATTACAATTTTGATAACAATCCGTTGATTGTTGCTTGGGATGCTTACCGATACGTTTATCACAATACCGTTCGCTCTTGTTATGTAAGTATTGATAATTTTTTAGAAGCGTACAAATCTGGTTTCGCAATTACAGAATGCTCCAATCAGAAGATCTGGGTTTTTAAACCTAACCATTTTGCGGATTTTTTGGAAGACTACATAGATAGTAATAAGATTGGAGAATAACAATGAACACCTTTTTTAAAGATGGATTTAGGTTTATCGATTTATTTGCCGGAATCGGCGGATTTCATCAAGCGATGAGACAACTCAACGGCGAATGTGTTTTTGCAGCAGAAATTTCGCCCGAAACTGCAGCGACATATCAAAACAATTACGGCATTGAAGCTTGTTTTGATATTACGAAGGTTAATCCCGATGACATCCCAGAACATGATGTCTTGTGTGCGGGGTTTCCTTGCCAATCTTTTTCTAAAGCCGGAGGGAGAAAAGGATTTCAAGATGCTCGTGGTGTATTGTTCTTTGATATTGTTCGAATTCTTCAATACCACAACTATAGATATAATGGCCCTAAATATGTGATCCTTGAAAACGTAAGGAATTTGGTTTCTCATGATAAGGGAAATACATGGAGACGTATTCGAAGAGAATTACAGAACCTAGGGTACAATGTTATAGAGACGCCTTTAATTGTCAGCCCTCATTATTTGGATGTGCCGCAATTAAGAGAACGTGCTGTGATTGTGGCAGTAAGAAACGAATATTTTGACAAAGAGATCAAACTGTCCATTCCTGTTAAAAGTCGTAATACATGTTCTATTGATAGTGTTTTAATGTCAAGAAGTAATTCCGAATACAAATTGCAGTCCTTTAGAATTAGTGCGTATGAAGAAAAAGTTCTGAAGTTATGGGATGATTTTATCAAGGGAATCAACAGAAGGATTATAGGATTTCCAATTTGGAGTGATGTTTTCTTTGAAGAGGTTGATACTTCCGAATTCCCCGATTGGAAAAAGGAATTTGTTCGTAAGAACAAAGAACTTTATGCTGAGAACAAGGATTTTATCGATAGATGGTATGTTGCCAATAATCGGCTGAAAGGGATCAAGAAGACTCACAGAAAATTTGAGTGGCAGGTAAATGGAATTATAGATTCAGTATATGATGGTGTGATACAATTCCGCCCCTCTGGTGTACGAGTTAAATTGCCTACAGAGTTCCCCGCTTTGGTAGCAATGGTTCATGTCCCGATAGTCGGTAAACAAAAAAGGTATTTAACACCGCGAGAAGCAGCTCGCCTTCAAAGTTTCCCAGAAGACTTTAAGATAGACCAAAACATTCATTTGGCATACAAGCAATTTGGGAATGCGGTTAATGTGAAAGTGATTAGAACAGTTTTTGAGCAATTTGTTGATTTTGTGGAGGAGAATAGATAATGGGGACCATACAAGTTAACATTGAGCCGGGTTCCGGCATATTGGGTACATATAGGAATCAGTCATATAAACTCGAAAGTGCTTTTGCGGAGTTTATTGACAACTCGACTCAAAGTTTCTTTTCGCATAAACAGGAACTCGCTTTGTTGGGGCAACAATCTTGCAAGATCCTCATAGAGATATTTCCTGATTATATTAGAATCGTCGATGACGCTTTCGGTATGGAAGAGGCTGATTTCAGACGTGCATTGAAGTTGAATTCTCCGCCTGATGATACGAGCGGTCGGTGCGAAAAAGGAATGGGGTTAAAAACGGCAGCCACATGCCTTGGTTCACTTTGGTCTGTTGAAACCACGCAGTATGATTCTCCTCGCAAGTACACCTGTTATGTCGACGTTGATCAAGTGGCAAAAGATTCTCCTGAAACAATTGAAGCGTCTGTGGACGAGATTGATACGGATTTGCATTACACCGTTATCGAAATTAGAAAACTCAATAAAAGAATTACCCCAAACCGAATTGATAAATTGCGTACATTGGTTTCGGAAATGTATTCTAGAGATCTTCAAAACAATGATCTGGTTCTTTCTGTCAATAAAAAGCCAGTCAAATATGAAGCTCCTCAATTGCGTGCCGATAGCGAAACTGGCAGCGCATATCTAGATGTTTTTGAGCGAACTTTTACAGTTAATGGTATCGATTACCATTTCGATGGTTGGGTCGGTATTCGCCAAGTCGGTAATACCGAGTTTTCCGGGTTCACATTGTTCCGCAAAGGACGAGCCATAAAGATGCACTACCGCCCCACTCAGTTGTTGGGGAAACCTAACCTCTATCCCTACCAAAGAATTGTAGGCGAAGTAAACCTTTTAGGCGATAACTGGGAACCTTCTTATACCAAAGACGAACTCATGTGGGAAGGTGAATTAGAAGATCGTTTTATTGCCGAACTTAAAAGTGCAGCAAGCGAAATGATTACCCTTTCCTCAACTCTGAGAAAAGAGGACAAGCCTGTTTCAAAAGAAAAGAAGCGTGCTATTTCAGAAAAAGTAGGGAAATCTTTCCAAACAGGAGACGATACAGGCATTGTTATCACTACGAATGATGATTCAGTTTCGGGTTCTAGTGAAACGCAAACCGCAGTTCATAACCAAATGAAACACCAAGATGTGGTTCAAGCAGCGCCATTGGTTGAAACATTGGAAGATGAACCTGATAGGATTGAGTTAGTAATTCAAGGGGTTACCTATATTTTTTGGGTAACTTGGGCCAATAACGGTTACGATGACGGAATAAAACTTGGACTCAGAAACGAAAGTAATGAATACGATCTCCGTATCAATTACGGTTTACCCTACTATGGAGAAGGGTCGAAAACTCAGAAAGAGTTAGAACTAATTCAAAAAATGGCTATTACAATAGCTGCATCCATCATAATTGCTAGGAAAACTGGCGACAAAGATGCATATCGTACCCTGAACATCATTAATAGTATTCTCAAAGGTACGAAGTAAGGAGAGATTATGGGTAATACAATTGTGACCGAGCATCCGCACACAATCAACCAACAATACATTACCAATGTAGTCACCAATGGTAAGTATAAGCAAGCATTAACTGAACACATGAGTGAAACGTGGTCTACGGCCAACTTGAACAATGTGTTTATTAATGCTACGCGCGCTCTTCTAAAGTTCGTGTCCCCAACCAGCCCGGTAGATTGTATGACCAAATTGTTGTGTTTGGGCAAAGTTCAAAGTGGTAAGACGGCCTTTTTTATCAGTTCAATGGCGCTTGCCTTTGACAATGGTTATGATTTGGCGTACGTGATTGGTGGGACTAAGAACAACCTGCTTTCACAGAATAGGGATCGTATCCTCGAAGAGTTTGATAATAACGAGGATATCTTAATAATGGATCTCAACAACGCAAAGTCCTCAGATATACGGCAGCAGATTCAAGCGGGCTGTAAAGTTATTTTAATGGTTCTTAAGCACAAAAGCAAAAACAGCGAAACGAATCTTGCCAGTCTCGAAAGATTGTCCAAAGAACTCTCTGATGTCCCGTCCTTGATCGTAGATGACGAAGGTGACGAGCGTTCGCCTGGCGACAAGAAGAACAAAGGCCAAGCTAGCAAAGCTATTCTTGAGGCAGTAAAAAGTATCAAGAAAGGTACGTATCTCTCAGTGACAGCAACACCTCAATCTAATTTGTTGCTATCTACTGCTCTTGAGAACTTGGCTCCTGACGATTGTGTTTTAGTAGAGCCGGGCAACGGATATACCGGCGCTGCTGTTTTTCACGACACAATTGACAACCCTTTGGTGGTGGAAATCTCGGATACCGATGACTTTGAAGAAGGTGTTCCTGACTCCTTCAGAGAAGCTTTATATTGGTTTGTTTTAGGTTGTGCTGTTAGATACCTTAGGGGCGATCGCGGCTTTCACAGTATGCTTGTTCATCCGTCTGCTAAAACAGGGATTCAAAACATTGTTCACGGTCGAATCAAAAGTGAATTGGATATTTTGCGCGACAATGTTAGAGACGAGAGCGGTTTGGGCTATGCAGACATATGTGAAGAGTTGGAACTGGTCTATGATAAGTACAAAACACCTGAAGGCGATTTCCCTCCGTTTGCTAGTGTATTGATGCAAATCAAGAAAAACATGGCAAAGACTGAAGTGTATCAAATCAACACGCGAGAAGGAAGCGATAATCAGGACGATGTTGGTCGCGACAAATACTTCAAGTACAAGATATATGTAGGCGGGAACATGCTCGAAAGAGGCATTACCCTCAAGAATTTGGCCGTGACTTACATATACAGAACTGCTAAGGTCAACCCTGTGGACAATACTTTGCAGAGAGCGCGTTGGTTCGGCTATAAGAGAAGTTATTTGGATCTTTGTCGAGTGTTTATGACCGGTGATATGAAGCAGCAATTTGTGGACATCACCAACCATGAAAACTTCTTGTGGGAAACTGTAGATCGCTTTCTTAAAACCGGAAGACCACTTTCCGAGATGGAACGAATCTTCCGCTTGGATAACAATCAACTAAGATTAACACGCGCAAGTGTTGCCAAGACAATAAGAGTAGGTGCACTCAATCCTGGATACGTTTATGATAAATCTTTAGATTATGCTAACGATGCCGCACCTGCTGCCAACTTGGAACTTTTGGAAAACTTTTTGCAGTCTTTTGCCGGAACACCTGAAGCGTTTCCTTATGGAAGAAACCGCGAGCATAAACATCAAATTTACAGAGGTGTTTCTTTTGTGGATTTCTACGAAAAAGTAATTGCCAAATATCAATTTGCTCGAGTTTGCAAAAATATAAATGCAGCTGCGTTTATAGCGATCAAAGAAGTTATTGCTGAAGGGTTGATACCTGACACTTTTGCGCTGATCCGAATGAGGGCAGGCGAGAATCAATTCCGTAGCACTATTGCAGATGGAAAAGCGATTAAAGAGTTGCCCCAAAGTTATCAAGTTACATATGATTATGATGGCGATAAATGCGTGCTAAAAGATGAATTTAACATTCAAATCCACTACGTCTACACTGATGAGTCTACGCCGCATATTATTATTCCTTTTTTGACAATCAATAATCCCGCAGATAATATTAAAATCAAGTATGTGACAGGAGAGTTTAATGTATGAGTTTCCTGATAAATGAATACGTAACTCAAATCAACTATGAGACATTGTTGAAAAAGAACGTTATCGCCGGCACCGATATTACAGGTCGAGCTTCTGTGCTGATACGAAACGCAGACCCCTCTAGCGAAAGCGTGTGTTTTGAAAACGAATTTTTCATTATGAAAAACAGCATTGTTTTAGAACACGATGGAGCAGAAGTGGGTAATTTTCATGTCTTGATCTGTAAAAAAATGGATACGCTAAGTATTGACCATTTTAATCGTGTTTGTGACTATCTTTTTATAAAGACTGATAATAGTTACACTTCCTCGGAAATGCTTAAATTGTTCTATTCGTTAGAAACGATTTTTGCCGTTACTAGTTCTCATGATCGTAGCCTGGAGATCGGCTTATATGGCGAGTTGTCTGTGATTAACTATTTTTATGACAATCAGCTTGGCAAACTCTATAAAACCTGGCATGCGGATTTCTTTAATAAGCACGATTTTGAGATTGATAAAACCACCAAAGTCGAGGTTAAAACAACCACAAACGATGTTCGAATTCATTCATTCCGGCACAATCAGATTTGCCGTGATGGAATAGAAATTTTTGTCATATCTTCTCTGCTACAACCTTGTGAAAAGGGATTATCTTTATATGAACTTTGCAAAAAGACAATCAGCATATTAGATAACAGTGAACAAATGCTCGCTATAGAACTGCTTATGAACAAACTGGGCCTGAACGCAGAATACCAAGGTATTTCCTGTATCCAGGAAGAAACATATAGAAATCTAGCTATCTATAATGTGACCGATATTCCTCGCATCACTTCTATAATCCCGGTTGGCGTTTCTAACATATGTTATGATGTGGACTTTACTGGAGTTTCTCCGTGCTTATTCGATGTGCTAGTTAAGTAACTATAAATTGCCAAACGAGAGGTAGATTATATGTCATCATTTGTTTTGACAAACCAAAAAGATATGTCGTTAATATATGACATGGCCAAAAAAGTTTATAACAACCAAATAAATATTGCAGATGCTACAACTGAACTGTCTTCTCAAATTAACGCCAGTCCCGCCTCGCTAAAAATGTACATCAATATTTATCGATATATGCGACAAGGCAAGTGCTATAAGATGGGTAGTAGTGCGGCATTCACCAAATTTTTGCTTAAAAATATTTATTCTGATTTTGGTGAAAATGCATTTCGCGTCGCCCTTGCGGCAGTCAAATTACACGCTGGATATCGAATTAGCGTTGGTAACGAACAACGCAGTATCGAAACTGTTTGCCGTGAAATCATAAGCGAACTTCGCCGAAATATTGATTACGACACTCTCCCTGCATATGCTGATTCAGATAATTACGTTGATGCTCTTGCCGAGGAAAAAAGCACAACCGTCAACTACTGGCTCTACTCTCCTGGTGATGGCGCGTCCATGTGGGATTATTTTCACACCGTGGGTGAAATGGGTATAAGTTGGGCTGAGATTGGTGATCTTCACGCTTTCAGCAGCAAAGAAGAGATGAAACAGAGAATGAAGGACACCTATGATCCTACGCTCTCTTATATGAATGCAGCTCATGCCACATGGCAATTTGCTAACGAGATAAAAGTCGGCGACATTATATTTGCCAAGAAAGGACGCAACCAAATAATTGGTCGTGGTGTGGTTACGGGTGACTATTTTTTCAAAGAAACTGATCCCGAGTATCCGCATCGGCGTTCCGTAAAATGGACACATATTGGCGAGTGGGAACACCCTGGTGGACAAGCTGCAATGAAAACCCTTACTGATGTCACTCCTTATACTGATTATGTAGAGAAACTGTGCGCTTTATTCATCAGCGAAACCGAAGTTGATGTTGAAGAGCAGATCACCACCTTCCCGGAGTACACCGAAACTGATTTTCTGTTGGATGTGTATATGGAGTCCGAAGAGTACGCAACACTTGTGGATTTGATTCGTACAAAGAAAAATGTCATCCTTCAGGGCGCACCTGGTGTTGGTAAAACCTTTGCTGCAAAGCGCCTGGCCTACTCCATGATGGGGATCAAGAATCAGAACCGCGTTATGATGATTCAGTTCCATCAGAGTTATTCATACGAAGATTTTATTATGGGATTCCGGCCTTCGGAGGCAGGTTTTGAACTTAAGAAGGGTGCCTTCTATAATTTCTGTAAAAAGGCTGAGATCGACAGCGATAATGAGTATTTCTTTATTATCGACGAAATCAACCGTGGTAATTTGAGCAAAATCTTCGGTGAACTATTTATGCTTATCGAAAGCGATAAGCGTGGTATTCAACTCCAACTGCTGTATTCTGATGAAAAATTTGCCGTTCCGAAGAATGTGTATATCATCGGCATGATGAATACTGCTGACCGCAGTCTTGCTATGCTGGATTATGCGCTGCGCCGTCGTTTTGCATTTTATGAAATGCGTCCCAGCTTTGAAACAGAAGGCTTCCGTGGATATCGCATGGCCCTGGAAAACGATAAGTTCAACAATTTGATTCACTGCGTTGAGAGTCTGAATGCGGTTATTTCAGCAGATGATTCCCTGGGCGATGGTTTCTGCATCGGCCACAGTTATTTCTGCAATTTGACCGCAGATACAATCACAGATCGAAAGTTGTCTGGAATTGTGGAATACGAACTGATTCCATTGCTGAAAGAATACTGGTTCGATGAACCGCTGAAAGTAAAAGACTGGACAAACAATCTGAGGAGTGCCATTAAGTGATACCTGTTCAAAACATCTATTATATGCTGGCCTATGCGTTCCAGGTGTTGAACGAAAACGGCTACAAAAATATAGAGACTGAACAATTTGATAATGTGGGTGAGCTGTGCGCTGCGATCCTTGCCAAAGGTGTCGCGCTACAGTTAAAAAGAGGACTCGGCAAGGAATACATCCCTCAAACCGAGCCCCTCTCCTCGTTGCGCGGAAAAATCGATATAGCCGAGTCCATTAAAACCCAATCTATGCTGCGGAAACAAATTGTCTGTACCTACGATGATTTTACCGTCAACAGCTATATGAATCGGATACTAAAATCCACGATGGAACTGCTAGTTCGTTCTGATATCACCAAATCACGAAAGAAGGAACTGAGGAAGCTGCTGGTGTTCTTTGGTGATGTAGAGCCGCTGAATGTTTATGATATAAACTGGCAGTTGCAGTACAACCGCAATAACCAGTCCTATCGTATGTTGGTTTCTATCTGCTATTTGGTAGTAAAGGGATTGCTCCAAAGTAACACTTCCGGCGGTACAAAACTGATGGACTTCCTGGATGAGCAGAGAATGTGCCGATTGTATGAAAAATTTATTCTGGAGTATTACCGCAAGGAGCATCCCGAAATTAGAGCAAGTGCCTCGCAGATTCCGTGGCAATTGGACGATGACTTTAGTTCCATGCTACCTGTTATGCAGACGGACATCATGCTGTCAAAGGATGACACGGTCCTTATTATCGACGCCAAGTATTACGGCCACACCACCCAGGAGCAGTACGGTGTACATACTCTTCATTCCGGGAATCTGTACCAGGTGTTCACTTATGTCAAAAACAAGGATGCCGAGCTTGGAGATCAGCCACACACCGTATCGGGAATGCTACTATATGCACAAACAGATGAGATTGTGCAGCCGAATCATGTGTACCACATGAGTGGTAATAAGATTAGTGTTCGCACCTTGGATCTGAACCGCCCATTCAAAGAAATAGCCGTCCAACTGGACGGTATCGTGGCAGATCATTTTGAGTGAGATTGGAATTTTTATGATTAAAGAATTAATACATGATCCTATTTTTCTTGCAGGAGAATCAGAGGTCGCAACAAAAGAAGACTTGTCTGTGGCACAGGATTTGCTCGATACGTTGATGGCGCATAAGGATAGCTGTGTCGGCATGGCGGCGAATATGATCGGTGTTAAGAAGCGCATCATCGCGTTTCTTGACGAGAGCAGACGAGTTCCTACATACATGGTGATGCTCAATCCCGAGATCATTAAAAAAGACGGTGTATACAACACCGAGGAGGGATGTCTGTCTCTTCTCGGTGGCCCGAGATCTTGCAAACGCTATAAGTCCATCAAGGTCAAATATCAGAACGTGCAACTGCAAACTCGCATCAAAACCTACATTGGCTGGACGGCGCAGATTATTCAGCATGAAATTGATCATTGTAACGGAGTCTTAATATAAAGGAGCAAAATTAATATGACAAATCAATTTACACAGTCAATAACAGCATATAGATGTAGAATATGTAAAAAATATGGTTCTGACGACTTATTACAATATTCGGAGAATAATAAAACCCCGATTAATTTAGAAAAGCTGCTCACTGAATTTTTTGGCTATATTAAGCAATGTAAAATTGATACATATACCCGTCGAGCAATAATGTTATCCAAAAATGCTGATATAGTAGAGTTGAATGGTGGCATTAAAAGAATTCATATTCAACCTAATGCAGGCAGATCCTTTGAGAATTTCTCTGTTATTAATCATAAAACTAATGGTGTTAGTTCTTTTAAAGGCGAGGATAATTCTGCGGTTTATAACCATAATGTTTTATTCTATATTGGGAAAGATACTAATACATTTGTGTTTCATAGATATGGACAAAGCGGCTGTAAAACAGCGTTTTTAAACATATTTAATAGCTTCTTATCAGCGAAAGGTTTAACTGCACATTTCGATATCTTGCTTTCAGATGAAATGTTTGATGATAGGAAAAGGTATATTCCAGAAAAGATAAGTTTGATTACCACCTATTCTGATGAGTATTCTGACAAAGCCGATAACGCAAAAGATAAACCTCGAAAGAAAATAGAACAAGAAACAATTATTTCTCTCAATGCACCTAGAGCACAAGGGATCCGAGAATGGTTTAGTAATATAACAAAGAAAGAACCTTCCATAAGTGAATTAAAAGAGGTTTTGATTAGGGATGCCTTTCCAAGTGACTTTGAGGATGCTAAATTAACGCTTAAATTTGGCAAAGTTAGAAGACGGATTAGTCTTAGTGAATTTTCAGGATTAATAGCTGAATATGATATAACAGAAAAACTTGAGCTTTATGCAGACGGTTCTGTATCTGAAACTAGCCTTCGTGAAATTTCTGATAAATACGCATTGTCTTTCATGCAATAGAAAGGTGGTTAAAATGAAGTATTGGCAAATATTGTGTGTGGCAGTATTTCTGGTCTCTATATTGATTTCTAGGAAAGCTAGTGTTTTCAAAATAGTTGTAGAACAATTTAAAATTTATAAAGATGATCGAAACGGAAAATATTATTGGTTAGATATAATAACGTTTCTAATTGCTCCTGCGCTAATCGGAATTATTGCGGCTTTAAACTTGCCGCTTTCTAAGATAATCAATAACGCAGACACGGTTATAACTGTCTTTTCGCTAATAGCAACCCTGCCGTTATCTTTCTTAGCTATGTTAATAGACAGAATTTTGAAAAACAAAAAAGAGGAAGAAGTGGCAAAAGAAACTTTTGTATCGATCACAGTCGATATTGTATATGCTATAATTATCATAGGTACTGTAGTTTTTGCTTCACTGACTCCTCTTGCGGATTTCGTGAAAAAAATAATTGTTGGTTTAATAGCATTCTTCACCGTTAAAATGGTTTTGAACATTTTAATGATATTAAAGAGGGTTTTTAATTCTTATTAATTGCTGGACTTATAAAAACCTTTGTGGTATATGTTTGTACTGCAAAGGAGGTGCGAATATGGCACGAATTACTGTAGAAGAAGTATACAGAGGCGAAAAGTACGGCGTGATGAGTGCGGCGATGGCGGAGTATCTCGCGAACGGCCGTCCGGCAGAGTATGACGAGCGGACGTGGGTGGAGATGCTGATTGTCAAGCATGCGCTGATCGCAGCGGACAAAATGAAATTAGAGGGCGACTCGATATCGGGAATGACCGATGCTGAGTCGTCCTCTTCTTATGTGAGGTGGGATGAACATGACAACGCTTGAGGATCTGTACTACGGCAACATCAGCCCATGCGAGCATGATATGAAGCGCGGATCGAGGATGGACAAACTGGTGAAGCTCATCTGCAAGAATGAAGAAAGCCTCATGTCCACACTCACCGAACAGCAGAAGGAAACCTTCGAAAAGTTCAAAGACTGTCAAAGTGAGATCTGCGACCTCACGGCTCGTCAAGCATTCACCGACGGGTTCATCCTGGCGGCGCGGATCATGGTTGAGGTCATGGACGGTATGGAAACGGTGGAAGAAATGTAACCTCTTCTGCCGTGGGTGCGGCCTGGCGCCGCGCCCTTTACCTTTTGCAAAAAATAGTGTAAAATATTATTGACTCTGACGTAACGTTATAGTGTATTCTCATAGCCGAGGTGAAGATATGAAACTACAGATCAAAGAATTTGCCGAGCTCACCGGTGTCAGCGTGCGCACACTGCATTATTATGACGAGATCGGTTTGCTGAAGCCGAGCTATGTTGACGAGCAAATGGCTATCGCTTTTACGACGAAAATTCTCTTGAACGGATGCAGGAGATCTTATTTTACCGTGAACTGGATTTTTCCTTGAAAAGCATTGCCGAGATCCTCGCCTCGCCGAATTACGATAAACGAAAAGCACTTGCAGAGCAGAAGCGGTTGCTGACTTTGAAGAAAGATCGGCTGGAACGGTTGATCGAAGCTCTGGAACAAGCAGAAAAAGGAGAGATCACAATGAGCGCAATTGACAACAGCGAATACGAGACTGCCCGTCAGCAGTATGTGCGCCGAAAACCAAGTCCTCCATCTGCACCGTAATACTTCCGCCGGACATTGTAAAAATTCTTGCGGAATACAAAAAACGGATAAACTCACGGTGGATGCTCCCATCCCCCGTAAAAGAGGATGCGCCGTATCATCCCTCTGCAATACGAAAGGTGCTTGACAGAACCTTGGAGAGAGCCGACACAGCCGAAAATTCGCCGCCCCGGCACCGGATGTATATTCCAAATCAGTGCGAACAAATGGGAGGGCAGTTACTCGCCGAAATTGGCGAACGGAAAGCGTAAGAAGTTCAATATCTATGCTGACACAAGAGAAGAATGTGAAGAAAAACTTGCGGTGATGATCGCACAGAAGAATGCGGAAATCACCGCCGAGAAAGAACGGCTCAAGGCAGAGCAATCAGCATAACGCACACGGCGGTAAGGAACAAAAATCCTTACCGCCGTAATTTTGTTTAAAAAGGGATTATCTCATCACTTTTATAAAGCGGAACATTTCATCCGGTCCCTCGTCTGGATTGTGCTCCTCGGCATCAATCATCGGCTCGCTCGGCTGAAAATATTCACACCAAAACTGATCGATCTTAAAACCGCATTTATTAACGTAAAAATGAATGTTGCGCTTTTCAAAATACGGTGTGCAGGTCTCCCAAACCCTTGTTTCAGGATGCAGAGCCTCCACCGCAAGCCATGCACCGTAGCCGATACCTTTTGTATGCTCTTCAGGTGAAACAAAAAGAATCTCTAAATGATTGTGGTGCGTTTCTTTATCAATTTTAAGTATCACACCGCCCACATTTTTGCCGTCTGCAACAATGCGATAGGTTTCATTTTGCGGGTCATCAATAGAGCGTTCAATGGTCTTTCGTGATATAATTTCACCGTCATCATTAGTGTGATTATCACGTTCGCCAAACTCCTGCATAGCACCGTACTTAAACGCCCATTGGTTATCCAAAATAAACTGCTCTCTGTTATCTGCTGTTAATGGCACAAGCGTAACCTTTGTGTTTTTCATATAAACCTCCTTAAAAATAAAAAAACTCCGGCTATTGCATACACAATAACCCGAGCTCACTCGGACACCTAATCCGGCACTTGAGCGCTACGGCACTCTGCCTCCGGTGACCAATATTTTTTATTATTATAACACAAATAACCAAACTTTGCAACCTATGTGCAACTCAGTTTTTGAGCCGCAATAATCAAAGAAAAGGGGATTTTGCAGGCCACATTTGATTATGTGGTCGTAAAAATTGCGATTTTTGCAAAAGTGGCGATAAAACACCTAAAAAGCATAAAAAATTGACCGAAAGTGGAGGTGAAACCTCTAAATTCGGTCAAAATTTGGTCGAAGTAGCGTTATAGTAATCACGCGGAAACCTGCATAAATACTAGGTTTTCAAATCAAGGCGAAGCCTTGTATATCATCAAAACTTTAGTTTTGCATATCATCAGTGGCGAAGCCACTGCATCTCATCAAGCCGATAGAGGTATACACACCTATGGTGTGATGATATACGCCGCATAAATGCGGCAATGATATACACGCTATCGCGTGATGATATACCAAGCCTATCGGCTTGAATAAAAAATCCGCCGACAAAGTCGACGGATTTTTGGTCGAAGTGACAGGACTCGAACCTGCAGCATCTTGCTCCCAAAGCAAGCGCGCTACCAATTGCGCCACACCTCGCTATGCTCTTTTCCATCTAAAAGATGACCCGAAAGCCCGATCCTCGATCGGGCTTTCAGTATATCAAAAATCAGCGGGAATGTCAATGCAGAGGCGAAGAATTTTCCGCCGTCTTACAAAGCCTATATCTTTTTAAAATGGCCGCTTTCCACCATGGAAGAGCCGGTATTGCCGCAGATGATGATATGGTCGTGCAGCTGAATCCCTACCCGCTTGAGTTCTTCATTTAACTGATTGGTGGATTTAACATCTTGATTGGAGGGGTTGGTATCCACAAAATGATTATGTGCCAGCACCACAAAAGCGGCGCCGCACCGCTGGGCCTCTCTTACAATTTTACGGGAGTGGATCTCCACCGAGCTGATCGAGCCATCGAATTGCTTCTCGCAATAGATCAGGCGATGGTTATCATCCAAAAAAGCGGCATAAAGCGCTTCTTCCTTTTTCCCCACAAACCGAGGAGCAAAAAAGTCCACCATGCGGCGGATATTGGTAAACCGCAAATCTTGCTTCCCCGCCTCTTCGAAATAGCGGCGGGCAACACCGGGGATCAGATTCAGCAAAAAGGCAGTATAATCCCCCATTCCATCCACTTTTTTCAGATCCTCTGGGTCGGCATCCATCACGCCCCGCAGATCCCCAAACCGATCGATCAACTCGTGGCCGAGGGGATTGGTATCAATTCGGCTGAGGGGATATCCCAGCAATAATTCTAACAATTCATGGTCGGAAAACCCGTCGATACCATTTTGGCGGTAGCGCTGACGAAGGCGGTTCCGATGACCGTCGTGTACTGATTTACTCAATGGTTCATTACATCTCCAATGCCATTCAAAATATATTGGGGGCGATAGGGGAAGCGCTCCATTTCCTCACGGCTCGTTACGCCGCTGAGCACCAGCGCTGTGTCGATTTCGGATTCGATTCCTGCCACAATGTCGGTATCCATACGGTCTCCGATAATGGCCACATCCTCTTCCTCGCAGCCCAAGATATTCAAGCCGCACCGCATCATCAGCGGATTGGGCTTGCCCAGAAAATAGGCCTTTTTACCGGTTGCCATTTCAATCGGCGCAATCAGCGCACGGCAAGCAGGGATGGGCGCACCATCAGAATCGGGTCCGGTCAGGTCGGTATTGGTGCCGATGAGCTTTGCTCCGTTTTGCAAGAGCTTTACCGCCTTACGAATGGCGGCAAAATTATAGTTATTGGTCTCTCCCACCACCACATAATCAGGGTTCACATCATTCATGGAGATGCCCTCATCATATAAAGCATTCATCAGACCCGGCTCGCCGATCACATAGGCGGTGCAGGTGGGATTCTGTTTTTTCAGATATGCGGCGGTAGAAAGGGCAGAGGTATAGAAATGGGATTCATCGATCTCCAGCCCTAAACGCTGAAGCTTCATGGAAAGCTCCTTGGGAGAGCGCTCGGAGCTATTGGTCAAAAACAAGAACTTCTTATTTTCCTTATACAGCCACTCCACAAACTCCTTGGCACCGGGCAGCAGGTGATTCTGATAATAGATCACCCCGTCCATATCGCAAATAAAGCCTTTTTTCTCTTTTAAGCTCATGTCACCCACTCCTATCACTTGGCCTCAACCGCATTTTCCACGATCAGATCCACCGCATAGGTATAAACGATCTGCTCCCGAATCAACTGCTTGCCAACGGCATTTTCATAGATGGCAGGATCTCCATAGCCGGCGGTTTTGGCATACTCTTTCAGATTCTTTTGATAGATCTCATCGGTCACTTGGAAGCCCTCTGCCTCAGCAATGGCATAGGCCATTAAAACCTCTTGCACATAAGAAGCGGCGGCATCATCCAGCATTTCTTCATACTGGGCTTCGGTATAGCCTTGAGCCACATACAGCGCACGACCGTTATCATAGCTATACTGCTTTGCCATTTGGTCGGTCTGGGCACGATAACGAGCCTCCGGCTCCTCAAAAAGATACTCGGGGATATTCTTGAAGGTCGTCTTCTCCAAGGCGGCCAGCCAAAGGGTGGAGGCCACGGAATCCTCCGCCTCGGTCTTCTTCTCGGCCTCTAAATTTGCTTTCAAATTGGTATAGTACTCTGCAACATTTTTGGCATTCTCGTCCAATTTATTGGCCAAAGCATCCGTCATCTCGGGGAAAACCTTCCGCTTGGTAACGGAATTGACCTTTACTTCAAAAACAACCGCTGCACCATTCAACTCTTCCTTGCCATAGTTCTCGGGGAAGGTCAGATCCAGATGAACGGTACTGCCGATCTCAACACCCACCAAGCCTTCTTCAAAGCCGGCAATAAAGCTGCCGCTGCCGATGGTCAAAGAATAACCCGTTGCGGTGCCGCCCTCAAAAGCGACCCCATCCTTGGTTCCCTTAAAATCAATGTTGCAGGTATCGCCCAACTGAACGGTGCCGGCGGTTAAAACCGTACTGTCGGTCTCGGTGTAGCCCTCGGCCTCCAGATTGCTCTGGTGCTTCTTGTTCAGTTCATAATTGGTGACCGCCGTATCCACCGGCTTATAGGTCAGTCCCTTATATTCTCCCAAGGTAACATACCGATCGATATCCAACTGCTCAAAGGTTTTCTGGCAGCCGGTCAACGCCAACACAGCGATCAATAATAATGCGATCAATCCGCTCTTTTTCATTTTTTCAGTTCCTCCAATTCACAACGAATTTGCTCCCGCACCTTCTCAGGCAGGGCCTTTTCTTCCTCACGGGTCATCCCCTCAGTGGCAATGGGCGGCAAAACCTTCACCGTTACACGGCCGGGGCGAAGCTTTTTGCCGTTGGCCTCAAACATAGCAGAGGTACCGTTGATCACCACCGGCAATACCGGCGCACCGGCACGGGTGGCCATCTTAAAGGCACCGGCCTTAAATTCCAAAAGCTCCCCGCCGTTATTGCGGGTGCCCTCGGGAGCAATGGTCACATTCACATTATTGGCCAAAAGCTCTGCACCCTTTTTAATGCAGGCCATGCCGGCACGGGGAGAACTGCGGTCAATAAAGATGCACCCGCCCGCCTTCATCCAATTGGCCAAAAGCGGCGCACTCTCCAGCTCTTTTTTGGCCACCATGGACTGGGTATTGGGCATGCACCCGATCAGCACAAAGGCATCCAAAAGACTCTGATGATTATAGACTGTAAGGGTTGCCCGCTCGGGGATGTTTTCCAGTCCCTGCAGCTCCACCTTCATGCCCATCACCTTATTGCATCGGCGAATAAAGGTGACGATTTTTTTGCGGCAATAAGCCGCATGCTTCTCGGGATTCTTTTCCAAAAGCTTTGCCTTTAACAGCATGGGCAGGTGAGAGATCAAATACCCTGCCACATAAAGGATCATACCAACGGTACGCAGCATCCAATCTGCCTCCTTTGATTTATTATTTACTAAAATAATATTATAACAAATTCTTCCCTGCCCGTCAATAATCCGCCGGAAAAAGAAGAATTGTTCAAAATGGATGCGATTTTGTTTCAAAACTGACCTGCTGTAAACCGCTCAAAAGGGATGCAGGTTTTCATTTCAAAACCGAATTGCTGTAAACCGCTCAAAAGGGATGCAGGTTTTTATTTCAAAACCGAATTGCTGTAAACCGCTCAAAATGGATGCAGATTTTCATTTCTTCGAAGGAAGGCGTATGCCGATACGCCGAGTGAGAAAAATGAAAACGCCCCCGATTGACTCGGGGGCATTCTGCGCCATTTTCAGCGGTTTTACAGGAGTTCGGCGATTTGAATGGCATTCGTAGCTGCGCCTTTTCGAACCTGATCCCCACAGCACCAGATCTGCAAACCGTTTTCATCGGTGAGATCCTTGCGGATACGGCCAACAAAGACCAGATCTTGATCGGTGGTATCCAGGGGCATGGGATAAACTTTATTATTCAGATCGTCTACCAATTTACAGCCGGGAGCATTGGCGATAACCTTGCGAGCCTCTTCTACGGAAACCGGCTTCTCGGTGCGAACGGTTACGGAGATGGAGTGGCTGCGCACCACGGGTACACGAATGCAGGTGCAGTTGACCAGCAACTCGGGCAGGTGCATGATCTTGCGGCCTTCATTTTGCATCTTCATCTCCTCGGTGGTATAGCCTTCATCGCTTTCGCCACCGATCTGGGGAATCAGATTATAAGCGATCTGATAGGGGAAAACCGTATTTTCATAGGTCTCCCCCTTGGTGAGGGCTTCCACCTCACCCATCAGTTCCACAGGGCCGGCTGCACCGGCACCGGAAACAGCCTGATAGGTGGAGGCCACCATGGTCTTAATGGGGCTGACGGTATTCAGGGCATTCACAGCGGTGATGGTGATGATGGTGGAGCAGTTGGGGTTGGAGATGATGCCCTTATGATTCTTGGCATCCTCGGGATTGACCTCGGGAACGATGAGGGGAACCTCGGGATCCATACGGAAAGCGCTGGAGTTATCCACAAAAACGGCGCCAGCTTTTACAATAGCGGGAGCCAAACGCTTTGCCAGCTCATTGGAAGCGGCACCCAGCACGATGTCCATACCCTCAAAGGCATTTTCATCAGCCAGCTCCACGGCAATATTCTCGCCCTTAAAGGGGATCAATTTGCCCACCGAGCGCTCGCTTGCCAGCAGCTTCAGCTTGCCGACGGGAAAATTACGCTCTTCCAATACCTTCAACATCTCACGGCCTACCGCACCGGTAGCACCTAAAATTGCAACATTTTTCATGGTTTATTACCTCACTTTACAAAACTGTTATATAGTACGCGAATGGCGTTGGCATAATTCTTATTATCCACACCCACGATAATATTCAATTCTTCAGGGCCCTGGGAGATCATGCGGATGCTGATCCCATGCTCACCCAAGCGAGCGAAGATCTGGCCGGACACACCGGCACGGGAAGCCATCTTCCGACCGACGGCCGCCACAATGGCGATCTTATCGGTAACTTTAATATCATTGGGCTTCACCTTCTTTTGCAGCTCGCCCAAAATGGAATAGAGGCTGGAGGCCACCTGAGAGGATTGCATCACTAAGGACACGCTATCCAAGCCGGAGGGCACATATTCAATGCTGACCCCATGGTCCTCAAAGACCTCTAAAATTCGCTTCAGCTCGCCGATGCCGTTGGAGAGACCGTTTTTGGTCAGGGTAACGATGGTATAATCCTTTTTGCCGGCAATACCGGTAATAAAGCGATGCTCCATCTCCCCTGCATCATCGAAGCTTTCCATTACCATGGTTCCGGGATGATCCGGCTCATTGGTATTGCGGATATTCAAGGGGATATTTTTATCCCGCACGGGATAGATGGTCTCCTCATGGAGCACCTGGGCACCGGCATGGCTCAGCTCCCGCAGCTCGTTATAAGTCACTCGCTCGATGGGCTGAGGATCCTCCACAATGCGGGGATCGGCCATCAAAATGCCGGATACATCGGTCCAGTTTTCATAGACATCCGCATCCAAGGCTGCTGCCGCCAGAGCGCCGGTAATATCGGAGCCGCCCCGAGAGAGGGTTTTAATACGACCGTCGGGCATGATGCCATAGAAGCCGGGGATGACCACCTTGCGGCCGTCTACCGCCTGCTTCAAAGCGGCGTAGGACTCTTTACGATCGATGGTACCGTCATAGCGGAATTTCAGCCATTGAGCGGCATCCACAAAGGCAAAGCCCAGATAATCGGCCATCAGCATAGCGGAAAGATACTCACCACGGGAAACCAATTCTTCCTCGCTGATGCCCTTATCCATTTTTTTACGGATGGCATCCAATTCAGCGGAGATATCTACCTTCAGATTAAGGTCTTGGGCAATCTCCAGATACCGATCCCGAATCATATTGAAAACCGCCTCTACCGACACCCCATATTGCAGATGGGCATAGCACAGATACAAAAGATCGGTCAGCTTATGATCCTCTTTATACCGCTTACCGGCGGCGGAAACCACCACCACCTGACGGGCAGGGTCGCTCTCCACAATCTCTTTTACTTTTTTATACTGAATGGCGTCTGCCATGGAGGAGCCGCCGAATTTTAATACTTTAAGCATGCTTTATTCCTTTCGCAACGCTGCTACAAAGATTTTGGGATCGGTTTCTTTGGCGGTCTTGACAAAGGCCTCCATTTCCGCCACCGACATGGCCTTGGTAATGATCCCATCCCCCCATTGCTCTACCGCCACAAGAGAGGAGGTATCAGCAGTAGTACGCACATAGTATTGATAAGCGGCAATAGTATTATCCACCGCCACCTTAGCGGCATCCTTGGCATAGAAATCTTTCACGCCTGCCACCAGATCCAAGCAATCCTGCACCACATTGGCGGCGGTGGGATAGCGACCGGCGCCCTGACCGTAATAACTCATCTTACCGGTAAACTCGGTATCATAGGTAATGAGGTTAAAGTTCATGGGCACCGAGGCGGTGAGAGAGCCTTCGGGCAAAAGGGTGGGTTGCACAAAAAGGGCCACCTTTTCGTCTTTTCGAAAGGCCTTTCCCAAGATCTTGCAGGTGTAATGGCGGCTTTTGAAATTCCACACATCATCATCGGTGATATTGCGGATACCAAATACCGCCGCCTCTTTGGGATCCAATGAAAGATCAAAGGCAATATTGGCAGAAAGCAACGCTTTATGCATAATATCCAAGCCATCAATATCGGCAGAAGGATCGGCCTCCGCATAGCCCAAGGCTTGGGCTTCGGAAAGAGCGGTTTCAAAGGAGAGTCCTTTTTCGGCCATGTTGGAAAGGATATAATTGGTGGTGCCGTTCATAATGCCTTCAAAGCCCAGCACCGGCTCAATACGACGCACCCGCTCCAAAGCGGTGAGCCAGCCGATGCCGCCGCCCACAGCGGCGGTGCAACGAAAAGCCACGCCCTGCTTCTTTGCCAAGGCGATCAGTTCATCATAATAGGTAGCAACCAAATATTTATTGGCGGTCACCACATTTTTGCCGGCCTTTAAAGCGGCCACCACAAACTCATAAGCCGGATGCAGGCCGCCCATAACCTCAATCACCGTGTCCACTTGGGGATCTTCAAAGAGATCCTCGGCACGGTGGGTCAGCTGGGGGATATCGAACTCTCGAATATCCAACACATAGCGGATGGAGAGATCCTTCTGACTTTTGGCCAGCTCATATACACCGGCACCGATGGTGCCGAAGCCCATTAAACCAATGACCATTGTAAACTCCTGTCGTTCAAAAATAGATTTTGTCCGCCAATGGCGGACAAATGGTTTTGTGATAGATACAGAATACCACAATCATGGCAAAAAAGCAAGAATTTTACAGGCTTTTTCGCAATTTTAGCAAATAATACAAAAAGATTTTTAGGTTACTCCATCCCTTTTGTAACATTGACCCATTCCACTGCATCAGAAAGGGTAAAAAGCTCCTCGGGAGTGAGGCGAACCGCACTGCTGGAGGTGCCGCAGGCGGGATAGACGATCTCAAACCGCTTGAGGGATTCATCCAGATACACCGGGCAATTCACCCCAAAGGGGCAAACCCCGCCCACCGCATGTCCGATGAGGGCGGACACTTTTTCGGCAGAAAGCATCTTAGCCTTCATGCCGAATTTTTCTTTAAACAAATGGTTGTCCACCTTCCGATCGCCGGCGGCCACCACCAAAATGCACCCCTCCCCTTGCTCAAAGGAAAGAGTTTTGGCAATATGGGCCGGCTCACAGCCCAAGGCCTCTGCCGCCAGCGCCACCGTTGCGGAGGATACTTCAAATTGAATGGCACGGTCGGCATATCCTTTTTCTTTTAAATGATTATACGCAAGTTCCCAAGACATCGTTCGTCATCCTTTTGATCAAAATATGAAAAAAAATATGAAAAGTGCGGAGCGCTTTCGCACTCCGCACGAATACACTTTTGAGAAATAACTTATGCCAACTCAGCGAAATACTTAATGGTGCGAACCATCTGGCTGGTGTAGCTGTTCTCATTGTCGTACCAGGATACAACCTGAACCTGATAGGTATCCTCATCGATCTTAGCAACCATGGTCTGGGTAGCATCGAAGAGAGAACCATAGGTGATACCAACGATATCGGAGGAAACCAACTGCTCCTCGGTGTAACCGAAGGAAGCGGAAGAAGCAGCCTTCATAGCAGCGTTGATGCCTTCCTTGGTGATATCCTTACCCTTCACAACGGCAACCAGCAGAGTGGTGGAACCGGTGGGAACAGGTACACGCTGAGCGGAGCCGATGAGCTTGCCGTTCAGTTCGGGGATAACCAGACCGATAGCCTTAGCAGCGCCGGTGGAGTTGGGAACGATATTAACAGCGGCAGCACGAGCACGACGCAGGTCGCCCTTTCTGTGGGGGCCGTCGAGAACCATCTGGTCGCCGGTATAAGCATGAACGGTGGTCATGATACCGCTCTGGATGGGAGCGTAATCGTTCAGAGCCTTTGCCATGGGAGCCAGGCAGTTGGTGGTGCAGGAAGCAGCAGAAATAATGATGTCTTCCTTGGTCAGAGTGTTTTCGTTTACGCTGTAAACAACAGTGGGCAGATCATTGCCTGCGGGAGCAGAAATAACAACCTTCTTAGCACCTGCGGTGATATGAGCGGAAGCCTTCTCCTTGGAGCAATAGAAACCGGTACACTCCAGAACAACGTCTACACCGATCTCGCCCCAGGGCAGATCAGCAGCGTTCTTCTCAGCATAGATCTTGATGGTCTTGCCGTCTACGGTGATATCGCTCTCACCGGCAACAACCTCATGACCATCATAACGACCCTGAGCGGAGTCATACTTCAGCAGATGAGCCAGCATCTTTGCATCGGTCAGGTCGTTGATGGCAACGATCTCATAACCCTCAGCGCCGAACATCTGACGGAAAGCCAGACGGCCGATTCTACCAAAACCATTGATAGCTACTTTAACAGACATTTTTATATCCTCCTAAAAATGATTTTTTATTTTACCATCCAATATTATAACGAATTTTTCCTTTCTTTTCAAGCCTCTTTTTCACTTTTTCCATATTATATTAAAAATCTTGCCCTTTGGGGGTCGTTTCGGTTGAAAATTGCCAAAAGAAGTGCTAAAATAGGGTCAAATTCTTAAATCAACGAGGTTTTTTCCATGGTTTTGTACAGTAGTATCGTCAATGGTGTTGCCATTATCGTTGGCGCACTGATTGGTGTTTTGTTAAAAAAAGGACTGCCCCAAAAGGTCAGCACCGGCGTGATGCAGGGCATGGCCCTTTGCGTGCTGGGCGTTGGCATTCAGGGGATTTTTGACAGTGAGAATTTTCTCATTCCCATTATCTCTATGGCGGTGGGCGGTGCGCTGGGCAGTTGGATTGATCTGGATCTTTATCTCAACCGCTTCGGTGCTTTTATGCAAAAAAAGCTGGCTAAAGGGGATAGCGGCTCCACCTTCGGGGAAGGGTTTGTCACCGCCACCCTGCTGGTGTGCGTGGGCGCCATGGCCATTACCGGGGCTTTGGACAGTGGCATCCGTGGAGATCATTCCACCATCTTTGCCAAATCCCTGATTGACTTTGTTTCCTGCATGATCATGGCCTCTACCTTAGGAATCGGCGTAGCCTTTGCAGGAATTGCCTGCTTTGCCTATCAAGGCGCCATCGCCTTGGGCGGCAGCGCCATTGCTCAATTTTTAACCGATTCCATGGTGGGAGAAATGAGCTGTGTGGGCTCCTTGCTGATCATTGCCATCGGTCTCAATATGCTGAATCTGACCAAGATCAAGGTGGTTAATTTCATTCCCGCTTGCTTTTTGCCGCTGATCTTGTGCCTTTTTATGTGATATGGTTTCGATTGTTGAATGTAAAACCTATGACCCGTTGCAGGTGCAAGAGGCCCTCTCTGTCCTACTGACCCCTTTAGGGGGTCTGGATTGGGTCACTCCGGGGATGAAAGTGGGCATTAAGGCCAATTTGGTGACCTTTATGAAGCCGGAAGCCGCCGGCACCACCCATCCCGCCCTGCTTTGCGCCTTGGTGAAGCTTTTGAAGGAAAAAGGTGCTCAAGTGACCTTAGGAGACAGTCCCGGCGGGATCTATACCGCCCTGTATCTGGATCGGGTCTATGCCGCCACCGGCATGAAGGAGGTGGCCAAGGCAGGGGCGATCCTCAACCATGACTTTTCGGTAAAGGAAGCCGAGTTCCCCGAGGCCAAGGTCTGCAAAACCTTTACTTATACCGGCTGGCTGGATGAAATGGATGCCATCATCAATTTCTGCAAGCTGAAAACCCATGGTATGATGAGCATGAGCTGTGCCGCCAAAAATATCTTCGGCACCATTCCGGGCACGGTGAAGCCGGAATACCACTACCGCTTCCCCGACCCCAACCAATTTGCCCATATGATCGTGGATCTCAATGATTATTTCAAGCCTTGCCTGCATATTGTGGATGCAGTGATGGGGATGGAGGGCAACGGCCCCACCGCCGGCACACCCCGCTCCATCGGACTTTTGATGGCCTCTGCCAATCCCCATGCATGCGACCTGATCGGCGCCGCCCTCATTGGGCTGAGCCCCCAAGCGGTGCCCACCCTGCAGGCCGCCATAGAGCGAGGCTATATCCCCGAGAATCCCGAGGAAATCCGAACCTGCGGCATTCCTTGGCAGGAGCGGATCATTCCCGACTATCAGTTGGTGGAGCGAGCCAAAAGCCTGCGATTCAACCGAGAAAGTGAGACCTTTTTCGGGCGGATCAGCGCAACGGTGATGGATCAGGCGCTGGCCTCGGTGCCCCATCTGACCCCTGCTCAGTGCATCGGCTGCAAGGAGTGCTTTAAAATCTGCCCCGCCCATGCCATTACCATGGTGGATAAAAAGCCCCGCATCGATCGCAAAAAGTGCATTCGTTGCTTTTGCTGCCAAGAATTTTGCCCCAAAGGCGCCTTAAAGGTAAAGCGCCCTCTCTTGGCAAAACTACTGCTAAAATAAACAAAGAACCGACGGCTTTGCCGTCGGTTCTTTTTCATTCTTCTATTTCAAAATACTGCCGGTGACGGACTGCCCGATTATGGGGCACCCAGCGGCCGATAAAGAAGTAGATGACCGTGTAGCCGTAGGAGGCGAACCAGCAAGCAACAATACCCCAAGGAAGGCTGGCATCCCCGATAAAGGGCTTTAACCCATAGCTGACTGCCAGACGGGCGGTTAGCATCAACGCCATGGAAATAACGGTGATTTTGGTCTTGCCCACCGAGCGCAGCATTTCATTAATTACATGACCACTGCCGTATACCAAATAGAAGAAGGAAAGGATTCCCAGATACTGCTCCGAATAAGCTCGAACCTGCTCATAGAGGGCGGGGTCGGTGTCGCCCCCCATAAAGAGCTCTGCCACTTCGCCGCCCACAAAACGGAACAACACCAAAATGCCAAGGCTATAAACAGCATTGATGATAAAGCAATAAAGGGCGCACCGCCGAATGCGATGGAGGAAATGGGCGCCAAAGTTTTGGGAGGCAAAGGAGCCTCCCGCCGATGCCACCGAGTTGACAAACAGGAACACCAGGTTATTCACATTACCCACAATACTGTTGCCGGTTACCACATACGCACCGAAGGAGTTGACCAAGCGAGCCACCATCAGCGTGCTCACAGAGTTAATGGAGTTGGCAAGGCAGGCAGGAAGAGCCTGACCGGTAATCTTTTTAAAGAGTTCTTTATTGAAAAATCGATGGGGCTTGGGGAAATGCCGCCGCATCCGCACCATAAGCAGTATCGCCAAAGGAATCAGGGTGACGGTACGACTGATGATGCCGGCCAGCGCCAGACCAAAAACGCCCATCTGACCATATTTCAGAAAGACGAAATCCAAGGCAATATGAATCACCAGTTGCGCCCCTTGGAAATACATAGGCAGCTTGGTTTCGCCCAAGGCATAAAATAGGTTGTTGACGCCGGATCGAATAATAATGGCGCTGACCCCCACAAAATACCACCGCATATACACAATGGCATCGGGCAACAGCTCTTTCACCGTGCCCATCATTAGAAGCAACGGCTCGGTGAGGGTAACGCCAAGGACGGTAACCAGCAAAGAGATGGCGATCATACTGCAAAGGGAGGTATTCACCGATTCCCGCACCGCCAGATACTTTTTAGCGCCGTAAAGCTGACCGGTGATGGTTTTATATCCCACCGCATAGCCATTGGCCACATACACAAACATGGTGGTGATACTGCCGCAGGAGGCCACGCTGCCCAAGGCCTCGGCACTGGCCAGATTGCCGATCATCAGCGAGTCCACGATGGAAAACAGCGTTTGAAACATCAAGGTTAAAAACACCGGAATAGAAAACACTGCAATATTCTTTGTAATGGACCCTCGGGTCAGATCTCTTGCCATTGATTGCACTCCTTTTAAAATACGAAAGGCTTACCGTACAAATCTGTACGGTAAGCCTAAAAATTAAATCACGAAATTAAGGCAAGCCATTGCTTGTCGGAATTGAAACTCAGATTGTCGCATTCGGAATCGTCGGTTCATAAAATGCTCCTTTGCGGACATTTTAACCCCATCGACGCCAAAAGTCAAGCCCCAACAGCAACTTTTTCCAAAGAAGTTCCTTTTTGCAAACGGCGAGTATAATTTTCGGTGCACTTTTTATAAGAATCAAAGGCCATCTTTGCCTTTTCCACATCGCCATAGACCTTCCAATGGCCCTGACATTTGGGCGTTTTCTTGCGAATAAAGCCCCAAACATCCTCCGGCGGATAGCCTAAAAACAGCCCAATCTCATGGGGGAATTCCTCCCCACCGTGAAGGCGATCCCGAAGGCGGGTCAGGCAGCGAGCAGGGGATTTTGGAGAATACCCATGCTGCGCCAAAATAGACCCCGCCTCCTTGCAGGAGAGATCTTCCTTCAATCGGGCCGGTCTGTAGAGATAGATCAACGCCTCCCCACGGGAGGCCGCCAAGGGAAGGAAGCAAAGACCCTTGGCGGCCAGCTTGCGGTTGAGTGAGCAGATCTCATCCCGCAAGCCTTTTTCCGAGGTATAGCTGCAACGAAAAAGACTGCCGGTTTTCATGCCGGCTAAGGTAAGGTGACAAGAGTAATCCGCCTTTTTAAAACAAGGTTCGGATTATTCTTGTCACCTTAGGAGAACAATGGCGGATGATCAGTTCTTCAGACATAGATTTCATCAGTTAGCATATGCTAACTGCCTCCCGAAAGAAAACGCCGTATGACGGCGGTAATGTAATAGAGTTAGCATATGCTAACTATCTATAGTATAACGGTTGTTTCTCCCCTTGTCAACCTTTTTTCAAAAAAATTGTGCAGCCTGTTTTCAGGCTGCACAATGATTATTGAACATTCCCGTTGCCGGTTTCATTCAAAAGATTGGCGGTATCTCTCACCAGGAGAACCACCTCCGGCTGATATTCCGCCACATACTGAGAGAGGGGCATCTCCTCATAATAGCGATAATCCAGCGAGCGGGTCTCATCAAAACCGGTATATAAAAGACCCTCCAGCAAATTGGTAAAACTATCGCCCATAATCAGGCAATCGGCAAGCTCCGGGCGATGGGTCTCCAAAATCGTTTGGCTGATATCTCCGCCCATATAAGCGCCATATTGAATGGCCTCCCCTTCCTCGGGGAAGGTGATAACGGTGGAAGGCACCGCCGTTGTGTTGCCCCAATCATAGCGGGTAAAGGGAATCTCTTCGGCAGGCACTCCATAGCAAAAGGCCTCTTTTGCCCCCCAAAGATCGCAAAGCCGCAGGGTGCGAGAGCCCAAATAAGGGGCATCGGCTTCTTGGACGGTGAATGCCACCTCTTCGGCACGCCCATCCAGCTCTTCTAAAATCATTTGATAAACCGAATGCCCACCCTTGAAGGTGAAATGATGATCGATTTTGGACATATAGTCCTCGGGATTTCCCTCGGCCGCCCAGCGCTCCGCCACATTCAACACCGCAACGCCTTTTTCGGCGGCGGCGGTAAAAAAAGCCTCCGTCTCGGCGGCATAGGTCTCACTGCGATCATTCAGATAGACGGGATACCGTTCTGCAAAATAACTGCTTTGGTCGGGAATGACCACATAAAGAAATTGACCGCCGTAGGCTTCAACCTGCTGCTGCAGCACCGCCAACCCATCCGTGATCAGCTCTGCCTTTTGGTGAATCTTTTGAGAATCCACCGGCCGATATTCCTGATAAGGCAAGGCTACTCCATCTTCGGTGGGAACCACGGTATTGACCACCGGCCGTCCCAAAGCCAGATCCAGTGCCGTTCGCAGTTTTAAAAAAGCGGTGCGATAGGCACTGCCATCGCAAAGGGCCGTTTCCAGATCGGTAAAATACGCTCCATCGCCTAAAGAGGCGGCGGTAACTTCGGGCAGCTCTGCCAAAGTGCGGTTTTCATAAAGAGAAACCGACTCTTTGGGCAGGCGATAACTCTGCACCCCCAAAAAGATCAAAAAAGCAAAAAAGGCGGCGGCAAAGGTTAAATTGGCAAACATCGTTGATTTTTTCATATTGTCTCCTTAGGGTGACAAGAATAATCCGAGTCTGTTTTAAAAAGGTGGATTTTTGCTCACTCTACGTTAAAATACTCGTTAATCCGACAGGATTAACTGCGTTTTATGCCTTGATTGAACAAAAATCCGCTCTTTTTAAAATCTTCGACCTCAAACCGAGAATATTTTGAGGTTTTTTTGCTCAATTTAGGTGCAGCAAGGCTGTCGCCTTGCAAGAATAAATTGGGTGAAAAGTGCCGAAATATGCCGGTTTGAGGCAGGCTCAGATTATTCTTGTCACCCTAAAACCGAAAATACAAGAAGGGATTGAAGGTGCCGGTGGTGATCTCCATAAAAGACGCCATCAACAGCACCATCGCCAAAAGGCGCACACCCCATACCCGCAGAAAATGCTCCTCGGGGAGCTTCTTTTCCAAATGGCCTTTGATGGGCAAGCAGGCAAAAAGACCCACAATCCATTCCGGCCAATATTCGATCAAGTAATAAACCGCTTGTCCCGAGCCCCAAGAAGCCCCAAAGCCCGCCATGGTTTTCAGATAGGAAAAAGCACTGCTCAGATCGGCACTACGGAAAAAGACCCAGCCGATCAATACCGCCAGCATGGTGCAAAGCCAGCCCAAAGGAGCAGGCGCTTTTTCTGCCCATTTTTTCCAAACAAACTTCTCGCCCAGCAAAAGAAGCGCATACCAGCCGCCCCAGGCAACAAAATTCCAAGCTGCTCCATGCCAAAGACCGGTCAGCAGCCAAACGATCAAAAGATTGCGGATCTGCTTCCACAGGCAGACCCGACTCCCCCCCAAGGGGATATAAACATAATCCCGAAACCAGCCGGAAAGAGACCGATGCCACCGGCGCCAGAATTCGGTGACCGAACGGGAAATATAGGGATAATTGAAGTTCTCCGAAAAATGGAATCCAAACACCCGCCCCAAACCGATGGCCATATCGGAATAAGCGGAAAAATCAAAGTAAATCTGCCCGGCATAGGCAAGAATCCCCACCCAAGCCGAGGCGGTGGAGAGAATGGAAAAGTCGGTGGCAAAAATCCCATCCGCCACCTCTCCCAAGGCATTGGCAAGGAGCATTTTTTTGGAAAGACCAAAGACAAAGCGAATCAGCCCTTCGGAAAAATCCTTAAAGGTCTCTCGATTGCTGTCGATCTCCTCTGCCACATCAGGATAACGCACAATGGGACCGGCCACCAGCTGGGGGAACAGAGAGATATAAAGCGCCACCTTCAAGGGATTCTTTTGGCAAAGAGCAGGCTCACGGTACACATCGATCACATAGCTGAGCCCTTGGAAGGTAAAAAAGGAAATGCCGATGGGCAGTACCACCTGAGGAACAGGGATCCCCGCCCAAAGCTGATGGAGCATCTGCCCGAAAAAGCCGGCATATTTAAACCAACCCAAAATCCCCAAATTTAACAGAACAGAGAGCACTATAAAAAGCTTGCGGCCCTTCTTTCCTGCCACCAAAAGCCCGCCGCCCCAGTTGATAATAATGGAGGCCAGCATCAAAAGAAGGTACTTCACCCCGCCGCAACCGTAAAAGATCAGGCTGAATACCAAAAGCACCCCATTACGCCAAGAACGCAGCTTCCTTGGAACACTATAGTAGCAAAGAAGCAATAAGGGGAAAAATATAATTAAAAAGGTATAGCTTGAAAAAACCATTTTCCCTCCGACGACCTATAGAATGTATTCATTATACTACGCTTGGCGTGGTTTTTCAATCTATTTCAAACGCATGCTCTTTCCTTCGACAAATTTTTCAAAGTTTTTTTAAAAAACTCTTTACAAACGCCCCCTCGTCCGTTATAATAATGAGGCAACTTGTTGCAAATGCTGATGTAGCTCAGTAGGTAGAGTGCATCCTTGGTAAGGATGAGGTCGTCAGTTCGACTCTGATCATCAGCTCCAAATCAGTCGTCCCAATCGGGGCGGCTTTTTTGTTTGCAAAAAACAGACGACCTCATCCACGAGCGAAAGCTCGGCATTCAAAATCAGAGGTCGTCCGTTCGACAATGAACACCGAAGGCGTCAAGCCGCCGAAAGATACCGAAGGTAGATTTCGGACAAATCGCAGATTTGTAATTGAAACAAAGACCCCTCTTTGTTTCAATCAAGCGGATTATCATCAGCTCCAAATCAGTCGTCCCAATCGGGGCGGCTTTTTTGTTGGTTAACCTCAACCCACGACCGCTCAAAATGAGTGCGGATTTTCGTTTCTTTGGATGAAGGCGTATGTCGATACGTCGAATCCAAAAAACAAAAAAGAAAAAGCATCCAAAAGGATGCTTTTTCGGTCCGAACCATTTTCAGCGGTTGTTTTTATAAGGTACTGATGGTTTCCATCACGTAATCCGCAAATTCCTTGCAGGTAGCATTCTCGGCATCGCCGGTGGCAACCACTTTCTTTTCGGTTTCGGTGCAGATCAAAAGTGCCTGCTCCAGTTTTTCTGCCGCTTGGGCTCTGGCGATATGGCGCAGCAGCATGGCGGCGGCCTTAAAGATACTGGAAGGGTTGGCATACTCCCCCAGCCCCTGCTCGATCAAGCGGGGAGCAGAGCCGTGGATGGCCTCAAACATGGCATACCGCTCACCGATATTGGCGCTGCCGGCGGTGCCCACACCACCCTGAATCTGAGCGGCCTCATCGGTGATGATATCTCCATAGAGATTGGGAAGCACAAACACCTGAAACTTACTGCGAATGGCAGGATTCACCAGATTGGCGGTCATAATATCGATATACCAATCCTCGGCGGTGATGCCGGGATATTCGGCGGCGATCTCATGGCAGATTCTGGAGAAATTACCGTCGGTCTTTTTCATGATATTGGCCTTGGTCACAATGGCCACATTGGTCTTGCCGTTATTCTTGGCATACTCAAAGGCGGCTCTTGCGATTCGGCGGGTGCCGGCATCGGTAGTAACCTTAAAGTCCATGGCCAGCTTTTCGGGGATCTCCACGCCCCGACTGCCCAATACATATTCCCCTTCGCTGTTTTCCCGATAGAAGATCCAATCGATGCCTTCTTCGGGCACATTCACCGGCCGCACGTTGGCATAAAGGTCCAACTCTCGCCGCATGGTCACATTGGCACTTTCCATATTGCCCCCATGGGGAGTGGTGGTGGGGCCCTTGAGGATCACATCGCATTCCTTCAAGGCCGCCAAAGTATCATCGGGAATGGCTTTTCCAACCTCCATCCGCTTCTCCAAGGTCAGCCCTTCGATGGTGCGGATCTCAATCTTACCGGCCTCTACTTCCTCCTTCAAAAGGTAGCGGAGCACCCGCTCCCCCTCTCGGGTGATAATGGGGCCAATGCCATCCCCGCCGCAAACACCGATGATAATTTTTTCCATTTTTGCAAAATCTTTCACCTCCGCACCGGCGGCAATCCGTTCTTGGCGAGCTAACTGCTCGGTGATGAGGGTACGAAAAGACTCTACCGCTTGATCAATATATGTATTCATCCTTATTCTCCTTTAACGGTATAGGCCAGCAAACTTCCTGCTTTTAAGATCTCTTTCTGACGGTCGGTAAAGCTGCAGACCACCGAAATCTTCAAGCCCTTGGTTTCATCGGTGAGGATCATTTTGCCGCTATCCATTCCGGCGTAAATATCGGTCAGGGTCAGCTTGTCCCCTTGGTCGATCTTATCATAATCCTCGGGATTCTCAAAGGTCAGCGGCATAATGCCGGCATTGATCAGATTGGCGATATGAATGCGGGCAAAGCTCTTGGTGATCACCGCCCGCACCCCTAAATACAAGGGCACCAGCGCCGCATGCTCCCGAGAGGAGCCTTGACCGTAGTTCACTCCGCCCACAATGATGCTCTCCCCTGCGGCCTTGGCACGCTCAGGGAAGGTCTTATCGCAAACGGCAAAGCAATATTGAGAAAGATGAGGAATATTGGAGCGATAAGGCAGGATCTTGGCCCCGGCAGGCATAATATGGTCGGTGGTGATGTTATCCCCCACCTTCAGTACCAACTCTGCAGAAAGGGTATCCTCTTGGGGCTTGGCATCGGGAAACTTTTTAATATTGGGGCCCCGCAGGATCTCCAGTTCCTTGGCCTCCTCCACAGAAGCGGGAGGAATGATGGCACTGTCGTCGATCTTAAACTGCGCCGGCATTTCCACTTTGGGCATGGTGCCTAAAAGAATGGGATCGGTAATTTCGCCGGTAAGGGCGGCGGCCACAGCGGTTTCGGGAGAAACCAGATAGACCTTTCCGTCGGCCGTACCGCTTCGACCCTCAAAGTTGCGGTTGAAGGTTCGGAGGCTCACGCCGCCGGAATTGGGAGAAAAGCCCATACCGATACAAGGGCCGCAGGCGCATTCCAGTACCCGAGCGCCGCTGGCCAAAATATCCGAAAGGGCTCCGCAATCGGCCAGCATAGCCAAGACCTGCTTGGAGCCGGGAGAAATGGAAAGGCTCACATTGGGAGAGATGGTCTTGCCCTTTAAGAGGGCAGCCACCTTTAACATATCAAACAAAGACGAGTTGGTACAGGAACCGATGCAGACCTGATCCACTTTGGTACCCTTAAGAGAAGAAACCTTCACCACGTTATCGGGGCTGTGGGGGCAGGCGATCAACGGTTCTAAGGTGGAAAGATCGATCTCAATGATGCGATCGTATTCCGCATCGGGATCGCTTGCCAAGGGGCGATAATCCGCCCCTCTGCCCTCGGCCTCCAAGAAGGCCTTGGTCGTCTCATCGGAGGGGAAGATGGAGGTGGTAGCGCCCAGCTCGGTGCCCATATTGGTAATGGTGGCACGCTCGGGCACACTTAAGGTTTTAACGCCCTCGCCGCCCCATTCAACAATATAGCCCACGCCGCCCTTTACCGAAAGGATCCGCAGGATCTCCAGACTCACATCCTTGGCGGTAACAAAATCCCGCAGCTTACCGGTGAGGTTGACCTTGATCATCTTGGGCATGGTGATATAGTAAGCACCGCCGCCCATGGCCACTGCCACATCCAAGCCGCCGGCACCAAAGGCCAGCATGCCGATTCCGCCACCGGTGGGGGTATGGCTATCGGAGCCGATCAAGGTTTTACCGGGG
Source organism: Eubacteriales bacterium (assembly GCA_045539335.1). Lineage (GTDB taxonomy): Bacteria > Bacillota > Clostridia > Oscillospirales > QAKW01 > QAKW01. Next base: position 35,409 of record JAZQFD010000040.1, read on the forward strand.
ATGCCGAACCGCTCCAGATGCACCTGATGACAGATGCCGTTGCCGGGGCGGGAGAAATAAAGGCCATGCTTTTTGGCCACCGACTGAATATAGCGATGGTCGTCGGCATTTTCAAAGCCCGATTGAAGGGTATTATGATCGATATAAGCCACGCTTCGCTCAGTGCGAACCCGAGGAATGCCCATGGTCTCAAATTCCAGATAGGCCATGGTGCCGGTGGCGTCTTGAGTAAGAGTTTGATCAATGCGAAGGGCAATCTCGGTGCCGGGGATCATCTGACCGGAAAGAAGATGCTCTTTGATGATTTTTTGTGCAATTGTAAGTCCCATTTTCTTATCCTTTCGCAATGTGTGCTTTGGCGTTTTTGGTGTGTTGTAAGATGGCGTCGGCAGCCTTTTCGGGATCGTGGGCGGCAATCGCCTCATAAATAGCCCGATGCTCCCGCACCGATTCCTCGGCACGGCTGTTGTTTTCCACCGATTTCTGGCGGTAGCGCTGTACCTTCTTATGCAACGGAGAGAGGGTATCATAGATCATCATACTACCGGAAAACCGATAAACCAGATCATGGAATTGACTGTCCATCTGCTTAATATGACCGGAATCTCGCTTGGTCAAATAGAATTCCTGCAGATCCAAGGTATCGGAAAGCTCCTTCAGTTGCTTCTCGGTGATCCGCTCTGCGGCACGGGCGGCGGCAAAGCCTTCCAGACGCAGGCGCATCTCCATAATATCCTCCAGATCCTCCGGCGTCACCCCCAGCACCATGAGCCCTTTGGGGGATTCCTCCAAAATATGCTCCTGCTGGAGGCGGCGCAAGGCTTCTCGAACCGGCGTACGGCTGACGCCCAGTTCCTGGCAAAGCTTCATCTCGGTGAGAATCTCGCCTCGGGCATACTGCCCGCTTAAAATTTCCGTTTCCAGCCGTTCAAAGACCTGATCGGCCAAGGAAAAGTTCTTATGTTCAATCATCTTTAAGCTCCTTTTTCAGTGCTTCATATTTGTCCACCAACTCGCCGGTAGAAAGAGCGGTCTCACGGCCTTGCTCATAAAGTCCGTCCACCCAAGCCTTCATAGCCACCACAATGGCATCCCGCTTGGTAACGGCGGCATTACCGCTAAGACCGTAATGCTCATTGATCCAATAAGCGATCCCCGCCAGACCGGAGGTTTTACCCACCAATACCGAGGCAGGGCGGTTTAAGATCTTTTTGGTATCGAAGATATTATAAATCTCTTCGTCTTTGAGCAATCCGTCGGCATGGATGCCGGCTTTGGTCACATTAAAGTTATCGCCGATAAAGGGGGTCATCACAGGGATCTGATACCCGATCTCCCGCTTGAAGAACTCGGCGATCTCGGTGATGACACGGGGATCCATGCCATCAAAGGAGCCCCGCAGGGAGGCATACTGCATCACCATGGCCTCTAAGGGCACATTGCCGGTACGCTCGCCGATGCCCAGCAGAGAGCAGTTGACGGCGGAAGCACCATAAAGCCAAGCGGTAGAGGCATTGGCCACCGAGAGATAAAAATCGTTATGCCCATGCCACTCCAGCAGCTCGCTGGGCACCTCGGAATAATGCTGCAGACCGTAAATAATACCGGGCACACTGCGAGGCAGCGATACCTCAGGATAGGGCACACCATAGCCCATGGTATCGCAGGCACGAATCCGCACGGGGATGCCTGCATCCCGACTCATCTTCATCAGTTCATTGACAAAGGGAACCACAAAGCCAAAGAAATCCGCTCGGGTAATATCCTCCAAGTGGCAACGAGGCATAACCCCTGCCTCAAAGGCCTGCGCCACGGCGGCCAAATACTGATCCATGGCCTCCTTACGGCTCATCTTTAATTTCTTAAAAATATGATAGTCACTGCAGGAGACCAGAATACCGGTCTCCCGAATGCCCAGATCCTTGACCAACTTGAAATCTTCTTTATTGGCACGGATCCAAGTGGTGATCTCCGGGAACCGCAGACCCAGCTCCTGACATTTGCGCAAGGCCTCCCGATCCTTTTCGCTATACACGAAAAACTCCGTTTGGCGGATGATGCCGTAGGGGCCGCCCAGCTTGGAGAGCAGCTTATAGATCTCCACGATCTGCTCCACCGTATAGGGCTCTACCGACTGCATGCCGTCTCGCAGGGAGGTATCGGTAATCCAGATCTCCTCCGGCATTCCCAGAGGCACCCGCCGATGGTTAAAGGTGACCTTGGGGATCTCGCTGTAGGTATAAAGATCCCGATAGAGATTGGGGTCTTTTACATCCTGCAGTTCGTATTTATAAGTTTCGTCTTCCAGCAGGTGGCTGACGGGGGACAATTCAGGCATAGTATTCGCTCCTTTTTGAATTTGTGTATACAATTATACTGCTGTTTTTGGATTTGTCAATACTAATATTTTATTATTTATATACTGTTTACAACCCTTCTTTTATGCAACTTTACAAAAAAGAACCGAAGCATTTCTGCTTCGGCTCTTTTTTTTACAGTAGATCTTCATTGTATACCGCACGGACCCCGCCGATAAACTTGGGGCGGGTGCGGGCGGCCAGCAAAATAGCCTGACCAATGGTCTTTTGGGAAAGCCGCACCGGCACCGCTACCGCCTTCAGGTGCATTCCCATCAGGGTGCCGCCAATATCCAGACCTGCCTCGGCGGCAATGCGCTCCACCGCCACCGGCTCACGCATCTGCTCAAAGGCGGCGGTGGCAAAGGAACCGCCGGCCTTAGGCTGAGGCAACACATTGACCGGCTCATAGCCCCGCTTCTCGGCCACCTCTTTTTCTAAAATCAAGGCTCGATTTAAATGCTCGCAGCATTGGGCGGCATAAAAGACTCCTGCCTCACGGCAGGCCTTTCCGATCCCTTTGGCAATGGCAGCCCCCACCTCTAAGGCAGAATGGGTGCCGATCTTCTCCCCCAATACCTCGCTGGAGGAGCAACCCACCACCAAAAGAGTGCCCGCCTGAAGTCCGGCAACTGCGATCAACTCTTTAGCGGCATGATAACTTTGCAGTTCGATTTCTTGATACATTTTAAAATCCTCTCATATAATGGAATAGGTGATTTTATGGAATTTTCATTTGAATGCTTACGGGAAAAAGAGGTGATCGTGGTATGCTCGGGGCGGAAGCTGGGCTTCCCCCGAGATATCCTCATCGATTGCGACTGCGGAAAAATCGAGGCGCTGATCCTTTGCAAGCGAGGCTTCTCCCTCTTTCAAAAAAATGATCTTCGCATCCCTTGGTGCGATGTGGAGCGGATCGGCGAGGATGTGATCTGGATCTGCCGAGAACCGCCGAACTGCTAATATTATAAAATGATTCAATGAAAAATGCAAGAAAAGGTGCTCGCTTTGCGAGCACCTTTTTAAATTTTTAGATCACTCAAACCAAGCAAGGCTCGGTGTAACTCACTCAAAATGGATGCAGGTCTGAGCCTTTTTAAATCGGATGCCATGGTTTGTTTCTTCCGGCGAAGGCGTATGCCGATACGCCGAGACGGAAAAACGGAGCAGGGCACCGATTTCAGCGAGTTTAGATATCCATGATGATGGGAATGATCATGGGAGAACGCTTGGTCTTGGAGGAAATATAATGGGCCAAAGCATCCTTCATGTCATTTTTCAGAGCGGTCCATTCCAGATTGCCCTTTTTGAGGCTCTTTTTAAGGGCTTCGGTCACCACAAAGCGGGCTTCGCCCATCAGGTCTTCATTTTCACGCACATAGATGAAGCCTCGGGAAACGATATCGGGGCCGCTGACTAATTGACCGGTTTCATGATCAATGGCGGCAACCACCATAATAATACCGTCCTCTGCAAGGATCTTGCGGTCCCGCAACACGATATTCCCCACATCGCCGACACCGCTACCGTCCACAAAGACTTTTCCTGCCTGCACCGAGCCGGTGATCTTGGCGGATTTTTTATCCAGCTCCAGCATATTGCCGTTTTCTCCGATAAAGATATGATCGGGATCCATGCCGGTTTCTTCTGCCAGCTTGGCATGGCAGGAAAGATGATGATACTCTCCGTGAACAGGCATAAAGAACTGGGGCTTCACCAAGGATAGGATCAATTTCAGCTCCTCTTGGCAGGCATGGCCGGACACATGCACATTGGCACGCTTATTATCCACCACGGTAGCGCCCAGCTTTTCCAGTTCATTGATCACACGGCTGACCAACCGCTCATTCCCGGGAATGGGATTGGCGGAAATAATGATCAAATCCCCCGAATCCACCGATACGGTACGATGATCGGAGAAGGCCATGCGATAAAGGGCGCTCATGGGCTCCCCTTGGGAGCCGGTGGTGATCAAAGTGATTTTATTACGGGGATATTTGGAGACCTGCTCCAAGGGAATGAGGGTGCCTTTGGGCATCTTCAGATAGCCCAATTCCTGAGCAACGGTAATGACCCCTTCCATGGAGCGGCCGGACACCGCCACCTTGCGGCCGAATTTTACCGAGGCATCCACGATCTGCTGCACCCGATGGACATTAGAGGCAAAGGATGCCACAATGATCCGCTTATCCTGCGCCCCCTCGAAAATAGAGAGGAGGGCATTCCCCACGCTCTTTTCCGAAGAACCCATGCCGGGGCGGGCGGCATTGGTGGAATCCGCCATCAACAGCAAAACCCCCTCTTTGCCCAGCTCTCCGATATGAGCCAGATCAATGGGGCGCCCGTGAATGGGGGTGGTATCGATCTTAAAGTCGCCGGTATGGATAATATTGCCCACCGGCGTGCGGATGGCAAAGCCGGCGGCATCGGGGATGGAGTGATTCACCTTAATAAACTCCACCTTGAAGCAGCCCCGCTCCACCACCGTGCCGTAGCGGGTCTCGATCAGCATGGCGGTTTTATCCATTTTATGCTCCGCCAGCTTGCGGCGCACCAATCCTAAGGTCAGCTTGGTGCCATAGACCGGCACATTGACCTCTTTTAACACATAAGGCAATCCCCCGATATGGTCCTCATGGCCATGGGTCAAAAAGATGCCTCGGATTTTTTTAAGATTATTGCGAAGATAGCTGATATCGGGGATCACCAGATCCACGCCCAGCATATCGGAATCGGGGAAGGCCATGCCGCAATCGAGAATAATCATATCATCCTCATATTCAAAAACGGTCATGTTCTTGCCGATCTCATCCAATCCTCCCAAGGGGATGATTTTCAATTTAGAGGGGGCCTTGCGGCTCCGCTTGGGTGCCCCCTTGGCGGCGGCAGGCTTTTTGGGGGCGGGCTTTTTAACGGACGCTTCCTTAGAAAGCTTTTCTGCCGGCACATTGCCGCCCCGCTTTCCGCCGGCGGCCTGAATCAGATCCTGATTGGAAAGCAGGCTTTCCAGATCCAGCTTCTCCCCCACACGGTATTTCTTTGTGGAGCGGGCACGGGCACGCTCCACCGTTTGTTTTTTCGTTTTTTGCATAAATTCCCTTTCTGACAACACAAAATAAACCTCTTGAAAATAGCACTTTCAACAGGCATCATAAAGCCCTTCATAGGCGATCAAAGGACTTCTTTTATCAACAGGGCGCACCCTGCAAACATTTCAATCATTACTATTATAGACCATTTTGGCAAAAATTACAACTTGATTTTTGCCACCCGCCGATATTCCTCTCCGCTGGGGGCAGGCTGCTCGCTCCAGCAATTCCAAAGATCGGCGGCATACCGCTCCACCTCAAAAAACGCAGGGGACACGGCTTCGCATTCTTTTCCGCTTTGGCAAACCGGCAATTTTGCCGTCTTTTTCAGGCTCTTTAAAAGGGATGCTCCCCGCTCCCCCAAGGCCAGCACCCGCAAATAAGGCACTTCCTGCAGGGGCAGATCTTTGGGGATCCCTAAGGCCGCCGATGCCACCGCACGGCGCAGCTTGGCATGGGAATACCGCTTGGTTTTAATGCGATCATGCAGGGCAGGCAGACTCTCCGCCTGCTCCAGCGCTGCCAAAATGCGATTTTCCAGCCCTTCGCTGATATTGGCGCAAGAGCGAAGATCTCGGGCAGTTTTGGTCTTTAGAAGGGTCATCATCCCTCGCTGGGCGGCGGTGACATCCAAAGCAGGAGCTTGGAGGGTAGGACAATAGCGCTCCAGTTCCTCCCGATGAGCACGGATATAAGAAGCCGAGGCCACCTCCCCCACCGGCTGACCGTCGTGGGGGGCGGAACGAAGGATTCCCTTATAATTCAACCCATGGGCAAGGCAAGCCCGAATATAGCCGCAGGCCAGCAAATTATTGGGGGAGCGCAGCAAGGCGCTTTCCTCGGGGAGCAATGCCTCCAGCGCCCGTTGGCGGGCTTCGCCATAAGAGCAGCCGGCCTCCAGATGCTCCTTCATCAAAGGAGCTAAATCCGCCTCCTCCACCGAGGCAAGGCGCACCAAGGGGGCAAGATCGGCCGATTCGGTGCCAAAGGCCATGGTTACCGGCTGACCCAAAGCCGCCGCCAGCTCCACGCCTTTTGCGCCAAAGCGATCTCCGTCCGACAGCACAAAGGGCAAAGGCAGCTCCAGTACCAGATCGGCGCCCCCATCCACCGCCGCTTGGGCACGGCTCCATTTATCAAAGGCCGCAGGCTCCCCTCTTTGAACAAAGGACCCGCTCATGATACAAACGGTATAATCTTCTTCCCCGGAGGGCAAATTCTTCAAAAGATGCCGATGGCCGTTATGAAACGGATTAAATTCGCTGACCACGCAATAAATCATTCTTTTTGCCCTCCCCTCAAAATATGGTTGAAAATTTTATAAAACTATTATATAATAATTTGATGGAAAATAAAAGACTTTTTTAAAGGAGTATGAAAATATGAAAATTTTGGTGATTAATGCAGGTAGTTCTTCTTTGAAGTATCAGCTGATCGATATGGACAACAGCGAGGTGCTGGCAAAGGGTCTTTGCGATCGCATCGGCATTGAAGGCAGCCAGCTGATCCATCAGGCCAAGGGCGAAAAGCTGGAGCTGGACGCTGCACTTCCCACCCATGCCGCCGCCATTAAATTGGTACTGCAGTACCTGACCGATGAGAAATGGGGCGTCATTAAGGATGTTGCGGAAATTTCCGCCGTGGGTCACCGTGTGGTAAACGGTGGTGAAATCTTTGTGGAAGCCACCTTGATGGACGAAGAGAAGATCAATACCTTGGACGGTCTGACCGAGTTTGCTCCTCTGCACAATCCTCCCGCCGTTGTAGGACTCAGAGCTTGCGTAGAGGTCATGGGCAAGGATGTGCCTCAGGTTACCGTATACGATACCGCCTTCCATCAGGATATGCCTGCTACCTCTGCCGTGTATCCCATCCCCTATGAGTATTATGAGAAATACGGCATCCGCCGCTTCGGTGCACACGGCACCTCCCATGGCTATGTGGCCGCTGAGTGTGCAAAGCTCTTGGGCAAGAAGCCGGAGGAGCTGAATATCGTAACCTGCCATTTGGGCAACGGTTCTTCCATCACCGCCGTTAAGGGCGGCAAATGTCTGGATACCTCCATGGGCTTTACTCCCTTGGCCGGTATTATGATGGGTACCCGCTGCGGCGATATCGATCCTGCTGTGGCCATGTATATCATGAACAAAGAGAACCTGACCCCCGATGAGATGAACACCATCATGAATAAGAAGAGCGGCGCTTTGGGCGTCAGCGGCGTATCCTCCGACTTCCGTGATCTGGATGCCGGTGCCGACAATGGCAACGAACGCTGCAGACTGGCTCTGGATATGTTTGCTTATCAGGTTACCAAGTATATCGGCGCTTATGCCGCCGCTATGGGCGGTGTGGATGCCGTGGTCTTTACCGCAGGCATCGGCGAAAACAATGCCAAGCTCCGCAAGGCCATTGTGAAGCCCTTGGAATTCTTGGGTGCTTATCTGGACGATGAGAAGAATCAGGAGCGTGGCAAGGCGCAGGTAATCTCCACCCCCGAATCTACCTTGAAACTTTGCGTGATCCCCACCAACGAGGAGTTGGCCATCGCTCAGCAGACCCTGGCTGTTATCTCTAAATAAAAGGAATGGATTTTATGCGAAATCTTAAATTGTTTTTCAAGAAGTTCCGCAAAAATTTCAATAAGGTCTATGGCACCCGTCTGGGCAAGTTTTCCATTTTATTCGGCACCGCTTTTTTGGCCACTTTGATCGTTTGCGTCGGCGTCATCATGGGCATTTATTCCTATGTGTTCAGCGGCATGGAAACCGAGCAGAGCCTGACCAAAGAAGAGGCCGGTGTGCAGAATCAGGACTTTCATACCAATACCATCACCAACATTGCCCTGTTCGGCATTGATACCACCGATTCCTCCATGCAGGGGCGGAGCGATAGCATCATCATCGTTTCCTTGGATCATAAGAATAAAGAGATCCGCCTATCCGCCATCCAGCGAGACACCTATGTGACCATCGAAGGACGGGGGCAGGATAAAATCAATCATGCCTATGCCTTCGGCGGACCGGAACTGGCGGTCAAAACCCTCAACCAGAATTTCAATACCGATATTGTGAACTACGCAGCGGTCAACTTTTCCAATATGGAAAAGATTGTGGACACCCTGGGCGGCATTGAAATGGAGGTAACGGAGGTCTACCGCAAGCAAGCCAATAAGCATATTCAAGAATTGGCCAGCAAGCGGGGCATTGCTCCCAAGCTGATTCAATCCACCGGCAAGCAGACCCTTTCCGGCATGCAGGTTTTGGGTATGAGCCGAGCCCGCTATAATGTGGGCGGCACCAGCGCTCGCTCCGAGATGCATGAGATTATTTTAAGCGCCTGCTTTAATAAGCTCAAGACCAAGAATGTCTTGGAATATCCCGAGATTGCCAAGCAGCTGCTCTCTCTGGTGAAAACCACCTTAAACAGCACCGACGTGGTGAACATCGCCATGAAGGTGGTGCTGGACGGATATGCCATCCGCCAAGAGGTCTTCCCCTTGGAGATCGACCAAAAGAATGGAGGCGGCGGCCAGATGATCAACGGTGTGTGGTATCTGACTTATAATCAAAAGACCGGCAACCAACACATTCAGGATTTCATCTATAAGGGTATCTTACCTGCAGAAAAATAATATTAAAAGACGGCAAGGAACTCCTTGCCGTCTTCTTTTAATTCTTCACAATGTCAAAATACCCATCCAGCAATGTATAAAGCGGCTGGAAAAATCGCATAATGTTCCAAATGCTAACCCCGCCCAAACCTAATTCATGGAGAAGGGTCAATTTTGCCTGATAGCTGCGGGCATCCTCATACCATACCTCATGCTGCTGACCCCGTTTATCATAATAGCGGAACCAAGGAGACTGCGCCATCTCATCAAATTGGATCTCCGCCCCATACTTGCGGGCAAGGGCCACCCCTTCATAATTGCCGATGGAGCGGGCAGGACACCCCTGCTCATAGGGCAGGCGCCAATCATAGCCATAATTGGGCAGGCCCATCAAAATCTTTTCCGGCGGAATCTCACTCACTGCATAGTTCAGCACCCGCTCCACCTGATTGATGGGTGCCACCGCCATGGGCGGGCCATAGGTATGCCCCCATTCATAGGTCATCACCAGCGCCCGATCTGCAGCGGCGCCCATGCCTTGATAATCATGGGCCTCATATAAAAGCCCCCGCTGCTCCCGACTGCTTTTGGGCGCCAGGGCAATCAGCACCGGCCAGGGAGCCAGCTGCTCCTTCAAAAAGGTCACCAGATCGGTATAGGCCTGTCGAAATTCGCCGGGGATGTATTCCATATCCACATCCACCCCTCGGTAGCCCTTCTCCATCATCACCTGCCGCAGTTCATTAGCAAGGCGCATCCGCCGCTCCGAGCTTTCCAACAGCCGCACGCTGCGCTGGCTGTTGAAGCCGCCGCTTTCATCCACGGTGGTCAACACCAAAATAGGGGTCACCCCTGCCGCTCTGGCCATAGAGAGAACCTCTCGATCGTCGGTCTGGGGAGGCACCAAGCCTCCCTCGTCGTCCACTCCATAGCTGAACACCGAAAGATAGGTGAGATAGGGCAAGGTTTTGCGCAGCACCTCCCGATCAATAAAGGGATAGGCATAGCCGTTCACAATCAGCGGCCCCCGCTTTTCCTCTGCCGAAGGAATGATCAGGCTATCGCCGATCACCAAATATTTATTGGGATCAATGCCATTGGCACGCACCAGCTGATCCACCGAAACGCCATAGCTTTTCCCAATCTTATACAAACTGTCTCCCGGACGAATGGTTACCACTGTCATAGAAAAATACACTCCTCTCACAAAAAGTATATTTACTTTTCAAAGGACTTATGTTATATTATGGATATCAATCGGAAGGGAGAATTGGGAACTCTATGCAGTTTCTTTATTTATTGGAAGATCTTCGCAATCCGGTCTGCGATTTTTTGATGCAGGCCATCACCGTTTGTGGCGAAGAGCTGGTATTCATGGGCGTTGCCCTGCTGTTTCTTTGGTGCATCGATAAAAAAGATGGTTATTATCTCTTGACCATCGGTCTTTTAGGCACCTTGATCAATCAATTATTGAAGGTACTCTTTCGCATCCCCCGCCCTTGGGTGCGAGATCCGAATTTCACCATTGTGGAAAGCGCTCGGGCCAAAGCCACCGGCTATTCCTTCCCCAGCGGTCATACTCAAAGCGGGGTGGGCACCTTTGGCGGTATCGCCCGCCTGACCAAGATCAAGTGGCTTCGGTATCTTTCCATGGCGCTATGTATCCTCATCCCCTTGTCTCGGATGTATTTAGGGGTTCATACCCTTTGGGATACCTCGGTTTCCTTTGTCATCGCCTTGATTTTGGTCTTTGCCCTCTATCCCCTCATTCAAAAATGCGCAGAAAATCCCGAGTGGATGAAGCTGCTGTTCGGCGGGCTTCTGATGCTCTCTTTGGGGCTGGTGGTCTTTATGGAGCTCTACGACTTCCCCACCACCGCCGATATCACCCTGATCCAGCACGCTCGCAAGAATGCTTATAAAATGCTGGGTGCGGTGCTGGGCTTCAATGTGGCATATCTTTTGGATGTGCATTGGATCCGCTATGAGATCAACGGAAACTTCTGGAATCGCCTCGCCCGATTTGTATTCGGTCTGTTGGCCACCGTGGTGGTGCTGGAAGGAACCGACTTCTTATTCAAACTCCTGCCCGGCGGTCATGGGATCTATACCGCCAAGGCTCTTTCCTATTTCTGCACCGTTTTGTTTGTGGGCGCCATCTGGCCCATGACTTTTAAATACTTCAAAAAATGGGAAGATAAACTTTTTAAAAAATAAAATTGAAAATGCCATCTGAACAGATGGCATTTTTTATTTGTAAAAAACCTTGCGGAATGCAACATTTTTCTTATTTGAATCGTTTATTGTGTAGAGAGAACACTCTTTGAAAAACGATAAAAAGGAGGATCATTCAGATGAAAAAAAGATTCGTTGCATTAATTTGCATTGTGGTATTGCTTTTGTGGCCTTTGGCGGGATGTAAAAAACCGAATGATCCTGCTTTGGATGGGGTGCTTTCCGATGTGCCCGAAGATCAAGCTCTGTCGGAAAATAAAGATACAAACAAAATACCCCAAGAAGAAAAGATCTATTGCACAGCGACTTTAGAAGATGAATTTAAAACCTCAGAAGTGGTTTTAACCTTAAAGGCATCGGTGTCTAATCCTTATGTGGTATCGGATAAAGTGAATTTTTCCAATCCTGATTATGAGTATGTCCTTTGGAAGAATCGCTATCAAAAAGATACCGCAAAGAAGGTTGATTTTTCCGGCTATCAGCAGATCTTTTTGATTTCTTTAAGTGTTCACACCAAAGAAAACGTTTTGAGAGTCATTAAAGAGTTGGAGCAACTGGATTATGTGTATAGCGCAGAGCCTAATTATAATTTGATTGAGGAGTTTTCCGTTGCTTCAAAATTCGGTACCAAGGAAATGCTGGCAGAAGAAAAGTGCTTTTGTTCTTCTCGTTTGGAGCAGGATTTTGAGGCAGGCAAAGTTCTTGTGCTGCTGACCCGTGCGTCATCGGATTTGTATGAACCACTCTCGGATGAGATGTTTTCCTGTGTGGATTATGAATCAGTGATTTGGAAAAATCAATATTCCAAAGAGGCAATTGATCTTGGTCGGGTAAATATAGAAACCTATCGGCAACAATATACAATCATTTTGAAAGAAAAAACAAAACAAGCGGTATTGGACGCCATCAAAGAATTGGAGAAATTGGATTATGTGTATGCCGCTGAACCAAATTATAGAGTTATTCTCGATCGGGAAGAGCCAAGTGACGAGAAGTCGTCATCAACAAAAACAACCTCATCCTCTACCGTTACTTCAACATCTATAGAAAACGGCGGTAATTATCCCAATGATGAAGATCTTGACGAACAGTATGCAGTTGAAACGATGGATTTACCCGCTGCTTGACATATATCGACAGGGAAAAGCGGGACAATTAAAGTTGGTGTTTTAGATTCCGGAATAAGCAAAAAGCTGGATATGAATAAAGAAAAAACACTCCCCCTTTAATATACGTTTGAAAAAGCGTTTTGTGACAACAATTTTTAAAATTTGATGTAGAAATTTTTTGGC